>NZ_AUBR01000006.1 GCF_000429345.1 Desulfovirgula thermocuniculi DSM 16036 | reverse complement strand
AATGCCCCCTTTTTTCTGGAGCTCTTCCAAGCGCCCAAGGTTGGCGACCACTTTCTGGCGTACTTTACCGTTTTCCCGCACACCTTTGACGATTTGAATGTATGTTCTTTTTGAGCCGTCCCTGTTGGTGAAGGTTTTGGTTCTGATATACATAGCACAACCATATTAGCACACATTCGGCAATGATGCAAAACATATATTGGAATACGTGGCACAACAAAAATTAAATTTTTAGAGCTTAGCCCCTTGATTTTTCTGGGTTCCGGGCTTTTAATAGGGCTCTTAAAGGGCCTTTGGTGTCAAAGTTGGGCGTGGTGCAACTTCTGCCGGGAGACGATTTCCCGGATGCGCTCCCGCAGGCGGGCGCAGGCTTTATTACTGGGCTTCAGGGTAACCCTATTGCCGCTGCGTGTTAGCCTGATGCTGTAGCCAAGAAAATTTTTAGAGTGTCGCCTGTCCCCAGGTTAAGTATCCTGGTCTTTTCCTCGTTTAGGCTCAGGCCCAAGGAGGCAAGGATGCGTGCCACTTCACCCCTGATGGGCTGGCCGATATACCGGGCCAGAATGACAAAGTCGTCGGCGTAACGTACCAGCCGGGCATTGTATTTCTCCCGCGGGCCACCGGGACGGTGCCAGGCCTGGTCCAGCCTGTTGAGTACAATGTTGGCCAGAAGGGGTGAAATTACTCCTCCCTGGGGAGTGCCTACCCGGTTCCTCACCCCTTGCCAGGGACCACCCGGTTCCACCACCGGGGCGGTAAGCCAGCCCTTGATGAGCTTTAAGACTTTCCCGTCGGCTATGCGCTCAGCCAGATCGTCCATGACCACCTGATGAGGAATGGTATCAAAACATTTGGTCAGGTCGGCGTCGTAAACGGCGGTGAAACCTTGCTCAATGTGGCCAACTACAGTTTCAATTGCCTGGTGGGCGGGGTTTTGCGACAGTTTCCCGGTCTCCTTTTTTACCAGAAAGTCCGCCGCTGAAGGCCCCGGCTTTTAAGCCTGGGATCGACTACGGTAGGCGGGTGTGCTAAAATGGAAGCATGAGGCGAACAAACGTTGTCCGGGTTTTGCCCGGTAAGCAACAAAGGCAAGTGCTCGAAACCATCGGAGACCGCTGCGCTGCCCTCTGGAATGCCGTCCAGTACAGGTGCAGGCAGGCCTTCTTTAAAGGAGAACCCGTGCCTTCATATGCGGCTCTGTGCTCCGAGTTCAAGGAGCACCCGGCGTATCGTGCCCTGCCCGCTCACATAGGGCAGGAGGTCATCAAGAAAGCGAGGAAGGCGTGGGACTCCTTCTTTGCTTGCCTGCGGCTGTACCGGAAAGGCGAACTGGAGGGGCCGCCGCGCATACCCCGCTTCTGGAAAGACCGCCGGACGGGAAAGCGCACGTTTTGCGTCATCCCCGTCAAGGCGCCCACGTCCTACACGTTGAACTCCCGCACCCTCTCCCTCACACTACCGCGGGATCTCCGGGAAAAGCATGGAGGCCGCCTGGTCCTGCGCACAAAGGGTGTCTTGCGCTTCCACGGTACCCCCAAAACCCTGGAACTCAGGTACGACCGGGTGAAGAAGCGCTGGTACGCCCACCAGGTGGTGGAAGTGCCGGAGGCGGTGAGAAAAATCCGGCCCGAGAAATACGCCGCTTTGGACCTCGGCGCCAGGGTGCTGGCTGCTCTGGCCGTCGAAGGCCTGGACCGCCAAATCCTCTCCTCTGGCCGCGAAGTCTGGAAGGACTTCCTGTACTGGACGAAGCAGATAGCAGAAGAGCAGTCCAGGCTTGCCCGGGTCGGGCGTAAAACCTCCCGGCAGTTGAGGAAGCTCTACCAGGTTCGCGCCCGCAGGCTCAAACACGCCTTCGTCGCCCTTGCCGCAGAAATCGCACGCACGTTGTCCCAGCACCGCGTGACCACCCTGTTCATCGAAGATCTGACGGGCATCCGGGAGGACATGGACTTCGGGCCGAAGAACCTCCTGGTGCACAACTTCTGGGCCGTGAGACAGCTGAGAAACCTCATCGAGGCCGCCTGTACGCGGGCCGGGATACGGGTAGTGCCCGTGGAGCCGCGCGGCACCTCTTCCGGGTGTGCCGTCTGCGGTTCCCCCGTCAAGCGTCCCGCCAGGTATAAGGTGGTGTGCGAAAGCTGCGGCTGCTTCTGGCACGCCGACGCCAACGCGGCGCTCAACATACTGCTTTGGGGCTCCTCGAAGGGGCACGGGGCGGAGGCCACGCCCCTGAAGCCGCTCGCCCTCCGGTGGGACCGCCACCGGTGGGTGAGCCGCTTCGAATCTGCCGCCGGTACGCTGTATGCGGCGAGCGGTAGCCGGATGGCGGCGCGAGCCGCCTGAAGGAATCCCCAGGTTTTAACCCTGGGTGAGGAAGTCAATGTGTACATCATTGTATGCATCACCCTTAAAAGATCAAGCCTTTCGGAGCCAAAATTTTATTTTGGAGCCCGGCAGCCCGGCGTACCCCTTCCACGGTGCCGTCAGTATATTGCCATAAATTACCATAATGCTCTGGCGTATATCCCTGCGTTGCCGGGGTCAATAATATAAACGCAAGGGTCGGCAGTGGCCGAGCCAAGACTGCTGCAGGGTCTAAAATGGTAGGCTCTGCAGCAGTCGGCCAAAGGTCGATGCCGGGTCTGCGGGCTCGGCATCGGCCGGCGGGAAGACCGCCTGGTGTTCCGGCAGGCTTGGCAGCAGTCCGAAGGATTGCTGCCGGGTCGCAAGGGATGCCACGCCGGTCGAGCTAAGATCATTGCAGGTGCCGGAAATATTTTTGCAACAGGCAAAAATAGCGGGGTCAGGTGCGGTCGAGAGATTGCATCTGGCTCCTCAGGTACCTGTAACTGGTCAAGCAAAGGTCATTGCGGGTGCCGTAATGGTCTGCGGCAGCCGAAAGGTTGCCGCGGGCTATGCAGGTATGCGCAGTGGCCGGAGCGAAGGTCGCTGCCGGCTCTACAAAAAGAGCCCTTCTCGTATATGAGAAGGGCTCTTTCATTTTTACAGCCCCATTTGGCGCACCACGCGGCTGCAGCGGGGGCAAAGCGCGGGATGCGCCTCGTCTCTCCCCACCTCCGGGTGGTACATCCAGCAGCGCGCGCATTTTTCCCCGGGCGCCCGCTTCACTGCCACCGCCAGCTCGGGCATCTCCTCGTGGATCATGCTTCCCGGCGGCGGCTCCTGGCCCGCCCATTCATACAGCTCTACCGCCGAGACGATAAACACCGTGGGCAGGTCAAAGGCCTGCCGCAAAAAGTCGTAAAGCTCGCCCCGCGCGTGCAGCACCACCGCCGCCTCAAGGGAGTTGCCGATGAGGTCCGCTTTGCGCGCCGCCTCTAGCGCGCGGTTAACCACACCCCGCACGGCCAAAAGCCTCTTCCACCTGGCCTCCAGGTCTGGGTCCAGATAGGCCTCGTTGACCTGCGGCATTTCCGTGAGCTGCACGCTGACCGGCGCGTCCTTTTCCTTGGGGGTATAGCGCCAGATCTCCTCGGTGGTGAAGGCCAGCACGGGGGCCAGCAGGCGCACGAGGGCGTGCAGGACCTGGTAGAGTACGGTCTGGGCCGCGCGCCTCTCCGGCGATGCCGCCGGGGAGGTGTAGAGGCGGTCCTTGATCATGTCCAGGTAGAGGGCGCTCATGTCCACCGTGCAGAAGTGGTGGATGGTGTGGTAGACCACGTGGAACTCGTAGTTGCGGTAGGCGGCCAGCACCCGCTCGATGACCCGGTGCAGGCGCAGGAGCGCCCAGCGGTCGATCTCCGGCAGCTTTTCATAAGGCACCTGGTCAGAGGCGGGGTCGAAGTCGTACAAATTACCCAGGAGGAAGCGGCAGGTGTTGCGTATCTTGCGGTAGGCCTCCGCCAGCTGCTTTAAAATGTTTTCCGAGACGGCCATGTCCCCCCGGTAGTCGGTGGAGCTCACCCAGAGGCGCAGGATGTCCGCGCCCAGGCGCCGGCACACTTCCAGGGGGTCCACCACGTTGCCCAGGGACTTGCTCATCTTGCGGCCCTGCTCGTCGACCACGAAGCCGTGGGTGAGTACGGCGCGGTAGGGCGGCACGCCCCGCACGGCCACGGAGGTGAGGAGCGAGCTGTGGAACCAGCCCCGGTGTTGGTCGCTGCCCTCGAGGTAAAGGTCCGCCGGCCAGCGCAGCTCCGGCCACAGCTGCGGCTGCTCCAGGACGCCCAGGTGCGAGGACCCGCTGTCGAACCACACGTCCATGATGTCGCTTTCCTTGTCAAACTCCCCGTGGCCGCAAGCAGGGCAGGCAAAGCCCGGCGGGAGCAAATCCTTGGCCTCGCGCTCAAACCACACGTCGGAGCCGTGCCGGGCGAAAAGCTCCTGCAGGTGGGCAATGGTCTCGCCGGTGATCACGGGCTTTGCGCAGCCACGGCAGTAAAAGATGGGGATGGGCACGCCCCAGGTGCGCTGGCGGGATATGCACCAGTCCTCGCGGGTGGCCACCATGTTGTAGATGCGCTCCTCGCCCCAGGCCGGGATCCAGCGCACCTGCCTGATGGCCTCCAGGGCCTGCTGCCTAAAGCCGTCCACGGAGGCAAACCACTGCTCCGTGGCGCGGAAGATGACGGGGTTCTTGCAGCGCCAGCAGTGGGGGTACTGGTGGGTGATGGTGCCGGCCTTGGCCAGCTTGTTCCCCCGGCGCAGTTCCTCGATGATGCGGGGGTTGGCCTCGTCGTAGCGCAAACCGGCAAAGGGCCCGGCCTCGGCGGTGAAGCGGCCCTTGCCGTCCACCGGGGAAAAGGCGGGAAGGTTGTAGCGCAGGCCCACCTGGTAGTCCTCGTGGCCGTGGCCCGGCGCGGTATGCACGCAGCCCGTGCCCGCCTCCAGGGTCACGTGCTCGCCCAAAATGAGCAGCGAGTCACGGGGGAAGAAGGGGTGGGAGAGCAACACCCCCTCCAGGTCGCGCCCGGTAAACTCCCCTTTAACGGCCCACTCCGCCAGCCCCACGGCCTGGGCAAAGGAGGGCCACAGCTCCCTGGCCACCAGCAGGTCCCCCATGCCGGTGCCCGCCAGGACGTAGGTGAACTCCGGGTGCAGGCAGACGGCCAGGTTGGCAATGAGCGTCCAGGGGGTGGTGGTCCAGATGACCACGTGGGCGCCCTCGGGTAGCACCCCCCTGCCGTCCTTTACGGTGAAGAGGACGTAAATGGAGGGCGACTTCTTGTCGTGGTACTCCACCTCGGCCTCGGCCAGGGCCGTCTCGCAGGTGGGGCACCAGTAGACGGGCTTGAGGCCCTTGTAGATGTAGCCTCGGCGGGCCATCTCTCCGAAGACGCCGATCTGCACGGCCTCAAAGGCGGGCATGAGGGTTAGATAAGGGTTTTCCCAGTCTCCCCTCACCCCCAGGCGCTTGAATTCCTCCCGCTGGATGTCTACGAACTTCAGGGCGTACTCCTTGCAGCGGCGGCGGAACTCCAAGGCGTTAACGGCGTGGCGGTTTAAGCCCAGCTCCTTGATGGCCTGCTGCTCGATTGGTAGCCCGTGGGTGTCCCAGCCGGGCACAAAGGGGGCGTCAAAGCCGGCCATGGAGTGGTACTTGACGATGATGTCCTTGAGGATTTTGTTTAAGGCGGTGCCCAGGTGGATGTGCCCGTTGGCGTATGGCGGGCCGTCGTGCAAAATGAACTTGGGGCGCCCGGCGTTTTTCCGCTGCACCAGCCGGTAAATGTCTATTTCCTCCCAGAACTTTAAGATTTCCGGCTCCCGCTGGGGGAGGTTGGCCCGCATGGGGAATGCGGTGCGGGGAAGATTTAAGGTCTGGCTGTAGTCCATCTCCTCTCCACCTCGGCAAACTCGAAATAAAAAAACCCGCCCGTTAAGGGACGGGATTCCTTCCCGCGGTACCACCCTTATAGACAGGTGCGGCAACACCTGTCCCCTCTTGGCCGGTAACGGCGGCTGCCGCCCTGGCCTACTGGGTGCCCGCAAGACACCGTTCGGCAGGGGCCTCCCGGGCGATCTTGGCCGGCCTCCTGTACCCGGATCCCAGCCCCCCGGGCTCTCTGCGACAGGGGCAGCCGGCTACTCCTCCCGTTCACAGGCTCTCTCGCTTTCCACAACGCTATTCATTATACCACACTATGCGCGCCCCAGCAAAGAGAGGACCTGTTGCGCGGTAACCCCCTCCACCCGCACCAGCTTGGTGCGGGAGGTGTGGCCGCCGACGACGGCCACCTTTCCCCTGGGCACGCCCAGAAGGCGCGCCAGGAACGCGCAGCAGGCCTCGTTGGCCTGCCCCTCCACCGGCGGCGCAGCAATGCGCAGGCGCAAAGCGTCCCCGTAAGTCCCGGCTAGCTCGTTCCTCGAGGCCCGCGGCTGCACCCGCACCTTAAAGACCACCGCGCCCTCCCTTTCCTCCACAGAGAGCAAGCCGGTCACCCCTCTTTACTTTAAACGTAGCGGTGCAGGATGACGGAGGTGCGCCCGCTCCTGGTGGTACCCCCCACGGCAAACACTTTTACTCGCCCGCGGCCCCGGGCGGAGATGACGTCCCCTTCTTTGACGTGGCGCGAGGCGTCCTGACAGAGCCGCCAGTTGACAGCCACCCGCCCGGCGGTAATCTCCCTGGCCATGCGGCTGCGCGAAACCCCGAACCCCGCCGCGGCCACCGCGTCCAGCCTCAAGGAGGCCACGGCGGCCCGCACCTCTTTAATTTGCGGGGGCGGGGGACAAAGCTCCTCCCGGGAAATGGGGGTAACCTTCACCGGGAAGCGCCCCACCCGCGAAAGCTGGGAGGCGACCGCCGGCAGAAGTTCTGCGCTGAGCACGATTTGCGCCCGGCCCTCGTGCAGGTAGATGTCGCCCACCTTTTCCCGCCGCAGCCCTAGGCCCAAAAGCGCCCCCAGGAAGTCCCGGTGGGTCAAGCCCTCCCACCGGCCCTCCACGGCCAGAAAGCCCAGCTGCCAGTCCTCCGCGCGGGGCTCCACGCCGGCGGGGAAAACGAGAACCCTCACCCTCTCCGCCTCGGCGTGGCCGCCGTCGGGCCGCGCGGCTACCCCCGGCACCTTTTCCAGGGCGGCCAGGACGCGGCCCGCCAGGAAGGGGTCGTAAAAATCGCCGACGCGGGGCCTGCGTGACCGGACAACCTCCAGCAGCAGGTCGTAGGCGCGCGCCAGCGCCTCCCGCTCTTCGTCCGTCCTGGCGCGGGAAAGGAAGGCTTCCCTGTCCGGGATCATATACCCACCGCCCTGAGCAGGCTTAAGATCAGCTGGCGCAGTATTTCCAGGGCGAAAAAGGCCACCAGGGGCGAAAAGTCCAGCATCCCCACCGGGGGGATGAAGCGGCGGAAAAAGCCCAGCACCGGCTCCGTCGTCTCGTAGATGAAACGGATCAGGGGGTTATAGGGGTTGTGGCGCACAAATGAGAGGATGATGCGGATAAAGATAAGCCAGTCGTATACCTGAAAGGCGACGTTAACCACGCGTTCGATGCTCATTGCCTTCTCCTTATCCCTTTACTTTTGCCGATAACTCCTTTGAGCGCCGGGTGGCCTCCTCCACGGCCCGCATGAGGGTGACTCTGAGCCCCCCCTCTTCCAGAGCGTAGATGCCGGCAATGGCCGTCCCGCCGGGGGTGGTGACCATGTTCTTCAGCCTGCCGGGGTGCTCACCGGTTTCCAGCACCATGCGCGCCGCCCCCAGCATGGTCTGGGCGCTCAAAACGAGGGCCACGTCCCGGGGCAACCCCACGCGTACGCCGGCATCGGCCAGGGCCTCCAGGATCACGTACATGTAGGCCGGGCCGCTCCCGCTCAGGCCCGTGACGGCGTCCATGAGCTCTTCGGGCACCATTACCGCCCGCCCCACGGCGGAGAAAATGGCCATGGCCCGCTCCTGGTCCCGCGCCGTGGCGTGCTTACCGACGCAGAGGGCGCTGGCCCCCGCGCGCAAGAGGCAGGGTGTGTTGGGCATCACCCTGATCACCGGCACCGGTGCGGGGATGTGCTCCTCAATGAATTCAATGGGGATGCCGGCGGCAATGGAAATAACCGTCTGTGCAGGGTGAAAGAGCTCCCCGATTTCTTTTAGCACCTCGCCCATGACCTGGGGTTTTACGGCCAGGATGACCACGTCTGTGCTTTTGGCCAGGTCCCTGTTGGAGGGCAGGGTGTTAATGCCCAGCTCCCGGCGCAGGTAGTCCAGGCGCTCCCTGCGGGTATCGCTGGCGTAAAGGTTGCCGGGTGGTATGCCCCCGCTCACCAGCCCCCGCAGCAGGGCCTCGGCCATGGCCCCCCCACCGATGCAGCCGATCTTTAATCCTTCCAGCGGCAACGGCCAATCCCTCCCGCAAGATCGTTAATCCGTCTTTAAAAAAAGGCCGCGGTCCTTATCCTTGATGTCGCCGGCTATATCCACGTTGCTGGGGACGAAGAGGAAAATCCCGCTCCCCACCTTCTGCATGCTGCCGTTTAAGGCGTATGTAGCGCCGCTGACGAAATCCACCACCCTCCTGGCAAGCTCGCTGTCCACCTGCTCCAGGTTGACGATGACCGGGCGCCGGTTTTTGAGGTGCTCGGCAATGCTCTGCACGTCGTCAAAAACCCTGGGCTCGGCCACGATCACTTTCACCTGCCGCTGCGCGTGCAGGCTCACCACTTGCCCCCGCCGCTTGAGCTGCGGCACGACTTCCTCCTCTTCCCAGAAGCGGTCCTTTTCTTCTTCCTGGGGCTCTTCCTCAAAACCCATAAAGCCAAGCACCTTGTCCACCAGCTTCTTGGGCATGTTCACCCCTCCTTAATTTTCCCGCGGCCCGAAAATGGCACTCCCCACGCGGATGATGTTGGCGCCCTCCTCCACGGCCACGGTGTAGTCGTTGCTCATGCCCATGGAAAGGTATTCGAGGTTCACTGCCGGCAGCTCGGCGCGCAGGCGCGCGGCCAGGCGGGAAAGCTCGCGGAAAACAGGCCGCGCCTCCTCGGGGTCCTCGACCAGCGGGGCAATGGTCATGAGGCCGCGCACCGCTATGCCGGGAAGGGCGCTCACCTCCACAAGGAAATCCTTCACTTCACCTGCCGCCAGGCCGTACTTGCTCTTCTCCCCGGAAATGTTGACCTGTACCAGCACCGGCACCGTCTTTCCCTTTTCTCTTGCCCTCTTGCTTATCTCCAGGGCCAGGCGCCAGCTGTCCAGGGAGTGGATGAGGCAGGCCCTGTCGATAACCTGCTTCACCTTGTTGGTCTGCAGGTGGCCGATGAAGTGCCACTCCACCTCCGGGGGAAACAGGGGGTACTTGGCGGCCAGTTCCTGCGCCCTGTTTTCCCCAAAGGCCTTCACCCCGGCGGCCAGGGCCTCCCGCATCACCTCCACGGGTACGTTTTTGGTCACGGCCACCAGCTTAACCTCCTCGGGCCGGCGCCCGGATCTGGCGGCTGCGGCGGCCACGCGCTCAAGCACCAGCCGCAGGTTTGCTTGCACGTCCACCTTCATTCCAGCCTGTCCCCCTCCCGCACCCAGGCCGGGCTGGTGACGTACCGGGTCAGCGGGGAAAGGCCCGCGCCGGTCACCACCGCCCCCTCACGCGCCGTACCCAGGACCTGCACCGGAACCCAGGTGGCCCGGCGGTCTAAAATCACATATATCCCCGGTTGGCCGTTTCTTTCCACCACGGCCCGGGGGGGCACGAGGAAGCCCTTTAGCTCCCCGCACACCAGGTCCAGCTTAACCCGGCGCTCGGGCACAAGCTCCGCCGGCATGTGGGGCAGGTACAGGAGCACTTCTCCCTGCGCCGCCTTTTCCACCCTGGCGCGCAGCTCCTCCCCTTCCCAGAGGAGGCCCACCCACTGGCCGGCGGCCAGCCTGCCCGCCGCCCTTTCGTCCTGGGGCCTGGGAAACCAGCACCACACGCCGGCCAGGTTGTCCACCAGCTTTCCCACCGGCTGGTTTTTTTCCACCACGCTACCCGTCTCCACGGCGGCATTTTTGAACCCCAGCTTTTCCACGGCCCTTAAGTCCAGGGGGTTTTCCCGCCGCAGGACCTCCTCCAGGCCGTCCGTGGAGGCACAGAAGACCCCCGCCCGGGGGGCATAGACGACCGCTTTGCGGGTGCCCTCCCCGCCGGCGGGCAGGATTTCCGCCACCGGCGCGCCGGCCCGCACCCGCTCCCCGTGGCGGACCAGCAGCCTCACCTGCCCCCTTTCGGGCGACGGGAGAAGCTGCTCCTCTTTCAACAGCCACGCGTTAACCGGCACGGTTACAGGCACCCTGCCATCGGCCAGCCAGTCCGCCTTGACGAGGCGGGGCACCGCCCAGGCGCGCACCTTAAACCCCAGGCCCGCCAGCAGAAAAAGAAAAGCGGCAGCCAGGAGGACCCTGCGGGCGTACCTTTTCACTACCCTCCTCTGCAGGATGACCGACCCCCGCCAACACCACGGGTTAGCCTGTTTAATTCGACAGGGCGCCGCTCAAATCCTGCGCCGCCGATTAATTTAGCTCGCGGCGCTCCCCGGTGACCAGGTAGATGACGGCCTCCCCAATGTTCGTGGCGTGGTCGGCAATGCGCTCCAGGTAGCGGCTCACGTACAGCAAGTAGGCGGCCTGTACCACGGTCCTGGGGTCCTCCTCCATGTTGCCGACCAGTTCCCTAAACATCCTGGCGAAAAGGTAGTCCACTTCGTCGTCCAGGGCGCACATCTCCCGCGCCTTTTGCACGTCGCTGTTCACGTAGGCGTCCAGGCCCTCCTTGACCATCTGCCGGGCTAGGCGTCCCATCTGGGGTATATACTCCAGGCACTTCACCGTAAAGGGCTGGCCGCTCAAGCACATGGTGGCGCGGGCGATGTCCACCGCGTGGTCGGCCATGCGCTCCAGGCTGAGGCAAATTTTAATCCCGGTAATGGCCACCCTGAGGTCCCGGGCCATAGGCTGCTGCGTGGCAATCAGCTTGACGCACTTGTCCTCGATCTCCAGGTAGAGGTTGTCGATCATCTCGTCGCCCATGATCACCTGCGCCGCCCCCGTGACGTCCTGCTTCATAAGGGACTCCACGGCCTCGTAGATGGCCTGCTCCACCAGGCTGGCCATGCGCAGGATGTCCTGTTGCAGCTCCGCCAGGGACTTTTCAAAGGCGTAACGGGGACTCATCCGTTTATCCCTCCAAATTACCCAAAGCGCCCCGTGATGTAGTCCTCCGTGCGGCGGTCCTTGGGCCGGGTGAAGATTTCCTCCGTGCTCCCCCACTCCACCACTTCGCCGTTTAAAAAAAAGGCCGTGATGTCGGAAACCCGCGCCGCCTGCTGCATGTTGTGGGTGACGATTACAATGGTGTACTTCTTTTTCAGCTCCCTTATCAGCTCCTCGATCTTTAAGGTGGAGATGGGGTCCAGGGCCGAACTCGGTTCGTCCATGAGGAGCACTTCCGGCTCCACCGCCAGCAGGCGGGCAATGCACAGGCGCTGCTGCTGCCCTCCGGAGAGCCCTAGCGCCGACTTGAAAAGGCGGTCGCGCACCTCGTCCCAGAGGGCGGCATCCCGCAGGCTTTTTTCCACAATTTCGTCCAGCCGGCGCCGGTTCTTTATACCGTGGATGCGCGGCCCGTAGGCCACGTTGTCGTAAACGGACATGGGAAAGGGGTTGGGGCGCTGGAAGACCATGCCCACCCTCTTGCGCAAACCAACCACGTCGACGTCGGGGGCGTAGATGTCCTGCCCGTCCAGCAGCACCTTTCCCTCCACGCGTACCCCCTCGATGAGGTCGTTCATGCGGTTCAAGGTGCGCAGGAAGGTGGACTTGCCGCAGCCGGAAGGCCCGATGAGCGCCGTTATCTGGTTGGCCATTATTTTTAAGTTTATGTTTTTCAAGGCCTGAAAGTCGCGGTAAAAAAGGTTTAGCCCTGAGACGTCAATTTTAACGGCCACCTCTTCCGCACCACCCTCTTCTTACCAAAAGCCGGTAGGTCACTCTGACGTCCCCTCGTCTGCGGGCAGGGTGAAGTAAAACAGGCTGCCCCTGCCGGGCGTGCTCTCCACGCCTATTTTTCCGCCGTGGGCGCGCACGATGTGCTTGACAATGGCCAGGCCGATGCCCACTCCCCCCAGCTCCCGGGAGCGCGCCTTGTCCACACGGTAAAAGCGCTCGAACACCCGCGGCAGGCTCTCCGGGGGAATGCCGATCCCGGTGTCCTCCACCTCCACCCGCAGCCCGCCCTTTTCCTCCCTCGCCCGCACGGTGACCCTGCCCCCGGCGGGCGTGTACTTCACGGCGTTGTCCACCAGGTTGATGAGCACCTGGGCCAGCAGGTCGGGGTCGCCGTAGACGCCGGGGAGGTCTGCAGGTACCACGGCCTCGAGGGCGACCCCCTTTTCCGCGGCCTGCGGGTGGAAGAGGGAAACCACGCGGTGGATCACGGCGTGAATATCCACCGGCTGCCAGCGGTGCACCACGCGCCGCTCCTCAATTTTGGAGAGGTGGAGGAGGTCGTCAATGAGGCGGGTAAGGCGCTCGGTTTCCTCCTGCATGATCTTTAAAAAGCGGCGGCAGGTATCAGGGTCGTCGGCAGCCCCTTCCAGCAGCGTTTCTAAAAAACCTTTTAAGGAGGTGAGCGGCGTGCGCAGCTCGTGGGACACGTTGGCCACAAACTCCGTGCGCATCTGCTCGAGCTTCTTGCGCTCGGTGATGTCGCGCATCACCGCCACCACCCCCCCGCTTTCCCGGCCCGCTTCCTTTAAGGGCGTGGCGTGGATGCGGAAGACGCGCGCCTCCGGGCCGGCGCCGACGACCTTCACCTCCTGCACCACGGGCTCCTGCGTCTTCAAGGCCCGCTGCAGGACGCGCTCCACGTCGTAATTGCGCACCACCTCCAGGAGGCCCTTCCCCTGGCAGGCCTCCCCCCTGATGCCGAACACCTCTTCTATGACCGGGTTGACCAGCAGGACCCGCCCCTCGCTGTCCAGGGCGATGACGCCGTCGGCCATGCTGTCCAGGATGGCCCGCATGCGGTTCCTTTCCCCGGAAACGAGCTCTATGGTGCGGCGCAGCTGGCCGGCCATTTCGTTGATGCTGCGGGCCAGCTCGCCGATCTCGTCCTCGGAGTATATGTGCAGCTCCCGGCTCAGGTCCCCCCGGGCAATGCTCCCCGCCGCCGCGGTGATCTCTCTTAGCGGCTCGATGACCCTCCGGTAGAGCAGCCAGGCAAGCAGCGTGGAGAGGGGCAGGACGATGAGCAGCGCGGCGGCAAAGCTCAGCTTCTTGTAGGCGTACAGCTGCAGGAGGGCGGAGAAGATCAGGACGAGGAAAAAATAGCTGGCTACCGGCCGCCAGGATATGCCTTTAAAGAACCCAGGGCTCACCTTCAAGGCACCTCCCGGAAGCGGTAGCCCACGCCGCGCACGGTTTCAATGAACTGGGGCGATCCGGGCAACTGCTCGAATTTCTGGCGTATGTGGCGTATGTGCACGTCCACGGTGCGCGAATCACCCGTGTAATCGTACCCCCAGATCTGCTCCAGCAGGTACTCGCGGGTAAAAACCTTTCCGGGTTCGCTGGCCAAAAGGCGCAGGAGCTCGAACTCTTTGGGCGTGAGGTCCTGCCTGATGCCGTCCACGGTAACCATGAAGCGCTCCTGGTCGATAACCAGCCGCCCCCGCACCAGCTTTCCCGCAGACCGCTCCTTCTTTCCGC
The DNA here is from genome assembly GCF_000429345.1 of Desulfovirgula thermocuniculi DSM 16036. Classification (GTDB taxonomy): domain Bacteria; phylum Bacillota; class Desulfotomaculia; order Desulfotomaculales; family Desulfovirgulaceae; genus Desulfovirgula; species Desulfovirgula thermocuniculi. The sequence goes on along the minus strand of NZ_AUBR01000006.1, from coordinate 71,956 downwards.
CGGAGGCCCGGCGCAGGCGGGCCTTGACGCGGGCCACTAGCTCGCGGGGGCTAAAGGGCTTGGTGAGGTAGTCATCGGCCCCCATTTCCAGCCCCAAGACCCTGTCCACTTCTTCACCCCGGGCGCTGACCATAATGATGGGTATCTGCCGGGTGTGCTCGTCTTGCTGCAGGGCGCGGCAAACCGCCAGTCCGTCCTGGCCCGGCAGCATGATGTCCAGCACAATGAGATCCGGCAGCTGGGAGCGGGCCAGCTCGAGCGCCCCGTGCCCGTCCCGTGCGGCAATGACCTGGTAGCCTTCTCTTTCCAGGTTAAAGCGGATCAGCTCCACAATATGCTCCTCGTCGTCCACCACCAGTATCTTGGCCACTGTCCTCCCTCCCCTGGCTGCCGTCAGCGCAGCATGATGAAAGCGGCCATCCTCCCCGTGCGTCCCCGGCTCCCGCGGTGGGAAAAGAAGAGGTCTTGCCGGCAGCAAGTGCACAGCTCTGCCACGGCAATGTTTGCGGGATCAAGGCCCGCTTCCAGCAGGAGCCTGCGGTTGGCCTCCCGGAGGTCGAGGTGCCACTTCCCGGGGCCGCCGGGAACAAGCAACTCCGGCCAGGAGGAAAGGGACTCCCGTACTCTCCCGGCCACGTCCTCGCCCACCTGGTAGCAGCAGGGGCCTATTGCCGGGCCGATGGCGGCCAGGAGGTCCGCGGGCCGGCTGCCGAAGCGGCGGCACATCGCTTTCACCGTCCTGGCGGCAACGCCCAGGCAGGTGCCCCTCCAGCCGGCGTGGGCCAGCCCCGCCACTCCCCTCAACGGGTCCAGAAGGAAGACGGGCACGCAGTCGGCAAAGTAGGCAGAGAGGGGCACCAGGGGCTCCGCGGTAACCAAGGCGTCGGTGGCCGGCAGGGCGCCCTCCGGCGAGGTGGCGCCCCGCCCGCGCTCCCCCTTGCCCACCACCGCCACGTTGGCGCCGTGCACCTGCTCTCCGGCCACCAGGTGCGCCGGGTTTATGCCCAGGGCGCGGCAGGCTATTTCGCGGTTTGCCAGCACCCGCTGTGGGTCGTCGCCCACGTGAAAGGCCAGGTTCAAGGTGGCGTATTCCCCCGCACTCACGCCCCCGTGGCGGGAGGTAAAGCCGTGGGCTACCAGGCCCGTGCGCCCAAAATGTTCAAAGACCAGGTACTTTACCTCCCCTTCCTCCTGCCACCTAAAGGCCGGCAACCGCACCATGCCCCCCGGTAATTTTCCTGCCCCGGGCCGCCGCCCTAAAAAGCCGCGCGGCAGGGCCGGGGCCCGGCTTCACCTTAAATTATAGCCGCGGCTTTGCGTCCCGGGCAACGTCGGAATTTTTGCCCTCTCCGGGGACGGCCTCGAGCAGGGTAAAAAGCCCCTTTAAGCGCGCGGAGATGTCCCCGTAAAACTCGCGCCCCCGCCCGGCGGCCAGCAACTCCTGCAGGCGCGCGCTCACCTCGGCGTGGAGGCGGCGGATCTCCTCCTCCTCGGCCGGCGGCACCGGGGTGAGGAGCACCTCTTCCCCCAGGGCGGGGACGTGCACCTCGAAGCCGTAGCGCCGGCGGATTTCGGCGGCCAGGGCGGCCAGGGACGCCGGCTCGCCGTGCACCAGGAAGAGGCGCAACGGGGGCTTCTGCAGGTTCCCCAGCCACTCCAGGATCTCCGCCTGGTCGGCGTGCGTGGAGTAGCCCTCAATGCTCCGCACCGCGGCCTTCACGGCTATTTCCTCCCCGTGAATGCGCACGAACTTTGCCCCGTCCTTAATGCGGCGCCCCTTGGTGCCCGGCGCCTGGTAGCCCACAAAGAGCACCGTGCATTCGGGCCGCCACAGGTTGTGCTTCAGGTGGTGCTTGATGCGCCCCGCCTCGCACATGCCGCTGGCGGCAATGATGATGGCCCCGCCCTTAATGGCGTTTAAGGCCATGGACTCTTCCCGGGTGCGGGCAAAGTGGAGCACTTCCATATTTAGGGGGTTCTTGTCTTGATTGATTAACTGACTTGCTTCCTCGTCGTAGTAGCAGGTGTACTTTTTAAAAGTCTCCGTTACCGCCGTAGCCATAGGGCTGTCAATGTATATTTTCATCGGCGGGAAGCGTCCGCTGTTAATTAAGAGGTGAAAGTCGTAAATTAAGTCCTGTGTCCGCTCCACGGCAAAGGCCGGGATGATCAAATTGCCGCCCTTGCGGTAGGTTTCAAAAACAACTTCCTCCAGCGCCTTTAAGCGATCTTCTTGGGGGCGCAATCGGTCCCCGTAGGTAGATTCCATAAACAGGAAGTCGGCCTCTTTTACCGGCGCGGGGTCCCGCACAAAAGGACGCCCTTTCCCTCCCAGGTCGCCGCTGAACACAAGCCTCACGGCTTGCCCGCCCTCGCGTACCTCGACCTCCACCATGGCCGAGCCCAGGATGTGGCCGGCATCTAGGAAGCGCACGGAAATTTCCGGTGTTAAGCGGACCGTCTCCCCGTACTCCACGGGCCGGAAAAACTCCATGGCCCGGTGGGCGTCCTCCACGGTGTAGATGGGCTCCACCAGGGGGCGTCCGGCCCGCTGCGCCTTGCGGTTCAGCCTCTCCACCTCCATCTCCTGGATGTGGCCACTGTCGGGGAGCATTACGGCGCAGAGGTCCACGGTGGCCGGCGTGGCCAGGATCTTGCCCCGGAAGCCCCGCTTGACCAGCTTGGGGAGCAATCCGCTGTGGTCGATGTGGGCGTGGGTGAGCAGGACGTAGTCCACGGTGCCGGGGTCCACGGCAAAGGGGCTGTAGTTGCGCTCGCGCAGCTCCCGCGGGCCCTGGAACATGCCGCAGTCCACCATCAGGCGCAGGTATCCGGCTTCCAGGAGGAAGCAGGAGCCGGTAACCGTTTGGGCAGCACCCAGAAAGCGCACGCGCACAGGCATACCTCCTAACAATATGTTGTAACGGCCGGGCAATTGCCGCCGCAGGCGCGCGGTAGTATAATTTAAATCGCCTAAAGGCACACAAGCCCACCATAAGGGCGCGAAGGGAGTGTCGCATATGCCCATTTACGAATTTCGCTGCCGCCGCTGCGGCCACCGCTTTGAAAAGCTGTGCGCCGTGGGGGAAAGCGGCGAGGCCCAGGAGTGCCCGTCCTGCCGGGCCGTAGGGGCCGAGCGCCTGCTGAGCAGCTTTGCCGCCCTGGGCGGGAGCAGGGATAACGGCGGCTCCACCGCTTCAAGCGGCTGCAGCGGCTGCGCGGGAAAGAGCTGCGCCACCTGCAGGTAACAAAAAGGCGGGCGCGCTGGCCCGCTTCTCGCCTATCCCCAGCCGGCCAGGACCACTTCCCCCCTGGCCAGGGAGGCGGCCACATCGATGATGCGCTGGTTGGCGGAGCCGCGGAACGGCAGGGCGGGATCGTGCAGTTCCCTTATAAACGGGCCGTCCACCACGTAGTGCGAGAGCTCCAGGAGGTCCCTCACTGCCGGGTCGCCCCGGGCCAGCTCCACCAGCTCCTCCCAGGTGTAGCCGGTATAGGTGACGACGTCCTTGCCCAGCTCCCGCACCTTACGGGCCAGGCAGGCCAGGGGTGCGGCCTGGGCAAAGGGCTCACCCCCGGAAAGGGTGACCCCCCTTAAAAGGGGGTTTTGTTTTACCATGGAAACGATTTCTTCCACCGCCACCTCCGAACCGCCTTCAGGGTCCCAGGTGTGGGGGTTGTGGCAGCCGGGGCAGCGCCTGGAACAGCCCTGCGTGAAAACCACCAGCCGCAGCCCCGGCCCGTCAACCACGCTCTCCTTTACGATCCCGGCCACGCGCAGGAACATACGCACACCTTCTAACTAGCTCAAGCTGTGGGGCAGGCGGTCGTTTAGCTCGGCCACCTTGCCGTCGTTAAAGCGGTCCACGGTGGAGAGGTAGCCGGTAATCCGCCGCACCCGCCTGATGGATGCCGAACCGCAGCGGGGGCACGTGCTCTCGTGGATTACCCCCGTGAAGTTGCACATCATGCAGAAGTCCACCGGATAATTTATGCCCGCGTAGCCCATGTCGCAGGCGGCCATGTGCCGGAGGATGGCCTCCACGGCCTCCGGGTTGGCCAGCGGCGGGGAAGCCAGCTCCACGTAGCTGATGTGCCCGGCATTGCAGAACTTGTGGTACGGCCCCTCCAGGCTGATCTTGTCGAAGCTGCTGATGGGGTAGTAAACCGGGATGTGGAAGGAGTTGGTGTAGTAGTCCCGGTCGGTGACGCCGGGCACGATGCCGAACTCCTGGCGGTCGAGCTTCACAAAGCGCCCGCAGAGGCCCTCCGCCGGGGTGGCCAGGAGGGTGTAGTTTAAATTGTACTCCTCGCACGCCTCGTCTACCTTCCGGCGCATGAAGGACACTATCTCCAGCCCCAGCTCCTGGGCCTCCCTGCTCTGGCCGTGGTGGTACCCAGTTAACGCCACAAGGGTTTCTGCCAGGCCGATGAAGCCCACGGCCAGGGTGCCGTTGACGATGGCCGGCTCGATGGAGTCCTCTTCCCGCAGCCCCTCCGAGCCCAGGTAAAGCCCCTGCCCCATGACAAAGGGCAGGTCCTTAACCCTGAGCCTGGCCTGCACCCGGAAGCGGTGGTAGAGCTGGCGGATGACCAGCCCGAGCATTTCATCCAGGAGCTGGTAGAACCTCTTCACGTTGCGCTCGGCTTTTAGGCCCAGGCGGGGCAGGTTTATGGTGGTGAAGGAGAGGTTGCCCCTTCCCGGCGTCACCTCGGGCCCCCTCCGGTTGGCCATGACCCTGCTGCGGCAGCCCATGTAGGACACCTGGTCGCCGTAGGGGGCGTTAAAGGAGGCGTCCATGAAGGAAAAGGTGGGGTTGAGCCTCCTGCTGGCCACCCGGATGGCCAGCTGGAAGAGGTCGTAGTTGGGGTCGCCGGGCTCGAAGTTAACGCCCTTTTTCAGCCGGAAGATGATGTTGGGGAAAATAGGGTTTTCCCCGCGCCCCAGCCCGGCCTCATAGGCCAGGAGCAGGTTCCTCGTCACCCTGCGCCCGGCCTCCGAGGTATCGGTGCCCAGGTTGATGCTGGAAAAGGGCACCTGGCTGCCGGCCCGCGAGTGCATGGAGTTGAGGTTATAGACCAGGGCCTCCATGGCCTGGAAGACCTCGTTTTCGTCGGCGCCTTCCACAAAGGGGGCCATCTGCCGGTCGAAAAAGGGGAAGGACTGGCCCCCGAACATATCGTTTTGCGAGCTCTGCAGGATGATGGCCGCCAGGGCGGCGGCGGAAGCGGGCCGCCGGGGTGGCCTTATGTACCCGTGGCCGGTGTTAAAGCCGTTGGTCAGCAGCCTGTCCAGGGGGATCTGCAGGCAGTTTATGGTCTTGGCGTACCACTCCAGGTCGTGGATGTGAATGTCCCCCCGGAGGTGCGCCGCGGAAAAATCCTCGTCTAAAAGCCGCGTGAGGTAATACTTCTTGCTGGCCGCGCTGGCAATCTGCAGCATCTTGGCGCTGGGCGAGTTGCCAACGTTGGCGTTTTCGCGGTTGGTTTCCTTTAAGATCTCCTCCACCGCATCCATGAGCTCGCTCTTGGCTTCCCTGATGCGGGTGCGTTTGTCCCGGTACAGGATGTAGGCCTTGGCCGTGCGGGCGTGCCCGGCCTCAATGAGCACCTTTTCCACCACGTCCTGCACGTCTTCCACGCTGAAGACCTGGCCGTTGTACTTCTTCTTGAGCATTTTTAAGACTTCAATGGTCAGCTCCATGGCCCGCTGGCGGTCTTCACCGCCCACGGCCCGCGCCGCTTTAAAGATGGCGTCGGTGATCTTGGTCTCGTCAAAGGGCACTTCCCGCCCGTCGCGCTTGCGGATGACCTTAAACATCCCGGTACCCTCCTCACGCTATGTACCCTCGCCGGCGCCCCCCTGCGTGAGGCGCTCAACTTCCTGCACGAACTCCCTGGCGTCCCGGAACTCCCGGTAGACCGAGGCAAAGCGCACGTAAGCCACCCCGTCTAAGGCGCGCAGGCGCTCCATGACCATCTCGCCGATCTGGTGGCTGTGAATTTCCAGCTCCGCCGTGCTGCGCAGGGACCGCTCCACCTCGTCCACCAGGGACTCCAGGACGGACATGGAAATGGGGCGCTTCTGGCAGGCCTTGACCAGCCCGGCCAGGAGCTTGTGGCGGTTAAAGGCCTCCCGCCGGCCGTCCTTCTTCACCACCACCAGCGGGGGCTCGTCCACCCGCTCGTAGGTGGTAAACCTGCGGCCGCAGGCGCCGCACTCCCGCCGGCGGCGCACGGAGTAACCCTCTTCCGCCGCCCGGGAGTCCAGCACGCGGGTGTCCGGAGTACCGCAAAAGGGACAGCGCACCCCATTTCACCAACTATTTGTATGGTTGTTGAGTTCATTCTACAATATTTTGTGACCAAAAGCAAAAGGCCCCGATGTAGCTCAGGGCCTATTTCCGCCACTTTTTGCAGGCTTGCTTGTCCAACCTAAGCAGATTTTAGTTTTTACCTAGGGCCCACCTCGGTAATTTCCCGCAGGTCCACGAGGATCACGTCCAGGCCTATTTTCTTGATCTTGTGCCAGGGGACCACAATTTCTTCCTCCCGCCCAAAGAGGCCCAGCAGGCGGCTGCCCTGGCCGGGGAGGATGATGGCGCTCACCTTTCCCCCCTCCAGGTCGATGTCGATGTCCTTAATGGGCCCCAGGCGCCGCCCGTCTGCAATGTTAATTACCTCCCGCATCCGCAGGTCCGATACCTTTACCATGGCCCGCACCCCCTGACATATTATATGCCGCCGGGGGCCGGGAGAACACTAGCTGCCCGGGGGGTGCTTCAGGCGCCCGCCGGAGCCGCCCAGCACCTCCGCCAGCCGTATCCGGAACTCCACCGCTCCCCCCGCCGGCGCGGGGACGCGCACCACTCCCGGCCCGTCCAGCCATTTGAAGGCCGGCTGGTGGTCCGCCCCGCCCAGGGGCACGCTGCCGCCGGGATCCCCCGGCAGGGCGCTACCCGAACCGCCGGGCCGGAAGTCCACAAAGCACAGGGGCGGGAAGAGCACGCACCACCAGTTGGCTCCCTCCCCCCTCCCCAGCACTATGCGCACTGCCTCGTAATCCCCCTCCGGGAGGGTAAGGCTGCCTGCGGGCGAGGGGTAGGTCCGTTCCGGAAAACGGTAGCGGCCCCAGGAGACGGTAACCGGGTAGTCCTTGCCGGCGGCGCGCACCTCCCTCTCGGCTACCTCCCGGATCAGCTCCAGGTTGGCCAGGGCGATTTCTCTCGCCTCGGCGGGCGTGCGGGCTTGCCGGAACAGCGGCGCCGTGCTGCCGACCACGGCGTCCCTCACCCGCAGCTTGAGGGCCTGGTCGACGGGGCTGTCGCTGTTGGCCAGCACATGGAGGCGGATGAGGCCGCAAACGGGATGAGAGGGCCGCTCACCAAGCGCCCCTGCACCGGCTCCCGCTAAAAGCGCCAGCACCAGGGAGATGACGAGCACCATTTTTCCTTTACCGCGCATCAAAGGCCCGTTTTTCCTCCGGTAGAGCTTTTACTCCTAGTTTTGACTTTTTCCCCGGTGCTTAAACCGTTTCAAACAAAAAAGCCGCTTTTTCGCGGCCTCTCATGGCGGGGCTCGGCAAAGGTGCGCCCCTACAGGTACTTGCGCATGTTGTGGAGGGCAGCCTTTTCCAGCCGGGAAACCTGGGCCTGGGAGATGCCTATTTCCTCCGCCACCTCCATCTGCGTCTTGCCCTCAAAAAACCTCAGGGTCAGGATCAGCTTCTCCCGTTCGCTGAGCTTCCCCAGGGCATCCTTAATGGCGATGCCCTCCAGCCAGTTCTGGTCCTGGTTTTTCTCGTCGCTGATCTGGTCCATCACGTATATGGGGTCCCCGCCGTCGTGGTAAATGGGCTCGAAGAGGGAAATGGGCTCCTGGATGGCGTCTAGGGCAAAAACAACCTCCTCGCGGGGGAGGTTCAGCTCGCCGGCAATCTCGTTAATGGACGGCTCCCGGGAATACTTGTTGACGAGGCTGTCCCGCACCTGCAGGGCCTTGTAGGCTATGTCCCGCAGCGAGCGGCTGACGCGGATGGGGTTGTTGTCGCGCAGGTAGCGGCGAATCTCGCCGATGATCATGGGGACGGCGTAGGTGGAAAACTTGACGTTCTGGAATAGGTCGAAGTTGTCTATGGCCTTGATCAGCCCGATGCAGCCCACCTGAAAGAGGTCGTCCATGTACTCGCCCCGGTTGGTGAAGCGCTGGATCACGCTCAGCACCAGGCGCAGGTTGCCGTTGATCAGCTGGGTGCGGGCTTCCTGGTCGCCGTTTCTCATGGCTTCAAAGAGTTGCCTCATCTGCGCTCCCGTGAGTACGGGTAGCTTGGAGGTATTGACCCCGCAAATTTCCACCTTGTTTGTCACCATGAAAAGCCGTCACCCCTTGCCGGGAGGTCTTTGCATGGCCGCAGTTCAATTATTACCCCCTCCCCCGGCCTTTATACATCAAAAGAGCGGCTCAATCCAGCCGGTGAATTTCCTTTTGCAGGCGCTTGATGATCTTTTTCTCCAGCCTGGAAATGTACGACTGGGAGATCCCCAGCATGTCGGCCACCTCCTTTTGCGTCCTTTCAATGCCGTTGTCCAGGCCGAAGCGCAGCTCCATGATCCGCCGCTCCCGCCCGCTCAGCTTGTTCAGCGCCGCGTGCAGGAGCTTCCTGTCGATTTCTTCCTCGAGGTTCTTGTAGATGATGTCGTTGTCCGTGCCCAGCACGTCGGAAAGCAGGAGCTCGTTGCCGTCCCAGTCCACGTTTAACGGCTCGTCAAAGGAAATCTCCGCCCTGGTTTTGTTGTTGCGGCGCAGGTACATGAGTATTTCGTTTTCTATGCAGCGGGAGGCATAGGTGGCCAGCTTAATCTTCTTGGAGGGGTCAAAGGTATTGACCGCCTTAATCAGGCCTATAGTCCCTATGGAAACCAGGTCCTCGATGTTCACGCCGGAATTTTCAAACTTGCGTGCAATATATACCACCAGGCGCAGGTTGCGCTCAATGAGCACCGTCCTGACGGCGTTGTCCCCGGCTTCCAGCCTGTGCAGGAGGAAGGACTCCTCGTCGTTGGACAGCGGGGGCGGCAGGGCCTCCGTGCTGCCCACGTAGTAGACCTCCCGCCGCAGGCCAAGGCAGTCCAGGAAACGCACGAGCAAGAGGTAGCCGCACCACTTCAGCCGGGACATTCTCGACAGCGCCATCTGCCTTCCACCTCGCCTCGCCAAGTTAGTTGCCGAGCAAATCAAGAGGGACAAGGGCCTGGCAGTTTCCCAGCGGACGCGCGTACAACCCCAGGACCACCTCGCGGAACTGGCACCGCCCTCCCTCATGCCGCACCTCCACCAGGTCGGGGCGGAAGCCCAGGAGCATGCCGCGCTCCGTGCCCAAGGAGCGGAAAGGGATGAGGCAAAAGCGCCTTGCCCAGCTGCTCCCGGCCAGGCCCAGCATTAACGCCGCCCCCTCCTCCCGTCCCTCCTTCTCCAGCAGGAGCCGCATGGGGGGCGGCAGGAGGGGCCAGAGGGCCTCCCGCTCCACCACCACCACGGGGTGACCGGTGAGGGGATCGCGCAGGCTGTTGCCCGTATCCACCATACCCTCCAGCTCCACGCGGCAACCTTCCACCTCCACCGCAAGGCCCACCTGGCAGGCGCGGCTGCGCCACCTGTGCCGCCAGAGGGCCAGGGCCGCCCCGCCGCCCGCAAAAACCGCCAGGGCCAGGACCAGTCCCGTCCAGTAGTGACGGCTCACCAGCCCGAGCAGGCCCGCCGCGCTCAAACTCCGGGAGTCGGCGTACAAAAAGTAAATCGTGCCCAGCCATATGCCGCCCAGCATGAAGGAGGACAGGTAGAAAAGGGCTAGGCAACTGAAAAAGCGGGGCAGGGAGAGGGGAGCGAAAGCCAGCAAAACCATGAGCACCGAGGCCAGCACCTTGCAAGGCAAGAGGAAAAAAACTTGGCAGCCGGGAACAAAGAGGAGGAGGGAATAAACGCTGCCCAAGAGGCTGGAAAGCCAGAGCCTGTAAAGGGGCGCTCTCACCCGGGAAAGCCGCCCCGCCACCCAAAGAAGCAGGTAATTGAGCAGCAAATTTCCCGCCAGCACCTGGTCGACGTAGACCACGTAGCCGCCCACAGGAAATCTCTCCCCAGCCCGGGCTCGCCCCTACCATTATATGGCCGCCCTGAGGTGGTTATGACAGCGCTGGTGGCAAAAGAAAAACCCGGAACTATTATAATCCTTCCGGGCTGGTAAAATATGTCATTACCTGCGGGGCAACCTGAACTTTTTTCTTTTATTTTCCGGCCCCCGTTCGGGGTCAACCAACACCTGCGTGCCCCTGATGAAGTTCACGTCCCTTTTTTTGCTCTCCTTGACCTCCACTACCTTCTCACCGGGCGGGTGCTCCACGGATCCTGCCACCTCCCCTTTTATTTTTCCCCGCAGGGGGGCGGCTAGGTGCGGCGGCGCAGGAAGGCAGGAATATCCAGGTCGTCGTGGGCGGCAAAGGGCTTGAACTCCAGCTCCTCCTTGGCGCGCTGCTCCCGCCGGGTTACCTTCTGGTCAAAGCCCGTGGCAATAACCGTCACCCTCACCTCGTCTTCCATGCGCTCGTCAATAACGGCCCCGAAAATGATGTTGGCCTCGGGATCGGCGGCCTGGGCAATGATTTCCGCCGCTTCGTTCACCTCAAAGAGACCCAGCGAGGAGCCGCCGGTAATGTTTAAAAGGACCCCCTTGGCACCTTCAATGGATGTTTCCAAGAGGGGGCTGGAAATGGCCATGCGGGCGGCCTCCGTGGCCCGGTTTTCACCGCTGGCCACCCCTATGCCCATGAGGGCGGAGCCGGCGTCCTTCATGATGGTCTTCACGTCGGCGAAGTCAAGGTTGATTAGCCCGGGAACGGCAATGAGGTCGGAAATACCCTGCACGCCCTGCCGCAGCACGTCGTCGGCTATGCGGAAGGCCTCAATGATGGAGGTGTGCTTGTCGATGACCTGCAGGAGGCGGTCGTTGGGAATGGTGATGAGGGTGTCCACCTTTCCCCGGAGGTTTTGAATGCCCATCTCGGCCTGGCTCATCCGCTTGCGCCCTTCAAAAGTAAAGGGTTTGGTCACCACTCCCACCGTCAGGGCTCCCAGCTCCTTGGCCACTTCGGCCACCACGGGGGCCGCGCCGGTACCCGTGCCCCCGCCCATCCCCGCCGTGACGAAAACCATATCCGCCCCTTTTAAAGCCTGGAGGATTTCATCGCGGCTCTCCTCGGCAGCCTTCTGGCCGATCTCCGGGTTGGCCCCTGCCCCTAGCCCCTTGGTCAGCTTGGCCCCGATCTGGATCTTGTGGGGCGTCTGCGCCAGCTGGAGGGCCTGGGCATCGGTGTTGACGGCAATGAACTCCACCCCCCTGAGCCCGGCGGCTATCATGCGGTTAACGGCGTTGTTCCCGGCCCCTCCCACCCCGATCACCTTTATGTTGGCCAGTTGGGCATTTTCCAGTTCGAAATCAAGCATTGGCGGCCATCCTCCTCTAACTTAGGTGATGAACGCGGCGAAAATACCCGCAGCTATGCCCTGCCGTCGCCTGCCCTCCAGGCCCGCCCTCTTTACCGCACGCCTGGCCAGCCAGCAGGCGGCCTGCACGTCCGGGTCCTGCGCCACCCGCACCGGGAGGCCGAGCACGCCGGGCGCCCTTTCGGCCAGCCCCCTCAGCAGGGAGCCGCCGCCGCACAGCACAACCCCTCCCGGCAGCTCCGGCCCGCCCGCCAGCCGGCCCAGGGTTTCCCGGACGAGTTCCAGGATTTCCTGCACCCTGAAGGCCACGATCTGCCCGGCGGCCTGCAGGCCGTCCCCGGCAAGAAACGGCGTGCCGGCCCGCACCGGAACGCCCCCTGCATCCCGCCCTTTCTCTCCCGCCAGGCCCGCCCCTGCCCGGGGCTCCAGCCCCAGCCCCCGCTTTATTTCCTCCGCCTCCCCCAGGGAGGTGCGCAGCCCGATGGCCAGGTCGGCGGTGATATGGTCCCCCCCGACGGGGATCACGGCCATGTCCCGGAGGGCACCGCCCTTAAACAGGGCCACGGCGGTGGTGCCTCCCCCCATATCCACCAGCGCCGCCCCCAGTTCCTTCTCAGCCGCCCGCAGCACGCCCTCCGCCGCCACCACGGGACCGGGGATCACCTCCACCGCTTTGAGCCCCGCCTTAGTCACTCCCTCTATTAATCGTTCAACCAGCTGGCTATCGGCGGTAATTACCCTTGCTTCCAGGACCAGGCGGGAGCACCTGCGCCCTACCGGGTTCCCCTTGAAGGGAACCCCGTCAAGGGAAAACTCCACCGGCAGCACCTGTAAGACTATCCTTCCGGGGGGCACGTCGGCACAGCGCAGCATCTGGAGGGCGTCCGCCACATCACCGGCAGTCACCCTGCCCTGCGGGCCCAAGGGTACCTCCGCGCGCCTGGTTAAAACATTGACCCCCTGGCCGGAGAAGCCCACGTGGACGGCGTCCACCCTCACCCCTGCAGCCCTTGCGGCCAGGTCCACGGCCTGCCTAACCGCCCGGGCCACTCCGTCCACGTCGACCACCACGCCCTTGCGCACTCCCAGGGAAGGGCACGCGCCCACCACCGGGCTCCGCCCGGGAGCCGCAGATCTCGCCACCGCTGCCACCACCCTGGAGGTGCCGATATCCAGCCCGGCCACGGCAACCTTCACGGCCACGCCCGTACCCCCCTCCTGGCAAGTAAAATTCCACAAATAGAGCTTTTTCCCCTTTTTTCTTAACCGCGCTTTATGCCCCGCACCAGGTGACGGCGGATAATGGCCAGGTTCTGGAACAGCCTCACGCCAAAGGCCACCACCGCCGCCAGGTAGAGGTCGATCCCCAGCCGCTCCCCGATGTAGGCCAGCCCGGCGGCCAGCAGGGCGTTGGCGAAAAAGCCGGAGAGAAAGATGGTGTGATCGAAGTGTTCCTCCATGGCCGCCCGCACGCCACCGAAGACCGAGTCAAGGGCCGCCAGGACGGCTACGGAAAGGTACTTAGCGTGCGCTTTGGTTAAAACCATGGGTATGTTCAACCCTACGATGACCCCCAGGATGAGGCCGAGCAGGGTCAACCAGACGCCAAGCCACATTTTTTCACTCCTTCACCACCGGTTTGGCATAGCGGAACTCCAGCGGGCGGTTGTAGCCCGGCACGGTGAGGCGGTCGTGGGCCTGTATTTTCACCTGCACCCCCAGCTCCTGTAAATACTCCACCAGGCCCCCGGGTATTTCCAGGGCGCTGCGCAAGTTCCCGGGATTGCCTATGGCCAGGATGTGGTATGGGGGGACCAAGCGGGTCAGGTTGACGTTGATGAAAGGCGCCGCCCAGCGTATTTCGCTGGTGGCCACAATGCGCTGGCCGTTAATGGAGATGGCCTCCGCCCCGGCGCCCCGCAGCTCGTTGACCACCCGCAGGAGGTCCTCGTCGCGGATCACGTAAAGGCTGGTGGCCCAGCCGCGGTTTGCCGGGGGGTTGTCCAGGGTCACTTCAACGCCGGGGCCGGTGACCGGCACCAGGCCGGCCAGCAGCCTGGCCTTTTCCAGCTCCCCCTCCAGGGCTTTTTCGGCTTCCGCCTGGCCCTGGCCGGCCTGCTGCAGCTTTGCCGAGAGGTCGCTGGCCTCTGCGGCCAGCTTTAACTTTTCCTTCTCCAGCTGGCGGAGCTCAACGGTCAGTTCCTGCACGCGGCCCAGGGACACGCCCTGCTCGATGTAGCGCACCACGCGGAACTGAAACACCAACAGCACGCCCAGGATCATGGCCACCAGTGAGAGGCTCAAGTAAGTCGGCCACTTCACTTTACTGACCTTCCCCTCCAGCGGGCTTTGCGTACTCGAGGCGCACACCCCCGGCATAGGCGGGGATCCGCAGTTGCTCCACCCGCTTGATATCTACCTGAATGCCCCAGAACTGCAGCTGCTCCACCACCCCTCCCCGCATGCGCAGGGAGCCGATCAGGTTGTCCGGATCCCCGATGGCCGCAATGACAAAGGGAGGGGTGAGCCGCTGGTTGCGGTTGGTAAGTATGGTCGGGCCGATACAACGGATCTCGCTGGTGGCCAGCAGGCGCCGCCCGTTTATGGCCAGGGCTTCCGCACCGGCGGCTTTCAGCTCATTGATGATCTTCAGCACGTCCTCGTCGTGCAGGACGTAGAGGTTGGGATTCTCCCCGGGCCTGGCGGCACGGTTGCTGTCGTTCAAGGTGACCTCCACGCCCGGGCCCACCACTTCCACCATGCCGGCCAGGATGCGTACCCGGTTTAACTCCTCCTTTAGGGCCTTCACCCGCGGCCCGGCTGCGGCCTGGTCCAACTGCGCGCGCAGGTCGTTGACCTGCCGCTGGAGGTCGTCCCTTTCCTTCCTAGCCTGGGCGACCTCGGCGGCCAGGGTCTGGGTCTGCTTAATGGAAGGCACCTCCTGCACGTCCCTGGCCAGGCGGAACTGCACGGCCAGCATCAGGCCCAGGATCAGCCCGGCAAGCATGAAGGTCCAGGATAGCTTCTTCACGCCCGCCCCCCCTTTAACGGGCATACTTAACTACGGGCACCCCGCTCAAGTCTATGTAAGCTATGCGGCGGTCGCGTACCTGCCGCAGGATCTGCTGCAGGAGGGCCAGCTTCTGCTCCAGGTTGCTGGCATTGCCCAGCCGGCACTCCACCCCTTCCAGGGTGTAGAGCACCAGCTGCCCCTGCCCATTAATATGTACTTCTGAAAGTTCTTTCAGTAAAGTTTCGGGAAACCTGTCCACAACCTGTAGGGTGGCGCGCAACCTTTCGTCCCGGACCACCTCCCCCGGCGCCAGCGGGGAAACGGGAAACCCGGTAATGACCGGGAAGCTGTCGTTAACTCCCCCTTCCTGCAGGCAAACGCCCTCACGGTCCACCTGCACGAACCCGCCGGGCGTGGGCAGGAGGGCCAGCGGCTGCCTCTCGCGCACGTTTATGACAATGCGCGAGGGAAAATCCCGGCAGATGACCACCTCTTTTACCAGGGGCAGGGTGCAGATCCTGCCCTGCGCTTCCTTTAAGTTTTGCTTAAAAATGTTGGTTCCGGGAACGATGCCGGAAAGCTCGACGATCTTTGCCGCCGGCAGCTGACGGTTGCCGGTAACCACAATTTCCCGCACCTCAAACAAGGGGGAACCCAGAAGGACAAAGGCGGCCAGGAGGAGGACGAAGGCAAAGAGCATCTTATCCCAGAGGTATTTCCTGCCATTCAATTCCATCACTCCAATATATTATAACACCGGCCATTGCTTGTCCACGGAGAAACTAAAAAAGAGGCCCGTTAAGCGGGTACCCTCAATATCCTGGCCCCCAACTGCGCGTACTTCTGCTCCAGCCTCTCGTACCCCCGGTCGATGTGCTCCACGCCGTCCACCACGGTGCCGTTTTCGGCAGCCAGCGCCGCCAGCACCAGCGCCGCCCCCGCCCGCAAGTCCGTGGCCACCACCGAGGCTCCCGTCAGCTTTTCCACGCCCTTGACAATGGCCGTCTGCCCCTCCACCTTGATGTTTGCCCCCATGCGCCGCAGCTCCCCGGCCTGCTTAAAGCGGTTCTCGAAAATGGTTTCGGTAATGATGCTGGTTCCCTCGGCCAGCGCGGCCAAGGCCATCATTTGCGGCTGCATGTCGGTGGGGAAGCCGGGATAGGGCAGCGTTTTAATGTCCACCGCCCGCGGGCGGCTTCTCGCCGCCACCCTCACCCAGTCGTCCCCCACCTCCACCTCCAGCCCCATCTCCCGCAGCTTGGCCAGCACGGGCTCCAAATGTTCGGGAATCACGTTGGTCACCCTCACGTCGCCTCCCGTAATGGCGGCGGCCACCAGGTGCGTGCCCGCTTCAATGCGGTCGGGTATGACCGTGTGTTCTACCGAAGAGAGGTGCTCCACTCCCTCGATGCGGATAACGTCCGTCCCCGCCCCCTTGATGCGCGCGCCCATGCGGTTTAAAAAATTCTGCAGGTCGACAACTTCCGGCTCCTTGGCGGCGTTGCGAATTACCGTTACACCCCTGGCCAGCACGGCGGCCATCATGATGTTTTCGGTGGCCCCCACGCTGGGCACGTCCAGGTGTATCTCCGCACCCACCAGCCGGGGAGCCTCCACGGTGATATATCCAAAGCGCTCCTCAATCCTGGCCCCCATGGCGCGCAGGCCTTTTAAATGGAGGTTCATGGGGCGGGAGCCAATGTTGCACCCCCCGGGATAGGAGATGCGCGCGCAGCGGAACCTCCCCACCAGGGGACCCAGCACCAGGTTGGAGGCCCGCATGCGTCGCATCAGCTCCTCGCCGACCTCCAGGTTCTGCACGCCGGTGCTGTCCACGCGCACCACATCCCCATGGCGGTAAATCCTGGCTCCCAGGTAGGAAAGCACCGCGCACATGGTGTCCACATCTTTTAAAGCCGGCACGCCGGAAATGACGTTGGGGGCACCGTGCAGGAGGCAGGCCGCCAGTATGGGCAGGGTGGCGTTCTTGCTGCCGCTTACCCGGATCTCACCCCGCAGGGGCTTACCGCCCGTAATGAAGTACCTGGCCATGCTGTCACCCCGCTTCCTCCTCGCCGAGAATCTGCACTTCCAGGTTAAGAAGTATGCCGAACTGCAGGTAGACCCTCTGCTGTACCTGCCGGATGAGACTTTCCACATCCCGGGCGGTAGCTCTCCCCAGATTGACGATGAAGTTGGCGTGAACCAGAGAAACCTGCGCGTCGCCTTCCCTCAAGCCCTTGCAGCCGGCCCTTTCAATTAACCAACCAGCCGCATGTTGGGGCGGGTTCTTAAAGACGCTCCCCGCGCTGGGATAGGACAGAGGCTGGGTGGCCCGCCGCCGCTCTAGATACCTTTTCATCTCCCGGGCTATTGAAGCGGGGTCCTTCTTCACCCCCCGGCAGGTCACCTCCACCACCACCAGCGACCCCCCCAGCAGGCTGCTGGTGCGGTAGCCGAACTGCAGGCTGGCCGCCGGGAGACGCTCCAGCTCCCCGGCCCGGTTCATGACCAGCACCTCCTGCACCAGGTCGGCCATGCACGACCCGTTGGCCCCGGCGTTCATGACCACGGCCCCGCCCACCGTGCCGGGTATGCCCGGGCTGAACTCAAACCCGCCGATGCCGCCGGCCTGGGCGAGAGCGGCCAGCGTTCCCAGCCCCATCCCCGCCCCGGCCACAATGGTGGTTTCCCCAACGCGGTGCCAGCTTAAGCCCCGGCCTATCTTAACCACCACGCCGCGAATGCCCCCGTCGCGCACCAGGAGGTTCGACCCGTTGCCGATAAAATATACGGGCAGGCCGCGCCGGTGCACCCAGGTCACCGCCCGGGCCAGCTCCTCCAGCCCTGCGGGCTCCACAAAGATGTCCGCCGGCCCCCCGATGCGCCACGTGGTGTGCAGGGCCATGGGCTCGTCGGCCTTCACCTGCCCGGGCAAGAGCGCGCTGAGTTCCCTGAAGGCAGCAGGATCTCTCATATTGCTTTCTCCTTTAATCTTTTCACCAGCTCCACGCCGTAGGTCCAGACGTTGCCGGCGCCCACGAACATCACGAGATCCCCCGGCAGAACTCGCTCCAGGAGGTAAGAGACAATTGCCTCCCTGCCGGGCAGGTAGATTACCGGCGGCCGGCCGTGCGCCGTAACGGCCCGCACGATGAGGCGCGCGTCCACTCCCGCCAGGGGGTCCTCTCCGGCGCCATAAATCTCGTCTACGAGGAGCAGGTCGGCATCCTCAAAGGCACCGCCAAAGCGGTCGTGCAGGAGCGCGGTCCTGGTGTAGCGGTGCGGCTGGAAGACCACCACCAGCCGCCTGGGCGCCAGTTGCCGGGCCGCCCGCAGCGTGGCCTTTATTTCCGTGGGGTGGTGGGCGTAGTCATCCACCACCGCCACGCCCCCCACCTCACCCAAGGGCTGGAAGCGCCTCTTCACGCCGCGGAATTCTTTTAGCGCGGCGGCTGCCGCGGGAAAATCCACGCCGGCCCAGCGGGCAGCCGCCACCGCCCCCAGGGCGTTGAGCAAATTGTGCTCGCCCGGCACAGAGAGTTCCAGGATACCCAGATACTTCCCCTGGTAGTAAACTTCGCCGCGCGGGGAGCGACCTTTAGCATCCAGCGTCCTCAAGGTATAATCGTTGCCCGGCCCGCAGCCGTAAGTAATTACCCGGCAGCGCAAGTCCCCCACCGCCTCCCTCACATTTGGATCGTCGCCGCAGGCCACGACCGCCCCTGTAGGGGGCACCTTGCCCATGAAGCGGCGGAAGGCCTCCTTAACCCCGGCCAGGGAGCCGTAGTAGTCGAGGTGGTCGTCTTCGATGTTGGTCACCAGCACCGCCAGGGGGTCAAGCTTTAAAAAGGAACCGTCGCTCTCATCCGCCTCGGCCACCAGGTAATCTCCCCGCCCCAGCTTGGCGTTGCCGCCCAGCTCATCCAGCTCCCCGCCGACAATCACGGTGGGGTCGCGCCCGGCCCTCTCCAGGATGAGGGAGAGCATGGAAGTGGTGGTGGTCTTCCCGTGGGCTCCGGCCACGGCAATGCCCTTTTGCCGCTTCATCAGCCAGGCCAGGAGTTCCCCGCGGTGGACTACCGGAAGGTTTCTTTCTCTTGCCGCCACAAGCTCCGGGTTGTCGGGCTTGATGGCTGAAGAGACGACCACCATCTGCGCCGCGCCCAGGTGGCGCGGGTCGTGCCCAAAATAAATAACTGCCCCCCGTGAGGCCAGGCGGGTGGTGGCCTTTGAGGCTGCCAGGTCGGAGCCGCTCACCTTATGCCCGAGGTCCAGCAAAATGCTGGCCAGGGCGCTCATGCCGGCACCGCCAATGCCGATAAAGTGCACCCAAGCCGGAATCTCGTGCAAGAACTTTCCTCCCCCTTTACCTGCGCGTGGCCTCAAGGTCTTTTGCTCGGTACACACCCATATTATGCCCGGGGCCTTTTTTGTGTGCCCCTGCCGGACGGCGGGTAACCCCGTCTCGGCAAGCTTGTCCCCGCAAAGGACAGCCTCGCCGGGCAAGGCCCGCCCGCAAGCTACCCCATGATTTCCTCCACCAGCGCCAGGATGCTTTCCAGGGCCTGCGGGCGGCCCATGCTCCTGCTGGCCCGGGACATGGCCCTAAGCCTCTCCGGCTGCTCCAGCAGGCCGCGTAAAACTTCCGCGAGCAGCCGCCCCGTAAGCTGGCGGTCCGGCACCACCAAGGCCGCCCCTGCCTTTTCCAGCACGCGGGCGTTGTGCTCCTGGTGGTTGCCCGTGGCAAAGGGATAGGGG
This sequence comes from Desulfovirgula thermocuniculi DSM 16036, assembly GCF_000429345.1. GTDB lineage: Bacteria > Bacillota > Desulfotomaculia > Desulfotomaculales > Desulfovirgulaceae > Desulfovirgula > Desulfovirgula thermocuniculi. The sequence continues at coordinate 52,686 of NZ_AUBR01000006.1, read as the reverse complement.
ACGAGCACGGCCGGCAGGCCAGCGGCGGTCAGCTCCGCCAGAGTAGCCGCCCCGGCGCGGCAGATGGCCAGGTCGGCGGCGGCCAGGGCGCGGGGCATCTCGTGGAGGTAAGGCACAAGGATAATATTGCCATTTTGGGTCATCCTTAAACCACTGCCGGCGGCCTGCTGCAGGAAGCTTTCGTACTGGCCGGGCCCCGTCACGTGCAGAAAGTATACTCCCTCCCGGCCCTGGAACTCTTTTAACACCTCGAGCATGGCCTCGTTGATGCTCCTGGCCCCCTGGCTGCCCCCGAAGGAAAGCACGAGCAGGGCTTCCGGCGGAATGCCCATGGCTCGGCGCGCCTCGTCCCGCCGCCAGGAAAGCACTTCCGCGCGCACCGGCAGGCCGGTCACGGCCACCCTGGCCCGCCGCGGCAAGTATCTACGCGCCTCCTCAAAGGTTAAGGCCACCCGGGTGACAAAGGGAGCCAGCAGGCGGTTGGTGAGGCCGGGCAGGGCGTTCTGCTCGTGGATGAGGGTAGGCAGGCCCAGGAGGGCGGCGGCCAGGATTACCGGCCCGCAGACGTAGCCGCCGGTGCCGATGACCGCCCGCGGGCGGAATTCCTTTAGCACTTTGCGCGCCACCCACACCCCCCTTGCCGCCCGGTAAAGGGCCACCAGGTTCTGCGGGGAGGGGCGGCGCTTCAGGCCCGCAAGCGCCAGGGGATAGAAAGGGATGCCGGCCCTGGGCACCAGTTCCTCCTCCAGGCCCCCGGCCCGGCCGATGTAGAGCACTTGCGCCGCCGGATACTTTTTTAACAAGCCCTGGGCAATGGCCAGGGCAGGATAGATGTGCCCACCCGTGCCACCGCCGGTTACCACAAAGCGCAATTAAGCCACCTCACTGCCGCGCGCCGTAGCGGGAAATGTTTAGCAGGATGCCCACACCCAGGAGGTTAAAGACCAGGGAGGTACCCCCAAAGCTGATAAAAGGGAGGGTGATGCCCGTTACGGGGAGGGAACTGGTGACCACGCCGATATTGATGATGGCCTGGATGCCGATGCCGGAGACGATGCCTGCCGCCAGCAGGCTCCCAAAGGGGTCGGGAGCGGTAATGGCCACCTTTAAGCCCCGCCAGATAAGGATGATAAAGAGAATGATGACCACGGAGGCCCCGATGAAGCCCAGCTCCTCGCCGATGACGGCAAAAATGAAGTCCGTCTGCCTTTCGGGGAGGTAGAGAAACTTGGAGTGGCGGCCCTGCCCCAGCCCCGTCCCTAAAAGCCCGCCGGAGCCCAGGGACATGAGGGAATTCAGGATGTGCCAGCCGGACCCGGAGGGATCCTTTTCCGGATCCAGGAAAGCCAGAAAGCGCCTCATGCGGTAGGGCTCAAGCCAGATGGCCAGGGCCAGGGCTGCGGCGCCGAAGACGCCGAGGATGCCCAGGTGCACCAGGGAGGCCCCGGCGGCAAAGAGCATGAGGACAATGGTGGCGGCTATGGTTACTGCCGTTCCCAGGTCGGGCTGCATGAGGATGAGGCCCGCGGCCAGCCCCGTGACCAGCAGGTAGGGCAGCATGCCGCGGCGGAAGTTGGTCACCTGCTCCGGGCGGCGCGAGAGGCCGTAGGCGGTAAAGATGATCAGGCAGAGCTTGGCCAGCTCGGAGGGCTGGAAACTCAAGGGGCCCAGGTTGAGCCAGCGCTGGGCGCCCAGCTTGGAAACCCCTATGCCCGGCACAAGCACGGCAATGAGCAGGGCAAAGGCAAGGGCCAGCAGGAGCACCGCCCACCTTTTCAGCCGCCAGTAGTCGTAGTTCATGGCCGCAAACATGAGCGTCAATCCCAGCAGGGCCCATATGGACTGGCGGATGAGGAAGTGGAAGGGGTTGTTGAAGGGCGGGAACATGGCGTAGTAATAGCTGGAGCTGAAAACCATGACAATGCCTATGCCCAGCAGCACCAGGACGGTGAGAAAGAGGATGAAGTCCGGCGGCCGCCTGCGCAGGGCCATGCGATCCACCCCCACAAGATTGTCACGCACCGGCCAGCTCCCGCACGATCTCCTTGAAGCGGTCGCCCCGCTCCTCGTAATTTTTAAACATATCCCAGCTGGCGCAGGCCGGGGAGAGCAAAACCACATCGCCGGGCCTGGCCAGGCGGTGGGCGGTGAGGACGGCCTCCCGCAGGTCGGAAGCCCGGTAAACCTCGCTCATCCCGGCTACCCTGGCCGCCTCCGCCACCTGCGCCGCGCATTCGCCCAGCACCACCAAGGCCCGCGCCTTCTTCTTGACTACCTGTGCAAACGCCGTAAAGTCGCTCCCTTTGTTTCTCCCCCCCGCAATTAAAACAATAGGGCGGTCAAAGGCCTCCAGGGCCCTGATGCTGGCCTCGGGGTTGGTCCCCTTGGAGTCGTTAACATAGGCCACCCCGTTGATTTCCGCCACCAGCTCCAGGCGGTGGGGAACGCCGGGAAAGCGGCGCAGGGCGGCGGCTATCTTTTCCCCTGTGATCCCCCACCACCAGGCGCAGGCCACGGCGGCCAGGGCATTTTCGAGGTTGTGCAGCCCCGGTAAGGGCAGGTCTCCCGCGGGCAGGAGGGGGTACGTCTTTCCCCGCTCCTTTACGGTTATCCACCCGTCTCGCAAAAAGGCCCCTTCCGCCAGGTCCTCCCGGCGGCTGAAAAAGACCACGCGCCCCGGGCAGCGGGAGGCCAGGCCCCTGGTCAGGGGGTCGTCAAAGTTCAGCACGGTGACGTCCTCTTCCGTCTGGCGGGCAAAAATGCGCGCCTTGGCCGCCACGTACGCCTCCATGGTCCCGTGCCGGTCCAGGTGGTCGGGGGTAATGTTTAAAACGGCGGCCACGCGGGGGCGGAAGGTGTCGGCCGTTTCCAGCTGAAAGCTGCTCACCTCCAGCACGATGGCGTCCCGGGGGCCGTAGCCCTCCACCTCGGCAATAAACGGCCTGCCGATGTTGCCCGCCACCAGCGTCTTAATACCCGCCTCCCGGAAAATCTGCCCCGTGAGGGCCGTGGTGGTGGTCTTGCCGTTGGTGCCGGTAATGGCCACCACCGGCGCCCTGGCCTGCCGGAAGGCCAGCTCCAGCTCCCCGGTCACGGGAATGCCCAGGGCGCGGGCCTGCACCACCACCGGAAGGGAGGGCGGAACCCCGGGGCTTAGGACCACCAGGTCAAAGCCGCCCGTTTCCAGGGCGGGGTACCCCCCCAAGATAAGCTCCACCCCCGGCGGTACCAGCGAGGCCACAGGCTGCTCAAAGGCAGGAGCCTCTTTCTGGTCAGCCAGGACTACTTTTGCCCCCTTCTCTGCCAGGTAGCGGCTTGCCGCCAGGCCGCTCTTACCCGCGCCGATGACGAGAACCTTTTTGCCGCGCCAATCTTCCATGGTCAATCCAGCCTTCTCCTCCCGTTTGCACCGCACCCGATTTTAACCCAGCTGGTAAAGCCCGGCCAGCCCCAGCAGGGCCAGGCCCAGCGCCATCCCCCAGAAGGTCAGCACCACCCTCTGCTCGCTCCAGCCCCCCAGCTCAAAATGGTGGTGCAGGGGGCTCATGCGGAAAACCCGGCGGCCAAAGAGCTGGAAGGAAATCACCTGGATGATCACCGAGAGGGCCTCCAGGACGTAAATTCCCCCGATGATCAGCAAGAAAAGCTCGCTCCTGGTGAGGACGGCTGCCGCCCCCAGGGCTCCCCCGAGGGCCAGGGAACCGGTGTCGCCCATGAAGACCTTTGCCGGGTGATAGTTGTAAACCAGGAAGCCCAGGCACCCGCCCATCAGCGCCGCCATGACCACCGCCAGCCCGATCCTGTCCAAGATAAGGGCAATAAGCAAGAGGGCTCCCGCCGCCCACACGGTCACCCCGGCGGCCAGGCCGTCCAGGCCGTCGGTGAGGTTTACGGCGTTGGCTGTACCGACCATCACGAGGGCGGCAAAGGCCAGGAAACCCCACGTCCCCAGCTCCAGCTTCAAGCCGCCGGGAACCCAGAAGCCGCTAAAGGGGACCACCACATCCGTACCGCGGCCAAAGGAAGAAACCGCCAGGAAAGCCAACAGGAGGCTTAAGATCACCTGCCCCGCTATCTTTTCCCTCGCCCGCAGCCCCAGGGGCCGCTTGAGCACCACCTTGATGAAATCGTCCAGGAAGCCAATTAAGGCGAAACCGCAGGTAACCCCCAGGACCACCAGGGCTTCGGCATAACCGCGGGCAAACCACAGCACGGCGCAGGCCGTGCCTGCCAGAAACATGAGCCCGCCCATGGTCGGCGTGCCCGTTTTGGAGAGGTGCCTGGCCGGCCCGTCGTAGCGCACCACCTGGCCAAACTTCAGGTAGCGTAGCAGGGGTATGAGCACCGGCCCCAGGGCCACGGTTACCGCCAGGGAAAGAAGCAAGGCCTTGCCCAAGAGCAACCAGGTTTCGCTACCCATCATTTCCCACCTGCAGGTGCCTGCGCACTTCCTCGTATATTTCTTCCATGCGCATTCCCCGCGAGCCCTTCACCAGCACCACGTCCCCGGGGCGGATGACTTCCTTCAGGAAGGCCGCGGCCTCCCCGCGGGAGGCAAAGTGCGCGGCGCGGCCTGCCGGCATCCCGGCTTCCAGGGCGCCGCGTACGTAGTGAACGGCCAGGTCTCCCACGGCCACCAGGTAGTCGGCAACGCCCGCCGCCAGGGAGCCGATTTGCCGGTGGCTTTCGGGTCCGGCCTCTCCCAGCTCCAGCATGTCGCCCAGCACGGCAATGCGCCTCCTGCCCGCCCCCACCTCTGCCAGGACGGAAAGCGCCGCCCTGGTGGAGGCCGGGTTGGCATTGTAGGCGTCGTTAATTACTTTCACCCCTGCACCGGGGAACTCCACCACTTCCAGGCGCATGGGCGTCAGCTCCGCCCCGGCCAGACCGGCGGCAATGTCCGCAAAGGGCACCCCCAGCGCCCAGCCGACGCCGGCGGCGGCCAGAGCGTTTTCCACGTTGTGCCTGCCCAAAAGGGGCAGGAAGACCTCCCCGCCCTCCCCGGAGGGGAGGCGCAGGTAAAAGCGGCAGCCGCCCTGTACCGCACGTAAGTTCTCGGCCAGCACGTCCGCCTCCCCGTCAAGGCCGAAATAATACACCCTCCCGCGGCAGCGGGAGGCCTCCCTCCGGATATACGGGCTGTCGCGGTGCAGGAAGGCAAAGCCGTCCGGGGGAACGGCTTCCAGAATTTCCCCTTTGGCCCGGGCAATGCGGTCCACCGAGCCCAGGCGCTCGAGGTGGGCCTCGCCGATGTTGGTAATGACCGCCCCGTTGGGCCGGGCCAGGCGGCAGAGAAAGGCTATCTCCCCGGGCCCGCGCATGGCCATCTCCACCACCAGGGCCTCATGGCCCTCCGCCAGCTCCAGGAGGGTCAGGGGAAGACCTATCTCGTTATTGCGATTGGCCGTGGTCTTTAGGGTTTTAAAGCGCCGCGCGAGGACGGCAGCCACCAGGTCCTTGGTGGTGGTCTTGCCCGAGCTGCCGGTTACCCCGATGACCGGGATTTTAAAGGCCTCCCGGTGGTAGCGGGCCAGCTGTTGCAGGGCGCAGAGCGTGTCGCGTACCCGGATTACCGCCGCGCCCGGGGGTAAGTCCGGCACCTCCCGCTCCACCACCACCCCGGCGGCGCCGGCAGCCACCGCCCGGGCGGCAAATGCGTGGCCGTCATGCCGCTGCCCCCTGAGGGCAAAAAAAAGCTCCCCGCCGCTAAGCGTCCGGCTGTCAATGGAGACGGCGCGCACGCGAAGGTCCGGGTTCCCCCGGCAAAGCTCTCCCTCAACCGCCCGGGCAATTTCCCCCAGGGTCATGTTCAGCACGGCTGCTCACCCCGGCAGCCCCTGATTTCCGCGATGGCCTTCATAATTTCCTCCCGGTCGTCAAAGGGGTACCTGGTGGTGCCGATGATCTGGTAGTCTTCATGACCCTTGCCGGCCACGAGGAGCGTATCTCCCCTCCGGGCCTCCCGCACGGCCAGGCGGATGGCCTCCCTCCTGTCGGGCACCACGAGGTAATCGGGCCGCACCCGCCTTACCCCCTCCTCAATCTGGGCAATGATCTGCAAGGGGTCCTCCGTGCGGGGGTTGTCGGAGGTGATGATCACCACATCGCTCAGGCGGGCGGCAATTTCGCCCATCAGGGGCCTTTTGGTGCGATCCCGGTCGCCGCCGCAGCCAAAAAGGCATATGAGGCGGCCCCCGGTTATCTGCCGCGCCGTGCACAGCACGTTTTCCAAACCGTCGGGAGTGTGGGCATAATCCACAATGGCCGCAAAGTCCTGGCCGCAGTCCACCAGTTCAAAGCGACCCCTCACCCCCCTCACCTGCTCCAGGGCGCGCACGGCCACCTCCAGGGGCACGCCGCCTGCCCCCGCCGCCGTGAGGGCGGCCAGGGCGTTATAAACGTTGAAGTACCCGCTCAGCTGCAGGTGCACCCTCGCCTTCCCCCAGGGGGTATGCGCCGTAAAAGAGACGCCGCGGCCTGTCACGCTAATGTCCCCGGCGTGCACGTCCGCCCCGCCGCCGGTCCCGTAGGTGTAAACGGGGACGTGGCAGGCGCTTTTAAACTCCCCGCAGTGGGGGTCGTCGGCATTAAGCACCGCCACGCCCGCCTTGCCCCCCGCGCCGAGTTCCCGGAAGAGCTTGAGCTTGGCCGCCAGGTAGTCCCGCATATCCCGGTGGAAGTCGAGATGGTCCTGGGTAATGTTGGTAAACACGCCGCAATCAAAGGCGCAGCCCGCCACGCGGTGCAGGGCCAGGGCGTGGGAACTTACCTCCATGACCGCGGTGGATACCCCCTCCCTCACCATTTCCGCGAGCAGCGCCTGCAGGTCCAGGGACTCCGGCGTAGTGTGGGTTACCGGCAGGCGGCGGTCGCCAATCCAGTTGGCGATGGTGCCGATGAGGCCCACCTTTTCCCCGGCCTCCCGGTAGATGGCTGCGAGGAGGTGCGTGGTGGTGGTCTTGCCGTTGGTGCCCGTGACCCCGATGAGCCTCAACTTCCGGGAAGGGTGACCGTAAAAGCGGGCGGAAAGAAGCGCCAAGGCCAGGCGGCTGTCGGCAACCCGCACCCAGGCCACACCATGGGGCAGGGGTACCTCCTTTTGCACCACCACGGCCACCGCTCCTGCCTCCAGGGCCTGGCGCACAAAGCGGTGGCCGTCGGTGGCAAAGCCCTCCACGGCCACAAAAAGGTAGCCCGGCTGCACCCGGCGGGAATCGTAGGCCATCCCCCTGACCTCCGCATCTTTATCCCCTCGCGCCTCCAAAAGCGGTAAATCCCTAACCAGCTCGCTAAAGAGCAATCCAAACCCTCCCCGTCCCTATTCCCCGGTTATACTACCACCGCGCCATTGTTTTGGCAACCCGGCCCCTATATTCTTTTTATGGTATTATTTCCATTTATATGCTCCCGCCAGTCTCAGGGCCGCTCCACAAATTCCCGCGCCGGCCCGGCAGCCGAGGGCGAATGGACGGGGCGGAAGTAGACCCTTACGGCGTTGCCCCGGGGAACCCTGGTGCCCGGCGCCGGCTCCTGCCCTGCGGCCTGCCCGACGCCTGAAGCCTCCAGCTCGAGCCCCATGCTGGAGAGCACCTCGGCAGCCTCCGTAACCGTAAGGCCGGTAAGGTCGGGCACGGTCACCACCTGCTCGTGGGTCAAGACCCCCGGATCGGCAAGATCCAGGACAACCGCCGTACCCCTGGCGACCTCCGTTCCGGCCACGGGCGTCTGCCTCAGGACTACCTTTCCTTCTCCCTGCACCACCGCGCCCAGGCCCGCCTCCAGGAGCACCTTCCTGGCCACCTCCAAGGGATAGTTGGTCACGGCAGGCACGCGCACCTTGGGCTGCGGCTCCTCATAGGTAAAAGGGCTGGGGGGTTTGTCTAAGCCGGGGGTCGCGGGCACCTTAAGGTAGCGCAGGGCGTCCCGCACCACCTCGCGGAAGACCGGCGCGGCTACCTGGCTGCCGTAATAAACGCCCCCCTTGGGCTCGGCCACCATGACCAGCGCGCAAACGCGGGGGTTATCGGCAGGCGCAAACCCCACAAAGGAGGCCACGTACTTGCCGCTGACATAGCCGCCGCCCTCGCCGACCACCTGTGCCGTCCCCGTCTTACCGGCCACGCGGTAGCCCTCAATGAAGGCGTTGCGCCCCGTGCCCTTCAGCACCACGCTGCAGAGTAAATCGGCCACCTGGCGTGCCTGCTGCGGGGACAGTACCCGGCGCAGGGGCTGGGGCTGGAAAGAGGCCACCACGTTGCCCGCGGGGTCGCGAATCTCCTTCACCAACTGGGGGCGCATCAGCACGCCGCCGTTGGCCACCGCGCAGGTGGCCGTGAGCAGCTGGATGGGCGTTACGGCCACGGACTGGCCGATGGACATGGTGGCCAGGTTCAGGTTGGTGGCTTTTTTCTCGTCAATTAAAATCCCGGCAGCCTCCCCCGGCAGGTCGATCCCCGTGGGGGAGCCGAAACCAAAGTTTTTGATGTAAGTATAAAACCTCTCCTTGCCCAGCCGCAAACCCACTTCAACGAAGCCCGGGTTACAGGAATTCATCACCACTTCCTCAAAGGTCTGGCTGCCGTGACCCCCATCCGCCCAGCAGCGAATGTAACGGTCGGCCACTTTTATATAGCCGGGGTCGTAAAACCTGTCGCCGGGCCTGGTCACCCCCTCGCTGAGGGCCGCAGCCATGGTAAAGATCTTAAAGGTGGAACCCGGCTCGTAGTTGTACCAGATGGCCGGGTTGCGGTCCCACACGTGCTGGGGCGCGGTCATCCAGCCGGTCAGGTCGAAGCTGGGCCGGTTGCCCATGGCCAGGACTTCCCCCGTGCGCGGGTCCATGAGGATGATTACCGCCAGCTTGGGATCGTACCTGGCGACAATTTTATCCAGCTCCCTCTCCACGAACTGCTGGATGGTCTTGTCCAGGGTCAGCACCAGGTCGTGGCCGGAGCGGGGAGGAATGTACCGGTGAATGGCCCCCGGCACATCGCGCCCCGTGGCGTCCTGCTCCACCACGATGCGCCCGGCAACGCCCCGCAGCTGGGCGTCAAAGACCTTTTCTAGCCCCGTCAGGCCCTGATTGTCCACCCCGGTAAAGCCCAGCACGTGGGGGGCCAGGGTGGGGAGGGGATAATGACGTATGCTTTCCTCCACAAAAAACAGCCCCGGCAGGTTCAGCTTCTTTATCTTCTCCACCGTGGCAGGCGGGAGCCTGCGGGCCACCCACTCAAAGCAGGACCTGCGGGTTAAGATCTTCTGCAGGCGCTCCGCGTCCATCTCCAGCACCGGGGCCAGCGCCGCGGCCACCTTCTGGGGATCCGTAACCAGGTAGGGAATGGCATAAAGGGAATCGGCGCTCACGCTGGTAACCAGCAGCTGGCCGTTGCGGTCGTAAATGTTGCCCCTCTTGGCTTCCACCGGTATGTCCCGCGTGCGCAGCTCCAGGGCCTTTTCCTGCAGTTCCGCCCCCCTGGCAAACTGGATCCAGGCCAGCCGCCCGGTGAGGGCCAGTAAGGCCGCGGTGGCCAGGTAAAGGAGGACGGCCATGCGGCGGCGGGTGATAACGCCGGCAGTGCGCATCAAAAGCTCTCCCCCAGCACCACCCGCCCGCGAAAAAGGCCTGCCGCTTAGCCGGAACCACCCGCCGGGCGCCGGTTGATCAGCTCCACCAGCGCCTGCAGGAGCCAGTGCTGCTGCCCCGGCGGGGCTTCCCCCGCCTGGCCGGTGCCGGGCCCGTCCTTTCCGGCAGGAGGCGTATTGCCGGAATTTTCAGCCTGCACCAGCACCAGCCTGCGCTCATCAGGCTTCGTCATGCCCAGGCGCCTTACGGCCAGCGCCTCCACCCTCTCCAGGGAGGAAAGCCTGGATACGTCCTCGGCAAGGCTCCTGGTCTGTAGCTCCAGGGCGGCCACCTCCTTTTGCACCCGCGAGATGTGGTAGGCGGTGATGAGGATGCGGGCGTAAAGGAGGGAGGCCAAGATGGCCAGCCCCACGCAGAAAAGGATGGCGGCGGTTAGGGAGAGGCGCTCGAGGGAGCGCCGCGCCCGCGGGCGGGGGCGGACGGCGAGGCGCCGCCTTTCTCCGGGCAGGTGTTGGTAGGCTTGTTTCTCGGCTACAATCACAGCTTATTCACCTACCCCGCCGTTTAGAACTGCCCCCAGTTTTTCTGCCGCCCGCAGGCGCGCGCTGCGCGCGCGGGGATTCCGCGCAATTTCCGCGGGGGACGGCGTCACTCCCCCGGGGGTGAGGATGCGCAGGAGCGGCTTCCGGCGGCACACGCACCGCGGGAGGGAGGGAGGGCAGGTGCACGTACCGGCCAGATCTTTAAAAAGGTTTTTAACGATGCGGTCCTCCAGCGAGTGAAAAGTAATCACGCAGAGGCGACCCCCGGGACCAAGCAGGTCTACGGCCTGCCGCAGCGCCGGCTCGAGGATCTCCAGCTCGCGGTTGACGGCTATGCGCAGCGCCTGAAACGTCCTCCTGGCCGGGTGGGCCCCGCTGCGCCTGCTCCTGGCAGGGATGGCCTCTTTAATAACCTCTACGAGCTGCGCGGTGGTCTTAAAGGGTTCCCTTTCCCTGGCCTTCACAATGAAGGCGGCAATGCGCCTGGCCCAGCGCTCCTCGCCGTAGCGGGCAATGATCCCCGCCAGCTCCTCTTCCCCCAGGTTGTTCAGGAGGTCCGCGGCAGTAACAGGATCACCGGGGTCCATGCGCATGTCCAGGGGGCCCTCGTGAATGTAGCTGAACCCCCTCTCCGGCACCTCCAGCTGCAGCGAGCTTACGCCCAGGTCGAAAAGGATGCCGTCCACCGCGCTGATTCCCATCTCTGCCAGGACACGACCGAGATGGATAAAATTGGATTTCAGGAGCACAGCCCTCTCTCCAAAAGGAGCCAGGCGCCGCCCCGCCGCCGCCAGGGCCTGCGGGTCCCGGTCCAGCGCAATGAGGCGTCCCCCGGGGCTGCTGGCGCGCAGGATGGCCTCGCTGTGACCCCCGCCGCCGACGGTGCAGTCCACGTAAATTCCCCCGCTCCTGGGCTGCAGGTAAAAAAGCACTTCTTCCAGCAAAACCGGCTGGTGCACAAGATCGCTTTCTTTCATTAGCCTTCCTGCCCGGAACTTTAAATGCCCAGCTCCAGCTCGACAATCTTTTCGGCAATTTCATCGAGCTGCGCCGCCGCCCGGGAACTGTACTCCTCCCAGCGTTCCGCGGCCCAGATTTCCACCCGGCTGGACACGCCGATGACTACCACGTCCCGCGTTATTCCCGCGTACTCCCGCAGGTTTGCCGGGATCAGTATTCTCCCCTGCCGGTCAAACTCGCATTCACAGGCTCCGGAAAAGAAAAAACGGACAAAGGCCCGGGCGTCAGACCTGGTAAGGGGCAGGGAGCGCATCTTTTCTTCCAGCGCCGCCCATTCCTGAGGGGGGTAGGCAAAAAGGCACCCGTCCAGGCCCTTGGTAAGGACAAACCTCTCGCCCAGGCCTTCGCGGAAGCGGGCCGGAATGATCAATCGCCCCTTGGGATCGATGGCGTGCCTGTACTCGCCCAGAAACATGGGGTTTTTCTCCACTTTACACCACTTGACACCACTTTCAACCACCTAAATTCTCCAGGACGCCCCCGAATTCCTGCCGGCGGGCAAAAAAAATAACCGGATTTTCCGGTCAGGTTATCTCTAAAAACCTGGGCTTTCTTTCCTCAAAGAAAACCACCCGGCGGTAGCCGGCGGCCAGGAGCCATTCCCTGGCCAGCGGCCATGCCCAGGCCACGTGCCCGGGATGGTGGGCGTCGGAGCCCACCGCCGCCGGCACACCGTGGCGGCGGCACGCTTTGAGGAATTCCAGCGAAGGGTATATCTCCTGTGCCGGCACCCGCAGCCCGGCAGTGTTGACCTCCACGCAAACGGAAGCCCCGGCCATGGCCCCGGCCACTTCTTCGTAGAGGCCACGCACGTCCGTCCCGGGCCGGTAACCGAATTTTTTAACCAGGTCGGGGTGGGCCAGCACATCAAAAAGTCCCGAGCGCACGGCCTGCAGGACCAGCTCAAAGTAGCGCGCGTAGAGGTCGTCCACCCTCCAGGCAGCGTAACCCTCCAGGCAAGCGGGGTTATCAAAGCCCCAGCCGTCTACGAAGTGCACCGCGCCGAGCACGTAATCAAAGGGATGCTTTGAAAGCAGTTTTCGCAGGCGCTCCTCAAAGCCGGGGATGTAGTCGGCCTCAATGCCCAGGGCAACGGCCACGCCGCCGACCCGCCCTTTGAGGCTTAAGACCTCTTCTACATACCCGGGCAGTTCCTCTTCCGGCATGGCCAGGCCGCGGTCGCGCTCCTCCGGGGGCAACCAGTAAAGGGGCAGGTGGTCGGCAAAGCCCAGGTAGGCAAGGCCCAGGCGGCGCGCACATGCCAGGTAGTCCTCCAGGACCCCTTGAGCGTGGCCGCAGCGGGCGGTGTGCACGTGCAGGTCGGGCAGCAAGGCCTACCGCACCTCCCCCTGCACCTTCTCGGAGAGGAGGCGGGCCAGCCGGTAGATGCGTGCGGCCAGCTCCGGGCTCAAGAGGCCCGTCCCGCAGGCGGGCGTGACCATGGACTGGCGGAGGAGCAGGTCCTCCGGGACGCCCCTCTGCACCAGCCCGGAAACCAGTTTCCGCCACCGCACCAGGAGGGAGTCTACCTCCTCCTCCCAGGCCTTTTCCGAGGTGGGCACCATGCCCCAGGCTATTACCCCTCCCCTCCGCAGGAACTCCCCCAGTTCACGGGCGTATGGAAAGAGCGAGGGACCAAAGCTGTAGGCATCGAGGTTGATGATGTCCAGGCTGCACTCGCAGAGGATGGACCAGTCTATGGCATCGCAGGAGTGCACGCCGACCAGGCCGCCGGCGCGGTGGATAAACCCGCAGATGCATTCCAGGTCTTCCTTGATCATCTCCCTGGTCACGGTAATGAAGGTAGACTGCCCGTAAACGCTGATGGCCGGCTCGTCCACGAAAATAATGGGCCGGCGCCCCAGCCCGGCCAGGGCCCGGGCCTGCCAGTAAGCGTGCACGGCCAGGGTCTTAACGATCAGATCTCTCAACTGCTCCTCGTAATAGGCCAGCCTCCCGCGGCGGTTTTTCAGCTGGAAGGCCACGGTAAGGGGCCCCGCCAGGTGCCCTTTAAAGTACAGGGCCTCCCCCGGGTCGGCAGCCATGGATTCCGTAAAAGCGTAAAAGCCCGCCGCCGCCCGGGGGGGCAGGGCAAAAAGGGAAACCGCCTCCTCCTCTCCCCGCTCCGCAGCGAGGTAGGCGGCATAAAATTCCGTCAGGGATTCCACCCAGGCGGGGCTTTCCTCGTCAAAGTGAAAGCGGTCGCCCTGCGGGAGGAGGAGGCGGAAGCGCACCAGGGGCCAGAGGAACTGGTAGACGAAGCTTTCCTCCCTGCCCCTTTGCGGTAGCTGGGGCCAGTGCGGTATGAGGGGAAAGTTTTCCCGTACGAGAAGCAGGGCAGGGGCAGGGTCGGTAAAGGGCAGGCTGCCGATTCCCGTCGCCAGCCCGCAGGGGGAAAAGGCCATAATTTTTACCCCTCCTGTAACGCAGGCTTAAATTAAGCACCATTATACCAGAAAAACCCGCGCCTTTTGCACCCTACCCGCCCAACAACTTTTGCAGCGCGGGCACGGCCTGGCGGGCCGCCTCTTCCCCCCGGGCTATGCAGTGGGCCCGGCGTGCGAAATCCCATGCCCCGACTCCGGCCAGGAAGGGGCGGATGACCACGTCGGCGTACCGTTCCAGCTTGTGGCGGGTTACCTCCTCGCCGATAATATCCAGGGACTGGGAAAGAAGCTGCACGATGTTTTCCACCGGGCGGTAGTGCCTGCCCTCGTCCCCCACATCTACCCCTACCACCACCTCCGCACCCAGCAGGCGCAGCACCTCTACCGGCACGTTCTCCCGCAGCCCGCCGTCCACCAGCAGGCGCCCGCCAATCCTCTTGGGCTCAAAGAGGCCGGGCACGGAGCAGCTGGCCCGCACGGCCTCGGCCACCGGCACGCCGCAGAGGAAGAAAACGTCCTCCGCCCGGCCCGCGGGACAAATCCCTTCCCCCACAAAAACTATGCGGTGGCCGGTGCATATATCCACGGCGGTGATGGCCAGCATTTTCTTTAGCTCCAGGAAGGTTTTTTCCTCCAGGTGGCTCTCTACCCACCTCTCCAGCTTGTAGCCGGACATAAGCCCCAGGGGCGCCGGAAGGGGGAAAGGCAGGTGCAGCGCGTCAACGACCACCTTTATGGCCATGAGGGACAGGTTGAGGACCATGGGAACGGAGTCGTAAAGGTCGCGCGGCTGGAGGTTTAAGGCAAGCTCCTCCAGCTCTTCAGGCCTCCATCCGCTGCAGTACAGGGCGGCCACAATGCTCCCTGCGCTTGTGCCGGCCACCAGGTCGGGCACGATCCCCGCCTCCTCGAAAGCCTTTAGAACCCCGATGTGGGCTATGCCCCGCCAGAACCCCCCGCCTAAAGCCAGGCCGAGCTTCTTTTTCATCGGAAAGCTACCTCCCGCCTCGATATATGCCGTCAAGCACCATATTACTCGCATCGTTTCCAGGCGGTGAAAGTCCCCGCGCCACCGCGGTTGCAACAATTTCTTAACAAATTTCCCGCATACCTGTAACAAAGGGCATGTAAAATTTGAGCTGGGCGGGCAACCGCGTCCAGTCACCTCACAGCCGGAAAGGGGGTGTGCCGGGCCGACTTGCAGGCAGGCACAACGCGCAGGATTTTTTAAAAAGCGACCAAGGAGGGGGTTCAATGCCAAAGAAAATAATCGTAGCCGCGGTATCCCTTGTCCTTGCAGCCGCGCTCTTTGCAGGCGTAGCCCTGGCCCAGGACAGCGCACCGGCTAAAGGGTGGTTCTTCCAGGCGTTCCTGGAAAAGCTGGCGGCCAACCTGGGCGTGGACCAGGGCAAGCTCCAGGAAGCCCTCAAGCAGACCGAACTGCAAATGGTGGACGAAGCCGTGCAACAGGGCAGGCTGACTTCCGAGCAGGCGGAGAAAATCAAGCAGAGGATTGAAAACGGCCAGCTCTTCCCCCTGGGCCCGTCCCACGGCCCCAGGCCCGACCGTGAACCCGGATTCAAGAAAGGCTTTGCGGGCAAAAACCTGGACGTGCTGGCCCAGGCGCTGGGCATGAGCACCGACGAACTCAAGGCCCAGCTGCAACAGGGGAAGAAGATCTCCGACCTTGCCCAGGAAAAGGGCCTGACCATGGAACAGCTGCGCCAGAAGCTCCTTGAAGCTAAGATCCAGGCCATCCAGCAGGCGGTAAAGGAAGGCAAGATCTCGCAGGAAAAGGCCGACCAGCTTATCGAGAAAATGCAGAACATGCAGAACATGGGGCCGCACAAGGGGTGGCGCGGCAACAACTAGCGGCTACCCGCTTGAAGGCTAACCCGGGATGCGGGCAGGGACGGGCTGCCCGGCTGTAAAGTAAACCCGAGCCCCGCCCGCCGGGCAGCCCGTCCCCCGGAAAGAAAGCGGGCCGCGGGAGTGTTTGCTCCCGCGGCCCGCTTTTTCCCTGTAAGCTGTTCACGGCACTGCCAGGCCGCCTTCTTCTCCTTTCATCTTGGCGGTGCAGTCGCGGCAGTACCCGAAGAATTTCAGCTCGTGGTCGACAATGGTAAAGTCGTAAAGTTTGGTGACGCGCAGCTCCAGCTCCTCCAGGAGGTCCTCGTTGACCTCGGTGATTTTACCGCAGCGGGTACAGATGAGGTGATGGTGGTGGTGCCCTTTTTCCTGCGCGCCGCCAAATTCGTAGCGCTTGCGACCGTCGCCGAAATCAATGCTGTGAATGATATCAAAATCACAGAAAAGCTCCAGCGTGCGGTAAACGGTGGCCAGCCCCACATCGGGAGCCCTCTGCTTGACCAGGTGGTATATTTCCTCCGCACTCAGGTGCTTGTCCTTATTTTCCAGCAGCACCCTCAAAATGTGCTCGCGACGCGGCGTTAGTTTGGAGTCCCCGGCGCGGAGTTTTTCCTCCACCTGGTTAATTATCTCCCGCATCAGGCCCACCCCGGCTTGCTCTGCCCTTGGAGTTAGTATAGTGAACGCTGATGCAAAAGTCAAGGAAGCCTACCGCAGGTGCCGCAGGCCGCGCGCACGCGCGTAGCGCCTGCGCCGGTAGGAGGCCGCCCTTCTCAGCCGCCAGAAACAGGCTACGGCCAGAAGCGCCCCGGCCAGCAGGGGTAAGGGCCGGTACCTGAACCTGGACTCCACGCCGTTGCCGGCCACCAGGTCCACCCTCCCCAGTTCTTGGCCGGCGGCGTCTTTAAAAACCACTTCGCCCACCTTCTGCCCTTCCTTTACCGGGACCCTCAGGCCTTTCAGGTATTGCACTTCCTTTACCACCGCGGGGTCCTGCCCCGTGCCGAAGTTCAAGTAGAGCCCGCCGGCGGCCACGGCCTCCAGGGGGCGGTCGCCGCGGGGCAACTCGATGGCGGAAACTTTTTCGCCCTTGGCCACCAGCCATACCGGCCTGTACGAGGCAAACCCGTAATCGAAAAGCTTCCTGGCGTCACGGTAAAGGGGGTCCCACCCCTGGCTTCCGAGGAGCACGACGAGCAGTTCCCTGTCCCCCCGCCGGGCCGCACCGACCAGGCACTGGCCCGCCTGTGTGGTGTAGCCCGTCTTAACCCCGATGCACCCGTCGTAAAGGGTAAGCAGGCGGTTGTGATTCCAAAGGTGCTCCTGAGGTGGTCCCTTTGACCTGTCGGCCAGCGGCCTGCTGATTTGCTTGACCTGCGTGCTAACGATCTTCCGGAAGACGGAGTTCTGCATGGCGTAGCGGGCAATGACGGCCATATCGTAGGCCGAAACGTAGTGGGCAGGGTCGGGCAGGCCGTGCGGGTTGGTGAAGTGGCTCTCCGCAGCCCCAATTTGCCGCGCCTTTTCGTTCATGAGGCGGGCAAAGGCCTCCGTGGACCCCGCCACGTGGTGGGCTATGGCCACGGCGGCATCGTTGGCCGAAGAGAGCAAGAGGGCGTAGAGGAGATCCTCCAGGGTCAGCCTTTCGCCTTCCTGCAGGCCTATGGCCGTGCCCTCCACCCCCACTGCTTCCCGGGGAACGGTAACCACCTCATCCAGCCGGCAGGACTCAATGGCCAGAACGGCGGTAAGGATCTTGGTGGTGCTGGCCGGATAGAGGGGAGCGTGGGCGTTCTTCTGGTAGAGGAGCTGCCCGTTACCGGCATCCATGAGGACGGCTGCCTTTGCCCCCGCTTCCGGCTCCTTAACCTCCCCGGCAAGGGCGACGCCGCAAGACAAAAATAAAAAAAGAGAGAAAAAGAACGCGCACAGGATTATCTTTTCCCGGTTGGACATGCCGCATCACAGCACTATTATAAATTAACCCCGGCTCCGTATACAACGAGAAAGATGACACAAAATAGTAGAAAACTAATCGCTAGGGGGAGTAAGGGAAGGTGGAGCTTAAAGAAATCGAACTTGCCCGGCTGACGGCACCGCAGCTAAGCCAGCTCCAGGAAGCGGAAAAGAAGCTTAACGAAGGACGCCAGGGCCAGGAAATCTATTTGCTGGCCGTAATCAGAAAATTGTAAGGGCAAGAGCGGGCGGGGTTTTCCCGCCCGCTCTTGCCCTTAAACCCCGCGTTCCCCTTCCCCGCCGCACCGCCGCTGCGATATAATTTAGAGGAAAAATGCGCTTTTTAGGAGGAAATCCTTTTTGGTCCCCTTCGCCAACCTGTCGCGGCAAGAGTGGTACACGCTTTCCGTTCTCTTCTGCACCGAGCTGGTGAGAGGGGCCTTCTTTCTCTCGTTCTTGCCCGTATATACCGTAAAACACCTCGGGCTTCCCGTCACCGCCGCCGGCCTGGCCGTCTCCGCCCATTACCTCACCGAAACGGCCTTCAAGGTTCTTGCCGGGTGGCACTTTGACCGCCTGGGAAAGCCGGTCCTCCTGGGGGGCCTGGGGGTAAGCTTTCTCTCCCTGTGCACGATGAGGCTCTGGCCGCATCCGGGTGTGCTGGTTGCCGCTTCCGCCGTACTGGGGCTCGGGTTCTCCCCCGTCTGGCCGGCGGCCATGAGCGAGGTAGCCCCTGTGGACATGCCCGGCAGGGTCCACCGCGTGGGACTGGTTTTCGCGGCCTGGCTGGGCGGCGCCGGGGCAGGCCTGGTGGGGGTAAATTTCATTTTACCCAAAGGAGTTGATCTTACCTTTTCCCTGCTCATCTTCCTGTGGGCCGCCGCCCTTGCCCTCTCACCCTTCATCGGGGTAAGGGCCGGGGGAAAGGAGACGGGCAGGAAGGAATATTTTACCGAGCCCCTGGTGCAGATCCTCTCCAACCGGGCGGCGCGGTACATCCTGGTTCCCAGCATGTTCCTGCAGACTTTCTGCGCCGGCCTCCTGGTTCCCGTGCTGCCGCTCTTTGCCCAGGCCAGGCTGGGGTTGAGCCCAGGCCAGTACGGCATATTTCTTTTGGCCGGGGGGTGCACGGCAATAACCTGCTTTTTGCCCGCCGGCTTTTTAATCGGACGCTGGGAGGCAAGGCTCAGGCAATTCCTGGGCGCCGGGTTCGCCATGGGCGCCCTGTGCCTTGCCGCCCTCACGGTCGTGCGCGGTCCTGCCGGCGCCTTTATGACCGCTGTTTTCCTCGGGACGGCGTACGGGGTTATCCTCCCTGCCTGGAACACCCTCCTGGCCAGGGTGATCCCGCCCCGGTATCAGGCCACGGGGTGGAGCGTCTTTACCACCATAGAGGGCCTGGGGGCGGCTCTGGGCCCGGCAACGGGCAGCTTTATTGCCCGCCAGGCCGGCCTGGCTGCCCCTTTTACCGTCACCGCCCTTATCCTCCTGCCCATAGCCCTTTTTTATCTTTTTTACCCGCTGGAAAAGCTCCTCACCAGCACAGGTAACCGGGAGGGTAAATATGTGGGAGAAGGTCCTTAAAGGGCTCACCTACTCCATCGGCTTATACGCCCTCTTGCCCACCGCCCTCGCCAGGTTCTGCCACCTGGGAGTAATCTGGAGGGGCACGCGGGCAGGGGGAAGGGTGGCCATTACCTTCGACGACGGCCCCGACCCGCGCTATACCCCCGTGGTCCTGGACATTTTAAAGCAGCACAATGTGCGGGCGTGCTTCTTCGTACTGGGGGAAAAAGCCCGCGCTTACCCCGAGCTGGTACTGAGGATGAAAAGGGAAGGGCATGAAGTGGCCAGCCACGGCTTCCGCCACCACATACCGTGGCTTCTGGGCCCCCGGGGCATCATCAGGGAAGTAAGGGAGGCCAGCAGGGTCATCGAAGAGATAACCGGCAGCCCCCCGCGCCTTTACCGGCCGCCCTGGGGCCTCTTCAACCTGTTCTCGCTCCTGCACAGCCTTCTCTTCGGGCAGCAGGTAGTCCTCTGGTCCTTTTTAAGCTGGGACTGGTCCCGCCGCTGTACCCCGGAATCCATTGCCCGCAAGGTCCTCTCCCGAGTGCACGACGGCTCTATACTGGTCTTTCACGACAGCGACGATACGCCGGGAGCGGCGCGGGGCGCATCGGCCAAAATGCTCCGCGCGCTGCCCGTCATCCTTAGCGAGCTGGAGAAGAGGGGCTTTAAGGTGACCACGCTGGCCGAACTCAACCCGCCCCGGGAAAGCTGGTGGCAGCGGCTGGGGCAAAGGCTGGATCACCTCATCACCCGCCTCTTGAAGTTCCAGCACCTGCACTACCGTGACGGCCACCCCACCCTGCTGAGCGTCAGGCTGCGCCGCTACCGCGGCAGGGCCCTGATGCTAAACGACGGCACCTGCATCCGGCCCGGGGACGCCATCGGAGAAATCCACTTCCACAACGGCGTCTTAAAGGAGCTGGTGGCTGCACGGGACGGCCCCGCCCAGGCAGGCTTTGCCGCCTTGAGGGTGCTCAAGGAACTCAAGCGCTCCCTGGGCGAGCTGGCCCGTTGGGCAGCCACCCACCAGGAGGGCGTGAAGGCGGTAATGGGGATAACCGTGCTGCACCGCGGGGCGGAGAGGCTGGGCTTTACCCTCTGCGAGCTGCCCTCCTGGCTCAAAATCCCCGCACGCCTGTACCAGGGGTGGTTGCTGGCCGCCTACCACCCCCAGGGCCTGCCGCGCGTGCGCCTGCACCACCGTAAGATCGTCCCCAGGATGGTGGCCATGGGCACCCGGGAATTAATTCGACGCTACTTAACCTCGGAAGGAGTTAACGGCCTGAAGGAGAAAATTAAAGAGGGCTAGCGTCAACCGGTTAATCCGCCAAGGAGGTATTATCAATACATGCCGATTATATCCAGGCTCGCCGAAACATGCCGCCTTTACGCCCAGAAGCCTGCGGTTGTCAGCAACAGCGGGGAAATAACCTACGGGGACCTGCAGGATCTAATTAACCGCTTTGCCGCCGGCATTTTAAAGCTGGGCGTCAAGCCGGGCGACCGGGTAATCGTGGCCCTGGAAAACAGCCCAGAGTTCATCGTGGCCTTTTACGCCCTCCTGCAGGTGGGAGCCGTCCTCGTGCCCGTCGATCCCCTCTACACGGTTTACGAGATCGGCCCCCTGGTGAGGGAAACTTCCCCTGCTCTGGCCATCTGCAGCGCCGCCAACATGGCCGCTTACCTGGAGGTGGCCGGGAAGTGGCCCTTTGCCGGGGGCATTGTGGTCACGGGCAAGAGCGGCGCAACCCCGGCGGGAGTCCACCTCTTCGGAGACCTGCTCAAGGGCCCTCCCGCCGGCTCCCGGGAAGCCTCCCGGCAGAGGGAGGGGGTCGCGGAAATAATTTATACGCCGGGCAACACGGGTATACCCAAGGGTGTCATGCTCACATCACAGAACCTGTACAGCTGCGCGGTAGCCTTTGCCGCCTTCTGCCAGCTCACCCCGCAGGACCGCGTCCTCCTGCTGGCGCCCGCCCACCGCTCTTCGGTGCAGTGTTGCGTCCTCCTGGCCCCCATGTTTAGCGGCGCCGCGGTGGTCATCCAGGACAGGTGGCCCGGTTCCGGACAGCTGTTAAGGCTCCTGGAAGAAGAAAAAATAACCTTCTTCTTCGGCCCGCCCACCTACTACGCCCTCCTTCTGAAGGAGCAGGCAGGCGGGCAGGCCCGCCCCAGCTCTCTGCGGGTGGCCTACTGTACCGGCGGGCAGCTCTCCCCTTCCCTGGCCCAGTCCTTTGCGCAGCGGTTCGGGCTGGAGATCACCGAAGGGTACTGCCTCACCGAGGCCACCTCCGTAGTGTGCAGCAATCCCTGGCGGGGCGCCAAGAAACCCGGCTCCGTAGGCCTCCCCCTGCCCGGCACGGAGGTAAGGATCGTCGACTACGAGGGGCGTCCTCTGCCCCCCGGCCAGGTGGGCGAGATTGTGG
This sequence comes from Desulfovirgula thermocuniculi DSM 16036, assembly GCF_000429345.1. GTDB lineage: Bacteria > Bacillota > Desulfotomaculia > Desulfotomaculales > Desulfovirgulaceae > Desulfovirgula > Desulfovirgula thermocuniculi. The sequence goes on along the minus strand of NZ_AUBR01000006.1, from coordinate 31,331 downwards.
TGCGCGGTCCCGGGGTCATGAAGGGGTATCTCGGCCAACCGGAGCAGACCCGCTGGGTGCTGAGAAACGGCTGGCTGCACACGGAAGACCTGGGCTACATGGACAGAGAAGGGTACGTCTACATCCTCGACCGCAAGAAAAACATCATCATCAAGGGCGGCCACAGCATTGACCCGCGGGAGGTAGAAGACGTCCTCTACCAGCACCCCCAGGTCCTGGATACCGTGGTGGTGGGGGTCCCGGACCCCGTCATGGGCGAAGAAGTGATGGCCCTGGTCATGCTCAGGGAAAACCAGCAGGCCGAACCCGGAGAGCTGCAGGCTTTCTGCGCCCAGAGGCTGGCCCCTTACAAGGTTCCCGGCAAAATACAGCTCGTCAGCGATCTCCCCAAGACCACCTCCGGAAAGCTGCTCCGGCAGGGCCTGAAAGAAGGGCTGGGCATGTGATGCGGGTGCGGGAGCATCAAAATAGGGAACCGGGTTACCGGTTCCCTTTTCATTGTTTAGCGCCACTGCGGCGGCTTTTCGCCCAGGGTAACGGCTATGCCCCTCACCCTGCCGCCGCGGAAAACCTGCAGGTTCACCCTCTGGCCCACCTTGCCCTGCTGGATAATGCTGAGGAGGTCTTCGGAGTTCCTGACCTTCTGGTTGTCGACCTGCAGGATCACATCACCCCGGGCAAGTCCCGCCTCATCCGCCGGGCTGCCCGGAATAACGTTCACCACCAGCACGCCCTCTGCGGAGGGGAGGCCCAGGTAGGCGGCCACCTCCGGAGTAACCGACTGCATCTGGATGCCCAGCCACGGGCGGCTCCTGCTGTTGCCCTTGAGCAACTGGTCCAGGACTTCCTTCACCGTGTTGGCCGGGATGGCAAAGCCGATGCCGTGGGCCTGCGCCACCGCCGTGTTGATGCCGATGACCTCTCCCTTGAGGTTTAAGAGCGGTCCCCCGGAGTTGCCGGGGTTGATGGAGGCATCCGTCTGCAGGAGATTCTTGTAGTGGCGGTTCTCCACCGTTACCGGCCGGCCCTTGGCGCTGATCACTCCCACGGTTACGGTGTGGTCAAGCCCGAAGGGGTTGCCAATGGCAACCACCCACTCCCCCACCCTGGTCTGGTCGGAATCGCCCATGGGAAGGGTGGGCAGCGGCCTGCCTGCGTCGACCTTGATTACCGCCAGGTCCAGGTCGTAGTCGGCCCCCACCACTTTTGCCGCCAAGGGCTTTTCAAAGCCCTGTATGGTGACCATAATTTTTTGCGCCCCGCTGATCACGTGCTCGTTGGTGATGATGTAGCCCTCGGGGGAGAAGATGAACCCGGAGCCGAGGCCGTGCTCTTCGTGGGGCTGCACGAATCCGAAGGGACGCCCGAAGAACTGGCGGAAAAACGGGTCGTCGAAGAAGGGGTCCAGACCCGAACCTCCCCTCACCACCACCGTGTCGATTTTCACCACCGCCGGGCCGGCCTTATCCACAATATCGGCCACGGTCTCGGGGCTGACGCCGGGCATGGCGCTGGCCACATTGTTGAGCGGCGCGATGCGGTGGGATTTTAGATCGTTAACCAGCAAGTAACCTCCCGCAAACATGACGCCGGCAACAAACGCCGCCAGCGCGATAAAAAGCAGCGAACGCTTCCAGCCAGGCATTTTTTAATCACCCTTTCCCTCAAGACGGGCTGCCCCCGCTCATCTTCTCCACGGCCTCCACCACCGGGGTCAGCTTTTCGAGGGCCACCCCTTCATATTCCTCGATGCGCCCCGCATCGCTCAGCTCCACCAGCTTCTCGTCCACCGGCAGTACGGCCAGGACGCGCAGGCCGTTGTCGCTTGCCGCCTCGACCACATGGCTTTTGCCAAACGGGTAGACGTCCCGGTGGCAGTGGGGGCAGACCAGGTAGCTCATGTTTTCCACCAGCCCCAGGATGGGCACTTCGGCCAGCCGGGCCATGTTGATGGCCTTCTTCACCACCATCATGGCCAGGTCCTGGGGAGAGGAAACGATGACCATGCCCTCCAGGGGCAGTTGCTGCATCACCGTAAGGGGCACGTCTCCGGTACCCGGGGGCATGTCCACGATCAGGTAATCGAGCTGACCCCAGGCCACATCCGTCCAGAATTGCCTTACCGCCCCGGCCAGGATGGGACCCCTCCAAATCACCGGCTCGTCCTCCCTCGTGAGGAGGAGGTTCACGGACATGACCTTTATTCCCGAGAGGCTCCTGACCGGCAGCACAAAGCGCTCAAACTGCTCCGGACGGTCCACCAGGCCGAAAATCTTGGGGATGCTCGGCCCGGTAATGTCGGCGTCCATGATGCCCACCTCGTAGCCCCGCCGGCGCAGGGCCACGGCCAGCAGCGCGCTGACCGAAGATTTGCCCACACCGCCCTTCCCGCTCATGACCCCCAGCACATGCTTGATTTCGCTGGCCTTATTGGGGGGCAGAACCTCCGGCCTCCGGGATTCCCCCTGCCCGCAGCCATTTGGCCCGCAATTCCTTGCCGCCTTGTCCATTTCCCCTCGCCTCTTTACCTGGTTTATTTTTTGCCGTGCCACCATAAGTTTAGCACATTTTTAAACACCGGGCCAAGGGGGCCCCCTTTCTAGCCCCTTTCCCCAAAGCGGTCCAAAACCCGGTTCAAGACCGTGGCCAATTCGCCCCAGGTGACGGGCGCCTGCGGGTCGTGGTCCACCGTGATGAGCCCCCGCCCCTTCAGGCGCCTTATCTCGCCGGCAGGGTCCCAGGTGCTGCGCTCCTTTAGGCCCAGGGCCTTCACGAGGGCGAAAGCGAGGGAAGCGGCGAGATCCTGCAAAAAAGTGCCGTCGGCCAGGAAAGCGGCATCCCGGGGGTGATCTATAAAAAGGTTTTCCAAAAGGACGGCCGGCATGTTGGTTTCGCGGAGGACGGCAAAGTTTGCCCGTTTCAGGCCCCGGTCTGGAAGCCCCCTCTGCAAATAAAAGCGGGCGAGTTCGGCATGTACGACCTGCGCCAGGGCCTTCGTGCGCGGGGCGGCTGCCGGGTGAATGTAGCTTTCAAAGCCCGTACCGCCGCCGGCATTGACGTGCAGGGAGCAAAAGAAATCGGCCTGCTTTTGATTGGCCAGGTCGGCCCGCGCGGAAAGGTCAACGTCATCATCCCCGTAGCGGGTAAGCAAGACCTCCGCCTCGTAGGCGGACAAGAGGAAAGCGGCCCGCTGCGCCAGGACCAGCGTGATGTCCTTTTCCTTTAACGCATAGGCCACCGCCCCCGGGTCCCGTCCCCCGTGCCCCGGATCTAGCACGATGAGCATGGCCAGCCCCGGCTCCCCTCCCGGGAGCCGGATTCACCTCCTGGAAGTATAATTATGACGCGGGAAATGCGTTCGCCCGCAAACATACGTTCTCCCTATTATAACCCAAATATAACCCGAGGTGGGGAAATTTTTTAGCCCTTTCTTTTTTATAACAGGGCTCACAAGAGCACAAGCAGAACGCTTCCTTGCGGAAAAATCGCGGGGCCTGCCGGGCAGCAAGCGGGCACCTAAAATTTTAGAGGGCACTTTTTCAAGTGCCCTCTAAAAAAATTAAAATAAAATGCTTTCTTTGGTGCCGGAGACCGGAATCGAACCGGTACGGGCCTCGCGGCCCCCGGGATTTTAAGTCTTAAGACAACACTTAGCCCTGCCACAAGCGAACCCGGAAAGCCTTGATTTGACTAGGTTTTTTATTAGAGCTTTATTGTCAAACTGTGCTTGTTTTAGCCCGTTTGGGCACCAATTGGGCACCAATTTTCTTTCTTGCCAATGTGCCCAGTGACGGCGTTTTGCTCGGCGTGCACGCAGGGCTTGTAGTCCTCCCGGCCGGCCAGATCCTTGAGGCACTGCCCGGTGTCGCAGCAGTGGGGTGCGCCGCTTACAACGCCGTTGTAGCCGTGGGAGAGAATGCGCCGGTCCACCACGATAACCGCGCCCACCTTCTTGCGCAGGCAGGTGGACCGGCGGGCAATCACGTCCGTCACTTCCATGTAGATCTCATCGAACGTCGGACGGGCCATGAGGTATCACCGCAGCACTGGCACTGAATGCGATGTTTTCGAGAACTTTCTTAAGCCGCTCGTTCTCCAAACGCAGTTTGCGGGCCTCTTCAACTGCCCGCGCCAGTTCCTTCCGTACTGGACACTCTACGTGGGCCCCACAACCGCACCCGCACAGGCTGCAGGGACAACTACTCTCCTCCATTGGTATTGACATCGTTTTCGCCCCGCTTGCTTGTTGCCCATTTTGCTAACTGAGCCGCGGCATCCACAGCGGCTTCGGCAGCAACATAACCAAGTAAGGCGAGTACCACCGTTTTTGCCGCCTCTCCCGGAAAGTCAGGGTAGAGGCCCTGAATAAACGCTATCAAAGCCGCAACAAGAGCCAAAATAAATTTTCTCGACGTGAGTCTTTGCAGTAATGGCCGCACAAATAGGCACCCCTTTCTTGTCTTAGGAAGTAGGTACGCCATAGAGGGAAAGCGCAAAAACGCGCAGGGCAGAGGTGTCAAATCCCGCCTCCTCTGCCCTGCGAAGAAACTCCAGTATAGCTTCCAAGTGCTCGTGGTTAGTCATTGTGCCATCACTCCAGCTTCCCGAGGAACTTCAGCAACCTCTCCAGCACAGCGGCAAGTTGCGCGCGGGTCACGGGCTCGTCGGGACGGAAATTGCCATACTCGTCCCCTTTCAGAAGTCCCAACTGGGCCAGCCGCTCGATGCTGTTCTTTGCCCAGTGATCGTTCGGAACATCTTTGAACATGCCCCATATTACCTCCTTAACTACTTCCACCGGCCCGCGGCCGGCCTTAATGTCCTCCAGTGGGAAATACCGTCCCGGACAGGACGTGGAGTTTAACTCGCAGTGGCCGACGACGCAGGCGTCGGGGTAGATGCGCTTAAGTTCCCGCACGAGTTCGAGGACGGCCCGCCACTGGGCGGCAGGCATGTATTCCTCCTCAAAGTTGCCCTCACAGCAGATGCCTACGCTGCGGCTGTTGTAGCCGTAACAATGGGAACCTATTGTGTCCCGCGGCCGGCCGCGGTAGATTTCGCCGGCCTTGGTGATGAAATAGTGGTACCCGATGCCAGCCCAGCCATTATTTAGGTGCCACTGGTGCACGTCCCACACCGTGCAGTTGGTGGCGTCAGCGTGGTGCAGGACTATAAAGTCGGTTCTGGACCGGTACCCAAGGGGTTGGTTAAATCTCAGATTGGTTTCGATTATTTTCACTGCCACTCACCTCCCGCTGGCTGCGCTGGAACCATATAGTTGCGCTCTCCTGGACAAAATACCCGCCCAGGATTATCCCCATCAACGGGATAAGTGTCTGCACTACCGCCAGGGCATCTTTACTACTCATAGCGTGCCAGCAGAAATAAAGAAACGTGCTGGAAAAGGCTATCGCCAGCACGTCCTTGAAAGAAAGCTCGAAGGGGCGGCTCCAAAAGGAAGGTTTCATGACTATCACCGCCTCGCCCGCTCAAGCAACTCGTCTATCTTAGCCTCCTGCCGGGCTAACGCCACCTGGATCAAGGTAGTTAACTGCTCTAAGGCTTTGGTATTGTTTTGGACCACCTCGGCTAACTCCTGGTCACTCTTTTGCTTGAACCACTGGGCTACCAAGAAAATCAAACCTGCCACCGTGAAGAATGCAATACCATATTGCGCGAGATCAGGCCCGGGCATAAGCCTCACCCCTTGGCCAGGTTATCATCGTTTTGCTCACCGGCATCCCCTCCTCGTACAAAAACAAGATCGTCAAACAACTTCTTCCGCAGCCTGTAGCTGTTGCAATGCTTTAAGAGGCCCAAGTAGCTCTGAACACTGGCGTTTACCTCCTCCCAATCAACCTCGCCCCGGGCATAGGCTCTCTGAAGGTATTTCAGGCGCCGCTTCATTTTAAGGGCCGTTCTTTTGCGGAGCTTCCTATGAGTGGGCCATATCCGGTAGCCACAGAAGTCAATCCCCTGGTCCGCCGTCCGGACGGTAGTCTTGTCGTTGAGCACCAGGTGCAAATGGTCCTGCAGAAAGGCACCAATCTCTTCTTTGAGTCGCCAGAGATATTTCTTGTCCGGGTGCAAAATGATTACATCGTCCATATAGCGGATATAATGCCGGACTTTCAAAACGTGCTTGGCGTATTGGTCCAGCTCGTTCAGGTAGAGGTTGGCAAACATTTGACTTGTTAGGTTGCCAATAGGCATCCCGACCCCCTCGACCCTCTCGCACTCGAAGCCGTGGTCGCCCAGGGGGATGCCAAATTTGGTGTCCTCTGACCGAACGATGGTCTCTAGCAGCCAGAGCATGTCCTCGTCGGCTATTATCCGCCGTAAGATCCCCATGAGAACGTCGTGGTCTACCCGGTAGAAATACTTGCTTATGTCCAGCTTAAGGACGTATACCCTGGGGTATCTTCTGGCCAGATACCGGAGCCAGTATTGAAGTCTGTCCGCTGCCCGGTGGGTCCCGTAACCCACCCTGCAGGCATAACTGTCCGAGATATAACGCCGCTCCAAAAGCGGGTTAAGTACCCTGTAGATGGCCCACTGGACCACCCGGTCCTTAAATGGCAATGCCATAATCAGCCGTTTCTTCGGGTCGTAGACGAAAAATTCCCTGTATCGGCCCACCTTGTAGGTTTTCCAGATTAGCTCGTTCTGGATGCTGATCAGGTTTTCCTCGAGGTTGCGGGTAAACGCCAGGACTTCGTCCTGAAACCTTTTGCATTTACGGGCCTCCTTGTAGGCCTCCAGAAGGTTCTCGAAATCGTAGACCTTGGGATATAGCCCCTTAAGTTTCTTCATGTCATCACCTCTAAAAAGAGGCGCCGGGCGTGGCACCCTTCGCCCTCGCGGGTTACTAACTGCCTTCCCGGCAATTCAGTTTTTTGCCGGTCCCGAGCTTTGGCGGGAGCGCGGCAGGGAAGAAAGCCCCTTTACCCCTGCGCGCTGGAGGCCGGCCCGTGAGCCGGCCACTTCTGGCTACAGGGTGAAGCCGCGCGGAAGCCGATGTTGTTGTCCGAGTTCGAGCGGGCGTTGTTCAGGTTCAGAGCAAAAACCCCGGCTTGCGAACCATTGTCCCAATTCCCGCCCCGGATCGGGAGGCGCTTTGGCTTTCTCCCCAAAATGATTAACGGGCTGACTTAAGCCAGCCGCCAATCATTTTCCCTATTTCTGTGGTCATCTTAGACCAGTTCTCGTACTTTTTGATGGGTAGAAACTCCAGGTCCTTTGCAAGCCGTATATAATGGCGGAGGATTTCTAACTGGACGTCAGCCTCTTGGATTGCGTTCTTCTTGTAGTATCGCCTATTGGCCATGATGATGGCCTTTAGCAACTCAAACATGGCCCGCTTGGTCTCGGCCGCCAAAGTGTGCTTCTCGCTTTTGGGGTACTGCCGCAGGCAAATATAGCCATACTGGATCATGTCGTAGGTTTTTTGTAGAACCTTCAACTCCTCAGCCAAGGCTTTTACCCCCGTGTTCAAGAACTGGGAGGGCGGGCTGTCGCCCGCCCAGCAGATTTCAGGTTTCAGAACCCAGATTACACGGGAATAAAAGCCGCGCGGAAGCCGATGTTGTTGGCCGAGGCCGAGCGGGCGTCGCCCAGGTTCAGAGCAAAAACCCCGGCGTGCGAACCACCGCCCCAACCCCCGCCCCGGAGCGGGAGGCGCTCCCCGTAGTTACGCACCCAGAGGCCGTCGCCGCCAAGGCCAGTGCCGGGGGGTTGGATAGCCAGATGTTTCAGCATGGCCGGGGGCGTAAAGCCGGTCTCGGCGGTCAGGCTCTCAAAGTCAACATATTCATAGCCGTAGTAGGCATCAGAAGTGGGGTCAGTAGTATACATGGGGTTGGTCAGGTCCGCGCTCAAAATCGGATCACCGGCTATCTCGTGGCTGGTCTGAGTTGTATCGCCCGCCACGGTGCTGTCGAAGAATGCCCCGGTATCCACCCAGCCGGTCACATCATGGCTGTTGTTTTGAGTCTCGAAGTTGTTTTGGGCCACTCCGCCGGCGCCATGGACGTATATCTTACCATCGTGGAGTTTCAGCCCGTCGACCCACTCCCATACGTTACCGTTTAGGTCGGCAATGCCAAAGGGGGTGTTGTCGTGGTACCAGGAAGCGGGCCCACTCCCTGTGGCCACCCGGCCTACATGGTAATAATTCGCTCCGTCAATCTTATAGGCCCGGTTGTTCCAGTTGTAAGTGAGAATCCAGTCATAGGTTTTGCGGCCGTTCTCATACAGTGCTCCGTGGTCGGCTCCGGCATAGTTATTCCCCCGCGGCAAGAAACCGTTCTTCCAGCACCAGAGGGCAATCGCGGCCCACTCCGCGTTCGTCATCAAATGCCAACCCTTACCCTTGGCGGTGCAGTAACCCCTGGCCTGGTCGAAGTTCACATAGACCTTGGGGTCCTGCATCGGCAGAGAGAGGGCGCGCCCGCCCACCACTACGTTTTGGAACTTGGAGATAAAGATTTCGTCAACGATACGACCGTTTACAACGAAGGCAGGATGGGGATCGGAGGGCCACGTGGGGTCTATGTCGCTCAGTTTGAACCTTGGGATGATAACCATTATGGATGGGTAACCCAGATCATCGTAAAGCACCGTGTTCTTTCCACCGCTGGCAGCCTCCACAGCCTGACGGTAGGTATCTTTAATTGAGAAAATCATGCTTCGCTACCTCCTTCTTGTTTTGGCAAAGCCCAAAGGTTTAGAACTACCGAACCCGTGTCCAACGGCAAAGCCTCCCGCGCCAGAACCGGCGCCCCGTTCTCGTCTACCTGGCCGGTGTCCACCAGGTGATAGCGCCTTGGCGGAATGATGATGGTGGCCACGTACCATCGCCCCATGCCTTCCACCAGGTGGCCGTCGTCGCGGCAGATATCGATCACCGTCTCCGTATCCTGCTGCCGGGCCGCTAGATCAATCGAGATGGTTCCGCTGCCCAGACTCAGGACCGTCCCGTTCAGCGCGTAGTCGATTTTCGGCCCCTCATTTACTTCTCGTACAATCATCCGCTCACCCCCTTAAGCGATATCCGGATTAACAATAGTCCAGCGCACCTGAACGTTATCCGCGGTGCCGGTAAGCCTGATCTTGAACCCGTTGCTCGCCTTATCATAGACCTCTAGGCGGCCAACCTTATCCAGATCGCTGGCGCTTTCCACCGTGAGTAACACGTCATAATCCGGAGTGTCCAGCATCGGGTACCCCGCAGGGCTGACTAAGGCGAAGGGCTTGGTGTTGTAATAGTTCGGGTGCCCTGGTTCCAGCCGCCGTTGGTCTGTGAAGGTGCAGGCGCTCAGGTCTGTGCCCTGGTCGCCCGCCGGCACCATGATCTGGTAGAGCTTCAATTTGCCCTCCGGGACGGCGGTGCCAAGGTATACTTTATATCTCCCAGCGCTGGCATCCCAGTCCAGCCAGGTGTAGTAAGTCTTGGCCACCGTGTCCGGGTTCGTGGGCACCGCAGCCACGTTCTGCTCATCCGGGATCAGGACGTCTTTACCATCCACATACACCCTGGAAACATTACCGGCCGTATAGGTACCAGTCTTTGTAACCTGGATGTTCCTCGAATTGGGCACTCCATTGATAACTGCTCCTTCGACCACCAGCTTATTGTAGATGGTCACCGTGCCCTGTTGCAGTCGCTGCTTTTTCCATTTGTCCAGCTCGAGGTCGGTGCTCCTGACCGCCCGGGCAAGCTCCATTACGGTGGCTCCCATGGCTTCAATGCCTGGAGAGAGGTATTCCTTCAGGTCGGTCAAAAAATAGGTTGGCGTTACGTCCCTGGCCGCAATGACGTTGTGGAATAGTTGGTCTGGCCGCGGGTTGGGCTGCCCATAGGCCGGGGCGCCGTCAGGGTTATTCACGGCATCATAGGCCGTCTGGTTCCGCCGATGAACCTTAAATAAGCTCAGGGCATAGACATACCCCGTGGCGCATTTGAGGGCATCGCAGGCCGCTTCGGAACCGTCACCGGCCACGTAGAGCTTGCTGTCGGTATTCGACGGCGAGAAAGTGTAAGTGGTATCGGCCCCAGCCCCGCCCCAGGCCTTGACTTTGTCCCCATGATTAACGCCATCTGGGTAGTTCACAAAGTCGACGTCGGCCACAGTCCGGATGCGCCACCTGAGTTGAATGCGCCGGGTGGTCTCATCCCCTATGGTGGTATCCTGGAGATCGTTGGTCAGGGTACCGCTCTGGACACCGCCGTATTTATAGACGTTCTCGCTGTCGGTTTCCGGGCTTCCGGTAGGCGCCACTTCCTCAAACCAGAACTCGACAAAAGCCAGGTCATCTCGGTAGCCCGAAATAGGGGCTTCCGGGAAAATAATGTCGTTAGCGGTATCGCTCCGGTTGGCCCCCGCTATTTTTACCAGCCAGCCGTTAACCAGCGCATAGGTCTCGCCCAGCCGCAGGCAATTAAGCGGCGAGGTCACTCCAGTAGTTAGCGCGCCCAGAGAAACTATCCCCGACGGCATCAGTTGCCGCATAATTTGCGCCCGCAGGTGATTTTGGATCTGCTGCAGAAGGTTAACCTCCGAGTCCAGGGGCGGCTTCCCCTGTTGGAACATCACCGCCGTAAAACTCCGGTCGGTAGGGTCAAGCAGCCGTGAAACACCCGTATTCACCACTGGCCCGCCCAACCAGAGCTCGCGCTGTGTAGTATCGCCCTGGTACTTCACCAGCTTCTCTGCCACATTAGACCGCCTCCTTCAGTTCTTTCTTCCACATGTACCCCAGGACCGGCTTGCTGTTGAGGACCATGCCGACCTCGGGATTGAATTTCTTGTACGTCCGCACATCCGGGTGATTTATGATCTCCTGCCTTGTCTCGGTGGGCCCCCGATTTAGAAGGGTGCCGCCGTCGTTCTTGACGGTGACCTCCAAAACCGGATGATGGACCACCACCTGCTCGCTGGTTTTTGGCCCGGCGTTTAACCTGGCCTGACCGGTCATAGCCAAAGTCAGCGGGCTGTTGAACCGTGGACCCGTGAACCTATGCTCAGTAATTGTCTCATCCCAGCCGTGGTCCACCACGTCCTCGATCACGGTACCGCGGGCATTTAGGGCCGCCAACGGCGCCACAAAACGTTTATAGGTTCGACTACCGAGGTGATGTAGCGTTTGTTGTTGGGTAGATGTTGGCCCGGCATTGAGCAGTTGCCCAGTCGGGAAGGTTTTCTTGGTCACCAGAACCTCATGGTGCGTCACCATCTGCTCGCTGGTCTTGGGACCTTCGTTTTGTCTGCCAATTCCGTTGAACCTCAACGTAGTAGGTCCATTGAGCCGTGGTCCGGTGAATTTATAATGGATGACTGTCTCATCCCATCCCTCGTCGGTGGTGACAGTCTGCACCGCTCCGGCCTGATTGAGTTTCAGGCTGCCGAGCCGGGGCCCGGTAAACACCTTAAAGGTTATTGTTTCGCTCCAAGAGACGTCTTCCGTCACGGCCTCGACGGCACCGGATGCATTGAGCCGCGGCCCGGTGAACACCTTCCACGCCTTGGTCTCCCGCCAGGATAGATCCTGGGTAACGGTCACGATTGTACCCGCATGATTTAACATGAACATCCGATCGGGAATACCCACTACGCCAAATGCGATATGAGCTGGGCGAACTTCATCTAACGCCTTTACCAAAGCATTGAGATCGGCTACCTTGTTCCAAGCAACCCGAACGTAGAAAGAATAAAAACGTGGATGCTCCAAGATATCAAAATAGCCCGCCACAAAACTGGCAACAACCCGCTCGATATCTGCCCGCCTAGCAGACGGGAAACTACGCAGTTTCGCTAGTACCCGGGCTCGCCTAGCCTCGATGGGCTCCTGCTCGTTAGTAGGTAAGCCGCAGGCTTCTTCCCAATACCGGAGGCCCCAGGTTGCCGTCTGCACAAAAAATTGCTCCAGTATTTCATTTAGTGTGCGATAAACACTGTCAAGCTCCTGTCCTTGCGCCTCCAGTATAGCCTGCATAACCAGGCTAGTTTCGTAATAGCGCGGCAGGTAACTAAGCATTCTCTTTCCGTGTTCGGAAGTTAAGCTCACGTCAAGGTCACCACCCCTTTGACCGCCTTAGCGTCCTCAGCTATGCTTACGTTGGAGGTTCCGCCATTAATGAGTAAGTTAGAATAGTCTTCCACGCCAGGGGTATCATAGATAGCGTTTGCAATAGCGGAATAACGTACATCCTCGCCGATTTTCAAACCCTTAATGAGGTTGTCGATGGCGGCTTCGACATTGGCCCGAACGGAGGCCGGATCATAGCCAGTCTTATAGGTCAGGGTGGCACTTACATTTATAGGCACCGAAACTGGTGCAACAACTGTTACACTTGCCCCTATTGGCGCTCTGCCTTCGCCCATACCTGGTGCTGGAGCAATATAATTTTGTACCGCCTCGATTAATTCCTGATTAGCTGGCGCACCATTACTATCCACTATCACCACTTTTACGGTTCCTGGCCCATTCCAAAGCGGAATGCATATTGCGTCACCAACCCCTGGCACTTCTTTAGCCCATCTAATATAGTCGTTTTTGTTACCCGTATCCGGCGGCCTCTGCATACGCTCCAGTAAGCGTTGCAGAAGCGCTGCATCACTTTCTTCTTCCGTACCACCAGTGGTGGGGTTTGGATTGTTTACACCCATTACCCCACTAACCGGCTGCGCCAGCAACTTTATTGCTCCTGCCGCTACGTTGCCCTTTGACCCTGCTTCTACCGCTTCAATATTCGCCGTAGCTGTTCCGTCCGATCCTATCGTCACTTCTTGAGTGGTAACGAAGAAAATGGCCGGAGCCGCTTCGCTTCCCACAGTGCTTACCTGGGTGCCAGCAGGGATTATCGTCCCAGGTGTGCCGGTAAACACTACCTGCCCGGTAGCCTTCACCGCCGGTTTGCGGGTAAGTCCGTGCTCTGCGGCCCGCAGGTCCAGGTATTGCCCGAAGGTAGTCTGGGCGAAGCCCCGCCGCAACACTTCCTGTGCCCAGATTGCTGCTTGGGCTAACTCAGCGGCTACGGGGGCAAGAGCATCCCAAATAAAACTGCCCTCGCTTTTGTCTATGTCATCCGGGATCTTTGAGAGCATCCGCTGGAGTATGGCTTCATAGGTTTGGTCTGTTAGATATTCCGGGAGTTCAGCCATTTATTTTCACCTCCAGCCTTTCCGGAGGCCCAATAACTGGAACTGCTGTAAAAGCCACTGTTACTTCATCTCCTTGCCAGTCGAAAGCAAAATCCCGCACCATCTCAGTCCTGGGGTCTGCAAGTAAGGCCTCTGTAATTGCCCTTTCCAATTCTGCCTCCACAGCTTTCCTAGCCGGCTGTCTTAGCGCTTCTTCTAACTCGGTTCCGTAATTAAAACTGTAAATCACGTAAGCAAATCTCTGGGTGAGCACCGTTTTAACGCACCATTGCACCCAGGCGGTATGCCCATCTGCTTGCACCACCCGCCCAGCGCCATCCACCACAAAATCACCTTTTGCAAAATCAAAGAGCCAGCTTTTGCCGTATTTCGGTGCTGGCTCTGTTTGCTGTTGCTCGACTATCGGTGGTACCTCAAAGGTTGGGTAGAGGTTGGGCATTACGAAGACACCACCTTCGAGATAACAACCGGGTCGGTATGATTATTAACCCAGGCCACCAGCACCCGGTCGCCTGGTTTGAGGTCGGGTTTGAATTCGACCTGCGCTCCGTCTATACTGGTCGGCTGGAAAGAAAACGTAGCCTGGCCGGTAACATTGCCGTTAAGGCTATCTTTAAGCCCGGTCTGAGTGCCGGTTATGCTAAAAGCCGGCAAACCTAGCCGCACCAACCACTCCGCTATGAGATAGTCCCCCTTCGGTATCGGCACCGCGAACCGGTCCAGCTTCAGGCTCATGTCGGCCTGGATGGTGCCCAATTCTAGGGCGTCCGGCCGTGCGGTCTGGCTGGCTATGCGCTCGGCTATCACCCGGGCTAATTTGCTTGCACCGCTATTCAACGTCCTCCACCTCCAGGGTCATGGTGCGGCTGGTAGCATCATGCACCACTCCGGCCACGATGTAGTAGCCTATCAGCGTACCGGCAGCTATGTACACCTTGTCCCCTTTGCGGAGGAACGGTAAGTCCGGGGCCTGCATCTTCCGCTTTCGCCTGGGTTGGCCGCGCTCACTCAGGATTTCACTCGCCGCACTCTGCGCGGCGGCGAAGTTGTCGTAATGCCGCTGGTAAACCAACTCCTGCAATACGCCGAATTCCGTCCTCCCATCGAGTTGTGCCACCACCGGTGTGCGGGCCTCTTCTTCCTCGGCACCTAAAATCTTCACCCGCGTAACCAAGTCTTCGATGTCCTGCTGGTCCTCGATAGCCCCCGCGTTGGTATCTGCGGTAAAACAATAAACCGGGGTGTTTTGCCCCGGCTTTATGACGTCAACCGCCCCCCTCCTGCTGCGCACAATCCACTTGCCGGCGCCGAGTTTCCTGGCCTGCTCCAGGACGCTGGCGATCATATCCGCCAGCTTCTCTCCTCTGAATACCTGCCGCGCCAGGGCTACGTCAGGTCCCTGCACTTCCCCCAGTGGTATGCCCCACTCCCCGGCTATGTCCTCGATTATCGCCCTCGCGGTCGTGCCGGCCTTGTAGTAGCGGTCGTCCTTGCTCTTCGTCAGGTATATGAGGTGGTCGTAAGCCGTCACCGTGAAGTGGCCAAGGGGATCGGTACGGTAGTGCCACCTGAATATGGTTCCCCGGAATATTTCCTGTGGCCCGCTGCCCCAATCCGAAAACAGGAAAACCTGCCCGCCAAGCGGGAGCAATGTGTGCAGCCAGTTACCGTTAGTTAGCTGCGTGTTCTGGAGTTCGGCTTCCAGCCTGACGGCCAACTCTCCTTCGTTCTCCTCCCACGCAAGGTGACGCAGGAAAGGAGAAAGGTTCACCCTCTCCCCGGCCGGTGTAAGCAAGTACAACTCGTAGCCGATTCTGGATACGTCAATCAAGGCGCACCACCAGCCTTCAGGCTATGCGTAGCTCCTGTCCGGGGATGATCACATTCGGGTCGGGACCTATCACGTCCTTGTTCGCCTCGTAGATCTCCTTCCAGCGACTACCGTCGCCAAGGGTTAGCTTGGCTATCGCCCAGAGGGTATCGCCGGGCTTCACGACGTAAGTTTTCGGTGGCGGTGGCACTGGCCTCACCGGTACCTGCCCCTGGCCGGAACCGGAAGTAGCCGCACCTGCCTGCCTTTCCGCGTCGGTCAGCACCACCAGGTCCCGCGCCTGCACCAGCCTGATGGAGTACCAGCAGTCCCCGTGACCGCCACGCCACTCGTGTTGAAAGCTGTTCTCACCGTCGAAATACACATCGTGGTTTATCGGCGTTTCGGTAACCAGCAGGCGAAGTTTAGTGCCCTGGCTGCGCCACAAAGAAAGGAGGCCAACCAGTTCCTTGGGCGGCCTCCAGTCCTTCACGAAGGGAGAATTCTTGCGGGCCTCACCCGGGAAAAAACCCTCGAAGATAAACTTCGTGGGCACATAACCACGCGGCAAAGCTATCTCACCAAGGGCAATGACGTCAAAAGTGATTATCTTATTCCCCGTCTGGCAGGTCACCTTTTCTGGGTTTACCGGAAAATGAATACGGCTCCCGTCAGGAGCCGTGAGGTAGAATTCCATGAGAACCACCTCAAATTAACTTGCAGGTTTCAGCCTCAGCGTGCGGAAATATTGCGTGCCGAACATCTCATATTTAACCGGCCCTATAGTCGTGGTTACTACGCTGCCGGGATTTGTTGCCTTTAAGTAGTTGTCAGCTACCCACTGCGCCGCTTTATCCGGTTCCGCACCATCATATGGAGCCGTGGCGCAGTAGGTAAAGTACCTTTTTACCAAGCTGTTTATAGCTTCCTCACTTACTGTGCCTGCCGCCGAAGATGCTTCTACTACGAAGTTAACCCACGCAATGGCCAGCGGGGAATATTCATAGATCTCGCAGGCAAGCTTTATTCTAGAGTTTGGCTCGGTGACTTCTCCGCTATCTACAAACATCGTCTGCCCAGGTCTAGGCCCAGTAAACCTCATTCCCCATTTTTTCTCAAGATTGAGTTTTATGTCGGCAGCTGCAAGTCCTGGTATCGTTGAAGACCCATCCCGTGTCCCTGATGATGTAGGAGACGAAGTTCCACCCGAAGAAGCAATTGTACTCTTTTCCTCCGACGCGCTTACTTGCTGCGTAATTTGTTGCTTCGTTTCTGGCATAGAGCCTTTTTGTGGACTCTTTGCCTGACTACATCCCGCAAGCAACAAGGCCCCTAACAAAACGAGCAATAACGCCGCGCGCCTCATGAAACCACCCCTTTAGTTTTTTGTTTGAATAAACCACCCCTTTAGTTTTTTGTTTGAATACTCCAAGCGCGCGGCGTTTTCCTTTTTCTGCTTATCGGCTCCTAGGCATATTTTGAAAGATGCCCCTCAAACTATCCGCTATAACGCCGGCTATGTGGTCGATTGACGCATCAATATCAGCTGCATTATTTATCACTACCTGCCCCACCAGCCCTGCGAGATCAAAATGCATGTTAAGGCTGACGACAGGCGGCGCACCAGCACCAGCACCGGCCAAGGCAGGAACGGGTGTCCCGACAAACCCACCTTCCGCATAGGACCTCACGCCCAGCACCTTCCCGGCCCTTTCCCACAAAGCCAGGGCACGCTGCCGCATCCTAGCTGACAGGGGGATGATCGCTTCTGGCCCTGCCTCTCCTACCACCGCCAAACGCGGCCCCGTCACAATGCCGCCGCGCTGGTAGCGTTCAAGCATGCGGAAGTGACCCATCCCGACAGGCGGCGCACCAGCACCAGCACCGGCCTCCGGTAACGAAAACGGCGCGGGCCGCGTGATATAGCCCTCCGGTATCTCAGCTTTTATGCGTTCGTAGTGCTCTTTGATGTCGAAGTATCCGGTAGAACCGGCATAAACACCAGCAAAAAGCAGTGCTTTAAGTTGTGGGGGACCAGGTATCTTGCTTGCAATCAATGCAGACAACCCAGCCCTTAGAATCGGGTCCTTCTCTACTATCTCTGCGAGGCCACTGATGATGCCCTTGCCGAAGGCTATGCCAATCTTTACTCCAGCCTCTGCCACCTTCGGTGCCACTGCCTTCACAGTCTCGTCAAACAAAATCGCCAGCTTGCCGCCGAGATCCGCCTTCTGAAACTGCTCGCCACTAGTAATCCTTTCCAGCCACACCGCAATGCCCTGAAGTTTCTGGACGACGAACTCCGCCGTTTCCCTGCCGAGCAACCTCAACTGCCCCTGCAGTTGCTCCAAGCGGTTGACCGCATACGCCGATTTATCCACTAGCTTCGCCCAACCGACAACGCCTTCTTCTATTGCTCTGTTGACTCTCCTTATCGGATCGTCTGCGCTCGCCCACCCCGCAAAGCCACGCTCAACTTCCTTCGCTTTGTTCCCACCAGCTTCCAGCCAATCCACCAACTTCTGAAGTTGGGGTACCAATACTTCCCGTAGCCCCTCACCCCAGGGGTAGATGAACTTGATGTTGAGGTAATTCTTTATCGTGGAGAGAAGGCCAAAGAAAGACCTGGCCTGTTTGGCCATACCACCCGCGTAATCCCTTTCCAGAACCCTCACTATAGCCTCCATGGCGCGAGCGGAGTCAATGCCCTGCTTCCCCAAGTCCTTCAATGCGTCCCTTGTCAACCCCAACTCATAAAGTATGGGTTCCATCGGGATGAGCAGGTTCTCCGTAACCTGGCGCAGTTCTTCCATCTGGAGCGTTCCTATAGTGGCAATTTGTCTGAAGCCTAAAAGCGCCAACTTCATGCCATTTATCCCGGCACCAGTCATGGAGGCGGCGTCACCAAAGGCACGCAGAATGCGCAGGGTCTGGTCGGCCGCAAAGTTGGCGCCCAAGAGCTGAACGGCCATCTCCCTTAGTTGCGGCAGTTCAAAAGGAGTTTCTGCGGCGAACTTAAAAAGTTGATCCATGAACTCAGAAGCCTTCTCGCGCGATTTCAGGAAAAACTCCATGCCAATAAAGGCTTGCTCCATTTCCCCAGCCAACTTCAGGGGGAAACCAATCAGCCCGTAGGTGCCCGTACCCGCTCCGAGCCACCCCAGCGGGGTGTTCAGCATTCCCAACAACCGCCTAGCAAATCCGCCTACACGGTCCGTTGCTTCGATAGTCACTTTCCAGGTGCGCAATGTAAGGCCCCGCAGTACAGCACCTATCTCCCTTGCCTTCGCCAGCACCCGCTCTCTCAGTTCTACCCATGGCTCCACCCGCATCCGGTCCAGCTGGCGCGCCACGGCCATGGCCCTGGTCAGCTGTGCGTAAAGCCTGCCCCGCAGCTCCGCCACGGGCGCAGCCTGCACCCTGCTCAGAGACACCAAAGCAGCCCTGGCCTCGGCTATCTCCTGCATCAACGGTCCCTTTAAATCGGCCAGCACGTGAACCTTGTTCTTTTCCATGGCGTCCAGCAGCTGGTTTATCCGCAGCACTACGGCAGAAACCTTGTCCTGCGCCACAAGCACAGGGGCCGCCTGCTCTGCGCTCAGCATCTTGAGCAGCCTGTCAGCCTTCAGCACCCCAGCCGTGAGCCTGTCGCGTATCCGCATGACCGGCTCAATACGCATCTTGGCAAAAGTCTCAAAGTGCTTCCGGATCAGCTGGTTGCGCCTCAGCGCCTCCTGCTCCAGCTTGCTCACCCGCGCCCTGGCCCGCTCAATCGGTTCCTCGGACTTGTCATCCACGAGAATGGGGATCTCTATGCGGTATACTTCAGTGGCCACTGCCTTCCGCCTGCCTTTCCAGCTTCCTGCGCTGCTTTTCTTCCTCTTCCAGCTGCACCTGCATGGACGCCATCATGAAGGCCCTCACTTTATAGGGCTTGGCGTAGAATTCGTCGGGGGTTATGCCGAGCCGCTGGAAGAGGTGGTGTAACAAGGCGGCCCGGCCCCCCGCCTTTATGAGTTTTTTAGCGTTTCCTCAACCGTCTCAGCTTCCTCGTCGGAGTAACCGCTCAACTCCTCAATCAACTTCACAACTTTTTCCTGCTCGCCAGGCTTTAACACTTTGTCGATAAGTTGCCAGCCGGCCAAAACCCCGGCTTTTTCCCACAATGTCTTGTTGTCCCAAAGTGCCTTGCGGTCATCAGGGTGTGTAGCGGTATATATCATCAGCAAGCGGTACTTAGCGGCGTTGAACTCCTTTGGTACGGCTAGGTTTCCATACCTTCTATCCTTCACAGTCTTCGTGGCTTGATCCGTGCACTTTTCCATTTCTTCGCTGGTTAAGCCGCGCACCCGAAAAGAAAACAGCTTCTTGCCGTCACGAACGACTTCAAAAACCTCATACCTTGTTATAGTCTCCATGGCCTCAAGAACACCCGCTACGTCCTTGAGGATAGAGCCTTCAGCCGCCAGCAGTTCTTCCCTCTTCACCTCGTCCATGCTATCCCCTCGCTAGTGATCACGTAGCGTTATGGCCGCGCAGGACTCCCATAAAGTTGAGCGTTGCGTCAGGTGCCCCGTCCTTCAGACCTCTTATAACCTTCTCAAGCAGGATTGCGTCCCGCACGACCGTCTCCGTAAAAGTAAGGGTTACGCTGTAGCCCTGCGGGATCGCCCACTTAATCTTTTTCCCCGCCGGCTGATAATCAGAATTGTCGACCCTTATCTGGGCCCGCCACTCGTTTACTTCTGCCAGGAAATTACCATCACCGTCATATAGTTCCCCGTCGTAACCACGAAGGATATTGCGCGGATCAAAAACGCCGGAGTTAAGCAAGCTCTGCAACTCCGGCGGGTCGTTCACCCGGAAAGTCCACTCACGCTTTATCTCCTCACCAGGCCTGACGTTTGCTAAATCTATGTTCCCGTCG
This sequence comes from Desulfovirgula thermocuniculi DSM 16036, assembly GCF_000429345.1. Taxonomy (GTDB): domain Bacteria; phylum Bacillota; class Desulfotomaculia; order Desulfotomaculales; family Desulfovirgulaceae; genus Desulfovirgula; species Desulfovirgula thermocuniculi. The sequence continues at coordinate 11,431 of NZ_AUBR01000006.1, read as the reverse complement.
GGCACACAGTTTCTAAAAATGTAGCGTGCATCAGCCATTTATTCCACCCCCGCTAACTAGTGGTTGCCGGCGGGCTAAACCTGAACCCGAACGTGATGTATACCTTTTCGGCAGAATCAAGGTCATCTACGGCCACCACGAACCAGGCCGAATCGCCGGCAGGCGGGTTGTTTGGATCCTCGTAAATCGTACCGCTCAGCAAGGCACCCTCAGCGATCATCTTGTTGATGACACCTTGTGCGACAGCAATAAGGGTTGCTCTACCCTCGGGGCTGTTGTTAATCTTGCCCACCAACGGTTCCCAGGTGGCTGCAATGCGGTCCATAAGGTTATCCCTGGTGCGAACGCGGCGAATCTTTCTCCAACCGGCATCCATAGTTGCCGTGGGAGAGATAAAGGTGTTGATACCGTATTCGATCTGCACCTGCTTCTGGGCCGATAAGGTAAACACCAGGGCACCGGATTGGATGGCCTGCTCGATTTCGGCATTAGTCAATGCCCCTACAAGCCCGGTAGCTCCTTTGACCACCGCATGGGTGAGGCTTTCGGTGATGTTAGCAGCCGCAATCATACCCGCAACCCTAGCAGCTGCCTTGTAGCCTTCACGGATAATACCGTCGGCGCCCTTAAAGCCGTTAGCCACATAGACAATAGCTGGATCGTTGAAGACCCTGGCGTTAGCAAGCCTGGTGGCCAGCTGCACGCTGGTCGGCTCGCCCACCACGGCGATAACTCGTTTGCCCTCATTGCGCACCCGGTCGATGTAAGTCTGCACCGCCACGTGGGTTGCCGGGTCCTCGCTATCTACGGCCAGCACGTTCCAATCTATCGCCTCAATTGCCGAAAGCCCCGCGCTATAGCTTGCGCCATCTACTGTCGGGTCCTGGCCGCCGGTTAGCGCCTGCTGGGTAACGGTAGCCAGAACACCGTTGCCGTCGGCCAGCTTCGTGGCAGTAATGTACGGGCTGTTGGATGCATTTACTGCGTCAACTAGGGCCTGCGGTTCTCCAGTACCTTTCGCGAAGGTAATCACCTGTAGCAGCGTTACTCCTTCGTAAAGCAGGAGCTCTCGCTTGGTTGTGTCGGTAAGGGAATCTCTCACGGTCACCTTGAAGTTGTTACCGCGCACGCCTTCATATTTGGCGGTAATAGTGACTACATCTGCTGGAGTTGCGGCAGTATCTTTGAGGGTAATAGCAGCCTTGGCTCCGCCACTGCCTAGGCGGTATCCAACCACCCGACGGCAGCCGCCACGGAAAGCTTCAAGAGCAGCGTCAATGGTGCCGCTACTCCCGAACGTAGCAGTAACCGCATCCGCGTTTTCAAGATAAGTTACCTGCCCCAGAGGTCCCCAGGAAGCTCGAAATAGAGCTGCAACAATGCCCTGTGGGATTATTGCCTCCGGCGGTTCACCGATGTTAGTTACCCGGACGTACACACCCGGGCGGATCTTCTGCTCGCCAACCTGAAACGTAATGCCCGCCATTCACTACACCCTCCTCGTGAGGAATTGCTTAATAGCCACTTCCGCTTCCGCCCTTGTCATACTGTCCTTGCCGGCTAGGTGCAACGCCCCGGCCACCACTTCTGGCTTCACGCCAAAAGAAAAAGCCGCGGCAATAAGCTCCTCGCGGCTGTAAACAGGCTCCCGTTCCTGAACCTGCTCAGCGACCTTCTTCTCAGGCAAATTAACTCACCTCCCCACTAACTGAACCACCAACAACAGCTTTCTTCAAAACTTCCGGTTGAACGAAAGGTTGCAGCACTCCAAACCTCGCGGTTACTTCCACCTGCCCCCGCCTCATCGGGTCGGCCTCGCTGTCGGCGGCAATCTTTAGCAGTTCCAGAGGCCCACCGTCCTGCATGGTAAGCCTGCGCTGCTTTGCCAGTCCCTCCACCAGCTTCCGCACCCAGGCAAGTCTAACCGCCGGGCTCTGTGCAAGCACGTGCCCTACCAGCTGGGCATCCAACCAGCTCAACGCCGCCGTAACCTGCACCGGCGTTACCCGCACAAGGCGCCAGTAAATTCCCGGCGTCGCATCGGCAGGGGACCACGTGGCCGGATCCGTATGTACTTCCGGCCAGGTCGTTGCCGTCCAACTCCGCAAAACCGCCACAGGGTCGGGGTCATAAGTTAACCCGTTGAGCCAGCCCAGAGCAAAAACCCTAAAGCGTAGCCCCCGCGTGATGGCATTCCAATCATCATCGGCAAAATCCTGTCCGGCGGTTCCAAGATAATCTGCCAGATACTGTTCCCTTCCATCGGTAAAGCGGGCACGGTGCAGCACGTTGATGACCGCCCCTGCCAACGCATCCACCGCCTGAAATGTTGTGCGGTCTACGTAAGGCCAAATTTCGACGACCGTTGAAAACGCCGCCCAATCAGCCCCGGAATCCTGAACGCCCTCCCTGACTACGATAAAAGGCTTCTCCGTTTTCGGCGTCACAACGTGCGGCTCGTAAACCCGCCCCCCAACCTGCGGGACACCGGCTATGAGCAGTTGCCTAATTGCGGCGCGCATATCAACCTCTCCAATAATCCAGTATCGCCTTCGTGATGTCGTCGATGTTCGCGTCCGCTGTGGGCACGAGAACCGCGTAAGACTTAATTCCCGGGTGCATGACCTTTCCAACAGGGCGATCCGCGCCGGGCCAGTGCAGTGCCTTCTTTAATTCGGGTTCGATTTCGTGCGGCTGCGTACCCGTTTCCAGGAAACGCGCGTACCACACCGTGTGCTCCAGGTACAGCGTAAACCCGCCGCGGCTTGTTTTTACCCCGCCACGTATCCCCTTCCTGGCCTCCCCGGTCCTGTCAACCCATGAAGCTATCCCCTGCGCGTAGTGCTGCAAGTCGGTGGCAATGTCCAGCAACAACGCCCGCATACCCGCCTTCTTGGTCATAATGTGTCGCCTAGTCTGGTCGCCAAGCGCCATTTACCTCACCTTGCTTCAGCACACATGACCTGCAGCACTCTCCTGCGGCCATCAGGGTCGAGGATGGCCTTTATATCAAAGAGCCTGTCGCCAAACCTCACCCGCATATGCGGGTCTAGATCTGGCCGCCACCTAACCGTAATCCTGGTCGTGACCAGAGAAGCCTCTCCAAGCATCTGTGCCTGAAAATAGTCACGCCCCGAAAGGTCCTCTACCTTGGCCCACACCGTCACGTAGTCAGCCCACGCCGTGAGGCCCCCCGTAGCGGGATCTAAGCTGCGCTTCTGGAACGTAACCCGGTGCCGGAGTTCGCCGGCGTTCATACCGGCACCACCCGCTCCTGCCAGAGTAGAGCATTAACAGTAAACGGAACTTCAGCGGTTACATGTCCTACTACGGCAATTTCCCTGGTTTCATACCAGTGCCCCACTAAGAGGAGAATGGCCTGCCTAACTCTTTCCGGTACGTCGTTCGCTTCGTAACTGACACCGCTCTGGTTGCCAGCCGCTTCAACCAGGGTTAACGAATCACCGCTCGTTACCGAGGAAATGCGGTAGGCCACGCCGTTTATAACGATAGTCTTTTGTTTTGCCCATTTTGTGTTGAACTCATCGCCGCTCACCCTGATAACGGAGGTTCCCTCTGTGTTGACCGTACCCTGATAAGATTTATATCCGGCTACAAACTCCACGCATATCGCGTTGGCAGGCCGCAAGGTAATGCCAGGCCAGCTTTTACCGTAGGCCAGGACAATGCGGCCGGGTTCGGATTTGTTATCAACGATGTAATCAGCAGGCGATAGCACATATTCGGTGTTGTCGGCACCGTAATACTTGACGCTGTTCACCGCCTGTAGCGGCGGCCTGGGAATCCTTATTTCGCTACCTTCCGGCCAGCTGTCCAGCCACAGTTGCCAGGTCTGGGTGATATAGGCCCTGTTCTGGAAACCCTCGCAGTACTCCCTGGCGGCAATGATCAGCGTTGCGATAAGACCGTCGTCATCGGCGGTATCCACCCGCAGGTAGGCCTTAGCCTCGGCCAGACTGACCGGCTCGGCCATTGGCGGCACCGCAAGCACGAGCCCCCCGAACAAGGCCCGTCACCCCCTATTCGTTCGTCCTATTTCTCCTTAACCTTTGGTTTGTCGGGACTCTCCGCACCGGACCGGGCGTCCGGTTGCTCCTCTGCCGTTGCCGCCGGCTGTCCGTCGTTCCCGGTCTCCGGAGCATCCGCCGGCCCGGTTTCTTCTACGGCGTCAGGATCGATCACACCCGCATCCGCCAGTTTCTTAACTCTTGCGGGCGAACTCACTTCTATTACCTCTCCGGGCGAACGGCGCTGGCCAGCTTCCAGGTCAATAAATTCCGCAATTACACGGTACTTGGGCACGTTATCTCACTCCCTCAGCCGCGGAATGCAAGGTCCCCAAAAATCAGCACCGCCGCTCCGTTTACGGCCGTGGCGTTGTCGCTGCTCACCTGTACCGCAACATAACCATATCCGTTGGCAAGGTCAAGATCCGTGGCTTTAGCTTCAGCCGTGAGGAAAATCTCCTCTCCTCCAGCACCGGCTACCTTCTCTACTGCACTCCCAAGAGGCTTTGCACCGGTACCATTAGCATCCTTGGCCTGCATTAATTGAATGGTGGCCTTCTTTGCCTCAGCGATGACGCCCGTGGTAAGCACCGCTAGGACGCGTCCGATGCCGGACATGCTGTAATAAGCGCTGATTTTACCGCCTACGATATCTTGCGGAATAATCGCTTGCTTTACGCGCACGAGTTCGGAAAGCTTCATATTAGCTACCATTAGAAACCTCCCCTTTCAACGTAATTGGTTAGGAGAGGGGGCAAACCCCCTCCCCGTTATGATTGTTAATTAATCGTTTAGGCCGCCGGCACGTCCAGCACCACATATGGACTGACTTTAGTAACACCATCTTCCAACGTCAGCGGCTCGTTTACCCAACCTTTGCCATCCACGTTCCAGAATACCTTAATAACGGTCTTGTTTTGGCGGAACAGGACGTGCTCACTGGCTGCCACAAACGGTCCGCTACCATCTTTGATGAGGTAATAAGTGAGATCTACCAGCATTAGGTCGCCCTTGCTGCCGAGAGTCGGCGTTTTGCCGGTGAACATAATCGGTATTCCAGCTAAAGTTGCCGGGATTCCTTTGGTAGCGTCACCCTGAATGAAAATATACCTTCCAGCATCATCTTTAAGCGTGGCAAGTTTCGGCAGGGTGCCCTGGTTAGCGATCCAGATAGCCCGGCTTACCGATTCCGGAAGCAGCTTGGCCAGCATGTTTACGATGTCCACGTATGCTATGTTCCCAGCAACACTACGGTTCACAGTCAACACGCCTGCGCCGTTTAAAACGCCTATGGGCTTACCCACACCATCACCGCGCAGGAAAGCCATGTCTTCAGCAGCCGCAATCGCACCCCGCAGCAGAGTGGCGATAAAGGTAGATGCAGCTTCCCAGTTGCGGAGCAACTTGTCCGTAACAACGGTATGCGCTGCTACTTCCTGCGGCTGCAGGGATACCTCACGGAGCTTACCATCAGTTTCCGGTGTCTCCGTACCTTCCCCTACCCAGTAGACCTCTACACCGCCGAATACACCCTTGGTACCCTGGCTAAAGGCAGGGATGGTAACCATCGTATCCGGCGGGTCACCGGCAGGAATGACGGTAGCCCTGGGCCGCACGACGGCTGCTTCCGGTTTAATCATCAACATTTCCTGCCGGAACTGAACAGGGACAGCAAAACCACCGCTGGCGCCTTCATCCATCCTCCATTCATTGCGAAAACGCCAGGGCATGAGTTGCGCCTTGAAGGCATCCGGCACTTCAATGCCACCACCTTGTCCCTGTCCCTGACGAAGGTGTTGCAAACGGCCTTTGGGGTCACCGAAACGCACGGCATAAATAAACTCACCCAAGTTCTTGAAACCGCCGTCATCGAGTTTCTCCTGTTGCTTGTAGCTACCATCAATGGCAGGATCGGGGCGGAATGGCTTCCCCTCGGGCTTGCTCAGGTAATCTACCCTAGCCTGCACGGCCTCCGCCGCCTTGATCGTTTCATTTAAAGCGTCAATCTGGGCCTGCAGACTATCGAACTGCGCCTTCTCCTCTTCTGTTAGTGGACGATTTTCGGCTAAAGCATTGCTTAAAATTTTCTCCTGCTGGTCGCAAAGACTACCAAGCTTCTGCTTGAGTTCCCTCAGTTCCATTTTCACCAACCTCCAATCTTGTTCTTGTTTACTATCACCTGCGCCTGGTACAAAGGCAGCAGTTGGTGCCCAGAAACCAGGTGGCTGGTAACCGCTTTATGGGCCCTATTCTGGCCTCCGGTTTGACCAGATTGTCCGTCTTTGTCCTTCGCTAGCTGATCCAGGACCTCGTTTAAAAGATCCCTCGCCTGCCTGATGCGATGTTCGTTAGCAGCAGATAGTACCCGTCCCTCGTTCCTGGGTTCCGGGAAGAGCTGCCGGTGAAGCGCCAGCCACCTTATAACTAGTTCAGGTTCGAGGTCGCCACACCGCAGAGCTTTACTAACCTGTACGTACTCACGCCAGGAATCCTCCTGCTCCTCCCACGGTGGAGTGCGACCGAATTGCCGGTAGTGGCTACCGAGGTGGTTCTGTACCTTCGGCACGTCTTCATCCGGTATATCCGTCTGCGGCAACCTCGCCGCTGCGTTGGCGACACCGTGCCATACCACGGCGCCATCTTTGGGACGATGGTGCGGCAGCTTTAAGTCGCCATACTTTTCCGGCGGCATTGCGGCGGCCCAGGCGAAGTGACCCGCGATGCGGCGCTTCTCGTTATCGGATAACTCGTCCCAGGATTTATCCGTAAAGTCCGATAGGGCTGGTGCCTCCCATGGCTCGTCCTCGGGCGCTTTCTCCCTAGAAACGTCCTTGGGAACCACACCTGCCATTATCTTCGGCACGAAATTAAACTTCGGTGCATTGCGGTAACGCCGCAGGTCGAACCTTTGGCCGTTTATAACCAGGTATCCACCTTCCAGGGACGCCGCAAGCCCTCTTGTTTCTTCAATCTCGTCAGCGAAACCCAACTCGACCGCCTCCTCAGCAGTCAACCAGGTCTCGGCATCCATCATCTCGATGATCCTCTCCCGCTCAAGGCCGCTTTTGTCCTGGTAGACCGTAATGAGCGTTTCTCGTATACGGTCCATATCATCGGCCAGTTTGCGGAAGTCCTCAGCGGTGCCCATAGCGATGGTCCAGGGATTGTGAATCATCATCATGGCATTGCGCGGCATGTAAACCACATCGCCAGCCATGGCTATCGCCGATGCTACCGAAGCGGCAAGACCATCAATATACACGGTCTTTTTCGCTTTGTGCCGCTTGAGCATGCTGTAAATAGCCTGGCCAGCGAACAGGTCACCGCCATCGCTGTTAATAAAAACTCTGATTTCCTCCACGTTACCTAAGGCATCTAAATCGGCCTTAAACTGCTTCGGCGTCACCTCGTCCCCCCACCAGGTTTCACTTCCGATAGTGCCGTAGAGCAGGAGCTCGCCGATATTGGGGTTATCTGTTGCAGCCCGGAAACGCCAGAACTTTTTCAACCCAGTTCACCTCCCTTCAATTGCCTGATAAATATCTCTGGCCTCATCTTACCTGGAGGCTCGTTTTGTTTTTGTCCAGCAGCCTGGTCCTTTGTAGTTTCAACCTGCCCTATGCTGCTGACCGGCACCATGTTGCCATTGACCAGGTAAACCTTGCCGCTACCATCCTCAATCGGGTTCATCTCTTCCATTTCGCGCCATTCGTCAGCGTTGATTACACCATTTTGTCGCATTATGTGTAGCGCTTCGGCCCGGCTCTTAGCATCACCGCGGAGCAAGCCTGATAAGTTAAACTTGGCGTAATAACCCTGCTCGCGTTCCTGCTTAGTAAAGAGTTTCCAGTTGATTGTTTGCTCCCAGCGCTTCACCCAAGGTAACATGGTGTACATGACAAACTCTATAGACATATGCTCGATATTGCTGAACGTTGCGCGTTCAAGGTTTGCTATCATGTGCGGGGGCACGCGGAACAGACCGCATATTTCGTCTCGATTGAGTTTCCTCGTCTCGATGAACTGGGCATCCGTCAGCGGCATCGGGATCCGCGTCCACTTCATCCCCTCTTCCAAAATAAGGGGACGCCAGGCATTGGCTAAACCCGCCCCGCGCTCCTCAATGGACTTTCTGAGGCGCTCGTAAGCCTTATCGCTCAGTTGCCCGGGATGCTCCAATATTCCACCTATGTTCATTCCCTGGGCGTAAAACCTCGCTGCGAACTCTGTAGCCGCCAACCCCAGCCCTATGGCCTCCTGAGCCATGCGGATAGGTGAATACCCTCTTATGCCGTCATAGCCGAGACCAGGGATGTGGAAGACTTTCTCGGCAGGAAAAACCTCTATTTTTCCACGGTCGTTGATGTGGTACTCAATTTTCCCTGTATCCCTGTTCCTCTTAGGCTCGACAAAGTGCCACCCAACGGGATAAAGATCCACCGGCTGCCCGCGCCGGTTGTGAGTAATAATCGAATAACAGTTCCCGGAAAGCACTAGGTGACCCATCATCGTTTCCCGCCAAGTGAGGGAAGTCATTTCGTCGTTCGGTAAGTCGTGCAGCAGACCGTAAACAGGGTGGTCTCGTGCTTTGTCGCTTCCTCCACCTGGGCGTTCCTTGTATACGAAAAGCGGAAGTGAAGCCAGCGTTTCCGCCAGCACGCGCACGCACGAGTACACCGTGACGTACCGCATCGCAGTTTCTTCGCTAACTCTTACTCCCGCCATCGTCACCTGTCCTACTCCTAGCCACGCCTTGACGTCACGGTTGAAATCTTCCATCGTATAGTTCTTGATTAAAAGCCTCGACAGCAGCCCCATCTCAACGCTCACCCTTTGGCGGCTTTGGCGGTATGCCGAGCCATATCAAAATTAAGCCACCCACAATCCAGGCAGCAGGCGGGTAAATAAGCCAAATCCCGTATGTTAGCATACAAAAGCCTGCCATAAGGCAGACTTCACGAATGTGATCTTCGGTTATTTTTGCTTTGATCACCTTACCAACCACCCTTAGAGCGTCAATATTCCCCTCTCCTCGTACACCGACCGCCTCGGCTGCTCGTGCCTCATTGCCCTGTCCAGGGCCATCACGAGGGCCACAATCCCGTCAATTTTTCCTTGGCTGCTGGCCTTGTCTGGTTTGAGGTTGCCAGCGGCATCTTGTTTAACAGCCACATTATCAGCCATCCACCGCAGAACCGGATTGCCGCCATGCCTTATTTTCCTCGCCAATAGCCTGCGCCCGAATTCCTTCATTGGGGCAGCCATTGAAGTGAACCCCTGCCCCATACCGACCACCGTCAGACCTTCCTCCATTAGCTCTACGGCCAACTGGTGCGATTGGAACAAGCGGTCAATGTTGAGATCCACCAACCTGAAGGTTTGCGCGTCTTTCAGTACTTGTGCTTTGATAAAGCTGTAATCTATGACATTTCCGGGTATAACCTTCAAGTACCCTTGCCTCGCCCAGGCCCTGTACTGGTCGCGGTAACGGTTGTGGTCGTCATGCAGCCTGGCCTCCGGCACCCAAAAGCGGCAGAGTACATCCACCGTCTCTGGGTCGTCTTCATGCGGAAAGACCAATACCCAAGCGGTAATGTCTTGGACGCTGGAAAGGTCCAGGCCGCCGTAACAAATGCGGCCCCTCAATTCTTCCTCTACAACGATGCCGGCCTGCTCGTCCCAGAGCGCCAGGTCTATCCACCTGTTGACCTGTTGGGTCCAGACGTTCAAGTGCAGCCGCAAGAAAGTGTTCTGCGCGGCCGGCAGCTTCTTCGCCTTCTCGCACTTGCGCTCAAGGTCGTCCAGCTTAACCGAAACGCCCAGGTTTGGATTGGCCTTCGCCCATGCCTTCGGATCGGCCCAGTCGTCGCCCTCGTCAATTGTGGCGATGTAGGCAAAAAACGTGTCGTCCTGGACCGTACCTTTCAGGATGCCAGCTGCGTACTCATGCAGTTCGTAGCAGATCGAGTTCTGGTCCGTCCCGGCCGTCGTTATCGCGAACATGAGCGGCTGCCGGCGGGCCCCCGTGGCCGTTTCCAGCACGTCCCAGACCGCCCTAGTTTTATGGGCATGGAGCTCGTCCACAATTGCCCCGTGAACGTTGAGCCCGTCCAGGGTATCGGCGTCGGCGCCCAGAGGCTCGAATTTCGACCTGGTTTCCGTTATGTGCATGTTGGCCTTACCGGAAAGGACCTTGACCCGCTTAGCCAGGGCCGGGGACCTCTTTACCATGTTGGCGGCTTCATCCCAAACGATCTTGGCCTGATCCCGCTTGGTGTTGTGCGTCGGGATAAGCCGATCGCCAGCCAGGAACAGGTGGGATGGACTGTCCACCGCGATGCAGCGCGCCGGCCTCGGTTCGACTTCCTCAACTGCCACGATCCAACGATACTGAGCCTTTGTACTGAGGCCGTTGCGCCGAATTTGTCTCTCTCGCTTGCGAGAAAGGCAAAACACCGGCCTGTCATGGTAAGCCTTGAACGTAATGATCCAAGCGTCGCTACGGCCATTAGTTGGCGCTGGCCGGATGTGAGCCTTAAACCCAAGGCCGAGCAGGAGTTCATACACGTCCCTGGCAAGCCGTTTGCAGGTTGATACGAACCTGCACTCACCTGACTTAGTGACGGTCCCATCCGTATCCATCAACCCGCGAAGCAGGTCCATACGCTGCTCAACGCTAGCCATCTTGTAAACGTCCGGGATATGCTTGTTCTCGATCAGCCCCATTTGCCGCAGGACCGTGCGAATGCCAAGGATTGTCCCGTAAACGAGGTTTTGCTTGGCAGAGTAATGAGGGGAAAATGCATACCCTCTCTTCTCGATTTCACGGACGATTTCGAGGTCGCCTTTTTCGATGACGATGGCTCCTCTGTTATTGCGACCGTCCCCCAGCCAAACGCCCAAGACGTAAGGGTCGATGGGCAGGGGTTTTGGGTCAAACCGGAGAGGATCGGCCACTTTGATTCGGTACCGTGGCCGTCCGCCATAGGTTACGCTCCTAGCGATTTCGTCCGTGCTAACCGTGACGGTCTTGTATTTCTGTGACGCACCTTTGCGAGGCGTATACCGCTTTTCAACCGTCCACAGGTGGTTGTCAGTAGCGGAGCAACCTGCAAAACTCATAGCAGGCAATGGGTGAACAAGGCAATTATAGCTATTTCAGGGATCCTTTGTCTTTTTAAGGCCATTCCCCAGGTCTAAAAAAAGCATCATGGTAATAATTAACAGAAAAGAGAGCATACCACCCCCTTATAGACGCTGCTATAATGTGCCTTGCATGAGAGGAAGAGCAGAGTGGCTATGCTGCCATAAAATACCTCTTTCTCAGCTTTAGTGCCGCAAGAGTGCCGGCAAGAAAAGTAGTAATACAAAGGACTGTATCTATGAAAGCGTTGTCAATACCT
>NZ_AUBR01000005.1 GCF_000429345.1 Desulfovirgula thermocuniculi DSM 16036 | reverse complement strand
TGCTCTCCTAAAAGAGCACCTGCGGCTGGACAAGATGACACGGCGAGGTATTGACAACGCTTTCATAGATACAGTCCTTTGTATTACTACTTTTCTTGCCGGCACTCTTGCGGCACTAAAGCTGAGAAAGAGGTATTTTATGGCAGCATAGCCACTCTGCTCTTCCTCTCATGCAAGGCACATTATAGCAGCGTCTATAAGGGGGTGGTATGCTCTCTTTTCTGTTAATTATTACCATGATGCTTTTTTTAGACCTGGGGAATGGCCTTAAAAAGACAAAGGATCCCTGAAATAGCTATAATTGCCTTGTTCACCCATTGCCTGCTATGAGTTTTGCAGGTTGCTCCTGGACGAATTAAATAAAGCGTTAAACGTAAGTTAAAGAGGGGGGACAACGAGATGTTTTTTGCCCACTGGTGGCAGGGAATAGTGTTTGGCTTTTTCACCACCCTGGCCATGCTGGTCATCGCGCACGCCTTTACTACCATGTGGAAAAAGTATGAGGAAACACCCGAAACCCCGCACCACGGCTGCAACGCCCACCACGATCACCACTGACAGCCAAAGGAGGGCTCCGGAATGCCCCAGGTAATCATCGACGGCCTGAGTTATTATTACGCATCCGGGCTACCGCAGGGGAAAGAGCCGCGGCAAACCGTTCTCTTTGTCCACGGCGCAGGAGGCAGCCACCGCCACTGGCTGTACCAGCTCAGCGACCTGCAGGACGAATATATGGTGCTGGCCGTAGACCTGCCCGGGCACGGCCGCTCGCAGGGAAAAAGCGCCAGCAGCATCGCCTCTTACCGCGAATTTATCCGCTCCTTTGCCGAGAAGTTAATCGGGCACCCCTTTTTCCTGGCCGGCCACTCCATGGGAGGCGCCATAACCCTGGACTTTGCCCGCTGCTACCCGGAAATGCTCGCCGGGATGATCCTCATCGGGACCGGAGCCCGGCTGAAAGTGCTGCCGAGCCTTCTGGAGGCATTCGCCAGGGGCGAATACTTTAGCGATTTTATAAAGCTTGCCTACGGGCCCCATGCCCCGGCTTCCCTTCTGGAAAGCGCTTACCGGGAGATGTATGAAGTCCCGACCTCCGTGTACTACGACGACCTGTGCGCCTGCAACGGGTTTGACCTCATGAAAGACCTCCCCGGCATCAACGTGCCCGCCCTGGTTATTTCCGCCGACCAGGACATGCTCACGCCGGTAAAATTCGGGCGCTACCTGCAGGAGAACCTGCCCCGGGCGGAGCACGAGGTGATAAGCGGTGCCGGCCATATGATCATGCTGGAGAAGCCGGAAGAAGTGAACAGGATCATCAGGCGCTTCCTGGAGCAAAGGATCAAAGCTATGGGGGGCATGCAGGAATGAGCACCGCCAAGAAGGTTAGGAGAATAGGCGTGCTGACCGGTGGGGGAGACGCTCCGGGACTAAACGCCGTCATCAGAGCCGTGGTTAAAGCGGCCATACGCGAGTACGGCCTCTCGGTGGTCGGCTTTCTAAACGGCTTTGGCGGGCTCATTAAAAACCAGGCCCGCGAGCTGACGGAGCAGGACGTGGTAGGCATTCTTCCCCGCGGGGGAACCATCCTGGGAACCACCAACCGCGATAATCCTTTTCACTATCCCGTCATAAAAGGCGGGAAAAAAGAGTTTGTCGATGTTTCCGACCGCATCTTTGAAAACATAAGCATCCACGGGGTTGACGCGCTAATCATCATTGGCGGTGACGGCAGCCTGGCCATCGCCAAAGAACTTTATGAAAAGGGCCTTCCCGTAGTAGGGGTGCCCAAGACCATTGACAACGATCTGCAGGCCACCGACCAGACCTTCGGTTTTGATACCGCCCTCACCACGGCCACAGAGGCCCTGGACAAGCTCCACACCACCGCCGAGTCCCACCACCGCGTGATGGTCTTGGAGGTGATGGGAAGGTACGCGGGCTGGATAGCCCTGGCCGCAGGAATAGCCGGCGGCGCCGACGTCATCCTCATTCCCGAGATACCTTACCGGATCGAAAAGGTCATCGAAAAGATCAGCCAGCGGGAGGTCCAGGGGAAAAAGTTCAGCATCATTGTGGTAGCAGAAGGAGCCAGGCCGGTCGGTGGCGAAATGGTGGTGCAAAGGAAAGTAGAGGACAGCTTTGATCCCATACGCCTGGGGGGCATCGGCCAGGTGGTGGCCCAGCAGGTGGAGGAGGCCACGGGCAAGGAAACCAGAGTTACGGTGCTCGGGCACCTGCAAAGGGGCGGTTCTCCCACGGCCTACGATCGCATCCTGGCCACCCGCTACGGCACGGGAGCCGTCCAGCTGGTCATGGAGGGGCGGTTTGGCCATATGGTGAGCTTAAAAGGGACCTCCATCGTGGCCGTTCCCCTCGCAGAGGTCACGGGCCGCATCCGCACGGTGCCCCTGGACAGCGATCTCTTGCGCACCGCCCGCCAGTTGGGGATTTGCCTGGGAGACTGATAAAAAAGGGGATGAGAGCGTGCTCGCCGTGGAGATCCCGGGGAGGGGCCGCCTGGAGCTGGAGCACCTGGTCCTGGACTTTAACGGCACCATGGCCTGCGACGGCAAGCTCCTGCCGGGTGTGGAGGAGAGGCTCAACGCCCTGGCCGACGTCCTCACCGTCCACATACTTACGGCCGACACCTTCGGCACCGCCGCCCAGGCCTGCCGCGGCATTAAAGCTACGGTGCACGTCCTGGAGCCGGGGGAGGGGGCGGGGCAAAAGGAAAGGTTCATTGCCCGGCTGGGCCCTGAAAGAACGGTTACGGTGGGAAACGGAACCAACGATACCCTAATGCTGGGAAAAGCCGCCCTGGGCATTATCGTGCTGGGCCCGGAGGGGACGTCCGTTAAAGCGCTGCTGGCCGCGGACGTGGTGGTAAGCAATATCTGCGACGGCCTAGACCTCTTGCTTCACCCCAAGCGGCTGGTGGCCACGCTGCGCCTATAACTGCCGCCATGAAAAGGGGGACCTCCGTAAATGATCTTCAATTACACGGAAGTAGCCGTAAAGCAAGCCCTGCCGGAGGTGTTAAAAGAATACATAAAAAACCATCCCGGCACCTGCACGTGCCAGCGCTGCCAGGAAGATATTTTGGCCCTCACGCTAAACCAGCTTCCCCCACATTATGTAGCCACAGACGAAGGAACCATTTTCACCCAGGTAAGCTTTGATCAGATAGGGGGAAAAGCCCAGGTAATTGCCGCCATAACCAGGTCCATCCAGCAGGTGGCCGCAAACCCCCGCCACGAAAAGTAAATGCCCGGCAGGGCATTTTTTTATGCCTCCCCCCAATATCTCTTACAAAATGGCAATATATGGCAAGGTGAAAGCGCAGGCAAAGGAGAACTAGACTTAAGTATCAAGGCCTTTTCTCCGGGGAGGCAGTACGGGGTGAAAAAATACCTTCTCTGGCTGTTTATCTGTTCCGCCGTGCTTTGGGGGGCAAAGGTAACCCCGAGCCCGGCAACCGGGGACGCTTGCGCCATCGAGGCACTGGTGAGGGCAGCGGTTGAGGACGACTCGTGGTGGGAGGCAAAAAACCCGCTGGAGCTGAGGGCTATGCTCTCCCGCTACTATGCAGAACCACTGTTAGACGAAGTCTGTGAGAGGGCCTGGCCTTTTCTCTCTGCCCCCACCGACTGGTATACCCGCACATACGTTACGCAAGCCGTTATCCGGGAAATAAAAGATGGGGAGGCAAAGGCCGAAGTAACGCTGAAAAACGAAGACATAAATACAGGCGAAGCAAGACAGGGGAGGGGCATTTTTTTCTTGCACAAAACCGCGTCCGGCTGGAAAATAATAAAGGCCGACTTTTTCTGGGAGGGAGAAGAGGGCCCTTGAAAATCGGCATTTTTACCGACAGCTACCTGCCATATACCAGCGGGGTCGTAAGGTCCATCGAAACATGTAATGCAGAGTTAAGGTCCATGGGCCACGAAACCCTCATTTTTGCCCCCGGTTACAAGAACTACTCGCAGGAAGAAGAGGGGGTCTTCAGGTTTCCTTCCGTTCCGGCACCCACGAACCGGGACTTTGCCCTGGCCATCCCCTTTTCTCCACGCTTCAAGCCCCTTATCGAGCAGTGGCGGCCGGACATCATCCACGTCCACTCACCCTTTCTGCTGGGGCGGTTGGGGGCCAGGCAGGCGCGCAGGCTAAAAGTACCCCTCGTTTTTACCTTCCACACCCTGTACGACCAGTACGTGCATTACTTTCCCTTTGCCCGAAGTCTCGCCCGGGAGGCCACCAGGCAACTCTGCCGCGCTTTTTGCAACCGCTGCGACCTGGTCATAGTGCCCACTTCCATCATCGCCAGGTACTTACAGGACATGGGCATACGCACGAGAATTAAAGTCATCCCCACGGGTATAAAGCTGGAGGAGTACGCCGGCGGTGAGAAATCGTGGCTCCGGCACAAGTTGCAGTTGCCGCCGGGCGAAAAAATTCTCCTCTTTGTAGGGCGGCTGGGGAAGGAAAAAAATATCGACTTCCTCCTCGCCTCGTTTGCCCACCTGGTGCAAGAATTTGAGGCCGCCAGGCTGGTCCTGGTGGGTGGGGGACCGGAGGAGGAGAACCTGAGGAAAAGGGCCCGCCACCTGGGTATCGCCGGCAAAGTAACCTTCATGGGCCCCTTGCCTAAAAAGGAGGTCATCAACTGTTACGCGGGAGCCGACGTCTTTGTCTTTTCCTCCAAAACGGAAACTCAGGGCCTCGTTCTGGCCGAAGCCAAGGCAGCCGGCCTGCCGGTGGTAGCCGTAAAGGCTTTCGGCACAGCAGAAATGGTGGACGACGGACGAGACGGTTTTCTTACCCCGGAAGACAGCAATGCTTTCACCGCAAAAATAAAAGAGCTCCTTACCAGCGATCAACTGCGGCAGCAAATGAGCGAGGAAGCCAGAAAAAACGCCCGGCTTTTATCCTCCAGGCACACCGCGCAGATGCTCATGGAGGAATATCAAGGCTTACTGGCCAAAAGAAACCATCCTTCACCTTGCAGGCCCTGAATACTCGCGCTGGCCGGCATCCCCCTGCAGCGGCACCACCACCGGTGAGCCGTTAAGCCCGGTGACGATCAAATATTCGCAACCGGTGGCATTGTCCCTTAACACGGTAAGGCCCCCGATATATTTTGTTTCGGGGTGCTCGTAAATAACCTCAAACCGCCGCGCCTGGCCCTCACCAGCGCCGGAAGGAACGCTACCGGAAACAGGAGCCTGGCGCGCGCAGGAAGAAGTAAAAACAAGCAAGGCCAAGAGGCAACCGGTCAAAAAGAGGCGCACACAAATCTCTCCCTTCTTCATTCAGCCAGTAAATCTTAAAAAAATTATACAGGCCGACATGCCGCGGAGCAAACATTAGAGAGAAGAGGTTGACATAATACTCATTATGGGAACAAAAAGGGCTGCAGGGACTTGCTTGACCCCCGGCAAAGCGAGCCTTATAATAGAAGGGGGCGGTTTATCCCAGCAAACACTTTCCGGGTAGGTGCCCTGCGTTGCCCATCACCCCGAGGCGTATGGAGTTCTTGCAAAAAATAGTGAGCCTTTTTCACCAAACGGGGCTTCCCGTACACTACGCCGAAGTTGCCCAGGCACTGGGCGTAAGCAAGTGGACGGCATACGATATCTTAAAAGAGCTGGAAAAGCAGGACTACCTGCACAGCGAATATGTTTTAAACCGTTTTGAAAAAACCCCCGGCAGGTCGGTGGTGGCTTTTCGTCCCACGGAAAAGGCTTTAAAGCTCCTCTCCCAGGCTGGCGAGCATCTCCCGGAATGGCCTGCGGTACGGGAAAGGCTTTTAAACCTTTTTGATAACATAAAAAACTTGAACCCGCGCAAAATTAAAGAGGAACTTTTGGAGGAAATGTCCCAAGTTGAGTTGCCCGTCGTCTTTGCGGCTTATACCATAGCCCTTTTAATTGCCCACATTCACGAAATTAACCTGCACGGCGCCCCCACGCTCCCCCAGCTCTTGCAGTTTGCCCCGAAGCCCGAACTGGTCTTAAGCCTCTTTGCAGGCTCGGTAGTAGGAACAATGGTTAAAAATGTAAAGGACAGCTTGAACAACAAGATTTTTTCCTGCATCCACCGTTTCTTGGAGTACATATCCGAGTGCAGCGCACCCGAGCGCAAGCTGCTGGCAGGTTTTTTAAACGAAGCATTGCGGCGCTCGATGTAACAAAAATTTTTCACGTATTTTTGGGTTTTTTGGGGACTAATATAATAAGACATAATTAAGAACTTTTTTTAAGGAGGGAGAATCACGCAATGTCTATAGGTAGCTCCGGTCTTTACAGGGCCAAAAACTTTCTGGCCAGCCATCTAACCCAAAACGTCCTGGCCTACGTCTGTAAAAACCCCGAAACCAACTTCCCGCGCCTTTTAGGCCTGGTAAAGCTCCTGGCCATTCAGGAACGGCACAAGCGCCAGATAGAAACCGTGCTGGCCTATTACCAGCAAAACCCGGCCATCCGTTGTTATGTAAACAGGCTGGCGCGTAACCTGCACCCCAATGTGCGCCGCAGGCTCATCTACAACTGGTTTATAAACAACATCATCTTCGGCATACCCAAGCAGAGAAGCCTTTCCCAGAAGCTGGGCGTGAACATTCCCAATTTCATTCTTGTCGATCCTACCAGCTCTTGTAACCTGGCCTGCGAGGGATGCTGGGCCGGCAGGTATGCCGATAAAAACTCCCTCAGCCCGGAAAGGCTTGACCGCCTTTTTAGCGAAGCCAAAGAGCTAGGCATTTACTGGATCGTTTTCTCCGGCGGCGAGCCTTTGCTCTACCCCCACCTGTTCGACTTAATGGCCAAGCACCACGATATGGCCTTCATGGCCTTCACCAACGGTACGCTCATCAACGAAAAGATAGCTGATAAGATCATTGAGGTTGGCAACTTCTCCCCGGCCATCAGCCTGGAAGGCTGGAAAGAGCGCACGGATGCCCGCCGCGGCGCTGGAACTTTTGACAAAATAATGCGCGCCATGGACCTGCTAAGGGAAAGAGGAGCGGCCTTTGGCGTGTCCATTACTGTGACGCGCGAGAACGTCATGGAAATCACCAGCGACGAGTTTATCGACTTTCTCATTGAAAAAGGGGTTGTTTACGGCTGGCTCTTCCACTACATACCCGTGGGTAGGAATCCCAACGTAGACCTGATGGTAACGCTTGAGCAAAGGGCTTACCTGGCCGAACGCATACCCTACATCCGCACGCACAAGCCCATCCAGATAGCCGACTTTTGGAATGACGGTGAGCTCGTGGAAGGCTGCATAGCGGGGGGGCGGCGCTACTTCCACATCAATGCCGCCGGCGATGTGGAGCCCTGCGCCTTCGTGCATTTTGCTGTCGACAACATCAACGAAAAGACCCTCCTGGAGGTGCTAAGCTCGCCCCTGTTTAAGGCTTACCAGAAGCGCCAGCCCTTCCACGAAAACCACCTCCTCCCCTGCCCTATCATTGACGTGCCGCAAGCGCTGCGGGAGATTGTAAGAGAAAGCGGCGCCCGGCCCACTCACGAGGGGGCAGAAAGCGTGCTGGAAGGGCCCATTGCGGCGTACCTGGACTGGAGGTCAAAGGAGTGGGAGAAGATCGCCCGCACCATCTGCACAAAGCACCAGGAACACCGGAAAGCGGAGGGGTTTTAAACCTTTAAGACCCTGCTTAAAAAGGCCCTCAGGCGCTCATTCTGTGGGTTGCCGAAAACTTCTCCCGGCGGGCCTTCCTCCAGGATTCTTCCTTCGTCCATGAACAGGACCCGGTCACCCACTTCCCGGGCAAAGCCCATCTCGTGGGTGACCACCACCATGGTCATACCTTCTTTTGCCAGATCTTTCATTACGGCCAGAACCTCCCCCACCATCTCCGGGTCCAGGGCGGAAGTTGGCTCATCAAAGAGCATGACCTTGGGACGCATGGCCAGCGCCCTAGCAATGGCCACCCTCTGCTGCTGGCCCCCGGATAACTGGTCCGGGTAGGCATGAGCCTTGTCGCTAAGGCCTACTTTAGCCAAAAGGCTGTAAGCAATTTCCTCCGCCTGCTTTCTTGAAAGCCCCCTTACCTTCATGGGGGCTAGTATTATGTTTTCCAGAGCCGTCTTGTGAGGGAAAAGGTTGAAGCGCTGGAAGACCATCCCTACTTCCTGCCGCACTTTATTAAGATCAGTTTTGGGATCCGTTAAGCTAACCCCGTCAATGATCACCTCCCCCGACGTTGGCCGTTCCAGGAAATTCAGGCAGCGCAGAAAGGTGCTCTTCCCTGAGCCGCTGGGGCCGATAATCACCACCACTTCCCGCGGGGCTACATAACAGTTAATGCCCCGGAGCACTTCCAGCCGCCCGAAGCGCTTGCAGAGGTTTTTTACCTCAATCACCGGTCTTCAACCTCCTTTCCAGGTAGTCCACCAGGCGGGAAAAGGCTATAACCATTACCAGGTAGATAAAGGCCACGGTGAGATAAATCTGGAATGCTTGGTAAGTAGCTCCCACAATTAGCTGGCCGCGGCGGAAAAGCTCTTCAAAACCAATTACCGAAAGTACAGAAGTATCTTTAAGCAAAGCAATGAATTCGTTCCCTAAGGGAGGTATCACCCGCTTAAAAGCCTGGGGCAAAATCACGTAGCGCATAGCCTGGCCATGGGTCATCCCCAAGGAACGGGCAGCCTCCATTTGCCCCTTGTCAATTGACTGGATGCCGGCGCGAAATATCTCGGCCACGTAGGCACCACTGTTAAGGCTACATGCAATTACGGCTGCTAGGAAAACGGGGATGTTTTTAAAAAAAGGGGTTATGCCGTAAGCATTAACCAAGTAGCTTTGTATTTCCCGGAGCACCTGGGGAATGCCGAAATAAACTATAACCACCTGCACCAGCAGGGGCGTGCCCCTGATGAAGTCCACGTAGCAGGTAGCCAGAAACCTCAAAATTCTCCTTTGGGAAAGCCTGGCCAGGCCTGCAGCCAGTCCCAGAATGCAGCCAATAAAAACGGAAATAGTGGTGATCTGCAGTGTTTTAACAGCACCCAGTAAAAGCACCGGCAACGAATGGATGACTGTTTCCAAAGCCGCTCACTCCCTAACGGTCTGCAACTAAATATGCGTAACACTTACTGTGTTACGCATATTCACGCAACTCTTCTTTCGTGCTGTTATCTTACTTTCCTGGCGGTTCTCCGGGCAGGAAGTCCGGCGGTTCTTTCCCGAACCACTTTTTATAAATCTCCGCGTATTTTCCATTCTGCTTTAGCGTTCTTAGCGCACTGTTAACCTTTTCTAGAATTTCTTTTTTGTCCTTTGGCACGGCAATGCCATAGAACTCGCTAGTCCGCAGATCGCCGACAATTTTTATGTCTTTATTACCCTTCTGGATAAAGTAAGCGGTCACCGGGTAGTCGTTTACTACGGCATCAACGTTCCCGTTCTTCAAGGCCATAAAGGCTTCATTAATGGTATTGTAGTCAATAACCTTGGCACCTGGGATCTTGCGGGCCTCATCGGCACCGGTGGTAGCCAGCTGAACGCCCACTCTTTTGCCTGCCAGGTCGTCAAACCCCTTTATGGTGTTGTTATCAGCCTTAACGGCTACACACTGCCCGGACTGGTAATAGGGCACGGAAAAGTTAACCTGTTCCTTACGCTTCTCCGTAATGGTCATCGCCGATATGGCCATGTCCACGCTGGCAGTCTGCAAGGCCGGAATAATGCCGTCAAAATTCATGCTGCGAATTTCCACGTCCCAGTTGTTAACCTCGGCAATGGCCTGAATGAGATCAATGTCAAAACCCACATATTTACCAGTATTCTCATCCTGAAACTCAAAGGGAGCATATGCCGTATCGGAAGCCACTACCACCTTCTGCTTGCCGGTGTCCTTTGGCTCGCCGCCTGCTTTACTGCTTCCCGTACCCGCCTGACCGCCACAGCCGGTCAGCAAAATGCCCAGGGTCAGAATAACGAACAAGAGGCCTAAAAACTTGCGCAATTCTGTTACCTCCCTGACTTTGGACTCGATGATAACGAAAAGCTGGCGTCCAGCGCGCTTTACCGTAAACACACCACCTCCGCTTGCAGGTAGCTTTTATGCTTACACAAGCTTTTATTTTTCGCCCTCCCCACGCCTAAATCCTTCTTTTCTAGGACACGGGCTCGAAGATTGACACCTCTGTAAGGCATGTGCGAAAATAAAAGGAAGGCTGTCCAGGGGTGAACAGAAGGTGCCAGAAAAAAATAAAAAAAGGCTGCAGTTAAAGGCAGATTTGGCTTTACTAGGCGTTAGTTTCATCTGGGGCGCGACCTTTGTGGTGGTCAAAAATGCCCTTTCGTCTATCGGGCCCTTTTATTTTTTGGGTATCCGTTTTATGCTGGCCTTTCTCTTCCTTCTGGCAATATACTGGCGTAGCTTGCCCAAAATCAGCTGGTCCCTTTTACTTGCCGGCTGTCTCATAGGCATCTTTCTGTTTGGGGGTTACGCTTTCCAGACAGTGGGGCTGCAGTACACCACCGCCTCCAACGCCGGCTTTATCACCGGCCTCTCAGTGGTACTCGTCCCCGCCTTTCACGCCTCTCTGAACAGGAAGGCACCCGGCCTTTCCGCCACCGCAGGGATCATCTTGTCGGTCTTGGGACTTGGCCTCCTCTCCCTGGAAGAAAGCTGGCACCTCAACCCGGGTGACGCGCTGGTTTTGCTCTGCGCTTTTTGTTTCGCCCTGCACATCATCACCGTAGGCCACTTTGCCCCCAGCTTTCACCCGCCGACCCTGGCCATTATCCAGATTGGTACGGTTTCTCTGGTGAGCTTTCTCCTTGGTGCGGCAACCGAAACCTGGCCGCGACACTTTACTCCTTCTGTATGGCTGGCCCTGCTTCTTACGGCTATTCCGGCCACCGCCCTAGCCTTTCTAATCCAAAATAACGTGCAGCGCCACACTTCAGCCACCCACACCGCCATAATTTTTACCACTGAACCTGTTTTTGCTGCCATCAGCGCATACTTATGGGCCGGTGAGGTGCTCAGCTTGCGCCAGGTGTTTGGGTGCGCACTGATCCTGGCCGGAATGCTCGTGGCCGAGCTGGGAAGCGAAGACAGGGGGTGCGAATGTGGTCGTAGGTATAATGGTCGTGGAACTGCGTATTAGTGAGGCCGACTCCCTGAAAAGTAAAAGGAGGGTTTTAAAAAGCCTGGTGGATAAAATAAAGGCCCGCTTCAACGTATCCATAGCCGAGGTAGGCAAGCAAAATGCCTGGCAGTTTTCCACGCTGGGCGTTTCCGTGGTGAGCAATAACAGCACCCACGTTCACCAGACGCTCAACGCCTTGGTCCGCTTCATCGAATGCGCCGGTACGGTTGAATTGCTGGACGTGCAAATGGAAGTGCTATGAAACCACGCTAAAGAAATGGGCCATAAATCCTGCCGTCGTCCGCTGCGCGTGGTCCAGCAGCACCGCCGTCACCGCGGGATACTCCTCCTCATTGCAGATCCGGGGGTAATACTGCCTGGCCAGGCGGGCATTTGCATAAACCCAATCGCCGGGCTGTGGGCCTACCTGGTAGTAGCCGCCGGCACTCGCCTTAAAGAGGTGGTAATGCTGCCGCACCCAACCCTCGTACCGCTGGTGGCCGTCAAAAGCCACCCCGCAGGCATGGTAGGGAACGCAGAGGTCCTGCACCAGGTGCACCGCAGCTCCGAGGTAGAAAAAGGCTCTCCCTTTATCGCCGCTGCGCCAGCTGGTTACCGCCCGCCAGAAATACTCCTCGCACTCCTCCTGGGCGCTCGGCCAGCGTCCCAGCCCCCTTCCCGTACAGGGATCCAGGTAGTGGCTCAAGAACTTCCACCCCCGATCCGCCCACATGTTGCCCCTGACCAAAGCGGTCCAATACCGGCGCAGGATAAATGCCGGACCCCCCAAGCCATCCCTTTCCAATATGCGGACGGCCTGGCGGTTACAGAAGAGGTGGGTTTCCCCTTCGCTACGGACCACCAAATACTGCAGGGGGCCGGCTGCGGCCATAAGCAGCTTCACCGCCCCCCACGCTGAAGGGCTCACGCTTTTCCCCGTTCCCCCCAGGAGGCTTTCGTTAGCAATAATGTTGCTGCCGGAAGCCCCGCCCTATGACTTTCACCCTCTAGCTTGCCGTTAACCTCCGGTAAATATACCTGCTCAACCAGCGGGCCGCCAGGTTGAAGAAAAGCACTATCAGGACCAAAACCGCCGCAGCCCCGTCGGCCACACGGCGCACGTCAGGAATCAGGCTCTCCGCGTTTACCTTCCAGATGTGCACGGCCAGGGTTTCTGCCGGGCGAAAAGGGTTGAGGGGTGAAGCGGGGTCCAGCGGGTACCAGTTGGAAAAGTCCAGCGCCGGGCTGCTCATCCCCGCCGTATACAATAAGGCCGCCGCTTCGCCAAAGATCCGCCCGCAGGCTATGATGGCGCCGGTCACCAGCCCGGGAAAAGCCGAGGGCAGGACAACCCGCCATATGGTTTCCCAGCGGGTGGCCCCCAGGGCGAGGCTGGCCTCCCTGAGCTCTGCAGGAACACCGCGCAGGGCCTCTTCCGCAATGCGCACCAAAAGCGGCAAATTTATCAGTGAGAGGGCTAGGGCCCCGGCCATCAGGCTGTATCCCCATCCGGTCATGTTTACAAAAACCAAAAGGCCGAACAGGCCCACCACGATGGAAGGCAGTGACGTCAGCGTCTCAATGGAAAGGCGTATGAGCCCCGTTACCCGATTCTCCCTGGCGTATTCTGCCAGGTAAATGCCCGCCAAAAGGCCCAACGGAGCATCAATCATCATCGTCAGGCACAGCAGGTAAAAAGAGTTAAAAATTTGTGGCCCAATTCCCCCGCCGGCGGAAATATTGCTTGGAGGAGAGGTGAGAAAATGCCAGTCTATGACCCTTACACCATGCCAGAGAACGTACGACAGCAGAAGGGCCAAAATGGCCAGCACCAGCCCAGCCCCGGCCCAAAACATTGCTGTGGCCAGGCGGTCAGCCAGCCGCGCACTGCTCACCGCACTGCCCCTCCCCTCACAATCAGCTTGATGAGCAGGATAAACAGAAAAGACATGAGGAGCAAAAGCAAGGACATGGTCCACAAAACGTTGTTCCATAGCGAACCCGCCACCGTATAGCCCATGTCCATGGTAATGGCGCTGGTAAGGGTAATCACGGGGTCGAGGATCGAGCGCGGTATGGCCCGCGTGTTGCCGATGACCATTTGCACCGCCAGTGCCTCCCCAAAGGCGCGGGCCAGGCCCAGCACCACCGCGGCCAGCAGGCCGGCCCGTGCCGCAGGCACCAGCACCAGGCGTATGGTCTGCCAGCGGGTGGAACCAAGGGAAAGGGCTGCTTCTTTCCACTGCGGCGGCAGGGCCTTCAGGCTGTCAGCGGAGACACTGATAATGGTGGGCAGGATCATTACCGCCAGCACAATCACGCCGGCAAGGACGGAAAACCCTCCCCCGCCAATGTAATTCCGGATAAAAGGAACCAGGAGGGACAAACCCACATAGCCGTAAACCACGGAGGGTATGCCCGCTAAAATCTCAATGGCCGGTTGGAGGATTTTCTGGCCCCAACTGGGGGCTATTTCCACCATAAAAACCGCCACCACAATGCCCAGCGGGGCACCCACGGCCACCGCGGTCAGCGATACCAGCAGAGAACCTAAAATAAAGGGTAAGCACCCGACCGCGGGGCCGCCTTCCTCCAAAGGCCGGTCGGGCCACCACAGGGTCCCCAGGAGAAACTCGGACGGCTTAACTCCGTTAACGGTAAACGTATCCAACCCCTTACTCCCCAGAAAATAAAAAACGGCCACGGTCAAACAAATTACTAGGGACGCCGAGAGGAAGGCCAGCGAAAAGCCCAGGATTTCCTTATACCTTTTCCACCCCGCATAAACACTCACGGCCTGCCACCCCTTTTGCAGTCCGCAAGATGGCCGCCCCTCTTTTTTAGCCGCCCGTGCCGCCATCAAATTATAAGGCACGAGCATTAAAACCGTGTTAGCTTTTCGTTAGCAACATTTTAAGTTTTTGTTAAAAGCACATTAAAAAGAAAAGGCGCCAGCCCACAGCTGGCGCCTTTTGCGCTAAACGAGGCTAGGCCGGGTACACCTGGTCCCCTTGAGCGGCCAGTTCCATATCCACCTTTGCCTCCCTGGCCAGGCGCTCCTGCAGGAATTTCGGCGCCACCTGCGGGAAGAGGGCCACCGAAATGACATCCTCTTCCTTCTGCATGTAAGGCGCGGCCAGCTTCCTAGCTTCAGGCAGCCCCGGCTCCAGAAGGTCTGCCGGGCGGCAGGTAATTGGCTCCTCATTGCCAATGATCATCTTGCGCACTTCTTCATCTACAGGCCCCGGCGGCTGACCGTAAAACCCCCTCATGTACTGCTTGACCTCGTTGGTCACTATCTTGTAGCGCCCAAAGAGCACATTGAGCACGGCCTGGGTACCCACAATCTGGCTGGTGGGAGTTACCAGCGGCGGGTAGCCGAACTCCTTGCGCACGCGGGGCAACTCCTCCAGGACCTCCGGCAGGCGGTGCAGGGCGTTTTGCTGGCTGAGCTGGGAAATGAAGTTGGACATCATGCCGCCGGGTATCTGGTAGATCATCACGTTCACGTCCACGCTCTTGGAGGCCAGGTCGAACTCCTGGTAGTGCTTGCGTACTTCCTTGAAGTATTCCGCAATTTCCGAGAGCAGCTTTAAATCGAGGCCCGTATCGTACGGCGTACCCTCCAGGGCGGCCACCATGGTTTCCACGGCGGGCTGGGACGTCTGCAGGGCCATGCTGGAAATGGCGCAGTCGATGACGTCCACACCAGCCTCTATGGCCTTCAGGTAAGCCATGGAGGCCAGCCCGCTGGTGTAGTGGCTGTGGAGCTGGACGGGGATGCGGAGGTTAGACTTCCACTCCTTAATAATCTCATAGGCCGGCTGGGGGGCCAGAATGCCCGCCATATCTTTAAGGCATATGGAATCTGCGCCCATCTCCTCCAGGATCTTGGCCGTCTTTACATAATACTCCACATCGTGCACGGGGCTGATGGTGTAAACCACCGTAGCCTGGACGTGGGCACCCTCCTTCTTGGCCACCTCCATGGCCTTGGCCATGTTGCGCACGTCGTTTAAGGCGTCAAAGATGCGGAAGATGTCCATGCCGTTGTATACCGCTTTTTTAATGAATTCCGTTAACACGTCATCCGGGTAGTGCTTGTAGCCTACCACGTTCTGCCCCCGTAAAAGCATCTGCAGGGGCGTTTTCAAGTGGCGGCGCAAAAGGCGCAGGCGCTCCCACGGATCCTCGTTCAAAAAGCGCATGCAGGAATCAAAGGTGGCCCCACCCCAGACCTCCATGGAGTGAAAGCCTACCTGATCCATCTTTTCGCATATAGGTAGCAGGTGCTCAAGGCGCATGCGCGTGGCTAGCAAGGACTGGTGCGCGTCCCGGAAAGTGGTGTCCGTAATCTTGACTCTGCGCGGTGCCGCTTTCCTTTCTTCCATAGGTTACCGTATCCCCCTCTTCCCCTTCCCTGCTAATTTACATTTGCGCCAGGGCGTCCATGAGCTTGCGCACCGAGCTGGCAGATTTATCCAGCGCGGCCTTCTCTTCTGCGGTGAGCTCGATTTCCAGCACCTTTTCCACGCCGTTGCCGCCAATGATGGCCGGCACACCCAGATAAATATCGCTGTAGCCGTACTCCCCGTTCAGGTAGGCCGATACGGGCAGGATGCGCTTTTTATCTTTGAGGACCGCCTCAACCATCTGCACTACCGAGGCACCGGGCGCATAGTAGGCGCTGCCCGTCTTCAGGTAGTTGACAATTTCGGCGCCCCCGTGACGGGTGCGCTCGACCAGGGCCGCTATGCGCTCCGCCGGGAGTAACTTCTCAATGGGAATGCCCCCGGCATAGGTGTAGCGCACCATGGGCACCATGTCGTCTCCGTGGCCGCCCAGCACAAAGGTGGTCACGTCCTCAAAGGAAATGCCCAGCTCCAGGGCCACAAACGTACGGAAGCGCGCCGAGTCCAGCACCCCGGACATACCGAAGACCCTGTTGGGCGGGAAGCCGCTGGCCTTGTAGGCCACGTAGGTCATGACATCCAGGGGGTTGGTCACTACAATGATAAAGGCCTCGGGCGAATACTTAACAATTTCTTCGGTAACCGACCTGACAATTTTATAGTTGGTGGCCAAGAGGTCGTCCCTGCTCATGCCCGGCTTGCGGGCCACGCCCGCCGTAATGACCACCACGTCGGAATCCCGGGTCTCCTCATAGCTGTTGGTGCCGACAATTAGAGCATCAAAACCTTCCACCGGCGCCGCTTCCATGAGGTCCAGGGCCTTGCCCTGCGGGATGCCCTCCACCACATCCACCAGCACAATGTCCCCTAGCTCCTTGGCCGCCGCCCAGTGAGCGCACGTCGCCCCTACGTTCCCTGCCCCTACAATGGTGATCTTGTTCCTCTTCTTCAACACTGCACCCTCCCTACACCAAACTGGTTACCCAATTATTACCAGGACATCACCGTTATTGACGGTTTGCCCCTGCGTCACGCGCACTTCCTTTACCGTTCCTGCCACCGGAGCCGGGATTTCGTTTTCCATCTTCATGGCTTCCAATATCACCAGCGGATCTCCCTGCTTGACCTGGTCCCCTACCTTCACCTTAACGGCATTAATGGTACCGGGCATGGGGGCGGTAACCACCCCGGGGCCGCCTTCTGCCGCCCGGGAGGCAGGCGCGGTAGCCCCCGCTTCCGGCTTAGCCGGCGGTTCGGCCGCCTTTAAGGGCGGCCTGGGAGCCACCCTGGGAGGCGGCGCAGGCTTTGCCGCCTCCCTTATTTCCTCCACCACCACTTCAAAGTACTCGCCGTTAACCAACACCTTAAACTTTCTCACGGCTTGTTTTCCCTCCTCAGCTCTCGGCCCTGCATCAACTCCAAGAGACCAGCCCTTTTCCACGGGTTCATTTTCAGGGCCCGCACGTGCTTAATTTGCCGGTCCTCGGTAAGGTGGCCTGCCGCCGCCAGGGCAGCGGCAATGGCTGCCACCAGCCGCGGATCGATCCCCGGGATTTCCCTATCTCCTGCCATGACCAGCCCCTCCTAAACCGGCATGTTGCCGTGCTTTTTCCGGGGCCGGGTTTCGCGCTTGCCGGCCAGAGCCTCCAGCGTGGTGATGAGCCGCGCGCGGGTGTCCCGGGGATCAATGACGTCCTCGATAAAGCCCCTGGCGCTGGCCACATACGGGTTGGCAAATTTTTCCCTGTACTCGGCGGTGAGCCTGGCCCGCATTTCCGCCGGATTTTCCGCTTCGGCGATTTCCTTGCGGTAGATGATGTTTACCGCTCCCTCCGGCCCCATGACGGCTATCTCCGCCGTCGGCCAGGCAAATACCGCATCGGCCCTTAAAGCGCTGGCGCACATGGCCAGGTAGGCCCCGCCGTACGCCTTGCGCAGTATCACGGTGACCTTGGGCACCGTGGCTTCCGAGTAGGCGTAAAGCATCTTTGCCCCGTGCCTGATGATGCCGCCGTATTCCTGGGCCGTTCCCGGCAGGAATCCGGGCACGTCCATGAAGGTGACCAGCGGGATGTTAAAACAGTCGCAGAAGCGCACAAAGCGGCTGATCTTATCCGAAGCGTTGATGTCCAGGCATCCGGCAAGGTGGTCCGGCTGGTTGGCCACTATGCCCACGGTGTGACCGTTCAGGCGCGCAAAGCCCACTACCGCATTGCGGGCATAAAGAGGCTGGACCTCAAAGAGCTCCCCGCCGTCAACAATTAGCTCGATAACCCTGCGCACGTCATAGGACTGGTTGGGGTTATCGGGAATGATATCGAGGAGGTCTTCCGGGTTGCCGGGAGGATCCTGGGGGGCGTAGACGGGCGGATCTTCCAGGTTGTTGGAAGGAAGGTAGCTCAGGAGCTGGCGGACCATCTGCAGGCAGGTTTCCTCGTCGGGGGCCATAAAATGGGCCACGCCGCTTATCTTGTTGTGGGTAGCCGCCCCGCCCAGGGCCTCCATGGTTACCTCTTCCCCCGTCACGGCCTTAATGACCTGGGGACCGGTAATAAACATCTGGCTGGTACCTTCCACCATGAAGATAAAATCGGTCAGCGCCGGGGAATAAACGGCACCCCCGGCACAGGGCCCCATAATCACCGATATCTGGGGTATAACGCCTGAAGCAATGGTGTTGCGGAAGAATATTTCACCGTAGCCATTTAAGGCATCCACACCCTCCTGGATGCGCGCTCCTCCGGAATCGTTCAGGCCCACCACCGGCGCCCCGGTCTTCATGGCCAGGTCCAGCACGTGGCAGATCTTGGCCGCGTGCACCCGCCCCAGGGAACCCCCGGCCACCGTAAAGTCCTGGGCAAAGATGTAAACCTTGCGCCCGTCCACCTTCCCGTACCCGGTAACCACGCCTTCACCGGGGTTCTTTAAACCGGCCATGTCCGGATCCCCGGCAAAGGTATTTATTTCCACGAAGGTACCCGGGTCAAAAAACATTTCGATGCGCTCGCGGGCCGTTCTCTTACCGGCCTCATGCTGCTTTTTTATTCTTTCCGGCCCGCCACCGGCGTGGATTTTCTCCCGCCACTGCTTTAATTGTTCGAGCTTTTCCCGCATGCTCAAGGCCTCTCCCCCCTCTCCCCAGAAGTTCAATCTTTGCGTTCGCAAAGCTCTATCAACACGCCGAAGGACGACTTCGGGTGCAGGAAGGCTATTCTCGCCCCACCGGCCCCCTGCCGGGGCTTCTCATCAATTAACCTGACCCCTTTGCCCTTCAACTCTTCCAGCACCTCGTCCAGGTTTTCCACCCGGAAAGCTATGTGCTGTACGCCCTCGCCGTTTTTTTCGATAAAACGCCCCACCGGGCTGTCCGGTGCGGTCGGCTCCAGAAGCTCCACCTTACTCTCACCCACGGGAAGAAAAGCCACCCTCACCTTTTGCGTCTCCACCTCTTCTATACCTGCCGCTTTGAGCCCCAATACGGACTCGTAAAACTCCAGGGCTCCTTTTAGGTCCCTCACCGCCACCCCTATGTGGTCTATTTTTTTCAGCTTAACCATGGTGGGACTCCCCCTTTCCGGCCCTCTTTTGCACCTCTTCGCGGATGAAGCGGATGATTTCCGCCGTCGGGGTCCCGGGCCCGAAGATCTCCACCACCCCTGCCTCTTTCAGCAGCGGGATGTCCTCGTCGGGTATTATACCCCCTCCCAGGACAATAATGTCCCCCGCCCCCCTGGCCCTTAAACCTTCCACCACGGCGGGAAACAGGTACATGTGCGCCCCCGAGAGGCAGCTCAAACCCACCACCTGCACGTCTTCCTGAATGGCCGCTTCCACTATCTGCTCGGGGGTCTGGCGCAGCCCGGTGTAGATCACCTCCATGCCCGCGTCGCGCAGGGCCTGGGCCACCACCTTGGCCCCCCGGTCGTGTCCGTCCAACCCCGGCTTGGCTATCAGCACCCGGATGGGACGCTCGCTCACTGGCACTCCCCTCCTGCCCTATAACACAACTTGCTGGCGGTACTCGCCAAAAACATCCCGCAGGACGTTGCAGATCTCACCCAGGGTGGCGTAGGCCTTGACGGCCTCCAGGAAATAGGGCATGAGGTTTTCACGGGTGGCCGCTGCCTTGCGCAGCTCGCCCAGCACCCGCTCTACCTTGGAGTTGTCACGCCGCGCCTTGAGGTCACGCAGCTTGGCCACCTGACGCTCCCTGACCGCCGGGTCCACCTTTAACAGCCCCTTGGGCCTCTCCTCTTTAATTTGGTACCTGTTTACGCCAATGACCACTTTTTTACCGCTCTCCACTTCCATCTGGTAACGGTAAGCGCTCTCCTGGATTTCTTTCTGCATAAACTCAATGGCCTCAGGGGCCCCTCCCAGCTCGTCGATTTTCTTAATGTAGGCCAGGGCCTTTTCCTCAATTTCATCGGTAAGCTTCTCCACATAGTAGGACCCGCCCAGGGGGTCAACGGTATCGGTGACGCCAATCTCATAACCTATTACCTGCTGGGTGCGCAGGGCAATCAAGACCGACTGCTCGCTGGGCAGGGCCAGGGCCTCGTCGTATGAATTGGTATGCAGGGACTGCGTGCCCCCGAGGACGGCAGCGAGGGCTTCAAAGGCCGTACGTATTATGTTAACTAAGGGCTGCTGGGCGGTCAGACTGCACCCCGCTGTTTGCGTGTGGAAGCGTAGCATCCAGGAGCGGGGGTTCTTGGCACCAAACCGTTCCCTCATAATCCTGGCCCACAGCCGGCGCGCCGCGCGGAACTTGGCAATTTCTTCAAAGAAGTTCAGGTGGGCGTTAAAGAAGAAGGAAAGGCGCGGGGCAAAATCGTCCACATTAAGGCCGGCGTCAATGGCCGCCTGCACGTAGGCAATGCCGTTGGCCAGGGTAAAGGCAACTTCCTGCACCGCGGTGGAGCCCGCTTCCCTGATGTGGTACCCGCTGATGCTGATGGTGTTCCAGTTGGGAACGTGCTTTGAGCAGTAGGCAAAGATGTCCGTGATCAGGCGCATGGAAGGAGCGGGCGGGAAAATATATGTGCCCCTGGCCACGTATTCCTTCAGGATGTCGTTTTGGATGGTACCGTTAAGCTTTTCCGGTGGCACCCCCTGCTTTTCCGCCACGGCTATGTACATGGCCAAGAGGATGGCCGCCGGGGCGTTGATGGTCATGGAGGTACTCACCTTATCCAGGGGGATGCCTTCAAAAAGGGTTTCCATGTCCTCCAGGGAGTCAATGGCCACCCCGACCTTCCCCACCTCTCCCTGCGCCAGGGGATGGTCGGAGTCGTAGCCTATCTGGGTGGGGAGGTCGAAGGCCACGCTCAAACCCGTCTGGCCCTGCTCCAGGAGGTAACGGAAGCGGCGGTTGGTTTCCTCAGCCGTACCGTAACCGGCGTACTGCCGCATGGTCCACAGCCGGCCCCGGTACATATTGAGTTGCACCCCTCTGGTAAAGGGGTAGTGCCCGGGAAAGCCAAGTTTTTCCTGGTAGTCAAAACCCTCTAGATCAAGTGGTGTATAAAGGGCCTTGACGGGAATACCGGAATCCAGCTCAAATTTTTCCTTAACTTCGGGGCGCTTTTTTACCTGCGCGGCCAGTTCATCTTCGTAAGCCCGGTACTGTTTCTGCAGCTCGGCCATCTTCTCCCGCTCAAACACCCAACACCACCTCCCCATTTTCTAGGCCTGCCCTAAGGCCTGCTTGAGCAGGCGGGGTACCTCAAAAGGCAACGCGGCCACGTAGGCACCGGCCTCCTTGAGGGCCTTTACCTTGCCCTCGTAGGTACCTTTGCCGCGCTCGATGATGGCCCCCGCATGCCCCATGCGCTTTCCAGGAGGCGCGCTTTTGCCGGCAATGTACGCTACCACGGGCTTGCTCATTGTCTTGATGTACTCTGCCGCCGCCTCCTCGGCATCGCCGCCTATCTCCCCCACCAGCACCACCGCTTTGGTTTCCGGATCGGCCTCGAAAAGGGGTAGCACATCCGTAAAGGTCATCCCCGGCACACGGTCGCCTCCCAGGCCCACCACCGTGGACTGCCCCATGCCGTGGGCTATCAGGTTGCCGGCAATCTCATAGGTGAGGGTGCCGCTGCGGGCCACTATGCCTATCTCCCCGGGCTTGAAAAACTGGTTCGGGGGTATGCCAATCTTGCACTTGCCGGAGGAAACAATGCCAAAGGTGTTGGGGCCGATGACTTTAACTCCCTTCTTGCGCGCGTAGTTCTGTATCTCCAGCTCGTCGTGTACGGGTATGCCCTCGGTAATGATGACCACCAGCTTGATGCCCGCCTCCATGG
Source organism: Desulfovirgula thermocuniculi DSM 16036 (assembly GCF_000429345.1). GTDB lineage: Bacteria > Bacillota > Desulfotomaculia > Desulfotomaculales > Desulfovirgulaceae > Desulfovirgula > Desulfovirgula thermocuniculi. Next base: position 81,229 of record NZ_AUBR01000005.1, on the reverse strand, counting down.
CCTCAAAAGCGGCATCCTTGCAAAAAGGGGCGGGAATGAAGAGCACCGAGGCATCCACCCGGTTTGCCTCGCAGGCTGCCCTCACCGTGTCGTAAACGGGCACCCCTTCCACCGTCTGGCCGCCCTTGCCGGGAGAAACGCCGCCCACGATCTTCGTACCGTAGGCCAGCATCTGCCTGGTGTGAAACCTCCCCTGGTTGCCCGTAATGCCCTGCACGATCACGTGGGTGTTCTCGTCTACCAGTATGGCCACCGCTAAACAACCCCTTTCTAGGCTCCCTTGGCCAGTTCCACTGCCTTGGCCGCCGCCTCATCCATAAAGGTGTAGGCTTTGATTCCCTCTTCTTCCAGAATGCGCCGGCCAATATCCTCGTTGGTCCCCACGAGCCGGACCACTACAGGCACCGGTATGTCAATGCTCCTCTTGACCTTCACCAGGGCGCCGGCCACGTCATCGCAGCGCGTGATGCCCCCAAAAATGTTGATGAAGATGACCTTGGGCTTCGTCTCCAGCAGCAGTTCCAGGGCCTTGGCCGTCTCTTCCAAGCCGGTACCGCCGCCGCAGTCCAGAAAGTTGGCCGGCGTGCCCCCGTAGTACGCTATGGTGTCCAGCGTGCCCATGGACATGCCGGCACCGTTGGCCATGATGGCTATGTCGCCGCTTAGCTCTACAAAAGACACGCCTATCTCCTTGGCCTTTCTCTCCAGGGGGGTCCTGTCGTCAACGTAGGGCAGGTCCTTCTGGCGGTAAAGGGCGTAGTCGTCTATGTTTATCTTGGCGTCGGCGGCCACCAGCCGTTCACCGCTCACCACCAGAGGGTTGATCTCCACCAGCTCGGCGTCCTTCTCCCGGAAGAGCCTGTACATGGCCGGCAGCAGGCGGTAAAGATCCTTTGCCGGCCCTTCCTTTAGGCCCAGCCTGCGGGCCACTTCCCTGGCCACAAAGGGCTGCAGGCCGATGTCGAGGTCGATGTATTCTTTGATAATCCTCTCCTCAGGCACCTCTTCAATATCCATGCCCCCCTCGGCAGAGGCAATGAGCACCGGCGCCTTGGCCGAGCCGTCAATGGTCAGGGAAACGTAAAGCTCCTGGTCAATTGATAGCCTTTCCTCCACCAGGAGGGCTTCCACCTTGTAGCCGTGCAGTTCCATGCCCAGAAGCTCCGCCGCCGCCTCGCGGGCCTCCTCGGGGGTGCCGGCAAACCTTATGCCTCCCCCCTTGCCCCGCTTACCCATGAGTATCTGGGACTTGATGACCACCGGCCCCCCAATCTCCCGGGCTGCAGCCAGGGCTTCTGCGGGGCTGAACACTACCTTCCCCCGCGGCACGGGTATGCCGTAGCGCGCAAACAGCTCCTTGCCCATGTATTCATACAGTTTCATATGTCTTTTTTACCCTCCCCAAGATTTATGACCCTCCCTAACACCATGCCATTCACTGCCCGGCGTAGATTTTAACCCCCTCCTCGTACAGGTCTCTACCCATTACATCATTCACCACGATCACGGGGAGATCCTCCACCACCAGCTCGTGAATGGCCTCCGGCCCGAGTTCCGGATAGGCCACCACACGGCAGGACTTCACCCTGCGGGCCAGCAGGGCCGCCGCCCCGCCAACGGCAGCAAAGTATACGGCCTTGTATTTCTTCATGGCCTCCACAACTTCGGGAGAACGCTTGCCTTTTCCGACCATACCCTTCAAACCGAGGGCAATCAAACGCGGTGCGTAGGCATCCATCCTGCCGCTGGTGGTGGGCCCAGCAGAGCCAATTACCCTGCCCGGCTTGGCAGGAGAAGGCCCCACATAGTAAATCACCTGGCCCTGCAGGGGGATGGGCAGGTCCTCCCCCTTATCCAGGAGCTCCACCATTTTTTTGTGGGCCGCGTCCCGACCCGTATAAATAACCCCGTTCAGCAAGACCCGCTGCCCAATCCGCAAGCTCTCTACTACCTCGTCAGTCAGCGGGGTAAATATCCTCAGCTGGGGCAAAGCTCGCACCTCCTGCACTTTTAGAGCAAGGCTTCTTTGTGGCGGCTGGCATGGCAGTTCAGGTTAACAGCCACCGGCAGGCTGGCGATGTGACACGGAAAGACCTCCACGTGCACGGCCAGGGCCGTGACCCGCCCCCCTAGCCCCTGCGGTCCGATACCCAGCCTGTTGATGGATTCCAGGAGTTCCCTCTCCAGGCGGGCGACATCCTCGTCCGGGTGGGGCTCGCCCAGCGGCCGCAGGAGGGCCTCCTTGGCCAGCAGGGCGGCCTTTTCCATGGTACCCCCGATGCCTACCCCCACCACCAGGGGCGGGCAGGGGTTGGGCCCGGCATTTTTTACTACCTCGAGCACGAACCTCTTTACGCCTTCCTCCCCTTCTGCAGGTTTGAGCATGCGCAGGGCACTCATATTTTCACTGCCGCCGCCTTTTGGGGCCACGGTTATTTTAACCCTGTCCCCGGGCACGATGCGGGTGTGGATGACCGCCGGCGTGTTATCACCGGTGTTCTGTCGCCGGAAGGGGTGTCCGACAATGGACTTGCGCAGGTAGCCTTCGGTGTACCCCCGCCTCACGCCTTCGTTAACGGCGGCGTAAAGGTCGCCGCCGGTGAAGTGCACCTCCTGGCCCACCTCCAGGAAGACCACCGCAAAACCCGTATCCTGGCACATGGGCACTTCCTCTTCCCTGGCAATGCGTGCGTTCTCGATGAGCTGCTGCAGTATGTCCTTGCCGGTAAGGGAAAGTTCGTCTTCCAGTGCCTTTTTAAAGGCTGCCAGGACATCTTCGCCCAGCTCGAAATTGGCCTTCTTGCACAGCTCGGCAACCACCGCCGTAACCTCGGCCACGTCTATGGTGCGCAACGCTTCCTAACCCCCTAACAAAGCCAGGTTGCCTTTTTCGCCCGGGTTTAAAACCACGCAATTTCCGTACCACCGGCTTTAAGCCTTTTGGCAAAAGCCGTAACGCGCCGGGCTACCCGGGGCTTTTAAAAATCTAAAATTTAGACAACCGGTACGTGGTTTATATTTTTTAAAAATGTTGTCTAACATTTGTAATTGCCTAAATCTTCAAAGCGGCACTTTTTCAGCTTGTTGTAAAGCGTAGCCAGGGAAATGTTTAAGGCTTGGGCGGCGCGCCTTTTTCCTTCTACGCTGGTACCGAACTTTTCCAGCGCCTTTTTGATGAGTATTTGTTCCATCTGGTCGATGGGCATGAGCTCCAAATCATGCCCCAGATCCGCCCTGACCTGGCTGATGTGCGGGGCAAAATGCCTCCGGTCCAAGATCTCCTCGTCCGCCGTGACCATCACCCGCTCAAAGACGTTTTCCAGCTCGCGCACGTTGCCGGGCCAGTCGTAGCTGTATAAAACTTCCTCTGCCTCCTTGGAAATGCCCTTGACCTTCTTGCCCAGCTTGCGGTTCAGCTTGACAATGAGGTTGCTTACCAATACAGGCAGGTCCTCTTTGCGTACCCTGAGGGGCGGTATGGTAATCTCCACCACATTGAGGCGGTAGTAGAGGTCCTCCCGGAACTTCCCCTGGCGGATCAGATCCCGCAGGTTGCGGTTGGTGGCCGCAATCACCCTTACATCCACCTTGATGGTCTGGTTGCCGCCAACCCTTTCAAACTCCATCTCCTGGAGCACGCGCAGGAGCTTGCCCTGCAGGTTGAGGTTCATGTCCCCGATCTCATCCAGGAAAATAGTTCCCCCGTGGGCCAGCTCGAACTTTCCTATTTTCGACCTCACCGCCCCGGTAAAGGCACCTTTCTCGTAGCCGAAAAACTCGCTCTCCAGCAGGTTCTCCGGAATGGCCGCGCAGTTAACCTTGATGAACGGCTTATCCCGGCGGGAGCTGGCGCTGTGTATGGCGTGGGCAAAAAGCTCCTTGCCCGTGCCGCTTTCCCCCAGAAGCAAAACGGTGGAGTTAGTTTGGGCGGCCCTCTCGGCTATTTGCACGCAGCGGCGCAGCTCGTAACTGTTGCCCAGGATGTCGGCAAAGGTGTACTTGCTGGTGGTCACCTGCCCGAACTTATCTGACAGGCTCTCAATGAGGCGCGTGCTCTGCCGCAACTGCTCCATCAGCTTCATGACGTCCGTAAAGTGCTGGAAGACAACTACCGCTCCCTCCATTTTCCCGTCCACGATGATCGGGGCGGCATTGGAGATGACCTCGGCGTTGCTGCCCCCAACCGTGGTGCGGTAACCGCTCACGCTGCGCCCGGTGCGCAGCACCATGGCCAGCGCTCCGTCGGGAGAAGCTTCAAAGATGTTGCGCCCGATGCGCTCCCTCTCGCTGATGCCCGTAATGCGCGTAAAGGCGGGATTGACGTACTTTATGACCCCGCGGGAATCGGCCACTTCGATGGCCTCCTGCACGGAGTTCAGTATTGCTTCCAGCTCCCCCTGGATGCGGCGCGCCTCTAAAAGCTTCTCCCTCTCTTTTAACAAGGCCAGCACCAAGTCCAGGGCCTGTGCCTCGATGACGGCCACACCGGGGGGCTTGGCCCGGTGCAGGCAGGCCTTGACGGCCGGTTCGCCGGTAGCCACCACCAGCACGCTTAAACCCGGGAGGGAAGGCAGGACGTTGCAGTCGGTTGTGGTAAAGGTACCGTCCGCAGCCGCTTCCCGCAGGGCAATAGACTCCGGGTCTGGATCGGCCAGTCCCAGGATTTCCACGTCTTCTACGGCCTTCAACAGGCGGTAGACCGATAGAGCCAACTCATTGCCCCCTGCTATAGCTACCCCGATCTTCGGCATGCCGGATCCCCTCGGAGAATTTTCTAGAACTGTTTATTCGACAGGGGAAAAAACAAATCCTTCTAAGATTTAAAAAATGTGCGGGCCATTTGGCGGCCTCCAAACAGGCAAACAAACGTGCTCCCGCAAAAAACGATGTGGTATAATATGCATGAAGAGACCGGGCCAGAAAAGGAAAGGGAGGCAGCCCATGGAAGAGCAAAGGCTAACCCCCCGGGAAAAGCAAATCCTGGAGATCATTAAAGAGAGCGTGCTCAGCCGGGGCTACCCGCCATCCGTGCGGGAAATCGGGCAGGCCACGGGCTTAAGCTCCAGCTCCACCGTGCACAGCTACTTAAAGCGCCTGGAGCAAAAGGGCTTCCTCCAGCGGGACCCCACCAAGCCGCGTGCCCTAAAGCTGGCGGCAAGAGAAAATCCCGCCCCCGTAAAGCTGGTACCTGTGCTGGGGCGGGTGGCAGCCGGGGAGCCCGTGCTGGCCGTAGAAAATTACGAGGATGCCTTCCCCCTGCCGGTGAGCTTCACCGGGGAAGGAGAATTTTTCATGCTCAAGGTGCGCGGCGACAGCATGATTGAGGCAGGTATCCTTGACGGCGATCAGGTCATTGTGCGGCGCCAGCCCACGGCGGAAAACGGCGACATCGTCGTGGCTCTGGTGGGAGATGAAGCCACCGTGAAGAGGTTCTACCGGGAAAACGACCACGTGCGCCTGCAACCGGAAAACCCCCACATGGAACCCATCAGGGTCAAGAACCCCGTCATCCTGGGGAAGGTTATCGGCCTCCTGCGCAGGTTTTAGCCGCTCCCCCCGGCGTGCTGGTTGAACTTTGCGGCGTAGTAGTGGGCCGCATATATGGCTCCCAGCGGGTTGTGGGCCAGCACACGGTCCTTTACCGCCAGCACGGTTACCGGCGCGGCGGAGTATTTAATAAAGAGGCTGTCGTGGCCCACGCACAGGCCCAGCAGGATGTTAAATTGCGTCCCTGCCCGGTTTAAAAGCATAGCCTGGGCCACGGGGTTGCACATGGCCTCAAACTGGCCCGGGCGCACTTTTTGCCCTTCACCGAGCCCCAGGAACTCCTTGGGTACGGAGCCGGTCTTGCACATTGCCGATACCACGGTAAAACCGGCCTGCTTTAATATTTTTACCACCTCCGCCGCCTCCCGGCGCAGTCCCACACAGAAGGCCAGCCCGAGCTTCTCAAAACCCGCGCGGCGGCTGAACTGGATTATTTCCTCCAGGCGGGTCCACTTCTGGTATCCCGCCGACTCCACAAGTGCCGCATTGACGGCCAGCGCCAGGTTTTCCCCCCGCTGATATTCCCCCCTGGCTTCATCCAGCACTGCCGGTTCCACCCTCATGGGGCAGTGCGGGGGCAGGTTTTCCTCCCGGCCCCGGTAGCAGGCGTAGACCCCGCACTCACCGCACCTGCTCATGATTCTCCCTCCCCAAAGGCTATTTTAATCCCCTTGGGGCACTTCTGGGTCAGCTCCCTGACAAAAAGCCTTAAAATTTCAGGGGGAACCTTCATTAACTGCAGGCGGGCCGCACCGAGGGCGTCCCGGGGGTCCAGGGCCAGGCGCAGGCCCTTGACCAGGGCAGCAGGTTTCACCTCCCCGGCCACCTCTATGGCGGCATCGCAAACGCCGCAGAGAATGCAGGTGGCCGGGCCTTCCAGCTTCCTGGCCACCTCCGGGTCCATCAGGCCGTCGTGATCTTCCCGCGTCACCACCCAGGGAAGGACCGCCTGCAGCGAGGCAAAGAAAGGCTCCAGGTCCACCACCAGGTCTTTTAACCGGCGGAAATGGGGCAGCGGCTCGAGGGTAATTACCCCGCCTTCAGCGACGGCGGACCCGACCAGCGTCTGGCAGGCCAGGGCAGGCCTGCCGTTAATAGAAACTGCGCATGACCCGCAAATGGCACTGCGGCAGGAGCGCCGGAAAGAAAGGGTGGGATCCACCTCCCAGGCGTGCAGGAGGGCATCCAGCACCGTCTGCTTTTCTCCCACCTCCACCACGAACTCCTGCAGATACGGTTGCCGGTCCTTTGCCGGGTCAAAGCGGGACACCTTAAGCGTAACCCTCATCCTAGTACCCCCTCTCCTGCGGAGCATAACGGGTGATCTTCACCGGGCCGTTGCTAAATTCCGGACCCTTTTCTCCCCTGCGCACAAAGGTGTGGCAAAGCCAGTTTTGATCGTCCCGCCGGGGGTAATCCAGGCGGTAATGGGCGCCCCTGCTTTCGGTACGGCGCAGGGCCCCTTTGGCGATAATCTCGCAAAGATCCAGCAGGTAGCCGACTTCCAGGTAGTCCATGAGAGCGTAATTAAAGGGCCGGCTCCCGCCGGGAGGCTTGAGCCTCTGGTAGCGATCCCTCAACTGCGCAAGCTTCCGTACGGCATCCTCCAATTCGGACCCCGTGCGGAAAACTCCCACCTGTTCGGTCATCAAAGTGGTCATTTCCCGGCGTATGGCAAAGGCGCTATCCCCGTTCCTCCCCTGCCCCTCTTCCCCACCGGCGTCCAGCAAGGCGTCCCAGGTTGCCAGGGCGCGCTTTAAGGTAGAGGAGGTCAGCGAGGGCCACGGTTCCTGGCGGGCCAGCTCCGCCGCCTTCCAGCCAGCACGCCGCCCGAAAACCACCGTTTCGAGGAGAGAATTGCCCCCCAACCTGTTGGCCCCGTGCACGCTGACGTTGGCCACTTCACCTGCCGCCAGGAGCCCCGGCAGGTTGGTCATGCCCCACACGTCGGTGCGCACCCCGCCCATGCTGTAGTGCTGGGCCGGCTCAATGGGCACGGGCTCCCTGGCCGGGTCAACCCCGGCGTAGCGCATGGCCAGGTCCCTCACCTGGGGCAACCGCTCGGCAATCTTGGCTTCTCCCAGGTGGGTGAGGTCCAGGTGCACGTACCGGCCCGCAACGCCCCGCCCCTCCTTTATCTCCTTAAAGATGGCCCTGGAGACAACATCCCGGGGGGCCAGCTCCATCTTCTGGGGCGCGTAGTGGGCCATGAACCTCTCCCCGTAGGCATTCCTCAGGTAGCCTCCCTCACCCCGGGCAGCCTCGGAGATAAGGATGTTCGTGCCGTAAAGGGTGGTGGGGTGAAACTGCACGAACTCCATGTCCGATAGGATGGCCCCCGCCCTGTAAGCTATGGCCATGCCGTCTCCTGTATTGGCGTGGGCGTTGGTGGTCTTGGCAAAAGCCCGCCCGCAACCACCTGTGGCCAGCACCACCACCTTTGTACGTATTACCTCCAGCCTTCCCCGGGGGAAATCATAGGCCAGTACCCCGGCCACCTGGCCCCCTTCTACCAGCAGGTCTATCAGGTACCACTCAGGGTATATTTTTACCCTCCGCCGCAGGACCTGCTCGTACAGGGTATGCAGGACCACGTGGCCGGAGAAATCCGCCGCAAAGCAGGCGCGGGGGAAACCGGCCCCTCCCAGGGAGCGCTGGGCCACCTTCCCTTCCGGCGTACGCGTCCAGGGAACGCCCATGCGCTCCAGCTCCATGATTACCTCGGGCCCCTCGGAGCACAGCACTTCAATGGCGTCCTGGTCACCCAGGTAGTCGCCGCCCTTGACCGTGTCAAAAATGTGGGCCTCAATACTGTCGTCTTCACCCAGGGCCGCATTAAACCCCCCCTGCGCCGCGCCGCTATGGGAGCGGGTAGGGTAAACCTTGCTCAAAACGGCCACATCGGCCTTTTCCGCCGCCTTTAAAGCGGCCATCAGGCCGGCCAGGCCCCCTCCCACCACCAGCACTTCGTGCATGAGCACGCTCAACACACCTCCTGTCTTACTTTCCCTTTTCCGGCGCCAGGTGAAATTCCCGCGCAAAAGGCTCGTAGTCTACCTCCAGGTGATAATCCGGCACCGGCCAGCCAAAGCGGCGCCGCTGCCTGAGACGGAATGCCGCGGCATGCTTTTTTAGCTCGTAGCCTATCCCTGCCGCCAGGCGCAAGGGGTCGCCCACAGGCCCCAGCTCCACATACCCTTTTTGTAGCGCCCCTTCCACTACCTCTTCACCCCTCGCGCTGCGCACCAGGCAGGTGGAGGCCCCCAGAAACTCCCCGGCCTTTGCCCGCGGGTCCCAGAAGTCGCCAGCGGCTATGTCGGCCAGCTCCGCGCTCCAGTCCACGCACATCTCGCAGCGGTCCCGCTTGAAGGCAGGCATGAGGTGGTGGTACATGTACTGGTGCCTGTCGAGGACCAGCCTCTGCCCCCCTTCAAGCTCTACCACCAGGTGCCCCGGCCAACCACCGTCCCGGTAGCTTAACCTCTTCACTCTTTCCAGGGACGGTACGCCTAGATGCTCCACCAGCAGGTGGCGGGTACCCTCAAAGTAAAACTGGGAAGCGCAGAAAAGCCCTACAATCAGGATGACGCTTTGGGCAAGATCTCTCGGCTGGCCGGCCTGCTGTATTTTGCGCAGGCCGTGAACATGGCAGGGCAGGCCCACCACGGCAAGCCTGCGGTAGCCCTGCCGCAGTGCCTGTGTTAACAAGGCATTTACGGTTACGCAGGCGTACTTGCTCTGGGCGGCTGCCGCTACTTGCTCCCGGGTGGTGGCCAGCCAGGCCTGGGTACGCCACGGCTGGTCGGCACGGAAACCGGCCACTAGAGCGGCGTCAACGAGCCCCTCGTCCAGGGCGTAGAGCAGGAGGGCCGTCACCAGGCCGCCGCCCGCTCCCCGCATCCTTACGGATTCATCCTTGGCCCACCCCGCCAGGATACGGCGGTAAACCCCCAGGTCGGGAACCGCCTGCGGCCTCCGGCACCCGAAAACAACCTCCTCCAGGGCGGGTAGGTCAACCTCTTCCCCGGGACATGCCGCCAGGCAAAAGCCGCACGCGAGGCACTCCCCTTCCAGCTGCGGCAGGGGCTCGCCGTCTACATAGTCAAACCCAATGGACCCTGCCGGGCAGATCCCGGCGCAGGTGCCGCAAGCCGTGCAGAGGCCGCGCCGGATCACGCGGTCCATTAATTCCGTAAAGGACCCTTCCACCCGAACCCCTCCCCGGGATTTAAACTTTCAAAAGTTCCGCTACGTCCTCCACCTCTTCCAGGTTCAAGATGGCCATGCCCAGGGCTTCCGCCTTCTTTTCCCCCCAAGGCCCCGCGACCAGGCCGTAAAACTTCTCCCTTAACTCTTCCTCCGTTAAGGGGTTTTCCGGGTCGCCCCGGGGGAAATCGGTCCTGCCCGTATAAACCTGGCCGTCCACGGTGCTTATTTCCACCACCGCCGGCCAGCGCTCCGGGTGCAGGGCATCCAGCTCCGCGTCGGCCACCAGGCTCACGCGGCCCATGAGCTCGCGTACCTCCGGGTGGAAGAGGTTCTCCGGGGTAAAATCCGCCAGGGCACAGCGCCTTTTTACCAGGGCCAGGGCCACACAGAAGGGCAGGCTGAACTTGGCGGCATAGACGGAAGACGGCTGGTGGTTGGCAGTAATATCCAGGGCGGTGCGGTAGGTGCGCACGATTACGCCGCCTACGCGGTCGGGGCGCAGGTCATGCCGCCTCGCCAAATCCAGCACCACGTCCACCGCCGGGTGGGTGTGCCGGCAGGAAGCATGGATCTTGAAGGAATTCTCTTCGACCTTGTAGGGCCGCTCTCCCAACCCGGCAGTGAGCTTTGAGAGGTCGAAGCTGGGGGCTGTGGCCCGGCAAAAGCCCCTTTCCCCTTCCAGGATGCGCGTAGCTCCGGTAAACCCCTCGCGGGCCAGCAGGGCGGCCAGCACACCGCTCTGCGCCGCTCTCCCCGGGTGCAGGTGCTTGGACATGGCCCCGTCGGCAAGGAACTCCCAGAGGCCGGCGGCCTGGGTGCCGGCATTGCCCAGGGCCCAGACCATCTGCTCCTCGTTTAAGCCCAGGAGCTTGCCGGCAGCAGCTGCCGCCCCGAAGGTGCCGCAGGTGCCCGTAGTGTGCCAGTAATAATAGTGAGAGGGCGTGACGGCCTCGCCGGTGCGTATGGCCACCTCGTAACCGGCCACTATGGCTTCCAGGAGCTGCCGCCCGCTGGAGCGGGTCATCTCCGCCACGGCCAGCGCTGCCGGCAAGACGGCTGCCCCGGCATGGATGATGGCCCCCCGGTGCACGTCATCGAGCTCCAGTATATGGGAGGCCAGGCCGTTAAACAGGGCCGCGTTTAAGCAGGAGGTCTTTTCGCCCTCGCTTAAAAGGGTGGCCTGGGGGTAACCCCCCTGGCCCCTGATGACCTTTAAAGCCATGCGGGCGGGAGCCTCCCGACCGCCGGCCACAGCCGAAGCCACCCAGTCAAGCAGGGCCAGCTTGGCCATGTGCACGGCTTCCCGGGGCAGGGAGCGGAAACTGAGCCCGCAGGTGAATCCGGCCAAACTCCGGGTATACATTTTCACAGCCCCTTTATCCCAGGATCTTCCGGAGGGTGGGTATGAGGTGGTCAAAGTCATCCAGCACGTGCGCCCCAGCCTCCCTCAGGCGGGCGGCCTTAAGGGAGGGGCGCCCGTAGTTGCCCGAAATGAGCGCTGCCGCATGGCCGAAGACCGTGCCTTCAGGCATGTGCTCCGTAAAGCGGCCGGCAATATAGGCTATGAGGGGTTTGGTAAACCCTCCCCGCAGGATGAGGTCGGCTGCTTCCTCTTCCTGGGAAGTGCCCGGTTCCGAAAAGACCACCACCGCCCGCGTTTGTGGGTCCTCTTCAAAAAGGGCCAGCAGCTCGGCAATGGTGGTGCCGATCAGGGCGTCGCCGCCTATGCTCACGCTGGTGCTCACCCCGTAACCGGCCCTTTTCACCATCCAGGAAACTTCGGCGGTCATACCCCCGCTCCGGGAAATGACTCCCACCGGGCCTGGAACAAAGCAGCGCTCCACGTTGTCGCCCCCAATGGCCCCCAGCTTGACCCGCTCCGCGGGGTTAATCACGCCCACGGAATTGGGCCCTATGACCCTTACCCCTGCGCGGCGGGCCAGGGCCAGGAGCTTCACCGCATCTTTCTGCGGCACGTTTTCCGTGGGGATGAGGATGAGCTTGATGCCGTTGGCCACCGCCTCGGCCACCGCATCGTAGACGGCAGCCGGAGGCACGTAAATCACGGAGGTGTCCGGTGAGTGCTCGCGGCACGCCTCCCTGAGGGTATCGTACACCGGCACGCCGTGCACTTCCTGCCCGCCTTTACCCGGCGTCACGCCGGCAACGATGCGCGTGCCGTAGGCCAGGGTGTGCCGTGTAACCATGCTCGCCTCCCGCCCCGTAATGCCCTGGATGACAATGCGCGAGTGCCGGTCAATGAGAATGCCCACTAGCTTTGCCCCCTCTCCCCGTAAACTTCCCGCATGCGGGCCACCATGCGCCGGCATGCTTCGGTCATGGTAATCTCGTCGCCGTAATACTCCACCCCGGCGGCGGTAAAGATCTCCCGGGCCTGGGCATCGTTGACGCCGGCCTCCCGCACCACCACCGGAAAGGTTGCCGGGTTAATCCCCAGCTCACGGAGCGCCCTCACTATTCCCCTGGCCAGCACGTCCACCTGGGTGTTGTTGGTGATGTTGTGGCAGACAAACAGCCCCTTGACGCCCGGCTTAGAGAGAATTCCCTTGGTCAGGCCGTAAACCTTTTCCTCAGTGGGGTTCCCGCCCACCTCAGAATAGTTCGCCGGGCGGCCCCCGAGGGCCAGCAGCGTGTCAAAGCAGAGGAGGCTGCCTCCCCCGCCCCCGCACATGAAGCCGATATCGCCGTCGGGCATCTCGGTGTAGCGCGCCGTCCCCCGGTAAGGATCGGATTCGTTGACCTCCACCATTTTCTTTTCTAGTTCGGTAAGAGGTCGCCATGCCCGCTCGCTGCCCAGCTGGACCACGCCGGCAAGGCGGGGCTGCCGGTAGACGGCGCTGTCGTCCACGCCCATGACCACCGCCGCCGCCACCAGCTCTTCCTGCGGGGTGACCACTAGGGGGTTGACTTCCAAAAGGTAGGCATCGTAGCGGTCAAAGGCCGCGTAAAGCCTTTGCAGGAACTGGCTGGCCGCTAGCAGGAGCTTGCCTCTTACACCCAGGTCGGCCCAAATTTCCCGCGTACGGTAAGCGGGCAGCCCTTCCAGGGGGTCAACGGGGCAGAAAATAATTTCCTCCGGGTAGGAGCGGCTCAGCTCTTCCACCTCCACGCCGCCCCGCGTGCTGGCAATAACCACCGGCACCTTCTTGCTCTTATCGTAGGTAACGGAGACGTACCATTCCCGGGCGATTTCCAGCTTCTCCTCCACCAGCACCTTTTCCACGGGAAACTCCCGCACGGTCATGCCCAGGAGCTCCGCCGCCCTTTCCCCGGCCTCTTCCGGAGTCAGGGCAAACTTCACGGCCCCCGCCTTTCCCCTCTTGCCCACGGGCACCAGCGCCTTTAAAACTACCGGCTTGCCCAGCCTCCGGGCCGCCTCCCCGGCTTCCGCCGCGCTGGCGGCCACCTCAAAGGCCGGGACGGCTATGCCCTCCTCCCTTAAAAGCTGCTTACCGTGATGCTCAAGCAACCTCCCCATACCAATCACTCCCCTTGTAACCCTTATTCCGCAAGGCCTAGAACCCGGGCGACATCCAGCACGCGCCTTGCCCAGGCCGCCACGGGATAATCAATAAACCTGCCCTCCACCTGTACGGCGGCGATACCCTTGGCCTCGGCCTCCTCGAAGGCCCGCACCACTTTGGCTGCAAAGGCTATCTCCTGCGCCGTGGGGGAGAAAATTTCGTTTACTGGCTGAATCTGTGCCGGATGGATAACCAGTTTTCCCGCAAAGCCCAGCCCGCGCGCCAGCCGGCATTCCTCCGCCAGCCCCTCGGGGTCGCCCAGGTGCGGGTAGACCGTATCAACGGGTCCCTCGAGGCCGGCAGCGCGGCTGGCCGCCACCAAGTGAGAACGGGCGTACATGATCTCCGCACCCGCTTTGGTAAGGGATACCCCCAGGTCCAGGGTGTAGTCGATGGCCCCGAAAGCCAGGCGCTTAATCCGCGGGCAGCTCGTGGCTATCTCGCGGGCGTTTAGCACCCCCCTGGCGGTTTCCACCAGCGGGATGATTTCTAACTCACCCGGCGTAAACCCGTATTCCTTTTCCAGCTGGCCAATCAACCAGTGCACGTGCCTGATTTCCTCGGCCAACTCGGCCTTGGGCAAGACAACTCCTGCCGGCCTGGCCCCCACCACCGCCATGAGGTCCCCGACCACCCAGGGCGTGTTCACGCCGTTTACGCGCACGTAAATTTTCTCCCGCGGCCCCCTTTGCACCAGGTCGACCACCAGGCTGCGGGCCCGCACCTTTTCCGTCACGGCCACGGCATCTTCCAGATCGAGGATCACCGCGTCGGCATCCAGGGAAAGGGCCTTTTCCGCCTTCCTCTGGTCGCTGGCCGGGGCAAAGAGAAAGCTGCGCAGCGGCCTTGCCATCTGCCCCTCACCTCCTGCAATTTGGCTTTTAGGCAAAATTCACGCAATACCCGTGCCAAACGCGCCATCTCCCCACAGCCGGTAGTTCCCCTTCCTGCTCATTGCATTCCTGCAAAGACATGAAAAGTTGCAATTATTGCATAAATGAAAAGGCCAGGATAACCCTGGCCCCGCTGATTTTTCCGGCATTTCAATGGAGGTTCCTCTCCATCTCCTCCGTGGCATATATTCCCAGCTTTTTCATTTTACGCCATAGCGTGGTTACGCTGATGCCCAGCTTCTCCGCCGCACGCCGCCGGCTGTAGCCGCTCTCCTGCAGCGCCCGCATGATGGCCGCCCTCTCCATGGCCCGGGTTGCCCCCTTTAAGCCCGGAGCGTAAAAGGGAGGAGCTTCCGGTACTGCCCTTGCCGCAGCCGCCGGCATGTGGTAATCCCTCACCACCGCCGGCAGGTCCTCCGGCTGGATTACCTCGCGGGTGCACAGGTTCATGACCCTCTCTATGCAGTTTTGCAGCTCCCGCACGTTGCCTGGCCAGGGGTAGCGCATGAGGCACTCCAGGGCCTCGCCGGAAATGTCGCGCACAAAGGTGGCAAAATGGCGGCGGAAGCGCTCCATGAAGTGGTGGATCAGGAGAGGTATGTCCTCAATCCTTTCCCTGAGGGGCGGGATGCGCAGGTCCACCACGTTCAGGCGGTAGTACAGGTCCTGGCGGAACCTGCCGCTGGCCACCAGCTGCCACAGGTCCTTATTGGTGGAGGCAATGATGCGCACGTCCACGGCAATGGCCTTTTTACCTCCGATGCGCACCACCTCCCGCTCCTGCAGGACCCGCAGGAGGCGCGACTGCATTTCCAGCTCCATTTCACTGATCTCATCTAAAAAGAGCGTCCCCCCGTGCGCCTGCTCGAAAACCCCCGGCTGGCCGCTCCTGCTGGCTCCGGTGAAGGCCCCCGCCTCATAGCCAAACAGCTGGCTCTCCACCAGCGTGGCGGGAATGGCCCCGCAGTTCAGGGCCACAAACGGCCCTCGGCTGCGCCGGCTGGCGTGGTGGATGGCCTGGGCAAAGAGCTCCTTGCCGGTGCCCGTCTCCCCGCAGAGCAGCACCGTGGAATCGGTGGCCGCCACCTGGCGGGCCTGCTGGATGCACTGGCGGATGGCCGGGCTGTTGCCGACAATATCCGCAAACGTGTACCGGGCATGGTATCCCTGCCGCGAGGCGGCCAGCGCCTTTTTCTGCCTCACCGCCAGCACGTTGTTAAACCCCAGGCCGAACTCCCCGGTCACGGGGATGCGCACGGCCAGCGCCCCTTCTTCCAGCAGCGAGGGCCCGATGACCGGGCGGCCCAGCTCCATGGCCCGCCTGCCGAGGTGGGTGTACTCCCCCATCCCCTTGGGCGTTTCCCGCCCGTCGGGACCCACGCTGCAAAAGCGCAGGCCCCGGCGGTCAAAGAGCACCGCCTCCCCGCCGGCCACCCTGGCAATTAAGGGCAGGGCTTCCCGGAAGACCTCCTTTAAGTTGCCTTCCCTCCGGGCGCGCAGGCGGTTATTTACCGCCAGAAGGCACCCCCCGGTGGGCAGGTAAAAATACTGCACACCGTCTTCGGCCCCGGAGGAAACCAGGAGGGGCCTGGCGGCTTTAATTGCCTCCTCCAGCCCCTCCCAGCCGCCCGGCGGACCATCCATTTCCCTGCCCTCCTCGTCCACGGTCTTTTGGCGGTTACTTTCCAGGTCGAGGGCCATGGCGTAGCCGCCGGCCAACCGGGCCAGCGGGACCAGCAGTGCGCACAGTGCCTCAAAGAAATCGCCCACCTTTTTCTCCCCCCGGCAATACTGCTAGCGCTCCATGAGCACCCTGGGGATGTACAGGGAGATTTGCGGCCAGAAGATAAGCAGTACCAGGACGGAGATTAAAACCAGGATGAAAGGCCAGACGCCCTTCACCACTTCCTCCAGGCGCTCCTTGGCCATGGCGGAGACCACAAAGAGGTTCAGCCCCACCGGCGGGGTGATCATGGCCAGCTCCATGTTTACCGTCATGACCACCGCGTAGTGGATGAGGTCGATGTTCAGCGCCTTGATCATGGGCAGCAGGATGGGCAGGGTGATCAGGGTAATGGAAACAGCTTCTAGGAAGGTGCCCATGATGAAGAACATGAGGTTGGTGGCCAGGAAGAAGGTATACTTGTTGAGGTTGTGCTCGGCAATCCACTCAGCCACCTGGTTGGGCACCTGCTCGGCGGTCAGGTAGAGGGAAAAGACCATGGCCGCGGCAATGATGAGGTAAATCATGGAGGTAATGTTAATGGCTTCCCTGAAGATCTTGCGGAAGCTCTCCCACTTCAGCTCGCGGTAGACGAAGGCCGAGACAAAGAGGGCGTAGAACACGGAGAGCACCGCCGCCTCGGTGGGGGTGACGATCCCCAGGTAGATGGTCCCGAGTATGAAGACGGGTAGAAAGGCCCCGGGGATGGCCTTGAGGGTGGCCTTCCAGCGCTCCTCCCAGGAGGCCCGCTCACCCCGCCCGTAGCCCTTTACCCGGGCATAGATAATGGCAAAAATAATGAGCACGCCGGCCAGGAACAGGCCGGGCAAAAGGCCGCCCATGAACAGCTTGCCGATGGACTCCTCGGTGACGATGCCGTAAATGACCATGGTCACGCTGGGCGGGATGAGGATGCCCAGGGTACCGGAGGCGGCCACCAGGCCCATGGCGTAGCGCTTGTCGTACCCGGCTTCCATCATGGCCGGCAGCATGATGGCCCCGATGGCCGCCGCCGTGGCCGGGCTGGAGCCGGAAATGGCGGCAAAAATGGCGCAGGACATGATGGTCACCACGGAGAGCCCCCCGGGCAGGTGCCCGAACCAGGCCCGCAGAGCGGCTATGAGGTATTTGGCAATGCCCCCGTGGGACATGACCACCCCGGCAAAGACAAAGGCAGGGATGGCCATGAGCGGCGGGGAGAGAAGCGAGGCAAACATGCGCTGCACGACCATGTAGAGGGTAAAGTCGGTGGTGGTGGCCAGGATGACCAGGGCCGCCACGGCCAGGCTGACGGCCACGGGTACGTTTAGCAGGAAGAGCGCCGCAAAGATGCTAAACAGCAAAGCCGTCCCCATCTACCTTCACCTCTTCTTTCCCTTTGCGCATCTGGGCTTCCATCCAGTCCCGCCCGCCGTTTCTGAAATGGAACAAAAGCTTTTCCACGTAGCGGATGATAAACATGACGCCGCTTAAGGGCAAGACTAGGGCCACAATCCACAGGGGGAAGCGGCTGTCCGAAGAGCGCTGGCCGTACACCAGGTAGGTGTGCACCAACTTAAAGCCGAAGTAAGTGTAAAAGAGGGCAAAGCCTATACCAATCAAATGGGCCAGCACGCTCACCCAGCGCCGCAGGCCAAGCGGCAGGAGCATGAAGAGCATGTCCACCTTGATGTGGTGCTCGTTCCTTAAAGCCACGGCAATGCCGCAGAGGGCTCCCCAGATGACGAAGTACACGGAAAACTCGTCCAGCAGGGACTGCGGGCGCCCCCAGACGTAGCGGAGCAAAACGTTGATGAACACCAGGGTAAGGCCGGTAAACAGGAGGCCCCCGGTAAAGTAGTCCTCAAACGCCTCGTAAAACTTCTTTAAGACTCCCATCTTTTGCTTCACCTCTTGTCGAATTAAACAGAAATTCCGGCGGCAAAAGGGCATAAAAGGGGGACGGGCTGGGCCTGGCTCCGGCCTTGTGCCCGCCCCTGTTTTAAAAAAGACGGGTTTCGGCAGTATTAGGCCTTCCGGGCCGCTTCAATGTACTCCCGGCCGATCTTATCGGCGTACTTATCGTACACCGGCTGCATGGCCTTGATGAAGGCCTGGCGGTCTTCTTCGGTCAGGGTGTAAATTTCCATTTTGCCGCGCTTCTTCAAGTTCTCAAAGCTCTTGGCGTTCAGCTCGTCGGTCAGCTGGCGCTCGTACTTGGTGGCCTCCTTCATGCACTCCAGGAAGAGCTTCTTTTGGTCCTCGGTGAGGCTGTTCCAGAAGGTGGTGTTGGTGAGCACCACGTAGTCAATGCGCCCGTGGCCGGACACGGTCATGTACTTCTGTACTTCGTCGTACTTCTGGGTGTCAATGTTGTTGAAGGTGTTTTCCTGACCGTCCACGGTCTTGTTTTGCAGGGCCACGTATACCTCACCAAAGGCAATGGTCTGCGAGCCGGCGCCTAGGGCCTTAAACTGGTCGTCCAGGACGCCGCCGCTCTGGGTGCGGAACTTCAGACCCTGGAAGTCTTCCGGGCGCCTCAAGGGCCGCTTGCTGTTGGTGAAGTGCTTGGAACCGTTGGGCCACCAGGCCAGGCCCAGCATACCCTGAGGCTCCAGGGACTTCAAGAGCTTTTGGCCGTACTCCCCGTCGTAAAAGCGGTAAGCCTGCTGGTCGTCCTTGAAGAGGAAGGGCATATCCACCAACTGGAAGGCGGGGTTAAGGCCGACAAGCTTCGTGGCCGAAGGGGCGATGAGCTGCACGTTGTTGGCCCGCAGCGCCTCCAGCTCTTCCTTATCGCCGTACAGCTGAGAGGACGGGTACACCTCTACCTTGAACTGGCCGTTGGACTTGCTTTCCAGGAGTTCTTTAAACTTCAGCGCCGCCTGGTGCTTGGGCGTGTTCTCGGAAACCACGTGGGAAAACTTGACGACGATGGGCTTCTTTTCCCCTCCCTGCTGGGCGGTGCCTCCTTTTTGCCCGCCGCAGCCGGCGGCCAGCATGACCAGGCCCAGGGCCATGAGGAAGGCCAGGAGAACTTGCCCTGCTCTCTTCACGCTGCAAAGACCTCCTTAAGCAAAAATTTTCATAAACCTTTTAATTGGCAAGATTAAAACCTTTCCGTATCCTTATTCTAACCTGCTGCCGCCCCATCACCTCCTTTGCAAACTTGCCGCGGAATACCTAAAGGGCTCTTTTGGCCTTTAAGACCTCGTCCAGCAGCTCCCCGCCGGGCATACCCCTGAATTTCTGGTAAAGGGGCGCCAGCGCTTCCTTCCAGCGCGCCTTTTCTTCTGCCGTCTGCACGTGGATCTTTACCTGGCCGCTCTCCTTTACCTGCTTGAAGTTTTCTTCGTTTAAGTGCGCCGCCTGTTCCCTCTCCCAGGCGGTCACCTCCGCCATGGCCTCCTCGATCACCCGGCGCACGTCCGGCGGGAGGGACTGCCAGAAGCCGGCGTTGGTCAGGACCACATAGCCGATAAAGCCGTGGTTGCTTACCGTGAGGTACGGCTGCACCTGGTAAAACCGCTGGGAGTAAATGTTGGACATGGTATTTTCCTGTCCGTCCACCTGGCCACCAGCTAGCGCCTGGTAGACATCGTTAAAGGGCAATTGCACCGCGCTTGCTCCCAGGAGGCGGAACTGCTCCTCCAGCACGCGGCTGTTAATCATAACCCGGAAGGTGAGGCCCCGGAAGTCCTCCGGGTAAACCAGCGGCCTTTTGCTGTTGGTCATCTGTTTAAAGCCGTTGTCCCAGAAAGCCAGAGTATGGATGTTATAGCCTTCCAGGGTGGCAAAAAGCTTTCTTCCTATCTCCCCGTCCAGCACGCGGTGAACTTCCTCTTCGCTTTCAAAAAGGTAAGGGAGGTCGAGCAATTGCCATTGCGGGGCCAGGCTCCCCAGCTTGGACGTGGAAGGGGCAATCATCTGCACCCGCCCGTCCATCAGCGCGTCCAGCTCCTCCCCGTCCTTGTAAAGGGTGGAGTTGGGGAACACCTGCACCTCCACGCGGCCCCCGGTGCGTTCTTCCACCAGCCGGGCAAAGCGGCGGGCCGCCTGCCCCTTGGGCGTGTCGTCGGCCACCACATGGGAAAACTTAATGATGATTTTTTCCCTCGGGTTCACCTGCTCCCCATCGGGCCCGCGCCGGTCACAGCCAGCCAGCAACAGGGCCAGCAAGGCAAATATTATTAAACACCCCGTCATTCCTCTCCGGCTCATCGACCCCAGCGCTGGACCCCCCGGAGAGCATAAAATTTAACTAGTTTTCTGATAACTCTCTTAAATTTTAACTTTCGACTTTTCCTGCGGGCAACAATAAGGTCTTATTGGTTTTTATGGTCTTTTTGTTCTCACACCGCTTTATAGCGCTTTACCGGCCTGCCCACGGAGCCGTACTGCAGCTCGAGGCTGACCTTCCCCAAATGCGCCAGGTACTCCAGGTAGCGGCGGGCGGTAACCCTGGCCAGGCCGAGCGCGGCGGCCACTTCTTCCGCCGAAAGGGCGCCGCCGTCCTTAATGAGGTAGAGGAGAACCTGCTTTAGCGTCACCTCGTTTAGCCCCTTGGGCACCTCTCCCTCCCGGCCCTCGGCATTGAGCAGGGGCGTCCGGCTGAGGGCCAGGCGGTCGATCTCATCCTGCCCAAGCTGCTTTTCGCTTTTTAAGCGGTTGTAAAGGAGGGCGTAACCCTCCAGCGCCGCCTTCAAGCGGCCGAACTTGAAGGGCTTGACAATGTAATCCACCGCGCCGTAGCGGAAGGCGTTCTGGATAGTTTCCACGTCCTGGGCAGCGGTAACCAGCAAGACGTCGGTGGGCAGCTTTTGGCGGCGGATCTCCAGAAGCACCTCCAGGCCGTGAATGTCCGGCAGGTAAACATCCAGGAGGGTCAGGGCGGGGCCCTGGGAGGCAACGAGATCCAGCGCCTCCTTGCCCGTACGCGCCACGCCTATCACTTCAAAGCCGGGCACGGCACCGACAAAGCCCGCGTTAACTTCGGCGACCATGGGATCGTCTTCGACAATCAGCACACCTATTTTACCCACTGGCTTCTCACCTCTTGTTTACTGTGGGATGCATACCAGAACTGCCGTACCTTCCCCCTCCCGGGAGTCCAGGAATATCCTGCCTCCCGCCGTTTCAACGTGCTTTTTAACCAGGTAAAGGCCGATTCCCCGCCCCATGCCTTTGGTGGAGAAGCCCTGCTCAAAGACGCGCTCCTGTAGGGCGGCGGGAATCCCCTTTCCCCAGTCGCGCACCAGGATTTGCACCGCTCCATCTTCCTCCCACATGCGGAATTCCACGCGCCTGCGGTCGGGCCCGGCCTCCCGCGCCGCTTCCAGAGCATTTTCCAGCAGGTTGCCGACGACCACTCCCAGGGTAGAGGCGTCCATGCGCGGGGGGAGGCGAGTCAGGCGGGTCGCGCGGTCAATGTGCAGCTGTACTTTCAGCTCTTTAGCCCGGGTGTACTTGCCCAGGAGGAGGCCGGCAATGCTGTAGTTGCAGATATTTCTGGTCAGCAAGCGGGTAAGCTCTTCCTGCTCTTCGGTCACGGCAAAAATAAAATCCAGGGCTTCCTGCGTGCGGCCCAGCTGGATGAGGCCGGCAATGGTGTGCAGGCGGTTTAAATATTCGTGGTTCTGCACCCGCAGGGCCTCGACGAAGCTCTTCACGCCCGTAAGCTCTTCGGCCAAACGGTGGACCTCCGTGCGGTCGCGGAAGGAAGCCAGCGCACCCACGATCTGCCCCTTAACGCGCACGGGGACCCGGTTGACGATGAGCACCACGTTGTTAATTACCCTCTCTTGATTGAACTCCGGCTGCCCGGTTTCCAGCACGCGGGGTAAAAAGCTGTCCGGCAGCACTTCGCGGATGGATCTCCCCACCACCTCTTCCCCCGTGCCCAAAAGGCGCTTTGCCTCTTCGTTAATCAGGGTTATCCGCTGGTCACGGTCGATGGCCAGTATGCCCTCTCCCATGGCCTGCAGCATGGCCGTGCGCTCCTCCAGCATGCGGGCAATTTCTTCGGGTTCCAGGCTGAACATGGCTCCCTTAATGCGGCTGGCCAGAAAAAGGGCGCCTGCCAGACCGGCCAAGAGGCCCAGGGCCAGTGAGGGGTAGAAGTGGGACTGGATGGCCCGGAAGATTTCCGCAAGGGTGGGGGTGATGATGCCCACCACCACCACCCCCACCTGCCTTGTCCCCTCGTCCACTTTAATGGGCGAAAAGGCCCTCACCGCCGGCCCCATTACCCCTGTGGTGCGGCTCACGTACTCCCGCCCGGCAAAAGCAGGCTCCAGGTCCGGGTCGGCAAACTTCCCCCCTATGCGCTCTGCCGAGGGGTGCGAGTAACGCACCCCTTCCATGTCCACCACCACGATGTAGGCCACCCCGGTGGCGGCCCTGGTTTTTTCCGCAATGGGCTGTATTACCTGAAAGCCGCCTGGGTGCCCCACGTTATTTTGTATGGCTTCCAGCTGGGCCAGCGTGCGGGCAATGGCCAGGGCCCGCATGCCCATCTCCTCTTCCAGCAAATAGGAAACCTTCACGGCAATTAAAATTACCGCCGCCAGCACGGCCAGGAGCACGGAGGCAAAGGATAAAAGGGCCAGCTTGGTGCGTAAAGGCAGGAAACGCCGCTGCAGGCCCAAGTGCGGGCTCCCCCCGCTCTTATCGGAATTAGTTAAACATTACGATTAATTCGTTGTCCGACCCCCCAATACCTCTCTGCCGCGCTTGAGAAAAGCAGGAAAGCCTCAACCGGTGCCCATTCTGTGCCTCACCTTGCGGGACGTATAATTTTAAAAAGCAATGCCCACAGAGACACCTGGCGAGGTGGGTCTGCCTTGGTTAAAATAAGGCTGTGGCCCAACAGCCCGGAAAGCGGCGAAAGGGCTTATGACAGGGAAGAGCAAAGGCAAAAAAACGTCCGCGAGATAATGAAAGAACTTGATTCCCTGGTGGGCCTGGTTGAGGTAAAAAAATTGGTAGGAGAAATTTACGCTTTTATTGAAATCCAGCGCCGCCGTCAAAAGGAAAAGCTGCTTACCGAGCCACAGGTATTGCACATGGTCTTTAAAGGCAACCCGGGGACGGGCAAAACCACCGTGGCCAGGATCATCGGCCGCCTCTTTAAAGAAATGGGCGTTTTACCCAAGGGCCACCTGGTGGAGGTGGAGAGAGCCGACCTGGTGGGCGAGTACATCGGGCACACGGCGCAAAAAACCCGGGAGCAAATTAAGAAGGCCCTGGGAGGCATCCTCTTTATCGATGAGGCCTATTCCCTGGCCAGGGGCGGGGAAAAAGATTTTGGGAGGGAGGCCATTGATGCGCTGGTGAAGAGCATGGAGGACCACAAGGACAACCTCATCCTCATCCTGGCCGGGTACCGTCACGAGATGGAGTGGTTCATGGAGTGCAACCCGGGGCTGCGTTCCCGCTTCCCCATCCACATCACTTTCCCCGACTATACCATCACCGAACTCCTGGCCATTGCCGATTTAATGCTCCAGAAGCGGCAGTACCGCCTTTCCAGCGGGGCCCGGGAAGAGCTGCGCCTTATCCTGGAGGAAACCAGGGCCGCCCACGTGCACAGCGGGAACGCCCGCCTGGTCCGCAACCTCATCGAGCGGGCCATCCGCCAGCAGGCGGTGCGCCTGGTGCGTAAACCCCACGTTACCAAAGAAGAGCTGATGACCATCACCAGGGAGGACGTCCTCCGGGCCAGGGAACACGAGCGCCTGGAAATAAAAGCCTGAAAGGAGCCGGGAAAGTTGAGGCCAAGCGAGCTCTTTAGCCTGGCCGAGGCCGTGGAAGAAGAGGTACAGCCCTACTACCGCCGCATAGAGGAGGTGGCGCGCAAAAACCACCAGCGGGTGCTTTCTGCCTTCCAGGAGGTCCGTGTCAGCGAGTTCCACCTCAGGGGCTCCAGCGGCTACGGCTACGGCGACGCCGGACGCAAGGCCCTGGACGAGCTTTTTGCCAGGTGCTTCCAGGCCGAAGCGGCCCTGGTAAGAAGCCAGATAGTCAGCGGCACCCACGCCATTGCCCTCTGCCTTTTTGGCGTGCTCCGCCCGGGGGACGAGCTGCTGTTTGTGCAGGGGCTCCCCTACGACACCCTGCAGGAGGTAATCGGCACGCGCGGTAACGCCCCCGGTTCCCTCAAGGAACTGGGGGTCACCTACAGGCAGGTGGACCTCCTGCCGGACGGGCAGCTGGACGCCGCGGCCATAGAAAGCGCCCTGGGGCCGCGCACGCGTGTGGTGCTCCTGCAGCGCTCCCGCGGTTACAGCCTGCACCCCTCCCTCGGCGTTGAGGAAATGGGCGGCCTGATTGCGGCGATAAAGAAGAAGTGCCCCCGCGCGGTGGTGGTGGTGGACAACTGCTACGGCGAATTTGTAGAGGAGCTTGAACCCACGGCCGTGGGAGCGGACCTGGTGGCAGGCTCGCTCATTAAAAATCCCGGCGGCGGCCTGGCCCCTACCGGGGGCTACGTGGCCGGGCGCCGGGAATACGTGGAAATGGCCGCCGCGCGCCTTACGGCCCCCGGGCTGGGCGGCGAGGTGGGAGCCAGCCCCGATTACCAGCGGCTGTTCTTCCAGGGCCTCTTTATGGCCCCCCACGTGGTGGCGGAGGCGCTCAAGGGAGCCGTCTTTGCCGCGCGCCTCTTTGAAAGGCTGGGCTTTAAAGTGACGCCCCGGGCACAAGAAAAGCGCACGGACATCGTGCAGGCCATACTGCTCGGCTCCCCGCAGCGCCTGGTGGCCTTCTGCCAGGGCCTCCAGCAGGCCTCCCCGGTCGATTCCCATGTTCTTCCCCAGCCGGTGGACATGCCCGGCTACGGCGACCGGGTGATCATGGCCGCCGGTACCTTCGTGCAGGGCTCATCCATTGAGCTCAGCGCGGATGCCCCCATGCGGGAGCCCTATGCCGTCTACCTGCAGGGCGGACTGTCCAAGGAATACGTGCGCCTGGCGGTAATCTCTGCTGCCCGGGCGGTTCTGGCGGTGGGATAGGCATGAACATCAAGCAGCTGGAAGCATTCGTGCGGGTGGCCGAACTGCAAAGCTTCACCCGTGCCGCCCAGCAGCTTTTCATGAGCCAGCCGGCCATTAGCTTTCAAATAAAGTCCCTGGAGGAGAGCCTGGGCACCACCCTTTTCCACCGCAGCGAAAAGAAGGTGGAGCTGACCGAAGCGGGACGCCTCTTTTACCCCGAAGCCAGGCAAATCCTCCAGCACTACTACCGCATCCGGGAAACCCTCGAGGAGCTAAAAGGGCTAAAGAGGGGGCACCTCCACCTGGGCGCCAGCACCATTCCCGGCGAATACCTTTTGCCCCTTTACATCGGCCGCTTCCACGAACTCTACCCGGGGGTGGAGGTAAGCCTGCGCATTGCCGGAAGCAGGGAAGTCGTGCGCTGGGTGAGGGAAAGGGAGGTGGACCTGGGTATCACCGGGGCCATCATCGAGGAGCAGGAGGTGGAGTACACGCCCTGGCAGGACGACTGCCTGGTGCTCATTGTGGGGCCGGAGCACCACTTCCGGAAAAGGAAGGAGGTAGACCTGGACGAACTCCTGGCCGAGCCGTTGATACTGCGGGAACCCGGGTCGGGAACCCGCCGCACGCTGGAAGCCCAGATAGCGGCTGCAGGCCGCAGCCTGGAAAAGGCAAGGGTGGTAATGGAGCTGGGCAGCACCAGGGCGGTAATCACCGCCGTACAGGCCGGGTTAGGGGTGAGCCTGGTCTCGGCCCTGGCCGCCGCCGAGCCCATTGCGCTGGGAAACGTCTACCTGGTAGGGGTGAGGGGAATAAACCTTTGCCGCAAGCTCTACCTGGTGCGCCCTTCCAGCTGGCCCCGCAGCTATGCCGCCGCCGCCTTTTTCGAGTTTTTAACTGCCGGTCCCAAATAAAAAGGCCCCTCCAACGGAGAGACCGTTCTGCCTTTATCTATGCCTTTGGTTCGGAAAAGGTGTTGCTCATTGGCCGCATCGGGCTAACGGTGGAGATGGCGTGCTTGTAAATCATCATCTGCCTGCCGTCGCTTTCCAGGATGACGGTAAAATTATCAAAGCCCCTGATAACTCCCTTTAGCTGGAAGCCGTTAATTAAAAAAACGGTAACGGGCACTCCTTCTTTTCTTGCCTGGTTTAAGAAGGCGTCCTGCAGGTTAATTTGCACCTTGCTCATGAAGGTCCCTCCGTTGGCGGTAATTTTTTCTTTCTAATTGCTTTTCGACGCTTCCTTCAATACTCCTTCTGCGCCGGTGGTAATTTCCTGTACCACTTCCATTATGGAGGAATAGTTCCCCACATCTATCCAGCATATGCGCCCGTCCTTTTTAAACCAGGTAAACTGCCGCTTGGCAAAGCGCCTGGTGTTCCTCTTTAAGAGGTAAACCGCTTCGGAAAGGGTAGACAGGCCACGGAGGTAAGCGGCCATCTCCTTGTAACCCAGCCCCTGCATGGAAACAAGGCCCGGACCGTATCCCCTTTCCAAGAGCCCCCTCACCTCTTCCACCAGCCCCCTCTGCAACATTTCGTCCACCCGCGCCTCAATGCGCCGGTAAAGCTTCTCCCGCTCCATGGTCAGGCCGTAAAGCACCGCGCGGTAAGGGGGAGGGTCCTCCTTTAGCTCCTGCAGGCGCTGCGACATGGGGCGCCCCGTGAGGTGGTATATTTCCAGGGCGCGGATGACCCTCTTTACGTTGTGCGGGTGGATGCGCTCCGCCGCTTCCGGATCCACCTCCTTTAACAGCCGGTACACGGCCAGAGGGCCTTTTTCCCTCGCCACCGCGCACATACGGCGCCGGAAGGCCTCGTCCACACCGGCCCCGGCAAAGTGGAGGGGCTCAAGCACCGCTTTCACATAAAGGCCTGTCCCTCCCACCAGGAGGGGAACTCTACCCCTCTCCCATATTTCTCTAATGCAGCGCCGCGCCTGCGCCTGGTACAGGGCCACGCTGTAAGCCTCCGCAGGGTCGACCACGTCAATCATGTGATGGGGGATACCCTGCCTCTCCTCCTCCGTGGGCTTGGCCGTCCCTATATCCATGTAGCGGTATACCTGCATGGAGTCCGCGGAAACTATCTCCCCGCCTATTTTCTTGGCCACCTCCACGGCAACGGCCGTCTTCCCCACCGCCGTGGGTCCCACGATCACCACCAGGGGTACCGGCCTCTCCACCTGCCCCATACCCCCTCACTTTTCAATTACCCCGTAGGCCACCGGAGAGGACTTGCCGCCCTGCACGCAGGTAAATCCCAGGCGGGCGAATTCCCGGCTCCCCCTCCTTTCCTTCATCACCACCCGCCGCCTGGCCACCCTCACCGCTTCTTCCACCGCCTGCCGGGCCAGCGGCGCGTCATTGGCCAGCGCCCTCAGGGGGCCAATGGCCGGCGAGCGGTGAAGGGGCTCGCGGAACATGGGGTCAAAGTAAACCACGTCAAAGCTTTCCGCGGGAAGCCCCTTAAGGTAAGACAGGTGGTCGCCGCAAATTACCTCGATGCGCCGCATGGCTTCCAGCACCTCCCGCGGCAGGCGGTCGCAGTAGTACCCGAGCCCGTGCTCCACCAGCGCCGCCAGCACAGGAGAGGATTCCACGCCCACCACGCGCCCCGCCGGCCCCACCACAAAGGAGGCCACGATGGCATCCACGCCGAGGCCCAGGGTGCAGTCCAGGACCTCCTCACCCGGGCGCAAGTCCATGGCTTTAACCATCTGGTCAGTTTTCCCAGTTTTTATCTCCGCTATGCGCAGCTTGGCCATGCTGGGGTGAAAAAAGACCTCCACCCCCCCGGTATAAAAAGAAGCCCTGCGCTGTGCCACCACCAGGACCCCCCGGGCGCCGTACTTCTCCTCCAAGGCTTTAAGGGACAGGTTTTCCCGCGGCACGAGAGGGGCACACAGGCGCCGGGCAAACCATGCCGCCAGGGAAAGCTCCTGGGGCCCCGGCCTGCGCCCGGTGGTAACCACGTATCCCGCAGCGTCCAACCAAGCGCTCCCCCTTCTTACCCGGGCCTGTTGCTCGAGCGCCCGAAGCGGCGCTCAAGCTCCCGGTATGAGAGATGGATGGTGGTGGGGCGCCCGTGGGGGCAGGTAAAAGGATTTTGCGCGGCGGCCAGTTCCCTTAAAAGAAAGCGCGCCGCTTCCTCTGCCATTTCCTCCCCGGCCTTTACGGCCATCCTGCAGGCGAGCTGGGAAAGGAGGCGCTGGTAAAGCTTTTCCCCGGGCGGGAGCCTCCCCCATTCTTCCAGGGCCGTGGCCACATCCCGCAAAAAAGTCTCTCCCACTTCCCCCGGGAACCCCGCAGGGGCCCCGCGCAGCACCACGGTCCCCGGCCCCCAAAAATCCAGCTCGAAGCCCAGGGAGTAGAGCAGCTCCCTGTGCTCCTCCAGCACGCTGGCCTCCCCGTAAGTCAGGGCAACCTGTAGGGGGACGGCCAGCCTTTGAATACCTATTCTCCCCCGGGATGTCAGCTCTTCCATGTACTTCTCATAAAGGACGCGCTCGTGGGCGGCATGCTGGTCCACGATATAGAGCCCGTCGGGGCCGGCGGCCAGGAGGTACGCGGGCCCCAGCCGGGCCAGGTAGTGCAATTGGGGGAAGGGAGGTGGGGCGGCCCGGTACGCCGGAGCCGCCTCGCCAAGCTGCCAGAGGTCCGCCTGCAGGCCGGCCCGCATCCCTGCGCTTCCCTTTTGCCCCGGGCCGGGATCCGCCTTGCTAACGCCTTCCGGCATGATCACCCCCGGTATACTCCGGCGGCTGCCCTGCAGCACGGCCCGCACGGCGGCGGTTACGGCCCGAGAAACCTCTTTTTCCCGCGCCAGCCGCACCTCCAGCTTTGCCGGGTGCACGTTCACGTCCACCAACGCAGGGGGCAGGGAGACGGCAATTACGGCCACGGGGTAGCGCCCGGCAGGGAGCATGGTGTGGTAGGCCTCGCATATGGCATTGACCAGGGGGAGGCAGTGCACGTAGCGCCCGTTAACAATAGTCACAATGTGGCGCCGGGAGCTGCGGTGAATGCCGGGCCTTCCCGCGTAACCCTCTACCTGCAGCCATTCCAGCGACCTGTCCTCCACCCGGATCATCTCGCGGGCCAGGTCCAGTCCGTATACTGCCGCCACGACCTCCAGCATGTCCCCCGACCCCGAAGTGGCCAGGACCTGGCGGCCGTTATGGAAAAAGCGCATGGCCACCTCCGGGTGGGCAAGGGCCAGGCGCCCCACGCAGTCCCCCACCAGTCCCCCCTCGGTGGCCGGCGTTTTCAGGTACTTTTTGCGTGCCGGTGTATTATAGAAAAGATCTTCCACCGTTATTACCGTGCCCGGCGCCATGGCCACCGACCCGCTCTCCACCACCTTCCCGGCCTCTACCCGCAGGAACGTGCCGTGTTCCATAAACGGCGGACGGGTCTTGATGGTCATCCTGCATACCGCCGCAATGCTCGGGAGGGCCTCACCGCGAAAGCCCAGGGTAGTGATGCGGTGCAGGTCTGCGGCGCTCCTTATCTTGCTGGTGGCGTAGCGGAGCAGGGCCAGGCGGGCATCCTCCTCGTCCATGCCGCAGCCGTTATCGCGCACCACAATGCGCCGCAGCCCGCCCTCCTCAATGTCCACGTAGACGGCGGTAGCCCCTGCATCCAGGGAGTTTTCCACCAGTTCCTTGACCACGGAAGCAGGCCTCTCCACCACCTCACCGGCGGCAATCTGGTTGGCCGTTGCCTCGTCCAGAACCACAATGCGCGGCAAATTTACTCCCCCACCTTCGGTCCTTCGGAGACCCACTCCCGTTTCTTATCCCGCTCGAAAGAGAAAAACGTATCGGTTGATTTATCCTGGAGGTAAACGTACTGGTAAACGTCCAGGCCCTTGGCCCGTTCGTAGGCATCGTAAGCTTCCGCCTGGCAGGCGCCGCAGGCCTGAAAGGGGACGGAAACGCAGAAGACCCTTGTGGAGTAGCTGTAGCCCCTCACCCCCTGGGAGTCAACGGTAATGTAGCCGGGGCAGCTGGGGCAGCGGCGCACCCTTTCCAGTTGCTCTTCTTCAATGTAGTCGGTATCGTAGAAGATCTTCTTTTGCCTTTCATAAAAGGGACCGCGGCCAAAGATTTTTTCTATGTCAATATTGTCCCGCTCTTCCCAGACCCTGAGGAGCTGGTCTACCATCCGCTTGACCCGCGACACGCGGTCCGGGTTCTCCTTTACGGCTCCCGGCCAGTCCGGTTCCCGCACGCGGGAGTAGTCCAGCCCGGCCAGGGCCAGCAAAATGGCCAGGTTGACGTACGGGAGGGCCGTTTCAATGGCATAACCGCCCTCCAGCACGGCCAGGTGGGGCTTAAGCTTGGAAGTAAACTCCGCGTACCCCCAGGCGGTGAAGCGCATGCTCCCCAGGGGGTCGGTGTAGTGGTTGTCCTGGCCCGCAGAGTTGATAATGAATTCCGGCTGGAAGTCCCTCAGGATGGGCAGGATGAGGTTATCCACCACGTAATGAAATGTTTCATCCCCGAGGCCCGGCGGAAGAGGAATGTTTATGGTGCGGGCGTAGGCCCCGGGGCCCCCCAGCTCGTGGGGAAATCCCGTTCCGGGGTAAATGGTGCGACCGTCCTGGTGGAAAGAAATGAAGAGCACGTCGGGATCGTGGTAGAAAATGTCCTGGGTACCGTCACCGTGGTGCACGTCGGAGTCCACAATGGCAATGCGCCTTATCCCGTGGTGCCGGCGCAGGTATTCCACCAGGATGGCCTCATTGTTGATGTTGCAGAACCCCCGGTTGCCGTGCACCACGCGCATGGCATGGTGGCCGGGAGGCCTGACCAGGGCAAAACCGTTCTTAATCTCCCCGCTGACCACCGCATCGGCCAGCAGCAGGGCCGAACCGGCGGCAATGAGGTGGGCTTCCGTAACCTGGCTCTGCACCCGGGGAACGCAAAAATGCGTGCGGGCCACATCGTGAACGGTAGCCAGCCGGGGGGCATACTCTTTTATCTGCGGCAGGTCCAGGACCCCTTCTTCAAAAATCTGGTCCCGCGTGTAAAGCAGCCGCTCCTCCCTCTCGGGGTGGGTGGGCGAAATGGCCCAGTCAAAGGCGGGGAAGAAAACCAGGCCCGTTTTCTTGCCTCTCACTCCTCCACCCCCCTTTCCCTTCCTCCCCCGACGTGGTAAAGTATGCCCCGCGGGGTCTGGATGGTGATGTCTATCAGGCGCCCCACCGTAACCCAGTCCCGCACCATATTGAAAACTTCTTTCCTGAGCAGCTCCACTTCCTGCACGCTGTTCTCCAGCCCGTAGCGGTTGGCCCGCCAGGCCAGCCACCTCTTGGCCAGGTTAAGCGCCTTTTCTTCGTTAAAGGCGGGATCGTCCAGCTGGCCCTGGAATCCCTCCTCATTTACCGTATAGTAGCCCTGCTCGGTATCGGCGCGGAGGGTAATCTGGATGGTGGGGCGGGCCACCGCAGCCCCAATGGCGTTGGCTACAGGAGCGTACGGCGGGATCACGGGCGAACAGCCCAGACGGGCGGCAATTTGTGAGATAAAGCCCGGGGCTCCCCCGCCGACTCCCACTACCGTACCCGGGCGCACTTTCTTTTTCTGCAAAACCTCCCATACCCTGTAGGCAGGCTCCTGTTCCCAGCTGGAAAACATATTTTCAATTTCCTCGACAACGGTTTCCACCACCTGCCTGATGATCCGCTCCGCCACTCCCTCGGGAGATAGACCTAAGGGAGCGCCCAGCAAGTTCATAGCCTGCCGGGCCCTTTCCGGATCCCCCAGCTTTGTCAGCCCCAGCACGCGCAGGGCGTCGGTGGGCGTGGGCATGGGACCCCCGAGGCAGTACGGCGGGCCGAGGCGTTCCGAGTAAAGGATGATATCCCTGCCCACGCGCTCCACCACGCTGTCCCCGCCCACGGGCACCGATTTCACGGCCAGTGCCCTGACGTGGGTGAACATGTCGTCCACTTTCGCCCCCTTGGAGGCCAGGAGGGGCTGGCCGCTTAAAATGAGGGCCAGGTCGGTGGTGGTGCCCCCTATATCCACCACCACTGCCGTTTCCCCGGGCGGCAACAGGGCCTGCACGCCCAGTGTGCTGGCCGCCGGCCCGCTGAAAATGGTCTCCATGGGCACTTCCTGGGAGCCCTCCAGGGGGAGGGTCCCCCCGTCCGCCTTAAGAATAAATATCTTGCCCCTGATGCCCCGCTGCCCGATGGCCTCCTGTACCGATTGCACAAAAAAGCGGTATTTTTCCCTGGTGGCGCAGGTAAGGTAGGTAGAAACCACGCGCCGGGGGAAATTCAGCTGCCCGGCAACCTGGTGTCCCAGCTCTAGCTTCCACTCCGGGAACCTCCGCTGGATGCGCTCGGCCACCTTTTTCTCGTGCAGGTAATTGCGGCAGGAAAACTTTCCTACTACGGCTACCTTCCGGTAACCCCTGGCAGCCAGGTCGTCTGCCACCCGGTCGACCTCTTCCATGTTTAGGGGAATTATCTCGCGGCCACGATAGTCAATGGCTCCCTGGACCACCCGCACTTCCCCGGGAAAGCGGAAAAGGCCGATGTCCAATCCCGGCCCGGGGATGAGGATGAGGCCAACCGGGTCGTATTTTTTTTCCGCAATCATGTTGGTGATGAGGGTTGTGCTGAAGACCACCCTCTCCACCTGTTCTCCCCCCACCCCCTGCATGACTGCATCCAGGGCCTGCAAGAGGGAGGTCAGAAGGTCCCTGCTCGTGGGTATCTTGGCCACTGCCTTGACTAGCCCTTTGTCCATAAGCACGGCATCCGTAAAAGTCCCGCCCACGTCGATGCCGATGTGCATGCTAGCACTTCACTCCCTGCCGAAAAGTCCCGTCATGCCGGGGAGAGGCTTTTTCTTACTCCCGCGGTTACCGGCCCGCCCTACCTCCTGCCTTAAGCTTTTCTGCCAGGAAGCCAGGATGTTGAGGGCCTCCAGGGGTGTGATCTGCCAAAGGTCCAGGCGGGAAAGCTCTTCCAGGACAGGATGGCGCGCCAGGATTACCTTCTGGCCGCTGTGCGGTTGGGATTGCCGGCGTGAATCCCCGGCCCGGCCCTCCATCTCCTTCAGCACCTCCTGCGCCCGGCGCAGGATTTCTGCGGGCAGGCCCGCCAGCCGGGCCACCTGAATGCCGTAACTGCGGTCGGCCTTTCCCTCGCGTACCCGGTGCAAGAAGACAATTTCTTCGCCGTTCTCTTCCACCGCCACGGTAAAGTTTTTTACTCCGGGAAGGGATTCCAGGGAAGTTAGTTCATGGTAGTGGGTGGAAAAGAGGGTCCGCGCTCCGATGCGCTGGACTATGTACTCCACCAGGGCCCGCGCGATGCTTATCCCGTCGTAAGTGCTGGTGCCGCGCCCCACCTCGTCCATGATGATCAGGCTGCGGGGGGTTGCTGCCTTGATAATGGACTGGCACTCCCTCATTTCCACCATAAAAGTGCTCTGACCCCCGGCCAGGTCGTCGCTGGCCCCTATGCGCGTAAAAATGCGGTCGACCAGGCCGATCTCCGCGTAGGAGGCAGGTATAAAGCTCCCCACCTGGGCCATGAGCACCAGCAGGGCCACCTGGCGCATGTAGGTGCTTTTTCCGGCCATGTTGGGCCCGGTGAGGATGATCAGCCGGGTGTCGCCCCCCAGCTCCACGTCGTTGGGCACAAACTCTCCCGGCCCCAGCACCTGCTCCACTACCGGGTGGCGGCCCTGCCGGATGACAATACGGGTGCCGTTGTTCACCAGGGGGCGCACGTAATTGCCCTTTACCGCCGCCTCGGCCAGGGAAAGCAGGGCATCAACCTGTGCCACGGCTGCGGCGGTCTGCTGGATGCGCCGCACCTGCCCGGCTACTTCCTGCCTGATGGCCGTAAAGATTTCGTACTCCAGCCTGGCCAGCTTTTCCTCCGCGCCGAGAATCTGCTCCTCTAACTCTTTTAGCTCCGGGGTGATGAAGCGCTCGGCCCCGGCCAGGGTCTGCTTGCGCAGGTAATAGGGGGGTACCAGGTGCAAGTTGGGCTTGGTTACCTCTATGTAATAGCCGAAGACTTTGTTGTAACCCACCTTGAGGGAGCGGATGCCGGTGCGCTCCTTTTCCCGCGCCTCCAGTTCGGCCAGCCAGTTTTTACCTTCCCGGCTTGCCTGCCGCAAGCGGTCGACCTCGGGGTGGTAGCCGCTGCGGATTACCCCCCCGTCCTTGGGCCCGGGAGGTGCCTCCTCGCTGATGGCTTCCCCGATGAGCCTGGCTACATCCTCGAGGGGGTCCAGGGTTTCGGCTATCTCCTGCCAGAGCCGGGCTTGTTGACGGGAGAGAATGGCCTTTAGAGAGGGGAGGACGGCAAGGGAATTCTTTAGGGCCAGTAGATCGCGGGGCCCGGCACTGCCGTAAGCAATGCGGGAAGAAATCCTTTCCAGGTCGTAAATTTCCTTTAAGATTTGCTTTAATTCCTGGCGCACTATACCCCCGTTAACCAGCTCCTCCACCGCTTCCTGGCGGGCGCAAATCCCCGCCAGGTCCAGCAGGGGACGCTCCACCCAGGACTTCAGGAGGCGCGCCCCCATGGCCGTAACCGTGTGGTCGAGCACCCACAGCAGCGTCCCCCAGCGGGAGCCATCCTTTAGGGACGCCGTTAGCTCCAGGTTGCGGCGGGTGACGCTGTCCAGGTGCATGAACTGGCCGGCGCTGTACACCTCAACCTGATTAATTTGCGCCAGTTCCCTCTTCTGGGTGGCCTTCAGGTAATCGAGCAACCCGCCGGCACACCTTACGGCCAGGGGCAGGCCGGCCAGACCCGCGCGGTTCCAGGACATCCCCAGCTGCTCCTGGAGGCGGCGCGCCGCCCTTTCCGGCTCAAAGGCGCCCTCGCTCCAGAAGGAGATGGCCGCGCCCTTTAGGTTCTGGCGCAAAAATTCGGCCAATTCGTGCCGCTCCTCGCCCTCGGGCAGCAGCACCTCCGCGGGCTCCAGGCGCAGCAGCTCGTCCAGCAGCGCCTCCCGGCCCGCCAGCTGCGTGACCATAAACAGGCCGGTGGTAATGTCGGTTACCGCCAGGCCAAAGTCACCGGCAGCCCCCTCAACCACGGCGACCAGGAAATTGTGCCTCTTCTCCTCAAGGTAGTCCATAATAGTGCCGGGAGTTACCACCCTGGTTACCTCCCGGCGGACAATCCCTTTGGCCTCTTCGGGGTCCTCCACCTGATCGCACACGGCCACCTTGTAGCCCTTTTCCACCAGCCTGGCTATGTAGCTGTCTGCCGTGTGGTACGGCACCCCGCACATGGGCACCCTGCCTGCGGACCCGGCATCGCGCCCGGTGAGAGTGATTTCCAGTTCCCGGGAGGCCACGAGGGCGTCCTCAAAGAACATCTCGTAAAAGTCTCCCAGGCGGAAAAAGAGGATGGCATCGGGGTAGTTCTTCTTAATCTGGAGGTACTGGTTAATCATGGGGGTATACGACACCCGCATCCCCTCCTGGCCACCATTATAGCATAAAGGAAGATGGCCCAGGAAAATTTATTTGCACCCACCTGGGAAATGGGTTATAATACGAAAGAACAACGGGAAGGGATCTGCCGTGGCGGGAAGAGCACCGACCTACCGGGTAATTACCTTCGGTTGCCAGATGAACGACCACGATGCGGAAGTTATGGCCGGAATGCTGGAATCTCTCGGCTACCAGCAAGTGGAAGACAGCGCCGAGGCAGATGTAATCCTGGTCAACACATGCTGCGTGCGGGAAACGGCGGAAAATAAAATCCTCGGCCTCCTCGGTCGCCTGGCCCGTTTAAAAAAGGGCAGGCAGAAGCCCATCATTGGCGTTGCCGGGTGCATGGTGCAGCAGCCGGGCATGGCGCAGAAAATCAAAAACCGCTTTCCGGAAGTGGATCTGATTATCGGCACGTACAACCTCCACCGCCTGCCCGAACTGCTCCTGGCCGTGCAGGAGTGCCGCGAAAGGATCGTGGAGGTCTGGGAGGAGGCAGGGGAAGTAGTCGAAAACCTGCCCGTGCGCCGGGCTTCCAGGATCAGGGCGTGGGTGAACATCACCTACGGCTGCAACAACTTCTGCACCTACTGCATTGTGCCTTATGTGCGCGGGCGGGAGCGCAGCCGCCGTCCCGAGGACATCTTGCGCGAAATCAGGCAACTGGCGGAAGAAGGGTACCGGGAAGTCACGCTCCTGGGGCAAAACGTCAACTCCTACGGGCGGGACCTGGGAGGAGAAATTAATTTCGCGCGCCTGCTGAAGGAGGTAAACGGCATAACCGGGCTCTGGCGCATCCGCTTTACCACCTCTCACCCCCGGGACTTCACCCAGGAGCTTATTGACACCGTGGCCCGCTGCGAGCGCGTTTGCGAGCACATCCACCTGCCCGTGCAGGCGGGCAGCGACCGCATCCTTGCGCTCATGAACCGGGGCTACAGCCGCGCCTATTACCTCGAGCTCGTGGAGCGCATCCGCCGGGCCATCCCCGGGGTCTCCATCACCACGGACATCATGGTGGGCTTCCCGGGAGAGACGGAGGAGGACTTCGCCCAAACCATGGACCTGGTGGAAAGGGTGCAGTTTGACGCCGCCTTTACCTTTGTTTACAACCCGCGACCCGGTACCCGGGCGGCCACGTTCCCGGACCAGGTGCCGGAAGATGTAAAGAGCAGGCGCATCCAAGAACTCATCGCCAGGCAAAACGAAATAACCCTGGCCCGCAACCGCTCCTTTATAGGGCGGTTGGAGGAGGTGCTGGTGGAAGGGGAGAGCAAGACCAACCCGGAAAAGCTTAGCGGGCGCACGCGCACCAACCGCCTGGTCATTTTTAGCGGCCCGCGGGAGCTGGCCGGAAAGCTGGTCCGTGTCACCATCACCGGCGCAAAGCTTACCCACCTGGAGGGTGAGTTGGCCCTGGAAGGGAGGTGAAAAAATGTCCGTAAGGGAAAAGGCCCAGGAGCTGGGGGAGGAAATTGCCCGTTCCCGCGAGCTTGCAGCCATGGTCAGCGCGCAGCAGGCCATGCTGCAGGACACCACCGCCCGGGAAATAATTGAAGAATTTAATCACAAGCAGCGGCTTTTCCGCATGCTACAGTCCCAGGGCTTCAACCTCACCGCTAGCCAGAAAGCAGAAGTGGAAAGCCTGGAAAGGCGGATGCTGGACAACCCCCTCATTGCGGAGTACATCCGCGCCCAGCAGGAATTTGAAAAGCTCCTGGACGAGGTCAATAAGATAATTGACCGCGCCATATCGTCATCCCTTGCCTGCGCTTCCGGCTGTTGCGACAGCTGCGATGAGTGCGGCTAGCCGAGTTTTTGCCGGACTTTTAGCCGGCGGTAGCGGTTTATGGCCGCGGCAATTTCATGTGCCCGGGGGAGAGCCAAGTCCCCCGGGTGCTGTCCTTTAAAGGGCGAAACCACGTCCAGGCCGTCGCGCTCAATATCCGCAAGTACCGCCTCCACCACCTCCCGCAGGGTCCGCCTGCCGTCAATGTACCGCTTTGCCGCATAGCGGATGATCTCTCCTATGGCCCTGGCCTGAGCAGGGTCCACCAGCTGTTCCACGGCCTGTAGCTCGATGTCCATGTAGCCGTAGACAATCTCCTCCGTGCCCCTGGCCTTCACCTTCTGCCGGCCTTCCAAAGCAAAAGCCTGCGGCAGAGGTATCCTCGGCGTTACCCCGGTCAGCTCGTCCCGCACTTCCACGCGCCGGTTGCCGCCATACCGCCGGGCGATTTCTTTGGCCCGCCGCGTGACGTCCAGGGGCCGGTAGTTCTGCATCATGATCACGCGGTCGGCCACCGCCAGGTAATCCCCGGCGCCCCCCACCACCAGGATGGTGGAGACGCCCATGTTCTCGTAAAGCTGGCGCACGCGGTCTATAAAGGGCGTGATGGGCTCGTGTTCCTTGGATACAAGCTCTTGCATCAGGCCGTCCCGGATCATAAAGTTTGTGGCGCTGGTATCTTCGTCGATGAGCAACAAGGAGGTGCCCATCTCGAGGGCCTCCACAATGTTGGCGGCCTGGGAAGTGCTCCCGCTGGCACTGGCGGTGGAAAACGCGCGGGTGTCCTGCCCGAAGGGCAGGTTGTTGATAAACGGGCTGATGTCTACCTTCTCCACGCTCCGCCCGTCCTCGGCGCGTATCTTTACCGCATCGTGTACGGTAATCACCAGCTCGCGCCCGTCGCCGGGTATGTGATTGTACACCCCCCTTTCCAGGGCCCGCAGGAGGGTGGATTTTCCGTGGTAACCCCCTCCCACAATGAGGGTAACCCCCTGCGGGATGCCCATGCCGGTTACCCTCCCTGCATGGGGCAGCTCCAGGGTCACCTCCAGTTCCGGCGGCGAGACGAAGGGAATAACCCGGCCCCCTGTCAACGGCCGGTCGCTGACACCGCTTTCGCGGGGGAGCACGGAACCGTTGGCCACAAAGGCCACCAGGCCCAGCTCTTTAAGCCGCGAGCGCAGGAATTCCTGGTCCTCCACCAGATCCACGTACCGCCTGACGTCCCCGGCATCGAGCTTCCGGTAAAAGAGGGCCTCGCCGGCTATGGCCGGCAGCTCCCGGAAAAAGATGTCCACCGCCTCCCGGGCGTTGATGGTGCGCCCGCGGGAGGGCAGACCAACGGCAAAGCGGATCTCTACATAATCCCCGTTAACCACCGCCCCGGTGCGCTCCAGGATCTCCTGCCCGCAGCGGTCCACCAGGATCAAGCCGCTTTTCCCCGTCCCCCGGTGGCCCCGGGAGTGAGTTTCCACGGCCCGGGCAAAGCGGCGCAGGAGGTAATCCTGCAGGGCCACCCGCCGCGGGCGGGTAAAATACAGCTCGCGCGGGAAGCCGGCCAGCTCCTGGGCCACCCTCAACCGCATGCGGCTGGGCGGGGCAAAGGGGTCGCTCTGCACGTGGTCGATGTACAGGGTGTAAAAATCAAACTCGTAAGAACCGGCTATGGACTTGTAGGCACCATAACCGCGGCCATTTATTTCCAAAAGGATCTTGTGCAGCGTTTCCTTGCCCGGCAAACTCATAACCTCCTTGCTCCAAAAGGACCAGGGCGCCAGGCGCGGGGCAAGCGCACCGCAAGGGCAAATTTCTGCCGCTCACAGGATGCGCTCCAGGTTAAGCAGCAACCAGAGGCGGTCGCCCTTTTTGATGACGCCGCGCAGGTAGTCCATCCCCTCGCCGGCCACGGAAGGCGGGTCCATTTCTTCCGGGCTGTATTGGCCAACCTCCAGCACGTTATCCACAATCATGCCCACTTTCTGGCCCTCGTGCTCTACCACAATAATACGGGTGGCCTCGGTGTACTCCTGCGCGGGCAGGCCCAGGCGCTTGTTGAGGTTAATCACGGGTAAGATAGTCCCCCGCAAGTTTATAATCCCCTCTATATAGCTCTTTGTATTGGGGACGCGGGTAATGCCGGTCATGCGGATAATTTCCTGGGTTTCCTGCACGGGCAGGGCATACTGCTGGTCGTTTAGCTGGAAGATAACCACCTGTTGTTCCCCGCTCATTTACAAGCCCCCCTTATTGCTTATTTTTGCGGGGCTTCCTTGGCCAGCTTGTCTTTGGGGGCCCCGCAGATTTTGCATTTCCCCGGCTTGCAGCGCGCCTCCACCACGCTGCCGCACTCCTGGCACTTCCACACGGCCACTTTACTCCCTCCTTTCTGCCGCCAGGCGTAAACTTTTTATGGCCCCCTCCGGGTCCGCCGCGCCGAAAATGGCCGTGCCCGCCACCAGCACGGTTGCCCCTGCTTGCACCACCAGGCGGGCGTTTGCAGGGCCGATACCCCCGTCAACCTGTATTTCTGCCCGTACCCCCTCCTTTTCCATCATCTCCCTTATACGGCGTATCTTGGGCACCACTTGCGGGATGAAGGCCTGCCCCCCAAAGCCGGGGTTTACCGTCATTACCAGGACGAGGTCGAAAAGCCCCCAGAGGTAACTTAGGGCCTCGGGCGGGGTCGCCGGGTTTAAGGCCACCCCTGCCTTTACTCCCTTTTCCCTTATGCGGCAGAG
Source organism: Desulfovirgula thermocuniculi DSM 16036 (assembly GCF_000429345.1). Classification (GTDB taxonomy): domain Bacteria; phylum Bacillota; class Desulfotomaculia; order Desulfotomaculales; family Desulfovirgulaceae; genus Desulfovirgula; species Desulfovirgula thermocuniculi. The sequence goes on along the minus strand of NZ_AUBR01000005.1, from coordinate 41,327 downwards.
GGTGCGGTGCAGGTGGCGGCAGGCCTCCACGTGGACGGTAATGAGATCGGCCCCTGCCTCCGCAAAAGGCTCCAGGTAGCGGTCGGGATCCTCAATCATCAGGTGCACGTCAAAGAAGAGGCGGCTGTATGGGCGCAGGGCCGATACCACCAGGGGCCCTACGGTGATGTTGGGCACAAAGTGACCGTCCATCACGTCAATGTGCAGGTAATCCGCCCCGGCTTCCTCCACCCGGCGCACGTCGTCCAGGAGGCGGGCAAAGTTTGCCGCAAGTATGGATGGGGCGATCTTAATCACTTAACCTAATATCTCCTTTCCTGTTCGATAACGTCCCGCAGTAACTGTAGGTAGTTCTCATGGCGAAAGGCGGCGATTTTCCCTTCCTTCACCGCTTCCTTCACGGCACACCCGGGTTCCTGGTCGTGTAGGCACCCGGTAAAGCGGCACCCCGCACGGTAATCCTCAAATTCCCGGAAGAAGCCGCCCAGCTCCTCCCTTCTCATCCCGGGGAGGTAGAGGCTGGAGAAGCCGGGAGTATCGGCCACCAGGCCCCCGTCGGGCAGGAGAAGCAACTCCACGTGCCTGGTAGTATGGCGCCCCCTACCCAGTTTTCGGCTGATCTCGCCCGTTTTTAAGTTCAGGCCCGGCACAAGGGCATTCAAAAGGCTTGATTTCCCCGCCCCCGAGGGGCCGGCAAGCACGGTTATGTGCCCCTTTAACATCCCCCGCAGCTCTTCTAAACCGGTGCCTTCTTTAACGCTCGTGCACACCACCGGGTATCCGGCCCGGCGGTAGGCGAGGATTATCCCTTCCGCTTCCCCTGCCCCCAGGTCCGTTTTGTTAAAACAAATAACGGGTTCCACCCCGGCGTGCTCGGCCTGGACGAGGATCTTATCCAGGAGGAGCGTGCTGGGGTCGGGGTCCCTGACGGCAAAGACAACCAGGGCCCGATCGACGTTGGCTACCGGGGGCCGGAGAAGGGAGGTCTGCCGCGGATAAAGCTCCTCTATCACCCCCTGCCCCGGCGCGAGCACACGAAAGCCCACCCTGTCGCCCACCATTACCCGCTCCTGCTCAAAGCGGAACCGGCCCCGCAGGGCGCAGTCGTAAACTCCTCCCTCCGCCATGACAAAGTAGTGTCCCCCGTAGGCCCTAATTACCGTTCCGGTGAGAAGCATATTCCTCTTTTCCTCACATACCCCCCTTCAAGGCTTCAGCGTTTCCCTCTTCACCAGCCTCTCGTCTATATAAACCTCCACGGTTGCCTGGCCAAAGTAACGCGAAACTACTTCCACCTGTTCCCCGGGGCGGTGGGTATTCAGGTATACGGTGTTGCTGCCCCTTACATCGCTGATATTGATCTTCACCTGGTGCTCCTGGCCGTCGTTGGGCACGGGCACCTTGATGCGCGCCTCCCTGGGGAGGGGGCCCGGCCCCCTGCTCAAGGTCAGGCGCACCTTCGTCCCCTGGGTAACCCGGGTACCCTGGGGGGGATCCTGGGCCACCACTTGCCCTTGGAGGTAGGCGGTGCTCTCCGCCCACTGCAAGTTTTCATCCAGGCCGAGCTGGCTTTCCGCCAGCCTCGCGCGCGCCTGCTCCAGGGTGAGGCCCACCAGGCCGGGCACCTCCACCTGGCGGGGAGGCGGGCCTTCCGAGAGATAGACGGTCACCGGCGTACCCCTGGGCTTTTTTTCTCCGGGGGCCGGCATCTGCCCGAAAATGTAACCGGCAGGAACCTCCTCGCTGTAGCCCTTTTGTACGGGCTCCGCCAGGACAAAGCCGTTTTCGGCCAGGCGCATGCGGGCATCCTCCAGGGAAAGGCGGTAGAGGTTGGGGACCGCCCGCAGTTCTGGGCCGGCACTGACGGTCAGGGTAATGGTGCGGGGAGGTTTGACCCGCGGACCCTCCGGGCCAATATCCTGGGCAATAACAATTCCTTCCTTAGCATCCGAGGGGGCTTTTTTAACGGCTGTCTTCAGCCCCAGCTGAGCCAGAATGGCCTGTGCCTCCTCCAGCGGCAGGCCGACTACATTGGGTACCTGGACTTCCGGCGTGCCAAAATAATACCTCTCCCAGGCCCAGACCCCTCCCGCCAGGAGGGCCACCAGGAGGAGAAATATTACCGCCCACCCTGCCGGCCGCAAGCGGCGGCGCACCCTGGGTTTGGACACCTGCGGGATTAACCGGGTGGCTTCTTCTTCCTCCCCGCTGAAAGCCCGCTTCAAGCTTTCGGCCATTTCCCGCGCGCTGTTAAACCTGCGGGAAGGCTTTTTCTGGAGGGCGCGCAGGACCACCTCTTCCAGGGCCGGCAGCACGGCAGGATTGCGCCGGGACGGGGGCTCGGGTTCTTCCTGCACGTGCTTGAGGGCTACGGCAATGGGGCTCTCTCCGGTAAAGGGTACGGTGCCGGTAAGCATTTCGTAGAGCACCACGCCCAGGGAATAAAGATCCGACCTGGGTTCCGCCGGCTCTCCCCTGGCCTGTTCCGGGGAAAGGTAATGCACCGAGCCCAGTATCGTATCCGTCTGGGTTACGGTGGCCGCCGTAGCCTCACGGGCAATGCCGAAGTCCGTTAATTTGGCCCGTCCCGACCTGGTGATGAGAATGTTATGGGGCTTTATGTCCCGGTGCACGATGCCGTTTTCGTGGGCGTGCTCGAGGGCCTCCAGCACCTGGCAGGCTATCACCACCGCCCTCTCGGGCGGCAGAGAGCCTTCCCGCCTGATAATGGATTTTAAGTCTTCCCCGTCAACATACTCCATGACCAGGTAGTGGATCCCGTCCTCCTGGCCCACATCATAGATGGAGACTATATTGGGGTGTGATAGGCTGGCCACCGCCCGGGCTTCACGCCGGAAACGGAAGGTAAAGTTCTGGTCGCAGGAATACTCCGGACGCAGCACCTTGATGGTCACCAGGCGCCCCAAGAAATTGTCCCGGCCCTTGTAGACTATGGCCATGCCGCCCCCGCCGAGCTGCTCGATAATCTCATAGCGGTTGCCCAGCTGCCTGCCGATCATTCCAAAGCTCACCTCGAATTGCCCTCGCCGCTCAAACTCAAAGCCAGTGCCAGGAGCTCCCTTGCCACCGGCGCCGCCACAATTCCCCCGCTGCCGCCATTTTCAATAATTACCGCCACGGCCACCCGGGGCGCTTCCGCAGGGGCAAAACCGATAAACCACGCGTGCGCGTCCCCGTGAGGGTTCTGTGCCGAGCCGGTTTTCCCGGCCACGTTTACCCCCGGCAGGGACGCTTCCCTGCCGGTTCCCTCCCTTACCGCGGCCACCATGGCCTTCTTTATTATCTCCGCCACTTCGCCGTCGGTAGCCTTCACCCACGTCCGGGGCTCGCTCCGGTAGAGCACCCTTCCGGAGGGGTCCAAGACGCGCTCTACAAAGTAAGGGCGCATGATTACGCCACCATTGGCAATGGCTGCCGCTACCAGGGCCATTTGCAGGGGGTTTGCCAGCACCTCACCCTGGCCAATGGCGCTGGAAGCCAGAAGGGGGCGGCTCATCTTCTCCGGAGGTGTAAGGCTGCCGGGGCGGTACGGCCAAAAAGGGGTGGCGGTATTTTCCCAGGGATTCTGTTCAAAACCGAAGGAGCGTGCTGCCCGGTACAGGCGCTGCGCCCCAAGTTCGAGCCCCAGGAGGGCAAAGGTGGAGTTGCAGGACTCCACCAGGGCGCGCTCAAAGCTCACCCTGCCGTGGGCCACCGTATCGCGGAGCACAAACCCGTCCACCGTAATGCTCCCCTGACAGTCAAACACGCGCTTTGCGGTGCCGCGCTCGGCGGCCAGCGCCGCGGCTGCCGTTACCACCTTGAAGGTAGATCCCGGGGGGTAAGCGCTCTGGGTAGCGCGGTTAAAAAGCGGGGCCTCCTTTTCCCTCTGCACCGCCTGGTAGTTTTCCTCTATCCGGTTGGGGTCAAAGCCGGGGCTGCTGGCCATGGCCAAAATGGCCCCGGTCCTAGGGTTTAAGACCACCGCCGCTCCCCTGCGCCCGGCCAGCAGTTGCATGGCCAGCCGCTGCAGGCGCGCGTCCAAGGTCAACACCACGTCGTTCCCCACCGGGACCCGTCCCCGGAGGCGGTCCCAGAACATCCTCACCCTGTCACCTGGGGCCTGCCCCAAAAGGTAGGCATCAAGGGCCGCCTCCAGCCCGGTCTTTCCGTAAAGGGCGGAAACAAAGCCCACGGGGTGGGCGGCAAGCTCCCCCAGCGGGTAGTAGCGCCTCCCCTCCTTGCTCTGGGCCAGAATCACCCCCTGGCGGTCGTAAATGCTCCCCCTCTGGATGCGGGCCTCTAAGGCTATCAGCCGGCGGTTGTAAGGATGGGCGTTTAAGCGCGGCCCCCAGAAAACACTGACATAGCCCAGGTACAGAGAAACCACCACGAAACATCCCAAGACGACATAGCCCAGCCTCTGTATATTTTGCTTCATGACGCTTCCTTTCCCGCTCCATCAAAACACACATGGTGGGAAACGTTTAACAAAAGGCCCAGAAGGATGAAGTTGGCCACCAGAGAGCTGCCGCCATAGCTAAGAAAGGGAAGGGCAATACCGGTAAGGGGCAACAGCTTGCTTACGCCGGCAATAATTATCAGCGCCTGAAGACCTAAAAGGGCGCTCAGCCCGGCGGCCATCAAGGAGCCAAACTCGTCCCTGGAGCTGACGGCCACCAGGAAGCCCCGGTAGACCAGGAGCATGTAGACAACCAGGAAGGCAAGGGCGCCGCCGAGGCCCATTTCTTCGGTAATGGCCGCGAAAATAAAATCGGTATGTACGGCGGGGATGTATTCCGGCATCCCCTTTCCCAGGCCGGTCCCCCAGAGGCCACCGGAAGCCAGGGCAAAAAGCGACTGCGCGATCTGGTAGCCGGCGGTATCTATTAACGCCCAGGGGTTGAGCCATACTTGCACGCGCAGGCGCACGTGGTCAAAGAGGAAGTAGCTCCCTGCTGCCCCGGCCAAAAAAAGCAGTGCTCCCAGCAGCACATAGGCTGCCCTTGCCGTGCCCACGTAAACCATGGCCAAAAAGGTGGCAAAATAAATCAGCCCTGCCCCCAGGTCTTTTTGGAAGATCACCAGCAGGAGGGATACTCCCAGCATGACCAGCATGGGCCCCCAGTCCCGCGGGGAGGGCAGGAACACCCCCAGCACTTTAAAGTTGCCTGCCGATAAGAGGAGCCGGTTTTCCGCCAGGTAGGCGGCCAAAAAAAGCACCAGCAGCACCTTCACAAACTCCGAAGGCTGTACGTAAAAGAGGCCCAGGTCGAGCCAGCTTCTAGCGCCCCCTTGCTCCACGCCGCAAAAAATCGGCAGGAGGAGGGCCACCGCGCCGGCAAAGGCATAAAGGTACTTGTAATCCGCCAGCGCCTGGTAACGGGGAAACCAGCAGGTAACCGCCCAGAGGGAGGCAACACCCACCAGCAGCCAGGCGAACTGGCGGACAGCGTAGGCCGGGTTGAGGCGGTAGAGAAAGAGCAGGCTGGTAAAGGAAAGAAGGGCCACCAGCGGCAAAAGGAATGGATCCCCGCCAAAACCCTTAAAGGACCAGAAAAAGTGGAGGAGGATAAAGGACAAAAATGCTGTCGCCGCCCCTGCCAGCACCGTCCAGGGCACTTTCCCGTAGCCGTGCAAAAATAAAATCGCCGTCCCGGTACCCAAATAGGCTCCGGCGTAGAGGAGTAACTTTCTCTCCACACTTCTCGAGCGGCCCAGCGTGGAGGCAGGCACTTCACTCACCCACCGCCAGCAAAATGATGCTTATGTTGTCGGTACCCCCGCGCCTCAAGGCCATCTCCACCAGGCGCCCCACCGCCTCGGCCACCGCTGCACAGTTGGACGCCACCGCCGCAATCTCCTCGTCCGAAAGGTGCTCCGTCAGGCCGTCCGTGCAGAGAAGCAACCTGTCCCCGGACCGTAGCATTAATCTATCGCTGTCCACCCTCACCTCGGGCTCGATACCCAAGGCCCTGGTCAACACGCTGCGGTGGGGGTGAAAGCGCGCCTGCTCTTCCCGCAAGCCTCCCCGGCGCACGAGTTCCTGCACCAGGGAGTGATCCTCGGTAAGCCGCACCAGCTCTCTGCCGCGCAGCAGGTAAAGGCGGCTGTCGCCCACATGGGCCCAGAACAGCTCGTTCCCTCTGACCAGGGCAGCCGTGAGCGTGGTGCCCATGCCCCGCAGGGAGCGATAACTGGAGGAAAGGTGAAAAACTAAACGGTTGGCTGCCTGAACTCCATTAACCAGGGCTTCCGCCGGATCGGGAAAGGCAGAGAGGTTTTCGCGCAGATACCTCACCAGTTCGGCAATGGCCGTCTGGCTGGCCACTTCCCCTGCCTGGTGGCCGCCCATCCCGTCAGCCACAGCAAAGAGGCCGAGTGCGGGCTCCGCACAGAGGGAGTCTTCGTTTGAGGGGCGCAGCAGGCCTTTATCGCTGGCCAGGCTCCAATTCATAAGCCCACCTCACAAAACGAAAGGTAACGCTCCCCACACGCAGGCTATCACCATCCGCCAGAACGGTGGGCCGTGTAATGCGCACGCCGTTGAGGTAGGTCCCGTTCTTGCTGCCGAGATCCCGCACCCAATACTGGCCGTTACGGAAAAAGACTTCCGCATGCTCGTGGGAGGAAAAGGGATCGGGAAGGACCAAGTCGTTCTTTTCTCCCCGCCCCATGGTCAGCCTTTCCCCCAGAGTGATGACTTCCCCTTCCCTGAAGCGGGGGTTGTTGCTGGAGAGAACCACCAGCCAGCCCTCCGAGGGCAGCGTGCGGGGCACGGACACCTTGCCCGCTTCCGCCAGGCCCTTAAACATCATGCGCAGCGCGGCCCACAGGAACAGGTAAAGGAGGAATAAAAAAGCGTAGCGCAAGACGGCCAGCACGAGGTCCAGCACCTAATCCACCTCAAAAGTACACAGGGTGGTGCCGAGCTTGATCACGTCCCCTGAGGAGAGCACCTTGGAGTGAACCCGCACGCCGTTTACGTAAACCCCGTTGGTGCTACCCAGGTCGCGCAGGATAAAGTTCCCCCCGCGGTACTCCAGCCGGGCATGGCGGCGTGAAACGCTGGGATCATCAATAACCAGGTCGCATGTTTCCCGGCGCCCCACCACGGCTGTGCGGGGCAAGAGCTCAAACACCTTCCCCTTTGCCGGCCCCTCGGTAACTACGAGCCGCGCCCTTACCTCCTCCCGGCAGGCGGGTGCAGGCACGGCGGAGCGGTCCGGGCGGTACTCCAAGGTGTCTTCCATTTCCCCTTCCCCTGGATGGGTACCGGCTGTGCCTGCATCCTCCGGCTGGCCAAAGGAGGCTTCCACCCGCATCTCCCCGCCGGGCACCTCAGGCGACTCCCTGATTTCCACCCTGGGTGCAGCCACCAGCGTGAAATTTTTTTCCCGCGCCTTCTGTAAAAGGTACTCTTCCAGCTCCTCGGCCAGGTAAGGGGCAAGGTGAGAAACACCTTTGTAATCTTCGGGATGCAGGTAAATTATGTATTCGTTGGGCACGTAAACCCGGCTGATGCTTACCCTTTTGCGGTCCCGCATTTCCCGGAAGAGGCGCTTGGCCATGTCTAGCGGCTGCACGCGCCCCTTAAACCTGTCCCGGAAAAAGCCCTCAATGTACTTTTCGAGGCTGCCCTCGAGCTCGGAAAACAGTCCCACGGCTTTCCACCTACCCGTACAACCCCAGCACGCGGCGCCGCAGCTGGCCGCAGGCGGCATCTATGTCCGCACCCAGCTCGCGGCGCATGGTTACTTTAACGCCAGCACGCTCCAATACCCTTTTGAAGACAGCCACCCGTTCAGGCGGAGAGGGGGCGACAAAAGGGCGATCCGGTACAGGGTTGGCCGGTATCAGGTTGACATGGCAGAGCAGCCCCCTGACAAGGTAAGCCAGCTCCCGGGCACAGGACACGCTGTCGTTTACGCCATCCAGGAGCACGTACTCAAAGGTAAGGCGCCTCCTGGTCAGCCGCACGTACTCCCGGCAGGCGGCCATTAATTCCTTTAAGGGATAGCGCCTGTTGACGGGCACCAGGCGGCTGCGCAGCTCGTCGTTGGGCGCATGAAGGGAAACGGCTAGAGTCAAGGGCAGGCGCCTTTCGGCCAGCCGCAAAATTCCCGGCACCACCCCGCAGGTGGAGATGGTGATGTGCCTCCAGCTGAGATGCAGTCCGTAGGGCGCGGTAAGGTGCTCCAGGAATACCATTACCTGCTCGTAATTTTCTAGGGGCTCCCCGGTGCCCATGAGCACCACATGGCTAACCCTTTCTCCGGCATCACGCTGGGCAACCATTACCTGGTCGTACATTTCCCCCGGCGAGAGGTTGCGTACCAGTCCCCCTATTGTGGAAGCACAAAAAAGGCAACCCATACGGCAGCCTACCTGGCTGGAAACGCAAACAGTACGCCCGTAACGGTGGCGCATGAAAACCGCCTCCACGGCCTGCCCGTCGCCCAGGCCAAGGAGGTACTTGACGGTATCTCCCCGGCGGGAAACCTGCTTCTGCCAGAGGGTTACCCCGGTGAGGGAAAACTGCTCTTTGAGCTCCGCACGCAGTTCCTTGGGGAGGTCCGTCATTTCCTCCCAGGAAAGGCACCCGCGCTGGAAAACCCAGCGGGCCACCTGCAGGGCGCGGTAGGGAGGTTCGTTCATGCGGACCAGGTAATCCTTTATTTGCGCCAGGGACAGGTCTTTAATGTTGCCCATTATCAAAACATGCGGCGTGCAGCATTTTTAAGTTTTATTATATCATACCCCTTTCAGGCCATATCCTTTTTTCGCAGGCGGGCCAAGAAAAAACCGTCCGTGCCGTGCCTGTGGGGTAAAAGCAACAGGTAGCCCTCCGTAAGGCTTCTTTCCCCGTGCAGTTCCGCGGGCAGGTAGGGGCGGAGATCTTCACAGGTAAATTCCGGGTGACGCGCTAAAAAAGCCTTTATCTGGGCGAGATTTTCTTCCTCCGTGAGCGTGCAGGTGCTGTATACTAGCACGCCGCCAGGCCTCACGCAAGGGGCTACGCCCTCTAAAAGCTCTTCCTGCAGCGCGGCCATACCGGCAATAGTTTCCTCCTTCTTGTGCCACCGGGCGTCAGGGCGCCGGCGCAGCACCCCCAGCCCGGAGCATGGGGCGTCAAGGAGCACAAAGTCGGCCCATTCCGGCCATCGCTCCCACGCCCGGCGGGCATCCGCCAGCGCGGTGCGCACGCAGGAAATACCCAGGCGGCGGCAGTTGTCTTCCACCAGCTTGAGCTTGCGGGGGTGCACATCCAGTGCGATTATTTCCCCTCTGTCCTGCATGAGCTGGGCGAGGTGGGTGGTCTTCCCTCCCGGCGCCGCCGCGGCATCCAGTACCCTTGCCCCGGAGCGCGGTGAGAGGGCGTGCCCCACCAGGATGGAACCCTCATCCTGAACCAGGAAAAGCCCCTCCTCAAAAGGGGGAAAGCCCCTCAGCGGCGGGGCGTGCTCCAGGACGGTAATGCCTTCCGGGGTAAGGGAGGTGGGTGCGGCCTGTACCCCTTCCGCGGCCAGACGCGCCAGGAGCGACGGGCGGTCGGTTTTCAGCGTGTTGGTGCGCAAGACGTATGGGGCCGGGCGGTTATTGGCCGCGCATAAGGCCATGGTTTCCTCCGCCCCGAAAGCCGCAACCCAACGCCGCACCACCCACTCCGGATGGGAGTATTTCAAGGCAATGTGGGCCACGGGATCCTCCTGCAGGCCGGGCCAGGATACCTGCCCTGCGCCGCGCACGAGACTGCGCAGCACGCCGTTTACAAACCCCGCCGCGCCGGGCCGCCCGTATTTCTTGGCCAGCTCCACCGCCTGGTGGCAGGCCGCGGATACGGGTATTTTATCCATGTACAGAATCTGGTAGGCCCCCAGCCTCAGGATATTCTTCAACCACGGATCCTGGGAGCTTAAAGGGTGGCGCGTAAAATGGTCCAGGTACCAGTCCAGCGTGTTCCGGCGGCGCAAGACCCCGTAGACCAGCTCGGTGGCCAGGGAGCGGTCCAGCCTGCCCAACCCGTGCCTCTCCAGCGCGCGGTCCAGGGCAATGTTGGCGTAGGCGCCGCCGGCATCAACCGCGTGGAGCACCTTTAAGGCCACCTCGCGCGCCGTGACCATATCAGCCCTCAGCTCTCCTGGCGCCCACCGGGAGGAAGCTAAAAATAGCCCCCTCCACCTGGGCCAGCGAAACGTTGGTGTTGAAGCAGGGCCCGTGGGGGCGTTCGTTAACCACCCCCAGCACGGGAATGGGGTTGGTGTCCAGGATGCCGCTGCTCAGATCGCGCTCGCAGGCGACGGCCACAATGGCCCGCGGCCGGAACATACGCACATACTTACGCGCTAGCGTGCCCCCCGTAGCCACCCCCATGTTAAAGCCGTACCTGTCCTTTAACGCCAGCAGTTCCCCGATGGCGCAGCGGCCACAACGCCGGCAGTTACCCACATGCACGGTAATTTTGTGGGGGCACTCGCTGCACTGCAGGCAGTGGGGCACCAGGAGGAGGAGTTCGTGGGGGAGCACTTTCACGCGGCGGGCACGCACCAACTGGTTGTTCACCTCGATGAAGGACCTCCTGATGTTGTCGGTACTTATTCCGAGAAGGCGCCCCAGGGCGAGAATTACGGGGAAAAAGGTGTTGATGGCCACCCTGGTGGGCGCCTGCAGGGGCTCGCAGGTCCGCGCGGCGGCAAGGGTCAGCACCATGCCCAAAAAGCCGCTTGCCGCAAGGAGGGCCACACATGCCAGAAGGGAAACGGCGAACCAGAAAATAATCCGGTGAGCCAGGGTGCGTGCGGGGACAAAAATCAGGTACCAGGTGGCCGCCACGAGCAAGACCACCAGCAAAAGGCTGCCGCCTAGAAGCGCCGGGAAGAGAAATTTAGACGGTTTCATGGCCAAAGCAACCCTCAACCCTTTTGCCCAGCACCGTGCCCTCCGGTATGGGCCTCCCCCGCAGGAAATCCTCTGCCGGCAGGCGCTTCCCGCCCTCCAGCTGGATTTCCAGCAGGGCCAGGCACCCCACGCCGGTAGCCACTACCAGCTCTTTGCGGGAGAGGACGACTTCCCCCGGCTGCGCCCTCGCGGGAGGGGGGAGGGGGCTTGCGGCGGCCCGCCACACCTTGAGTACCTTGCCCTCCAGCCAGGTGCGGGCCACGGGCCACGGGTTCAAGGCGCGTACCTGGTTGTAGAGGTCACGCGCCGGCCTCCGCCAGTCGATAAGCTCATCCTCCGGTGTCAGGGGAGGCGCATAGGTGGCCAGGCGGTGGTCCTGGGGGCGGGGAGCCAGGTCCCCCCGGGCCAGCAGGTCTAGTGTTTCCAGGAGCAACTCCGCTCCCTCGCGGGCCAGGCGGTCGTGAAGCTTACCGGCGGTATCCTCCTCATAAATGGGCACGCGCCGCTGCAACAAAATGCCGCCCGTGTCCAGGCCTTCATCCATAAGCATGGTGGTGACGCCCGTCTCTTTTTCCCCGTTCATAATTGCCCGCTGGATGGGCGCGGCGCCGCGGTAACGGGGCAGCAGCGAGGCATGAAGGTTAATGCACCCGTAGGGTGGCAGCCGCAAAATTGACGGGGGGAGGATCTGCCCGTAGGCCACTACCACCACCGCGTCGGGGGCCAGGCCCCGCACGAGGTCTACAAACCCCTCCTCTTTTACCCGCTGCGGCTGGAACACCGGCAGGCCCAAGGAAAGGGCCCGGACCTTTACCGGGGGAGGCTGCACCTTTTTCCCCCTGCCCCTGGGCCGGTCGGGCTGCGTAACAACCCCCACCACGCGGTGCGGCGAGCTGACCAGCACCTCCAGCGAAGGCAGGGCAAAATCAGGAGTACCCATAAAGACGACCTTCATTGGTTTGCATGCGCCCCTCGTCTATTCCCGGGACCTGGATCTGACGGGCTGGAGGCGGATGGCCCGGTCAATAAATAGTATGCCGTCGAGGTGATCTATCTCATGCTGCAGGGCCCGGGCCAGGAAGCCCCTGGCCTGGTACTCCACCCGGTGGCCCTGGCGGTTCAATCCTACCACCTTCACTTCCACCGCGCGGGGCACTTCCCCGACCAGGTGGGGGATGCTCAGGCACCCCTCGGTATCTACCTCCTCGCCCTGCGCCTCCACGATCTCCGGATTGATCAGCTCAATAAGCCCCTCGCCGACATCCACCACAATAACCCGCTTGGACACGCCAATTTGCGGCGCGGCAAGGCCCACGCCCCTGGCGCTGTACATGGTATCGCGCAGGTTGTCCAGGAGTTTTAAGACGTTGGGGGTAATCTTTGTTACCGGCCTGGCCTTTTCCCGGAGCACCGCATCCCCGTACTGGACAATCTTGAAAACGGCCAACTTTCATTTCACCCCTAGCCATCACATCATACTCTGGGGGGCCATGTCTACGGACACGCGCACTTTCCGAAAGAGGGCCATTTTCTCACAGCTTTTCAAGGCCGCCCCCACCACCTCCCGCAGGGCAGCCTGCTCACCGGCCTTTAGCACTAGGTGCCAGCGGTAGCGACCCTTGAGGCGCCCCAGGGGGGCCGGCGCAGGCCCCAGCACGTCCACACCCGCCTCCTGCGCGCGTATTTCCCGGGCAAGGATACCCGCCCCCTCGGCAACGCTATCCTCCCCGACACCCGTGACCAACAGGCGGCACAGGTAAGAGAAGGGGGGGTAGCCCAAGGTGCGGCGTACGGCCATTTCCTGGCGGTAAAAGGAAAGGTAGTCGTGGTCCCTGGCGCAGGTTATGGCGTAGTGGTGCGGTGTATAGGTCTGGATGATTACCTCCCCTTCCCTTTCCCCGCGGCCCGAGCGCCCGGCCACCTGGGTAAGGAGCTGGAAGGTCCTCTCGCTGGCCCGGAAATCGGGCAGGTAGAGGGAGACGTCGGCATTAACCACGCCCACGAGGGTCACTCCCGGTATGTCCAGCCCCTTGGCCACCATCTGGGTGCCGACGAGTATATCCGCCCTGCCGCGGCGAAAGCCGTCGATAATCTCGCGGTACGCCCTGCCCCTCCCCGCGCTGTCGCTGTCCAGGCGCAGGATGCCCGCCTGAGGGAAGAGCCTCTGGAGCTCTAGCTCGATCTTTTGCGTGCCCGTGCCCAGAAAAGCCAGGTAACGGCTACCGCAACCGGGACAAAGGGAGGGAGCCCGCACGTTAAAGGAACAGTAGTGGCAGCGCAGGCGCTGGCTGAGGTGGTAGGTTAAAGTGATGTCACACTGCGGGCACTTCAGCACCAGCCCGCATTCGCGGCACACCACCAGCGTGGAATGGCCCTTCCGGTTTAAAAAAAGGATTACCTGTTCCCGGCGGGCAAGGCGCTCCGCAATGGCCTCCTGGAGGCGCCGCGAGAGCACCCCCGGGTTTCCCTCCCGCATTTCCTGGCGCAAGTCCACCACGTGCACCTCAGGCAGCGGGCGCCCTCCCACGCGCCGGGTCAGCCGCAGCAGGCGGTAGGGCCCCCTGCCTCCGGCCTGCGCGTACGACTCCAGGGAAGGCGTGGCGCTGCCTAGCACCACCACCGCCCCGCTGTAGCCGGCCAGGCGCAGGGCCACGGTGCGGGCGTGGTAGCGCGGGCTCTCCTCCTGCTTGTAAGACGGCTCGTGCTCCTCGTCGATGACAATGAGGCCGGGATTCTCCAGGGGGGCAAAGACGGCAGAGCGGGCGCCCAGGACAACATTAGCCTTTCCGCTGCGCAGCCGCTGGTATTCCCCGTATCTCTCCCGCTGCGTCAGGCGGCTGTGCAGGAGGGCCACCTGGGCCCCAAAGCGGTTCTTGAAGATTTCCACCATCTGCGGCGTTAGGGCAATCTCGGGCACCAGCATCATGGCCTGCCTGCCGCGCTGCAGGGCCGCGGCAATGGCCTGCAGGTACACCTCCGTCTTGCCGCTCCCGGTTACACCGTGAAGCAAAAAAACCGCCCTTTCCTTCCTCTCCAAGGCGGTAACTATTTCCCTTACCGCCCTCTCCTGCTCTTCGTTGAGAACCGGCGGCCCTGCGCTCCCCACCAAAGGCCCTTCTTCTTCCTCCCACCAGCGGGGCGCCTGCTCCACCCGGCGCAACAGCCCCCTGGCCACCAGGGCGTCCACCACCGAGGGAGAAACTCCGGCCTTCCTGGCCAGCTCCGTGCGGGACAGCCCGGGGTGCTCCAGGGCCGCGCGCCAGGCGGCGGCACTCTTCGGCGCGCGGCGGGGGTCAGGTGCCTCCCGGTCGCCTTGCGGCAAGAGCACGTAAGTCCTCCCCGGAGGAGAGCCGTGCAGGAGCGGCCAGGCTATGGTGCGGATGGCTGCAGCCAGGGGGCACAGGTAGTAGGCGGCCATCCACCTGGCCAGGTTCAGCTGGTGAGGGGTCAGCAGCGGCCCCTCATCCAGGATGTCGGCAATATCCTTGAGGCCGGTACCTGCGGGCGCCGGGCCAAAGCCCACCACGTACCCCTCTACCTGGCGCCGGCCAAAAGGTACCATAACCCTGCTACCCACCTTTACCTTTCCTTCCAGGTGAGGAGGCACGTTATAATAAAATACCTTGTCCACCCGGCGCAGGGCCAGGGAGACCACTACCTCTGCGGCCAACCCTTATCTCTCCCCGTAGCTGATCTTCAGCCGCGGAGCGCATGCCGGAGGAGGCGGGGAGAGGGGCGGGGGGACACCCCTGCCCGGAGGCACCGCCGACTGGTGGCAGGGAGCATGGACCATGGTCACGCTGTTAAGGATCAGTTCTTCCTCGCACACCAGGTGGCCGGCGTGGTAATGGCGCCGGCGCACCTCCAGGCGGGGGATGTAGGCCGAAAATTCAGCCGGGACAACGTGCTTGGCGCGGCGGTTCATGCGCATCACCACGTCCCCGATCTTGATCTCGGCCTCGTCGACTTGGCACCATCCTGCTTCCCGACCGGGACCATGGAATAACATGGCATCACCCCCGGTATATTCTATTCACCCCTCCGCCCGGGTGGTTTTAAGGGTGCGAATTTCCCGCACGATGTCCAGGAGGCGGTGGGCCAGCTCCTCTTTGGGCATTAATGGCAGCGGCTGAACGCGCCCGTCGGGATAAAAAATTTTCACCTCGTTGGTATCCCAACCAAAGCCGGCACCGGGCCGTGTGACGTCGTTGGCCACGAGCAGGTCCAGGTTCTTTTTCTCCAGCTTTTCCCGGGCGTTTGCCTCAAGGTCTGCCGTTTCGGCCGCAAAGCCAACCAGCACCTGATGAGGCAACTTTTGCCGGCCCAGCTCAAAAAGGATATCCGGGTTTTTTTCCAGCTCCAGAATAAGGGTACCCTCTTTCTTCTTTATCTTCTGGGCGGCCACCACCCTGGGGCGGTAGTCCGCCACCGCGGCAGCCTTAATGACCACATCCTGGAGCGGGAAGCGGCTGACCACCTCCCGGTACATTTCCCGGGCCGTTTCCACGGAGACGAATTCCACTCCTTTGGGGGGCTTGAGGGCGGTGGGTGCGGAAACCAGGGTTACGGCGGCCCCCCGCCTGGCCGCCGCACGGGCCAGCGCGTAACCCATCTTGCCCGAGCTGCGGTTGGAGATAAAACGCACGGGATCCAGCGGCTCCCTGGTACCGCCAGCAGTAACCAGCACCTTAACGCCCCGGTAGTCCTTCTGCGGGGCCAGCAGGTCCGCGATGCGCTCCAGGATCTCTTCCGGCTCCGGCAGACGCCCGGGCCCCTGGGCCCCGCAGGCCAGGTGTCCGGCAGCCGGTTCCATAATGTGGTATCCCATTTCTCTCAGCCGCTGGAGGTTGGCGCGTACGGCGGGGTGCATGAGCATGGCTGTGTTCATGGCCGGGCAGAGGAGCACCGGGCAACGCAGGGCCAAGAGGAGGGTGCTCAAAAGGTCGTCGGCCAGGCCCCAGGCCAGCTTGGCGAGGAAGTTGGCCGTAGCCGGGGCGATTACGGCCAGATCCGCCTCGCTGGCCAGCCGGATGTGCGGGACGAAGTCCCCTCCCGGGGTATGAAAAAGGGAGGTGTGTACCGGCCTCCCTGTAAGAGCAGCAAAGGTAAGGGGGCGCACAAACTCCTGGGCGGCACGGGTCATCACCACGTCCACCAGGGCCCCGCGACGGCTCAGGGCACTGGCCAGCTCGCAGGCTTTATAAGCGGCAATGCCCCCCGTCACTCCCAGGATGATGCGCTTTCCTCCCAGCACGGCTTATCCCCCTTCCCTACTTTAACCCGTGCTTGGTGCGCCGGTAGGATACCTCTCCCCGAGCTACTTCGTGAAGGGCTTGCGTCACCGGCTTAACGGCCGAACCGGCCTCCTGCTTGCCGTTTTGCTTGTTCCTCTCTTCGGTAAGCATCCTGGCCCTCTTAGCTACCAGCACAACCAGGGTGTAGCGGCTGTCCACCTTTTCCATGAGTTCGTCCAGCGAAGGCTGGTTCATCGTCCACCCCCCCTTACAAGCCCCAGCTTTCATCCAACTGGACGCGCTGGGGGCGGCATTTTTCCGCGGTTATGATGGCCTGGATGGTAGCAACCGCTTCCTCCACCCGCCGGTTGATAACCACGTAATCGTAGCGGTAAAGGGACTGTAGCTCGGTGGAGGCCCAGCGCAACCGCCGCCTTATTTCTTCCGCCGAGTCTGTGCCGCGACCTGTGAGGCGTTCCACCAATGCCGCCCGGGAAGGGGGTAAAAGAAAAATCAGTACCGCCTCGGGAAACTTTTCTTTAACCTGCAAACCTCCCTGCACGTCGATTTCCAGAAGCACGTCGTAACCCTCCTGGAGGGCTTCCTCCACCGCCTTGCGGGGCGTACCGTAGTAGTTGCCGTATACTTCTGCCCACTCCAGGAGTTCCCCGGCTTTAATCATCTCCTGAAACCTTTCACGGGTGACAAAGAAATAATTAACCCCGTCCACTTCCCCAGCACGGGGCTTCCTGGTGGTAGCAGAAACGGAAAGGCGGATGTTGGGTTCCTTTTCCACCAGGGCACGGCACACCGTACCCTTTCCAGCCCCTGAAGGCCCGGATAAGACCAGCAACACTCCCTTCGCCTTCATGGCTACCTCTCACTCGGAAGGCTCCTCCGCCTGGGGTGGCGGGCTCTCCCTGTTTACCAGGCGGTGGGCTACGGTTTCCGGCTGTACGGCGGAAAGAATAACGTGATCGCTGTCGGTAATAATGACCGCCCGCGTGCGCCGCCCATAGGTGGCATCCACCAGCTTGCCTCGATCCCGGGCTTCGTTGATGATGCGCTTTATGGGGGCTGATTCAGGGCTCACAATGGCCACAATGCGGTTGGCGGAAACGATATTCCCGAAGCCAATGTTTATCAGTTTAATATCCACCAGATTTTCCCCCTTACCGCGGGATCACTCAGGTGGGTTACTCCACGTTTTGCACCTGCTCCCGCAACTTCTCCAGCTCGCTCTTCACTTCCACCACCAGGCGGCTTATTTCCAGGTCGGGGGCTTTGGCAGCTATGGTATTTATTTCACGGAACATTTCCTGCAGTAAAAAATCGAGCTTCCTGCCTACCGGGCCCTCGCTTTCCAGGAACCCCCGGAACTGGGAGATATGGCTTTCCAGGCGGACGATTTCCTCGTTTATGTTCGAGCGCTCGGCAAAAATGGCCACTTCCGCAGCCAGGCGCCCCGGGTCCAGGGGGACATCCGCCAGCCACTCCTTGACCCTCTGGCTCAAGCGCTGGTAGTAATCCAGCGCCACCTGCGGCGCCCTGGCCTTTATGCGCGCCGCCAGCTCTGCCACCCTCTCCAGGCGCTGCAAGAGGTCGGCCTTTAAGCGAGCGCCTTCCGCCACGCGCATTTCCACCAGACCGTCCAGCGCCTGCTCGAGGGCATCCCTGACGTAAGGCCACCATGCCTGGGGGTCCTCAGCAGGCTCGTCCACCACCAGGACTCCGGGCAGGTGAATTAAATGCGGCAAGGCTACCTGGTCCTGCAGTCCAAGCGCTACCTTCAACTCTTCCATTGCCTTATAATACGCGGCAGCCAGTGCTTTGTCAACTTTGACAAGCGCCCTTCTTCCTTCGGCGTTCTCCAGCGCAAAGTAGCCGTCCACCCTTCCCCGGGAGATGCGCGCCTGGATGATGCGCCTGATCTGGTCCTCCAGAGCCACCATGTGGCGGGGGAGGCGCAGGTGCACCTCACAGAAGCGGTGGTTGACGGACTTCAGCTCCACCACGAACCTGCGCTCCGGGCTGGAAGCCTCCCCGCGCCCGTAGCCGGTCATGCTTTTTAGCAACTGCATCTGCCTCCTGCCTCAAAAGACTTTTACTGCACCTGCCGGAGGACCTCTTCCATGCGGTCAAGCCCTTCCACAATATCCTCCATGGATGTGGCGTAGGAAAGTCGCAGGTAACGGTCGTCGCCAAAGGCCACGCCGGGAACCACCGCCACCTGTGCCTCCTCGAGCAGGATGCGGGCCAGGTCGCCGGAGCCCCTGATTGGCTGGCCCTTGTACGAGCGCCCGATAAGCGCGGCTACGGAGGGGAAGAGGTAAAAGGCCCCCTGGGGCTTGAGGCAGGAAATACCGGGCATGGCATTGAGCCGCTCCCACATGTAGTCCCGCCGGCGCCTGAACTCGCCGACCATCTGCTGCAAAGGCTCCTGGGACCCGCAGAGGGCGGCAACGCTGGCCGCCTGGGCGATGGAGGTGGGGTTGGAAGTGGTGTGGCTCTGAAAGTCCACCATGGCCTTGGCCACGGCAACAGGAGCCGCAGCGTAGCCAATGCGCCACCCGGTCATGGCGTAGGCCTTGGAAACCCCGTTAATGACCACCGTGCGCTCCTTGAGATCCGAGCTGAGGGACGCTATGCTCACGTGCTGGCACCCGTCGTAGACCAGCTTTTCGTAGATCTCATCGGAAATGACGATCAGGTTATTTTTCTCGATAACCTCACCCAGGCTCTGCAACTCCTCCCGCGTGTAAACGGCACCGGTGGGGTTGCCGGGGGAGTTGATGATCACCATGCGCGTGCGGCGGGTAACAGCCGATAACAGCTCCTCGGCGGTGAGCTTGAAGCCGTTTTCCGGCCTCGTCTGCACAAGGATGGGCACGGCTCCGGCCAGCTTGATTTGCTCCAGGTAGCTGACCCAGTAGGGCAGGGGGAGGATCACCTCATCGCCGGGCTCCAGCAGCACCTGCATGGCGTTGTAAAGGGAGTGTTTGGCCCCTGCGGAAACCACGATTTGCTCCGGCTGGTAATCCAGCCCGTTTTCATCCTTCAGCTTGCGGCAAATGGCCTTTCTTAATTCCGGCGTGCCCCCAACCGGCGTGTACTTGGTCATGCCCCTTTCCAGGGCCGCTACAGCCGCTTCCTTGATGTGCGGCGGGGTATCGAAATCCGGCTCGCCGGCGCTAAAGTTAAAGACCTTGACGCCCGAGGCTACCAGCTCCTTGGCCCGCGCATCAATGGCCAGGGTAGGCGAGGGGTTGATTTCTCTGGCTCTCCTGGCAATCCTCATGACCATTTCCCCTTTTCTTTCAAAAGCGTACCGGGCCCACGTTCTTCTTAAGGCGCTCCATCGCTTCCCTTAACCGCCCGGTGTCCACGGTCAGCGACATGCGAAAATATCCTTCACCGCGAGGACCATACCCGTTACCCGGGGTTACCACCACTCCTGCCTTTTCCAGGACCATCTCGGCAAAAGACTCGCTTGTATAACCGGGGGGCACGGGAGCCCATACATAGAAGGTAGCGCGGGGCTTTTCCAGCTTCCAGCCCAGCGAGTTTAGGGCCTCCACCAGGATGTCCCTGCGTTCCCGGTAAACGGCGCAAACGCGCTCCACAACTTCATAGGGGCCCTTTAGCCCCGCCATGGCCGCATACTGAATGGCCTGAAACTGACCCGAGTCCAGGTTAGATTTCAGGCGCGCAAGGGCTTCCACGGCCTCCGCACAGCCGGCCGCCCACCCTATCCGCCAGCCCGTCATGTTAAAGGGCTTGGAGGCGGAGTTAAATTCGATGCCCACTTCTTTGGCCCCCGGGACTTCCAGAAAGCTCGGCGCCCGGTAGCCGTCGAAGGTAACCTCCGAGTACGCAGCATCATGGCATACGAGGATGTTGAACTCGCGGGCAAAGGCTACCACCTCGGCAAAGAAGGCCCTATCCGCCACCGCCCCCGTGGGGTTGTTGGGGTAGTTGAGGAACATCATCTTGGCGCGCCGGGCCACTGCGGTGGGGATGGCGCTCAGGTCCGGGAGGTAACCTCTTTTTTCCTCAAGGGGCATGTAATAGGGCTCGGCGCCGGCCAGGATGGCGCCGCCCGCATATACGGGGTAACCGGGGTCGGGCACCAGCACCACATCGCCCGGGTCGAGGTAGCACCAGGAGATGTGGGCTATACCCTCCTTGGAACCAATTAAGGCCACCACTTCCGTGCGCGGGTCCAGCTGCACGCCAAAGCGGCGGGCGTACCAGTCGGCCACCGCCTGCCGGTAGGCGAGCATTCCCGCCGAGGAAGGATACTGGTGGTTGGCCGGGTTTTGCGCTTCCTTGATCAGCTCCGCCACAATGTGCTCCGGCGTGGGCTGGTCGGGATCGCCAATGCCCAGGCTGATGATATCCATGCCGGCAGCCCTCTTTTCTTCGATGAGTTTTTCAATGCGGGCAAAAAGGTAAGGCGGCAGGCTCTTTAAACGCTTGGCTTGTTCAAAACGCAAACCCAAAACCCCCTCACGTCATGGTTTACGGGCACGGAATCTGGCCGCAGAAAACCTCTTCCGCGGGACCGGTCATGTAGACGCGGTTGTCCTCGGCCCATTCCACCAGCAGGGCGCCTCCCGGCAGGCTGACCTCCACCCTGCGCCCGGTCAGGTTGTTCACCACCCCCGCCACCACCACCGCGCATGCCCCCGTGCCGCAGGCCAGGGTGGAACCCGCTCCCCGTTCCCAGACCCTTACCATGACCGCCTCACGGCTCAACACCTGCGCGAACTCCACATTGGTCCGGCGCGGGAAAAGGGGGTGGTTTTCTAATTTCGGCCCCCACCTTGCCAGGTCCACCCCTTCCACGTCCGGCACGAAAACCACACAGTGGGGGTTGCCCATGGAAACAGCCGTCACGTAAAAAGTCTGGCCCTCCAGCACCAGCGGCTCGCCGACGGCTGCACCGGGAGGACCGATCATAGGGATTTCCTTTCTTTCCAGGCGGGGGGGCCCCATATCCACCCGCACCGCCTCCACCCGCCCTCCCCTGACCAGCAGCTGGGGTACCATAATTCCGGCCCCGGTCTCAATGGAAAGGACTTCTTTTTTCATGCCGGCCCGCTCGTAAAGGTACCTGGCCACGCAGCGGATGGCGTTGCCGCACATCTCGGCCTCGCTGCCGTCGGGGTTGAAAATCTGCATACGCGCATCGGCAGCGGAACTGGGCAAGATCAACACCAGCCCGTCGCCGCCAATGCCGAAATGGCGGTGGCAGAGCCGCCGCGCCACGCCGGGCAGGTCCTGCCACGCCGGCGGCCACTCCTGGTGCAAGAGGTCGAAGAGGATGAAATCGTTGCCCAGGCCGTGAACCTTAAAAAAACTCAGCAACCCTAAACCTCCCCTAAAATTATTTCCTGCACCTAAAGCGTAAAATTTTTTTCGTGCTCTAAAACCTTTTTTCCTGCAAAAAAATTAAAAATCCATTGGGCAGGGGACAATTGTCGCCCCCGCCCTTAAACGCGCAGGTAGGTAACCTTCTCCCGCACTTTTACCTGCAGGTGATGGAAAAAAGTGCCCAGCAGGGAAGGGGCCAAGGCAAAGGGAACGATGATCCCCCAGTGCCCCGCTTCCAGGGAGACGGTGCGGAAAACGGGCTGCAGAAAAGGGAAATAGGTGACCGCCACCTGCAAGAGCAGCGAACACAGCACCGCCGCCACCAGGTGGGGGTTGGAGAACAACCCCACTTCCCAGACGGCATGGTGTTCCGAGCGGCAGGTAAAGACAAAGAACAGCTGGGAGAGAACCAGAGTGTTGAAGGCCGCCGTGCGGGCCAGGTCCAGGTTGGACGGGTTCCCCGCATAGAAGCCGGCAAAAACCAGAAGGGTGCCCAGCCCAATGGCCGCGCCGCTACCGAGAATGCGCCAGGCCAAGCCGTGGGCAAATATGCTTTCCCGCGGGTCACGGGGCGGCCTGGCCATGAGGTCCCTTTCCGGGGGGTCCAGGCCCAGGGCCATGGCCGGCAGGCCGTCCGTCACCAGGTTCATCCAGAGAATCTGGATGGGCAAAAGGGGCAGGGGCAGGCCGGCCAGCACGGCCAGGAGCATGACCAGCACTTCCCCCACGTTGCAGGAGAGCAGGTAGCGGATGAACTTGCGGATGTTGTCGTAAATGCCCCTCCCTTCCTCTACCGCCGCCACGATGGTGGCAAAGTTATCGTCGGCGAGAATCATGGAGGAAGCTTCCTTGGCCACATCGGTTCCCGTTAAGCCCATGGCAATGCCAATATCGGCCTCTTTGATGGCCGGGGCGTCGTTGATGCCGTCGCCGGTCATGGCCACCACATGGCCGGCCTTCTTCAGCGCCCGCACAATGCGCAGCTTGTGGCGCGGCGAAACGCGGGCGTAAACGGCCACCTTACCCACCACCCGGCCCAGTTCTTCGTCGTCCATCTGGTCCAGCTCGGTCCCCTTTAGGATGCGCCCCTCCCTTTCCAGGAGCCCCAGTTCCCTGGCCACCGCCCTTGCCGTGAGGTAGTGGTCCCCGGTAATCATCACCACCTTTATGCCCGCCTGGCGGCAGCGCCGCACGGCTGCCACCGCCGCCGGGCGCGGGGGGTCGACGATCCCGGCAAGCCCTGCAAAAACCAGCTCCCTCTCCACCTCCTCTTCGGCAAGCACCTGCCCCCCTGAGGGGAGCCTGCGCCAGGCCAGCGCCAGCACCCTTAACGCATCGGAAGCCATGGCCGCATTACGTCTCAGTATTTCCCTCCGGTCCTGTTCGCTCAGGCGCACCACTCGACCGCGGACCATCTGGTGGGAGCAAAGCTCCAGCACCACGTCCGGCGCGCCCTTTACATAGGCGACCAGGCTACCGTCCCCCTGGCGGTAAACCACGGACATGCGCTTGCGCTCGGCATCAAAGGGGAATTCTGCAACCCGGCGCTCCTCTTTCTCCAGGACTTCCCTCCACACCCCCCCTTTGGCGGCCATCACCAGCAAGGCCCCCTCGGTGGGATCCCCGCCGACCGACCAGAGGAGTGCTTCGCGGCAGGCCAGGCCGCGCCAGAGCCCCTTCACGCCAACCTCGCCGCGTTGCAAGGAGGCATTATTGCAGAGGGCGGCCACCTTTAAAAACCAATAAAGATCCTGGGAGTGAAGGGGTTGGGAGGGCATGATCTCACCCTTAGGGTCGTACCCCTCGCCTGAGATTTCTACAGGAACGCTGCCGATCAGCGCGCGGCGCACCGTCATCACGTTTTGGGTCAGCGTGCCGGTCTTGTCGGAGCAAATTACCGTCGCGCAGCCCAGCGTCTCCACCGCCTGCAGCCTGCGGATAATGGCCTGGCGGCGGATCATGCGCTGCACACCGAGGGCCAGCACCACCGTGACAATGGCCGGGAGGCCTTCGGGGATGGCGGCTACGGCCAGGCTTACCCCTGCCAGGAACATCTGGTAGGCAGGCTCGCCGCGGTAAATGCCCGAGGCCACCACCAGGGCGCAGATAAAAAGGCAAAAGGCCACCAGCCACCGGCCCAGCTGCTCCAGGCGGCGCTGCAGGGGGGTTTCCTCGCTGCCCGCTTCTTTTATCAGGGTGGCAATGCGGCCCATTTCCGTCGCCATACCCGTGGCGACCACTATCCCCTTGCCACGGCCCCGCGTCACCACCGTTCCCATGTAGGCCATGTTGCGCGCATCCCCGGGAGTAACCCTACCGGCAATTGTCTCTACGATTTTTCCAACCGGGCGAGACTCCCCGGTCAGGGCGGACTCCTCCACTTCCAGGTTGGACACTTCCACCAACCTCAGGTCCGCCGGCACCCTGTCACCGGCTTCTATGAGCACCAGGTCTCCCGGAACAAGGCTTGCGGCGCCAATCCTCTTTTCCGCACCCTCCCTGATCACCCTGGCCTCGGGAGCCGCCATTTCCCTCAAGAGCTCCATGGAGCGCTCGGCGCGGTACTCCTGCAGGCAGCCCAGGAAGGCATTTAAGAGCACGATGACAATAATGGTCACGGCGTCGGCGTACTCACCCAGCAGCCCGGACACAACCGTTGCCCCCAGCAAAACCAAAACCATGAAGTCCTTCAACTGCTTGGAGAACAGCTGCCACAAGCCAGGCCGCGGCGGCTTTTGCAGCTCGTTGGGCCCAAAGCGCTTTAACCTTTCCCTTGCCTCCCCTTCCGTCAAGCCCCTCACCGGGTGCGTGCCCAGCAGCCCGGCCACCTCTTCCACCGCCAGGGAATGCCATTGCTCCGGCAACACCTATCACCCCTACCGCTGGATGTTTGTCCCCTAAAAAAATATGCCGCCCTCCTGGTAGAAATAACCGTGCCTTGAGGAGGACAGCCGGAGGTGGTAAACTCTCCTTGTAGCCATCAAACAGCGGGAGTGGTAAGGGACATGCCCTTTGACGGCCTGGTAATGGCCGCCGTGCGCCGGGAACTGGAAAGGGAAATTACGGGGGGGCGCATCGAGCGCATCTACCAGCCCTCGCCCCTGGAGGTACTCATGGTCATCCACTGCCAGGGGAACAAGCAGCGCCTCCTGCTCTCCGCCCACCCCCAAAACGCCCGTGTGCACCTCACTGCCAGGGCCAGGGAAAACCCCCTTTCACCGCCCCTTTTCTGCATGGTGCTGCGCAAGCACCTGGAGGGTGGGCGTATCCAGGAGGTTTCCCAGCCGGGCCTGGAAAGAGTCCTCACCATCCGCATCCAGGGATGGGATGAACTGGGAGAGCCCGCGCCGCGGGAACTTATCTGCGAAGTCATGGGACGCCACAGCAACATCCTCCTCATCGATCCCGGCTCGAACCGCATCATTGATGCCGTAAAGCGCTACACCCACGCCGTAAGCCGCCACCGGGAGGTCCTCCCCGGGCGGGAGTACGTTCCCCCGCCCGCGCCGCCAAAGCTCGACCCCCTGGAGGCCGGGGAAGAAAGCTTTTACCGTTGCCTGCTCAAAGGCTCCCTGGATATGCCTGCCGCCCACGCCCTCCAGCAGTGCCTCCACGGGATCAGCCTGCCCACGGCGCGGGAGATAGTCTACCGGGCCGGGTTCCCCGTGGATATCGCCCTGGAACACTGCGGTGCGTACGAGCTCTCCAGGCTGTGGCTCACGGCCAGACAGGTAACCCTGCAGGTTCTTTGTGGGGAGCTTTCTCCCTCCCTCCTGCTTGACGGCGAGGGAAACCCGGTGGAGGTGGCAGCCCTTGAGCTGACCCACCTGCAGCCTGCGTCCAGCCGCCACGGCTCCATGAACCTGCTGCTTGATTTGTTTTACGGGGCCGTTGAGGAAAGGGAAGAGCGGGCGAGGCTTTGTCAGTCCCTCATGGCGGTGGTAAAGCGGGAAACCAAGCGCCTCCGGGAGGTCATCTCCCTTCAGGAGGAAAGGGTGGCTGCCGCCGCCGCTGCCGACCGGTACAGGATGTACGGCGAACTGCTCATGGCCAACCTCCACCGCCTCTCAAGAGGGTTAAAGGAAGCGGAAGTGGAAAATCTCTACGACCCCGAGGGAAAGCCGCTTACCATTCCCCTCGATCCCGCCCTGTCCCCCCTGGAAAACGCCCAGGCCTACTTTAAAAAATACGCCAAGGCCAAGCAGGCCGTGGAGGAAGCCCAAAAAAGGCTTGCCGCCTGTGCCCTCGAGCTGGAATACCTGCTGGGGGTGGAAACGGCCATAAACTTCGCCGCCACCAGGGAAGAGCTGGCCGAAATCCGCCAGGAGCTGGAAGAACAGGGATATATAAAACCGGCAGGAAAAGAAAAGGAAAAGAAAAGGGAGCAGGCCGGGCCGCAGCCCCTGGTCTTCACCTCCAGCGACGGGTTCACCATCCTGGTGGGGAAAAACAACAAGCAAAACGACTACCTGCTTACCCGCCTGGCCAGGGGAGAGGACCTCTGGCTTCATGCCCAGGGCGTGCCGGGTTCTCACGTTATCGTCCGCGCCCAGGGCCGGCAGGTGCCGGAAACCACCCTGCTGGAGGCTGCTTCCCTGGCCGCGTACTACAGCCGCTCCCGCCAGTCCCCCAAGGTGGCGGTGGATTACACGTCCGTCAAAAACGTGCGCAAGCCCCGGGGGGCCCGCCCGGGTTACGTCACCTATACGGGCCAGCGCACCCTTTTGGTTAAACCGCAACCCTTAAACCCGCCGCCGCAATCATCTCCAGGTCCCGGCGGATCTCCTGACCGCGGGTAGTAAGGTAATTGCCCACCATAAGCCCGTTTGCGGCCACCACGAGGGCCTCCGCCTGCCTTTCTCCCAGCCCCGGCTCGCGTCCGCCGCATAACCGAAAAACCCCCTCGGGTATGATCAGGCGAAAGAGGGCCAGCGTCTTGAGGATCTCCTCCCTGGGCAGGGGCTTTTGGCCGGCTAGCGGTGTTCCGGGGATGGGGTTTAAAATGTTTACCGGCACCGACCTCACCTTCAACTCCCGCAGCTCAAAGACCATCTCCAAGCGGTGGTCCATGCTTTCTCCCAGGCCGATGATCCCTCCGGAGCACACGTTTAACCCTGCGGCCCGGGCCGCCCGGATGGTCGCCACCCTCTCTTCAAAGGTGTGGGTGGTGCATACTTGGGGGAAATAGCTCCTGCCGGTCTCAAGGTTGTGGTGGTAGGTGGTCACCCCCACTTCCCTCAAACGCCGGGCCTTATCTTCATCGATGATGCCTAAAGACGCGCACAGCTCAAGACCGGTTTCGGCCCGCAGCGCGCGGTAAATTTCCAGCACCCGCGCGAAATCCCTTTCCCCAATGCCCCTGCCGCTGGTAACCAGGGCAAAGCGCTTTACCCCCGCGGCTTCCATGCGCCGCGCCTTTTCCAGGACCTTCTCCGGCCCAATGAGAGGGTATACTTCCACCCCGGTTTGGTAGCGGGAGGACTGGGCGCAAAAGCGGCAGTCTTCACTGCACAGCCCTGAACGGGCGTTGATAATGGCGCAAAGTTCCACTTCCTTGCCGCAGAAGCGCTCCCGCACCTGGCGGGAAAGTTCCAGCAACTCCCCCAGTCTTTCCAACGGCCAACCGGCCAGCTCCCGGGCCTCTTCGCAGGATAGACCTTCACCGGAAAGCACTTTTTCCCTGATGGCACGCATAGATTTAACCCCCTCCCCCGCTTACCTGCCGGTTACCGCCGCTATGGATTCATAGGTAATTTCCAGCACCCGCTGCAACTCTTCGCAAGACATGGAGAGCACGGGCATGAGCACGATCACATTGCCCAAGGGGCGGATGACCAGTCCCCGCCGACGAGCTTCCAAAATAACCCGGTGACCTATTTGTTCTCTCATGGGGTAGGGCTCCTTTGTGCTTTTATCGACCACCAGCTCAATGCCCACCATCATTCCCCGCTGGCGGATGTCCCCCACGTGGGGCAATTGCCAAAACTTCTCCAGGCCGCGCCGTAAAAGCTCTATCTTGGTTTGCAAAGCGGCCAGTAGGTTTGTTTTTTCTAACAGCTCAATATTGGCCAGTGCAGCTACACAGGCTAAAGGGTTGCCCGTATAGGTGTGCCCGTGGTAAAAGGCCTTACACTCTTCCGGCTCTCCTAAGAAAGCCTCGTAAATTTCATCGGTGGCTAAGGTGGCAGCTAGGGGAAGGTAGCCTCCGGTGATACCTTTAGCCAGGCACATTAAATCAGGGGCCACCTCTTCATGCTCGCAGGCAAAGAGCCGCCCCGTGCGGCCAAAGCCAACAGCCACCTCGTCAGCTATGAGCAGGATGTTGTACCTGGTGCACAGTTCCCTTACCCGGCGCAAAAACCCATCGGGAGCCGTAATCATCCCGGCCGCCCCTTGTACTAAGGGTTCAATGATCAGGGCAGCAACCTCCTCGCAGTGCCCGGCCATTAACTCTTCCAGTTGGTCCAGGCAGGCCATGTGACAGCTTTCCCTTATAAGGCCTAGGGAGCAGCGGTAGCAGTAAGGAGCAGGGGCATGCAGGCACTCAAAAAGCAGGGGTTTAAAAATGCCGTGAAAAAGGGGTATTCCGCCTACGCTTACCGAGCCAATGGTATCACCGTGGTAGGCGTTAACCAGGGAGATGAACTTGGTCTTGTTGCGGTATCGTCCCCCGTCTTTTTGCTGCCAGTATTGAAAGGCCATTTTCAAGGCTATTTCCACGGCTGTGGCCCCGTTGTCGGAATAAAACACCTTGTTTAAACCAGGTGGGGTAATTTCCACCAGTTTCTTTGCCAGCAAGATAGAGGGGACATTGGCAATACCCAGCAAGGTTGAATGGGCAATGCGGTCCAGTTGCTCCCTGATGGCCTGGTTTAATTCCGGGTGGCAGTGGCCGTGCACGGTCACCCAAAGGGAGGAGATCCCATCCAGGTAGCGGTTGCCTTCCACGTCAATTAAGTAACTGCCTTCACCCCGGTCAATGATGAGCGGTTTTTCCCGGAGGTATTGGCGCATCTGGGTAAAGGGATGCCAAACGTACTGCTTGTCCCACTGTTCTAAGAGGGAGGGATCATATTTAACCAATGTTGGGCACCTCCAAATATGGCTAGATTAAGACTTCAGGTAGGTGAGCAATTCGCCCCAGAGAACGTGTTTTTCTACTGCTTCCACCAATCCCTCACATGTCCCCTGTTCAACGCTCACGCCCGGTAAGTAGGGCAAAATACCCAGCACTGGCACACCGGTCATCTCGGCAATAACCCCGGGGTTATCCCTTTCGACAGGTCCGGCCTCCCCGGGCCTTAAGCTGTTAAAAATAATTCCCGCCACCCTGAGGCCTATGTTCCTGGCATAGGCCACGGTAAGCACGGTGTGGTTAATGGTGCCCAGCCCAATCCTGGCTACCACAATTAAGGGCAGGGAGAGGTCCCGTGCCAGGTCGGCCACCGTAAAATGCGGGCCGGACAGGGGCACGCAAAGCCCCCCGGCTCCTTCTATCAGGGTTACCTGGTGGCGCAAAAGAGCCTGCTGACAAAAATCCACCACCCGCCGGGGATCCACTTTTTGCCCGGAGAGTTCAGCCGCCAGGTGAGGTGATACCGCAGGGGCAAAGCGGTAGAGGTTCAACTGCTCAAGAGGGTAGGTCAGGCCGGTAGCCAGGCGGTAGAAAAGAGCATCCTCTGGGACCAACTCCCCGTCTTCCAGCCTTGCCCCGCTCTGCACAGGCTTGATGGCCACGGCATCAAGGCCATGGCGGCAAAAAACGCCTGCCAAGCCGGCAGTGACTACCGTTTTGCCCACACCGGTATCGGTACCGGTAACCAAAAATCCCTTGCTTGTTACATCATCCATGGTTCTTGCCCCTCCAGCACTGATGAAAGGTAGCCTATAGCATATTGGCAGGCCTTAGCCCCTCGTACTCAAAAAAAGCCCAGCCTCTCCCCCGCCTGCCGGAAGGCGTCCAGGGCCCACTGCAGGTCTTCCGGGGTATGGGTCGCCATTACGGTAATCCTTAAACGGCTGGTGCCTTCCGGCACTGTGGGCGGGCGGATGGCCGGTACAAGCACGCCCCTCTCGGCCAGCTTGGCCGAAAGGGCTAGGGCTTGGCGAGCATCTCCCACCATCAGTGGGATGACGGCCGACTCTGTAGGTAGCACTTGAAAACCCATCTCCTTTAAACCCTGGTAGAGAAATTGGACGTTAGCGTGAAGCTGTGTAAGCAGGTGAGGCTCTTCCTCCAGGACATCTAGAGCCGCCATAGCGGCAGCAATTACGGGCGGTGAGAGAGCAGTGGAAAAGATAAAGGAGCGGGCCCGGTTGCGCAGGTAATCAATTAAAGCGGCATCACCGGCCACATATCCCCCCTCAGCACCCAAAGCCTTGCTTAAGGTTCCCATTTGGATAATGCCCCTGCCTTCGAGACCAAAATATTCCACCGTCCCAGCTCCCTTTTTTCCAAGCACCCCGGTAGCGTGAGCGTCGTCCACCATCAGCAGGGCTTGAAACTCCTCTGCTAAATCTAATAACTCGGGCAGCGGAGCTACATCACCGTCCATGCTGAAAACTCCATCGGTAACGATCAGGCACCTGCGGCAGGCGGCCCTTTCCGCAGAAAGGATGTTCCTTAGGTGGGCCAGGTCTTTATGCCTGTACACCTTTACCGTGGCCCGGCTGAGGCGGCAACCGTCAATGATGCTGGCATGGTTCAGCTCGTCGCTTACCACCAGGTCGCCCCGAGTCACCAGGGCGGAAACGGTACCCAGGTTGGCCATGTACCCGGTATTGAAGACCACCGCGTCCTCGGTGCCCTTAAACCGGGCAAGGCGTTCTTCCAGCTGACGGTGTAGCCTGAAGTTCCCGGTAGTCAGGCGGGAACCGCCGCTGCCCGTTCCCCACTTCTCAATGGCTTCTATGGCCGCCGCCTTAACACGGGGGTGATTGGTCAGCCCCGAGGTAATTGTTTGAAGAAAGAAGCAGCATTTCACGCCCCCCAACCACCACCCGGGAGCCAGAAGCACTTTCCAACGGCCCGGGTAACTGGCGGTAAAGGTGAGCTTCTTTTAGCATATTTAGCTCCTGCACCAGCTGGTAATAAAGCAAGCCCCTCCCCCCTCCTCCCAGGGGAAACCTTGAAATCAGCCTGGTACAATTAATTCTATATTGTTAACCACAATTCCTCCTTGAGTTTACATTGCCGCCAAAAATATGGAATTTATTCCAATTGACTTCCCCCCAGAGCTAAAGCTCGGGGATTCCTTCAGGCGGTTTTAAGCCGCCATCCGGCTGCCGCTCGCCGCATACAGCGTACCGGCGGCAGATTCGAAGCGGCTTACCCAGCGGTGGTGGTTCCACCGGAAGGCGAGCGGTGGCAATTGCGTGGCCTCCGCCCCGTGCCCCTTCGAGGAGCCCAAAAGCAGTATGTTGAGTGCCGCGTTGGCGTCGGCGTGCCAGACGCGGCCGCATCTTTTGCACACCGCCTTGTGCCGGACGGGACGCCCGGTGGGAGAGCCGCAGACGGCGCACCTGGAAGAGGTCCCGCGCGGTTCGACGGGAACGACTTTTATCCCGGCCCGGGCGCAGGCGGCTGTGATAAGGTTTTTCAGCTGTCTCACGGCCCAGAAGTTGTGCACCAGGATGTTTTTCGGCCCGAAGTCCATGTCCTCCCGGATGCCCGTCAGATCTTCGATGAACAGCGTGGTTACGCGGTGCTGGTTCAGGGTGCGTGCGATTTCCGCGGCCAGGGCCAGATAAGCGTGTCTGAGCCTGCGGGCGCGAGTTTGGTAGAGCTTCCTCAACTGCCGGGAGGTTTTACGCCCGGCCCGGGCAAGCCTTGCCTGCTCTTCTGCAATTCGCTTCGTCCAGTACAGGAAGTCTTTCCAGACTTTGCGACCGGAGAAGAGAATCTGGCGGCTTACACCTTCGATGGCTAGGGCTGCCAGTACCCTAGCGCCGAGGTCTAAAGCGGCGCATTTCTCGGGCCGGGTTTTTCTTGCTGGTTCCGGCACTTCCACGACCTGATGGGCGTACCAGCGCTTCTTCACGCGGTCGTACCTGAGTTCCAGGGTTTTGGGGGTACCGTGGAAGCGCAAGACACCCTTCGTGTGCAGGACCAGGCGGCCTCCATGCTTTTCCCGGAGATCCCGCGGTAGTGTGAGGGAGAGGGTGCGGGAGTTCAACGCGTAGGACGTGGGCGCCTTGACGGGGATGACGCAAAACGTGCGCCTTCCCGTGCGGCGGTCCTTCCAGTAGCGGGGTATGCGCGGCGGCCTCCCCAGTTCGCCCTTGCGGTACAGCCGCAAGAGCGCGAAGAACGAATCCCACGCCTTCCTTGCTTTTTTGATGACCTCCTGCCCTATGTGGGCGGGCAGGGCACGATACGGCCGGGTGTTCCTTGAACTCGGAGCACAGGGTTTCGTAGGAAGGCACGGGTTCACCCTTGAAGAAGGCCTGTCTGCACCTGTACTGGACGGCATTCCAGAGGGCAGCGCAGCGGTCCCCGATGGTTTCGAGCGCTTGCCTTTGTTGCTTGCCGGGCAAAACCCGGACAACGTTTGTTCGCCTCATGCTTTTATTTTAGCACACCCGGCTGCCGCTTTCATCCCCAGGCTTAAAAGCCGGGGCCTTCAGCGGCGGTTTTTGGTAAAGACGCCCTCGAGGTGGATCCCCGGCAGCGCCGCCACGGCAGAAACAAACTCAGGCGCCTCGGCAGGCTGCACGCCGATGCGCCCCATGCCCGTATCCACCTTCACGTGCACCTTTACTGTTTTCCCCGCGGCTACCGCCGCTCCCGAAAGGGCCCCGGCAACCTCCAGGGAAAACACGGTCTGGGTGAGATCGTTTTCCACCACGAGGTGCACCTGCTCCGGAGGAGTGTAACCGTGCACCAGGAGGGGCGCGCTTATGCCAGCCCGCCGCAGGGCCAGGGCCTCCTTCAGAATGGCCACAGCCAGGTAGTCCGCGCCGTTGGCCATGGCCACCCGGGCCACGGGCAGCGCGCCGTGGCCCTAGCCGTCCGCCTTTACCACGACGCAGAACCTGGTTCCAGGGGAAAGCAAGGCGCGCAGCTGGCTTACGTTATGGGCTATGGCTTCCAAGTCCCCCTCTGCCTATACGGGCCGCAAAAGAACATTTCCTGTCATGGCCAGCCCACTCCCCGTCGGGATTCTTACAAAAACCGGCTTTCTGTGGTATAAAAAGGTTAGGGGTGGTGCCGCCACAGGGGCCAGGGGCGACGGCCTTACCCCGCCCGGGTTCCGCCGGCTCCCAGGGGGCGGCTTCCGGGCTTAACCAGCGGCTCTCCCCGGCGGCAGAGCGGGCACTCCTGGGGAAGGTAGCTGGCCATCGGGAGGGTGAGCAGGGCGTAATAGGGCAGGCCAAAATCCACGCTGCCGTTGCTGCGGTCCACCAGGGCCGCCACGCCCGCCACTTCCGCCCCGGACTGCCGCACCACTTCCAGCACTTCCCTCACCGAGCCGCCGGTGGTTACCACATCTTCCACCACCAGCACCCTTTCACCGGGTGAAAGGCTGAAACCGCGCCGCAGGGTCATTCTGCCGTTCTCCCTCTCCGCAAAGAGACTCCTCACCCCCAGGGCACGGGCTACCTCGTAGGAGACGATGATCCCTCCCAGCGCCGGGCCGACGACCGCCTCCACCCTCCCCACATCCAGCCTGCGCACCAGCTCGCGGCAGAGCAGCTCGGCATAGGAGGGATGCTGGAGGACCAGAGCGCACTGGAAGTAGCGGTCGCTGTGGCGCCCGGAGGAAAGCAGGAAGTGACCCGTTAAGAGGGCGCCTGTCTTGGCAAAAATGGTCATAATTTCCTGCCGGCTGAGCACCGCTTTTTACCTCCACGTCCAAGGGGTGTTTTTGTCATGGGCTACATACTGGCCGTAATTTCCTCCCTGCTGGGCTCCACGGGCCAAATTTGCCTGAAAATCGGCGTAGGGCATTACACCAGCGGGCAGGTCTGGCCCGGCATAGGAAAGATCCTCCTGGGAGTCCTGTTTTACGCGCTGGGCTTCGGGCTGTGGCTCATCGTATTATCAAAATTGCCCCTTTCCAACGCCTACCCCGTGCTGGCCCTCAACCTTGTCTTTGTCCTCCTGGGATCAGCCGTTGTGCTGGGCGAGCCGCTGACTCCCGCCAAAGTAACCGGCATTTCGCTGATCGTCGTCGGCGTCTGGATTGCCAGCGCCGCCCTTGGCTGAGAATAACAATAAAAGCGGGCGGCCACATTAATAATGCGGGTAGTACTGCCCCTTGCCCGCCGGAAAGGAGGTAGGCTAATGAGTAGAAGGCGCCGCGGAGTAATGTCCGACAGGCTGAAATACGAATTAGCCAAAGAGCTTGGGGTGGCCGACATCGTGCGCGAAGAGGGCTGGGGCGGAGTTTCCTCGCGGAACTGCGGCAACCTGGTCCGGCTGGCCATCGAGCGAGCCGAGCGGGCTCTCATGGAGGGGCGGTACGGACCCGGGGTACGCCCTTAACGGGCGTACCCTTTTAAATTTTCAACCCCAGGAATCCTTGATCTCGGCCAGCAGGCCCTTTACGGCCTCCACTGGATCTGCGGCCTCGGTCACCGGGCGCCCCACCACCAGGTGCGTTGCCCCTGCCTTCAGGGCTTCGGCAGGCGTGGCCACGCGCTTTTGGTCGCCGGCAGGGGCCCCCGCCGGGCGGATGCCGGGCGTCACGATCAGGAAGTCCGGGCCGCAGGACTGCCGGATGGCCGCCGCCTCGCGGGCGGAGGCCACCACGCCGTCCAGCCCGCACTCCCTGGCTAAAAGCGCCCAGGCCACCACCTTCTCCGAGATGCGACCCCCGAAGCCGAGTTCCCGCGCAAAGGCCTCCTGGTCGATGCTGGTGAGGACGGTAACCGCAAGGACCAGCGGGGGCGGTAAACCCATCGCCGCCGCCTCTTCCCGGGCCGCCTCCGCCGCCGCACGCATCATTTCCGCTCCCCCGGCGGCATGGACGTTAAACATGCTCACCCCGAGGCGGGCCAGGACGCGGGAGGCGCCGGCCACCGTGCGGGGGATGTCGTGCAGCTTTAAATCTAAAAATACCCTTGCTCCCGTGCGCCGCAGGGCCTCCACCACCGCCGGCCCCTGGCCGTAAAAAAGCTGCATTCCCACTTTAAACATACCCACCCAGGGCGCCAAGCATTCCGCCAGGCGGCAGGCACGGGAGGCCTCGTCCACGTCCAGGGCCACAATCAACCTTTCCCTGATTCCTTCCAACTGCTAGCGCGCACCCCTTTCGCCGTGGGCCACCCCGATGAGCTCCCTGATGTCCCCTATGCCCTCCTCAACTAAAAACCTTTCCAACCCCTCAATTACCTCCACCGTTGCCCGCGGGTTAAAAAGGTTGGCCGTACCCACCGCCACCGCCGTGGCCCCGGCCATGATAAACTCGAGGGCGTCCTGGGCGGTGGCAATGCCCCCCATGCCCACGATGGGCACCTTCAGGGCGCGGTACACCTCCCAAACCGCCCTCACGGCCACCGGGCGTATGGCCGGTCCGGAGAGGCCGCCCGTGATGTTGGCCAGCGCGGGCCTGCGGCGGCGCACGTCAATGGACATGCCCAGCAGGGTGTTGATCATGGAGAGCGCGTCGGCCCCCGCCTCCATCACGGCCCCGGCAACGGCCACGATGTCCGTGACGTTTGGAGTCAGCTTGACAATGAGCGGCAGGCCGGTAACCTCCCTCACCGCACCCACCACCAGGGCCGCAGAGGCAGGGTCCACCCCAAAGGCCATGCCGCCATGACGAACGTTGGGGCAGGAAATGTTTATTTCCAGCCCGGCCACCCCGGGAAGCCCGTCCAGGCTGGCCGCCACAAAGGCGTAATCGTCCACCGTGGTACCGGCAATGTTTACGATGACGGGGAGGTCGTACGGCCTTAGGGCCGGCAGTATCTCCTGCACGAACTTCTCCACGCCCGGGTTTTGCAGGCCTATGGCGTTAAGGACTCCTGCCGGGGTTTCCACCAGGCGCGGCGGGGGATTTCCCGGCTGGGGGTAGCGGGTGATCCCCTTTACAAAAACGGCCCCCAGGCGGTTTAAGTCCACAAAAGGAGCATACTCCAGGCCAAAGCCAAAGGTACCCGAGGCGGCGGCCACGGGATTTTTCATCTTAATGCCGGCAATTTCCACCGACAGGCTGGGTTTGGCCACCTTCACCTATCCTCCCAGTCAACGCTCTCTGCGGCAAAAACCGGCCCGTCCGCACAGACGCGGCGGTAGGAGAACCCCCCTGCTTCTCTGACCCGGCAGGCGCAGGAAAGGCACGCCCCAACCCCGCATCCCATGCGCTCCTCCAGGGATACCTCACCGGGCACGCCAA
This sequence comes from Desulfovirgula thermocuniculi DSM 16036, assembly GCF_000429345.1. Classification (GTDB taxonomy): domain Bacteria; phylum Bacillota; class Desulfotomaculia; order Desulfotomaculales; family Desulfovirgulaceae; genus Desulfovirgula; species Desulfovirgula thermocuniculi. The sequence goes on along the minus strand of NZ_AUBR01000005.1, from coordinate 5,476 downwards.
AGCGGGCGAGCACCCCCGCCGCCTCCCGCAGCATCTGCCGGGGCCCGCAGGCGTAGGCCCTGTCCACCTTTACGGCGGCCAGGAGGACCTCTAAAAGCCCCGTCACCGGGCCGCAAAAGCCGTAAGAGCCGTCATCGGTGGCAAAGGAAGGCTTGAAGGAAGGCCTTTTCTCCTCCAGGGCCAGCAGATCTCCGAGCAGGTAAAGCTCTTCCAGCCTCCTGGCCCCCGCCAGGAAGTGAACCTCGTGGCCAAAACGGAGCAATTCCTCCGCCAAAAAATACAGGGGGGCCACGCCCATCCCGCCGGCCACCAGGACCACCCGGCTCCCCGCAGGGGGCAAACTAAAGCCCCGGCCCAGGGGGCCGAGCACGTCCAGCAGCTCCCCTTCCTTCACCCGGGCCAGGAGGGCGGTACCCCTCCCGACCACCCGGTAAAGGAGGGCCACCGCCCCCCGCTTGACATCCACCCCGTGCACGCTTAGGGGGCGGCGCAAGAGAGGGTCATAGCAGTCCGATCCCCGGCCTTTGGTGTGCACGGAAACGTGCAGGAACTGTCCGGGGCGGGCCTGCGCAGCCACATCCGGAGCAAAGAGCTCCATGCGGTATACGTCCAAGCCCACCTTTTTGTTCTGCAAAACCGGTGTCTCGTGCTGCTGCAAGGCACCTCACCGCGCGGGTAGTTTTACCTGCCCTGCAGGGCCAGGCACAGGCGGTGTATACCGTAGTAGGCCTCCGCCCCGGTAATTTGCTGCTGGGGGTCCTCACCCGCGTGCTGCACGGGCAGCAGGCCCTTTTCTTTGGCCAGGCGCACCGCCTCCCGCGGGTCGCCGGGGGCAGAACCGTCCAGCCAGTAAAGCAGCAGTCTGGCCGCCTCCCACCGCCTGATGGGCTGGCTACTGGCGTACTCCTTTTCCAGGGAAGCGGCCCGGTACTTTTCCGGGAAGGCCCTTCTCACGGCGTTGGCGACCATATTGTACATGGTGGCCTTTCCGAGGGGCTTCTCCAGGCCCCAGTCGTTTTCGTAACCGGGGCAGATCAGCCCCCAGCGGTTGACAAATTCCAGGGCCGGGAAGGCCCAGTGGCCGGCCAGGGGATTGGGAACCTGCACTGGCTCCAGATAAGCCCCCTGCTTTTTCAGTATTTCCTGCACCTTGGCCACGGCTTCCTGGTCGGCAGCCAGGGCGTGGATGGTCTTGTTCAGCTTGAGGGAAAGCGCGGCGGCCACGCCGGCGGCATCGCCTTCGGCCATACCCACGGGCACCACGCGGGCGCTCCCGGCGGCCAGGTGGGTGTAACCCGCCGCGCGACCGACCACCAGAAGGTTATCCACCCTCTGGGGCACCAGGCTCCGCAGGGGTATGGCGTACATCTTGGGCTTGCCGTAGACAAAACCCGTGTCGGCGGGGGACGTGGCCTGCACGTCTACCGGGTAAGAGCCGATGGCCACCCGGTCCGGAAAATCGCGGTTGAAGACCACATCGTTTAAGTCCAGCTGGTAGAGGCACTGGATGTGCCTCGTCTCCCGCACGTAAAGCTCGGGGGCGGCGCCGTCCAGGGCCGCCTTCTCAAAGCCCGGCAGGTGCTTCTGGAGGTGGGCGATGATGAGCGGCAGCTCTTTTAAGGCCAGTTCCCTCCCCTCGGCCCTAGAACGGGGGTCCAGCCCGTCCACGCCAAAGATCTGCAGGGCGTTGATAAGCACCGTGCCGTCGCTCTGCAAGCCGATATTTAAGCCGCGCAGGCGCAACCGGGGAGTAGAGGGGCGGTACTTCTCGGCTACCTCGTGAAAGCCCCAGGCGTTCCGGCCGGAGACTATTCCCTTTACCTGCCCCCTGCTTGCCGCCTCCTTTAGTTTCTCCCAGGATACGTTTTTCACCCGAAAGACCAGGGTTACGCACTGGCGGCGGGCGGGCTCCCCGATGTCCTGCGCCCCCACGGTGTAGGGAGCGCCGGCCATCACGGCCACATCCCCGTCCTGCGTGGCATCGATGACGCGGCGCGCGCGGATGAGGGAAAACCTCTCGTCCCTTTGCACCTTAAGCCCGGTTATGGCTCCCCCTTCCACCAACGTCTCCACTACCCGCGTGTTTAAGGAGAGCGAAATGTTGGGGTGCCTGCCAATCATCTGGTTGAAAACCTTTTCGGCCTTTTCCACGTCAAAGGAAGCCGAGCCCACCTGATGGTAGAACTCAGCAAAGGTCCCTTTAGTTACCAGATCGCCGTGGGGGCCGTAGTTCATGTCAATAAAGTTCAGCCAGCCCAGCGTGTACAGCCCCCCCACCTTATCCCGGTGATCCAACAGGAGCACGCTGACACCCTGCCGGGCGGCGGAAACCGCTGCCGCAATGCCCTCCGGCTCTGCACCGGCCACAACAACATCAAAGCTTGCCTCCTCCGGGAGGGAATAGGCCCTCGGAGCAGCCTCTTTCCGGCAACCGGCAAGGAAGAAAACCGCCAGAAAGACCAAAACCGCCAGTTTTGCCGCCCTCATCCCCGCGCTTTTAGACCTCCTTCGCATTTTTCCGCCAAAAGTTACCCCTTGTAGTATAAAATATCCTTCCCGGGGCAGGCAACGAATTTTTTCGTCTTTACAAGCCGGGGAGGGTGCTGCTAACCTAGAGATCGGGTTGTTGGCACTGCCCAGACAACGCAGGGAGAGGGAAGATAGGGTGCCTTTGCTTTCCTGGCCGGTATGGGGGAGCCTCTGGTCAACCCTCGGTAAGCTCTTCTTTCCTTTTGTATTTCTCGGGCTTGCAGCCCAGCCCTTACCCCCGGTCGCCAAAAGCCTGCCCCCGCATTCCGGGGTTGCGGTGCTGATGTACCACCACATCAGCGCCACCCAGCAGTCCAGCTCCACCATTACCCCCCAGCTCTTCAGGGCACACCTCGAGGCCCTGGAAAGAGAAGGGTACCGGGTAATCTCCACCGAAAAGCTGGCCCGCCACCTGGCTCTGGGGGAGGAGCTGCCCTCAAAGGCGGTGGTCATTACCTTTGACGACGGCTATGAATCTTTCTACACCCAGGCCTACCCGGAGCTCAAGAGGAGAAACATGCCGGCCACCTGCTTCGTAATTGTCAGCAGGGTGGGGGACAAAAAGGATAAGCTCCCCAAGCTCTCCTGGGACCAAATGCGCGAAATGCAAGCCCACGGCATGAGCTTCCAGTCCCACACCTACGACAGCCACCACAAAGCTGTGGTCTCGCGCTCCGTGCTGGGCAGGGTAAATTTAAAGCCGGCAGTATGCGAACCGCTCTGGCTGGAGGCAGCAGGCCGCCGGGAAACGCCGCAGGAATACCGGGCCAGGGTTAAAGAAGACCTCCTCCTGGCCAAAACAATTCTGGAAAAGGAGCTGGGCCGGCCCGTGGAGCACCTGGCCTGGCCGTACGGCGTGGCCAGCCCCGAAGCGGTGGAAATTGCCCGCGCGGTGGGTTACAAGTACTTTTACTACATTCACCGGGGGACCATTACCCCCTACACCCTTTCCGGGGGAACCATTTTACGTATCAATGCCGGCAACCCCCGCATGACTCCGGAAAGGCTCCTGCGGGAGATCAAAACCCATTCCCTCCTTACCCCCGCCGGAGGAGGGGGCATGGCCCTTTTTGCCCTCTACCCTAGCCTTTCCAGGCCGGTCCTACTGGCTTTAATGAGGATATGAAAAGCACTCCTTTAGCCTAACTAGCCGTATTTCTTAGGTTTTGTCGGTCGTAAGGTCCAATAGGGTCTAGGCAGCTCCCCCTCTTTCACCTGGAATGGGTCACATACACCCTGTAGAGGAACATGTAAAGGCATGCTCCGCATCTGAAGGTAAAGCTGCTCGAATACCTGCGGTAAAAAGAAAAGGCGGGTGCTACTCCCGCTCACCCCCGTAGACCCGCTAAAGATCATCCATAAAGTACAAGCCATTTATATCTTGCACGTGTGACCTCCTCCCCCCAATAAATTGGGGAGCATCCGGGAGCGGCTAGGCTCCGGAGGCCAGGGCCATATTATGTACCCTGGAGGTTTCCGTATACCACCTTCCCCAAGGGGCGCGGCGGTACACGGCACGCGCGGTGAAGCCTTCCGGCTTAACCGGCGGCCGGGCCAACTCGGCAAGGATTTTGTTGAGCAGGTTCACGGCAGAGTTCTCGTCACGGCCCACTATGAGCCCGCACTTAGGGCAGCAGTAAACCCGCACCGAGGGGCCGAGCTTCTGCCGGTGCCCGCAGCGGCTGCACCGCTGGGTGCTGTAGCGCTCGTCGGCACTCTTCGCGTACCTGTCCCGCAGGTGGCACTTGTAGGACAGGCGGCCGAGGAGTTTCACCAGCGGCCAGTCGTTCTGCACCGCGCGGTTGATTTTTGCGTTACCCTTCCCTTTGGCAGGATCCTTCGAAACCATGCCCTGCTTGTCGGGCTTGCCGACCACCTTGCTCCTGCTATGGCTATGCGCTCCCGCCTTCCCTGCCCGCCGGAAAGCACCAGCCTACCGCCCTCCAGGGCAAACCCGCTCTGGACGTAGCAAAGCGTAAAGAAATAGCGGGAGCTCTTGAACCGCGGCGGGCGGGCCGTTTCCTCCCGGCCGTTTGCCCGCGGGCTCCTCAGCCGCCCGAAGAAAGAGTTGAAGTTCTTCTGCACCAGCCGCAGCACTTCCTGGGCCACCAGGCTGTAGAGCACCTTGAACTCCGGAAAAGCCTCTTTAAGTTCCACCAGCTGGGCGTTTTGTTGTGCGTAGGTGATGCCCGGCCTGGTGTGGTGGTAGCGCAACCAGTGCCAGCGCCGCTGCTCCAGGGCCAGGTTGTACAGTCTGGTGGCACAGCGGCTCATCTCCCACAGCCACTCCTTCTGTTCGGGCGTGGGAGCCAGCTTGAGCTTAGCCGTGAGGAAGGATCTTTTCCATCTCGTTTACCTTCCGGGTATATGGTAGCACTTCCTGTGCCAGGCGTAAATACCGGAGCGAGGGGGTCCGTGCGACGAGCAATTTTGCCTCGGGAGCTTACTGGAAAGGGTAAGAGCTAACGCAGCAAAATTGCTCGTCGTATCCCCTCAATAAATTGAGGGGGATTACAGCCCCCTCGCGCTCCCCATTTCTCTAAAAATTATACACGCCCTGACAAATTCACTGACGAATTTCATCTGACATTTTCACTGCTCGCTCTGGAAATTTTAGAGCCCTAGCCCACCAGCCGGCTCCATACCTCCCGGTAGGCTTCCTCCACGCCGCCCAGGTCGCGGCGGAAACGGTCCTTGTCCAGCTTCTCCTTCGTGCGGGCGTCCCAGAAGCGGCAGGTGTCGGGGGAAATCTCATCTGCCAGGATGACTTCCCCGTGGTGGCGCCCGAACTCCAGCTTGAAGTCCACCAGGATGAGGTTTCTTTGGGCCAGGTAGTCCCGCAGGATCTCGTTGACCGCCAGGGCCAGCCGCTTCATGATGCCCAGCTCCTCGGGCGCGGCCAGCCCCAGCACGGCAATGTGGTCCTCGTTAACCATGGGGTCGCCCA
>NZ_AUBR01000004.1 GCF_000429345.1 Desulfovirgula thermocuniculi DSM 16036 | reverse complement strand
TTTCCAGGATGTTTTCGATTTCCCTGACCACCTCCGGCGGCACGCGGTCCATGAGGGCGATGCGCCGGGCAATGTCGCTCTGCTTTTCCGGCGGCAGGGAGGAGAGGATCATGGCCGCCTGCTCCGGCACCAGGTAGGTGAGGATGAGGGCAATGGTCTGCGGGTGCTCGTCCCGGATGAAGTTGAAGAGGTGCCGGGGGTCGGTGCGGCGCAGGCCGCTGAAAGGAACCTGCTTGATGGCCACGGTTACCTTGTTTAAAATCTGCTCCGCTTTCTGCGGGCCCAGGGCCTTCTCCAGGAGTTCCTTGGCGTAATTGTAGCCGCCGTGCATGAGGTACTTCCTGGCCTGGTGCAGCTCCAGGAACTCCTGGAGGACGCTGTCTCGCACGCCCTGGGGCACGTTTTCCATTAAGGAAATCTGCTGGGTGAGCAGCTCGATTTCGTCGTCATGGAAGTGCTTGAGCACCTTTGCGGAAAGTTCCGCACCCAGAGCAATAAGCACAATGGCCGCTTTTTGGACTCCGCTTAACTTGCCATTCATGGCCAACTTGCTCCTTCAGCCTGAACTTAACCACCCCAGCAATGGTTAGAAGGCTTTCCCCTGGCCATTTCTTTGAGCTACTGTACCTCGATAAATGAAAGCGAGGAGAAAACCGCTCCTTCGACCGGAACCCTCGCTCCAGACCCATTAATCCTGCATGCACCAGATCTCCTGGTAAGCTTCTACTAGCCTATTGCGCACCTCCACGGCTAGCAACATCGTGGCTTCCTCACACTTCACAACCCGAAATTTCATCCCAGTAGTGGGGCCAAATTAACCTACACCTCGGTCAGACAAAGCCCGGCCTTCCCCAAAAGAAACTCAACCACTCCCTTTCGCCGTCTTCTTCCGCCTAGGCCGCCAGCTCACGTACTTCTCCGGCGGGCTAAAGCTGCCGTACAGGTACTCCCGGAAGGCATGAATGAACGCACCCACATCTACCGGCCCCCGCTTGCTAGCACCTATGAGGCACCGCAGAAAGAGCCTGGCCAGTTCCTGCTCACGTACGTCCAGGCCCTCCAAAGTATCACCCTTCCTGAGCTTCCTCCTCCAGCACCTCCACGATGTCACCTGCCTCTAGTCTTCCTCCAGCTTTCCGGCATTTGGATAACTCTGCAACAGCTGCCACCCTGGGGTAAATCAGCGCAACCAACCTCTCCCATGCCTCTGCAGGGATCAAAAACGCACCGTGCCTCGCAATATAAGGTGCCGAACTATCCACAGCCATCTTGACGGCTTCCTCATACTCGGCCAGCCGCTGACGAAGTTCCAAAATCTCAACATCCTTATCCATGATGACCTCGGCCCCCTTGAGCCCTTTCACTTCCATTCTTTCCCTCCCAACTTCGCTTGTTCCCCAAAAGTCCCAATAAGGCATCTAGCTGCGCGCCCGGCCCGGCCATTTCCCCGGCCTTCCGGCGGTCCACCGACCCGCACAGCACCAGCCTGCACAGCGCGCCGAGCCTCACCTGCGGGTCGGGGTCGTCCACCAGGTAGAGGGCCAGGTCCTCCGGGCACCCGGGGTGGCGTACCGCATGCCACCTCATCTTGGGGTTTTCGGAAAGCGCCCACGCAACCAGCTTCCTCAACACCGCGCAGTCTGCTTCCATTCCGTCCACCTGCCTCTACGGCCGAGGACTTCTCCACACGCTCACACCCCCGCACGCACCCCACAGAGGCCGCAGCACTCGTCCAGCCTCCTCACCAAGGCCCCCACCACCTCTGCCGCAAGGCGCCCGCACAGGGCCTCTTGCCGGAGTATCTCCACCGCCTGGCGGGGGGAAAGGGCACCCCGGTAAGGCCGCGGGGCGACCAGCGCTGCAAACACGTCCGCCACGGCCAGGATCCTGCCCCCGGGAGAAATGGCGCTCCCCTTTAGGCCCAGGGGGTAGCCGGAGCCGTCCAGCCGCTCGTGGTGCTGGCAGCAGACCTCCACCAGGGTGCGGGGGTAGCGGCAGTGTGTCAAAATCTCGCGCGTATAGCCTACGTGTTTTTGCATTTCCAGGCGGTCGGACGGGCCGAAAACGCGCCGCGTGAAAAGCAGCTCCCGCGGCACGTGCAGCTTGCCAACATCGTGCAGGAGGCCCGCCTCGTAAAGCACGCGCTCCTCCCCGGCAAGCCCCATCTCCCTGGCCAAGAGGGAAGCCACACCGGCTACGTGAAGAGAATGCTCGTAAGTAACCCTGTCCGCGCCGGCCAGCTGTTCCAGCAGGCTTTCCGTTAGCGGATAGAGAACGCGAAATTCACGTTGTGCCAACACGGGCATGAAAAACCATCCTCTCGGTCGCTCCGCCCCCCTCAACGAAAAACGAAGCGGCTCAGGATTGAGTGATAAAAGGGGTCGGTGGTGTAGAAAATGCATCCCCTGCGGGCCGCTTCCGTCATGACCCTGAGCGCCTCCAGGTCAAGGGCCACGCAGTGCGGGTCAACTTTTACCGCCACCTTTTTGCCCCCGTGGCAGTGCTCTTCCACGCACTGCCAGAACTTCTCCCAGCTGGGCGCACCGAAGTCCAGCGAGGGCCTCACTTCCAGCGCCACCACTTCCTCGTAGCTCCGCAGGCACTCCTCCAGGTCTCCTTCCCCCACCTCGGTGCACACCAGTGCCTGCACGTCTTTCGGGACAACCCTGCCCCCCAAGAGGTCCTCAATCCGCGGCAGCGAGGCCTCGAGGCTACCCAGCTCCTCCAGGCGCTTCAAGATGACAAAGGCCCTGGCCTCCTTCATAGGAAACTCCGGGTCCAGATGCGCCCGCACGAAAAACCTCCGCCGTCCCTCTTCCGCCCCGCCGCCTGCCAGGAACCCGGCCACTTCCTCCGCCAGGCTCCTCGCCGCGGCAAAGGCGGCCTCGCTCCCGCCGTCCTTTGCCCCCCGCACCAGGAGGCGCAGGGCGTCCCGACCTTTAAGCATGAGGTTGCACACCTTGGGGGAAAGGGAAATTTCTCCTTTGCGCAGCTTGTCCAGGAGGTTTTCCAGCTCGTGGGCAAAGTCGCTCACCTCCCGGAAGCCAACGCAGGCCGCGGAGCCTTTGATGGTGTGGGCCACGCGGAAGATGCCGTCTATGATCTCCGGGTCCTCTTTTTCCTCCAGCTTTAAAAGCAGGTGTTCCAGGAGCTCAAGCTGCTCCTCCGCTTCTTCTAGAAAAAGAGAGAGCAGGTCAACTTTCAAGGGCTACACCTCCCAGCTCGCCGGCATCCAGAATCAGAGCAATGTCGCCGCTGCCCAAAATGGCCGCCCCGCTGAAAAGCCTCTGCGCGCCTACCTCGGGGGGCAGGTTCTTGAGCACCACGTCCTGCTCACCCAGGACCTTCCCCACCTCCACGGCCAGGCCGCCGAGCAACACCAGCAGGGTAACCTCCTCGTCGGGAGAAGCAGCGCCTTCACCGCGACCGAGCAGGCAGGAGAGGCGCAAAACCGGGTAGATGGCGTTCCGCAGGGGCACAAACTGCCTCCCCTTGAACTCCCTCAGGCGCCTGCGGCCCACTTTGACTATTTCCTTCACCTCTCCCACCGGAAGCCCGAACAGCCCCCCGCACTCAAAGAGGAGCACCTTGGTAATGCTCACGGTAACCGGCAGCTCCATGGTCACCGTCGTGCCGCAGCCCGGCTCGGTTTCCAGGCTCACGCGTCCACCCAGCGCCTGCACCGCTTCCCTTACCACGTCCATGCCCACGCCGCGCCCCGAGAGAGACGAGGGGGCCTCCCTTGTGCTGAAACCGGGGCGGAAGACAAACTCCAGAAGTTCCTCTTTGCGCAGCCGCTGCGCCTGCTCCGCCGGCACCCAGCCCCGGGCGGCAGCCTTTTCCCTTATCGCCTCTAAGTCCATGCCCCTGCCGTCATCTTCCACCTTCACCAGGATCCTTTCCCCGCGGCGGCTGGCCGCCAGCAAGAGCTTACCCGCCTCGGGCTTGCCCGCCCTTCTCCTCTCCTCCGGCTCCTCCAGGCCGTGATCAAGGGCGTTGCGCACTAGGTGGAGGAGGGGGTCGTAAATGGCCGCTGCCACGCTGCGGTCAATGGTTATCTCCTCGCCCTGGGTGAGAAACTGCACCTTTTTCCCCAGCTCCTGGCCGACCTCCCGCACCACCCTCCTGAAGCGCTCGAAAACCATGCCCACCGGCATGAGGCGCATCTCCATTACTGCGTCCTGCACGTCCCAGCTAATGCGCGAAAGGCGGGCGTGCCGCTCTTTGAGCTCCCTGACCACCTCCGCGGAAACTCCCAGACCCTCCAGGCGGCGCAACAGGTAGAGCAGCCCGTTACTCTCAATGATCAGTTCACCGGCAAGGCCCAGGAGGCGGTCGATTTTGGCTTGCTCCACCCTCACCGTCTGCGCTTCCGCCCATTCCTTCCCTCCTCCTTCCCGGACCGCCTGTATTGCGGGGGCTTCCCTCTCCCTAGCCTGCTGCCCGAGCAGAACCTCCACTGCTTCCCTGGCCGCCCTTTCTGAAACGTGCTCCCCCAGCACCAGGCTAACCCAAAGTTCCTCGCCGCGGGAGGTTACCTCCACCTTTTCCAGCCATCCCCTGGTCTCCATTTCCGCCAGCACCGGCCAGAGGTTGCGCCCGGCAATTTCCTGCGGCCCCAGCTCCAGCAGGCGCTTTTCGCCTGCCCGCTCACTTGCCGCCATGCGCTCCCCCACCTCTTTGGCCGACCACCATCCGGCAGACGGCCTGCAGCTCCGCAGGGTCAACGGGCTTCACCAGGTACAGGTCGGCGCCGGCCTTAAAAGCCTCCAGGCTGTCCCGGGAGCTGGCCCGCGTGGAAATGACGATGATGCTTACCTTTTTGCCCTCCGGTGTGCGGCGGACCTCGCGGATGAAGTCGTAGCCGTGCATGCGCGGCATGTTCACGTCCACCAGCAGGAGGTCAAATCCTCCCTCCATGAACCTCTCCAGACCCTCGTAGCCGTTGTCGGCCACCTCCACCTCAAAACCCTCTCCGCGCAGGATCTCCGCATGGTAGGCTCTCACCGCGCTGGAGTCATCTACCACCAGTGCCCTCGCCAAGACTCCAAACCCCCTCAACCCGCCTTCTGGTATATGATGGCATTCTTAAACCTCACGGGCTTAAAAACGGTGGTGATCCTGCTCATGGACTCCGAGTGCCCCAGGAATATGTACCCGTTGGGCTCCAGGGCCTGGTAAAAGTGGAGGGCCACCCGGCGGCGGGAAGCGTCGTCAAAGTAAATGAGCACGTTGCGGCAGAAAATGGCGTGAAAGCCCTTCATCTGCCGCATCCTCGCGTCGTCCATCAGGTTTACCTGATAAAACTTCACCCTCCTCTTGAGCAGCGGGGAAACGGCGTAGCCCCCATTTACGCGGGTAAAGTAGCGCGTAAAGTAAACATCCGGCACCTGGCGCACGGCGTAATCGTTGTAAACCCCTTCCTGAGCCCTGGCCAGGACCTCGGTATTGATGTCCGTGGCGTGTATTTCCCACGGGTAGCCCTGGGCCATTTCTTCCATGATGATGGCCAGGGTGTAGGCCTCCTCACCGGTGGAGCACCCCGCGCTCCAGATTTTGATCCCCGCCCTGCCCGCGCCGTTCCCCACCCAGAGGGGCAAGACCTCCTCCGCAAAGCACTTCAGCTGGTCGTACTCGCGAAAAAAGTAGGTTTCGTTCACGGTAAGGCTGTTTAAAAGCTCCTGCCATAGCTCGCCGCGGCCAAACCTCAGGGCGCTAAAATACTCGTTAAAGCTGCTGTAGCCTCTGGAGGCCATGTGCTGCTCCACGCGCCGCTCCACGTAATACTGCTTCTGGGGCTCAAAAAGGATCCCCGTCTGCCTGTAGATAAACTCCCGCAGCCTGTCAAAGTCAGCCTTCCGCAAGCCTCCGTCACCTCAATTCTCCAGCATCTCCAGAGCGCGGCGCACCGTAAAGGACAGGAAAGGGTCCTTAAACCTCTCCGCAGCGGCGCGCAGCAATTCTGCGTCCCGCTCTTCCCCTACCTCCCCCAGGTACTCCACGGCCGCCGCCACCACGTTGACGTCCTCATCCTCGCTGATTACCCGCCGGAAAAGGTCCGCGCCCGAAGCGCAGTTACTCTTGCCCAGGGTGTGCACGACCGAAACTCTCACGTCCCTATTTTCGTCCCTTAGAAGCCTCTCCAGCACCTCTAGGGAATCCTCGCTGCAGCAGGCGCTTAACACCTCCATGGCCGCGCTTACCGCGGAGGCTTCCCCGCTCTTTAAAAGCGCGGCCATTTCCTCCGCCACCGCTCTCGGCTCGCACCCCAGGAGGGCCCCGGTAATGGCCTCGCGCACCAGGGGGCTCTGCTCCCTCTTTAAAGCCCCGGCCAGGCACCGCACCGCTTCTCCGGTTCCCAGAGCGCCCAACCGCCAGGCAGCGTCCATCTTTTCCCCCTCATCCGGAGAGGAGGCCAAAACGTGCCCCAGTTCCTCCACCGTCTCCCTCGCCGCACCGCTCACTTTCTTTTCACCTTCCTTTCCAAGATGGCCGGAATTTCATAACACGGCACCACCACCTCCGCCCCTCCCCTCTCCAAGGCCGCCCGGGGCATCCCCCACACCACGGCCGTCTCCTCGCTCTCGGCAATGGTAAACCCGCCCCGCCGGCGCAACTCCGCCATGGCTTCTGCCCCGTCGTCCCCCATGCCGGTGAGGAGAATCCCGATCATCCTCTGGGGGGAGAAGGCTTCCATGGCCGAGCGCATGGTCACCTCCACCGAGGGCTTGAAAAGGGTGCCCTCGGGCCTGTGGCTCAGGTGGCAGCGCAGCCCGCCTCCGGATTCCCGCAGATGCAGGTGGTACCCTCCCCGGGCCACGATCACCTTGCCCGCCTCCACCTTCGCCCCCTCCGAGGCCTCCTCGACCTTCACGGCACAAACCCGGTCGAGGCGCTGAGCAAAGCTGAGGGTAAAGTGGGGGGGCATGTGCTGCACCACCACCACGCCCAGGGGAAGCCGCGGGGAAAGCCGGATGAGCACTTCCTCCAGCGTGCGCGGCCCGCCCGTGGAGACGCCTATGACCGCCAGCCATTCCAACCCGGGCAGCCCCGCAGGCGCAGCCGGCTTCTGCCGCGCAGCGGTGGCATCAGGCCGGGCGGCAGGACGGCCCCTCACCCTGGCCCGTGCCGCCGCTCTCACCTTGTACACGATTTCCTCTGCCAGGTTCTTTATACCCAGGGATACGGTACCTCCGGGCTTGGCCACAAAATCCACGGCGCCCAGAGCCAGCGCCTCCAGGGTTACCTCCGCACCCTCCTGGGTCAGCGAGGAAACCATGACCACCCTAGCCCTTGTCCTGTCCACGATGTGGCACAGCGCTGTAAGCCCGTCCATCTGGGGCATGTTCACGTCCAGGGTGACCACGTCCGGCTGCAGCTCCAGGGCTTTCGCCACACCCTCCTCGCCGTCCCTGGCCGTGCCCACCACCTCGATGTCGCCCGCTGCCTCCAGGATTTGGGCCAGAGCGCGCCGCATGAAGGCCGAGTCGTCAACTACCAGCACGCGTATCTTCCTTGCCAACGCTTTCCGCCTCCGCCAGCGATGCCGCGTATTCCTCTTCTTCCCAGGAAAGCACCTGCGTGGAGTCGAGGATGAGGACGTTCCTGGAGGCGTCCAGTTTGGCAATCCCGCTCACAAAGCACCTCTGCAGGCCGGCCACGACAATGTCCGGCGCGGGCTCCACCTGCGAGAGCGGCACCTTGAGCACCTCCCTGACACCGTCCACCAAAAGCCCGAGCACCGTGCTGCGGCCCTCGCAAATGAGGATGCGCGACTGCTCGTCCAGTTCCTTCGGGGGGTAGGCAAAACGCAGGCGCAGGTCCACTACCGGCACGATGGTCCCGCGCAGGTTCAGCACGCCGCACACAAAGGGCAGGGAGCCCGGCACGGGTGTTACTCTGGTGCCGCGGATGATCTCCCGCACGCTGGCTATGGGTAGGGCAAACTCCTCTCCGGCCAGCAAAAAGGTAACCAGGTGCTGCTCAGCCTCGGAGTGCCTCCTGCCCTCCTCGCTGCCTTCTTCCGCCCCGCCTGCCGTCACGCTCAGGGCTTCTTCGCTGACGAGTTTGGAGGCGTCCACCACAAAGACCAGGCGGTCTTCCCCCACGCGGCAGACGGCGCTAACCTCCCCATTTTCACGGTCCCTGAACAACCCGGGCACCGGCTCGAGGGATTTTTCGCTGACCCTTAGCACTTCCGCCACGCTGTCCACCACCAGCCCGGCCAGGAGGTTGCGGCCGGCCCCCAGGTAGGCCACCACTACCCTCCCTCCTTCCTCCTCGGGCAGTCCGAACAGCCGCCGCAGGCTTAAAAGGGGCAGAACCTTCTGGCGCAAGGAAATCACGCCCAGCACGTAGGGGGGCGCACCAGGAAGGAAGTTAACCTTTTCCGGCAGGTGCACGATTTCCTTCACGTCGGCAATGTCCAGGCCGTATTCCTCACCGCCCACGCGAAAAGTGAGGAGCTGCTTTTCTTCCTCCACCTGCCTTGCCCCTTCCTCCTGCCCCGCAGCAGCCCCGCCGAAGGTGACCCCGCTGCCGCCCCGGCAGCTTTCTTCCCCTGCGGAGCCGAAAAGCCCCCCCGGCTCCAGCAGCAAAACGAGCCGGTCCTCCAGCTTGGCTGCCCTGGTTATCAGGTCGGCCCCTGCCGTATTGCCTTCCTCCCGGCGGAATTCCTCGACGCTGGATAGCGGCACGTCCACCACGCCGTCCACGCGGTCCACAATGAAGCCCGCCTGGCGCTCCTTAAACCTAACCACCACCACCCGACTGCCCTCATCGCCGTTGCCGGAAGGCAACCCCAGCCGCACGCGGGTATCGTACACCGTCAGGATGGTCCCCCGCAGGTTGGCCAGCCCCTTTATGTAGGGGGGTGCCAGCGGCACCCTGACCACCGCGGGCACCCTGATGATCTCCTGAAGGTACTCGATGGCTATGCCGTAGCTTTCCTCCGCCAGCCGGAAAACCACGTACTGCTTGCTTCCACCGCCCATACCTCACACGCTCCCCGGCCGCCGGCTAGCCCTGCTGGAGTTCGTCTGCCAGGGCGGCAATTTCTTCGATGGCCTGCGAAAGCTCCTTCATGCCTTCCGCCTGCTGGCGGCTGGCGGTGGCCGCCTCCTCCGCCGCCGCGCTGGCCTCGTGGGCCGCGGAAGCTATCTGCTCCACGCCCTTGGCCGCCTCCTCCACCCGGGCAAGCGACTGGGCGGACATGTCCCTGACCTCCTGCACGCCCCTGGCCACGGCCGCCATGTCCCGCTCGATTGTATCGAGGTCGGCCACGGTCTTCTTGGCCTTTTCCACTTCTCCCCTGATCACCTCACCGATAGCGGTGATGTCCCTCAGGACGTTCATGACCTGCTCCTGGATGCCCTTGACCATTTCCTTTATCTGCTCCGCGTTGCGGGCACTTTCCTGGGCCAAATTCCTTATGTCCGAGGCCACCACGGCAAAGCCCTTGCCGTACTCCCCAGCGCGCGCCGCCTCGATGGCCCCGCTCACCGCCAACATGTTGGTCTGGATGCTCACGCTGGCAATGGTGTCCACAATCTTGTCGATCTGGCGCGCGTACCGCTCTAGAACGGTGACCTTGTTGACGTTTTCCAGGTTGGTGGCCGCTGCCCGGGATATGCCGTCAATCAACTCGTTGACCCTGACCTTGTTGGCTGCCAGCAGCTGGCTGAGTTCCTCCGTCTGCTTCAGGGACTCCTCGGCCTCCCTGGCAATGACCTGCATGGACTTTTCCACCTGCTTTATGGCCGCCGAGGATTCTTCAGCTGCCGCCGCCTGCTGCTGGGCCCCCCTGGAAATCTGGTTCAGCGCGGCGTTTATCTCCTCCGCCGACTTGGTGGCCTCCTCGATGGCCGCGGAAAGCTCTTCAGCTGCCGCGGCCAGCGCCTCGGCGCTCTTCACCACATCGGTGGAGGTCTTAAGATCGTCGGCCATGTCGGCCAGGCTCGCGCTGCTCTCGCTTATCTCCGCAAGGGCTTTCGCCTGCTGCTCGACACCCCGCAGGGCTTCCTCCGTGGCGCCGGCCTGTTCGGCGGCGGTGGCGGCTATCTGCTCGCTGCCCTTCTGGAACTCCGCAATGGCCTTTTCCACCTCCACCATCAGCCGCTCTACGTTCCCGGCACCTTCCACCACCCTGTCCATTGCCTCGGCTATCTTGGCCAGCTCGGCCGTAATTACCTTACCCTTCTCCGTTTCGCCCCGAGCCACCTCCGCCGCCCTGCTGATGGCCTCCGCCACCACTTTGACGTTTTCCTGAATGCTGTTCACTATCTGCCGAATGTCGCTGGCGGCCTTTTCCGAAGTCTCGGCCAGCGTGCGCACCTCGTCGGCCACCACGGCAAAGCCCCGCCCGTGCTCCCCGGCGCGCGCCGCCTCAATGGCTGCATTTAGCGCCAGGAGGTTGGTCTGGTCGGCTATTTTCACCACCGCCCGCACGATTTCCCCGATCTTCTCCGCCTCCTCCTCCAGCTGGGCCACCAGGCGGGCCGACTCCTCGCTCCTAGCCGTGTTGTCGTCCACGCCCCTGACCAGCCCTTCAATGTCGGAAGAGGTCCTTGTTACCAGCTCCTTTATGGCCTGGCAGCGCGCCAGGGACTCCCCGGTCATCTTCACCGCGTGACGGGCCTGCTCGCCGATGGCCCTCACGGCCGCCAAGGACTGCTGGGTGGCACTGCTGGCCTCCTGCGCCCCGCGGGCGATCTGCTCCATGGAAGCGCGGAGTTCCTGCACCGCCCCGGAGGCCTGTTCCACGCCGGACGACAGTTGCTCGCTGGCGCTAGCTATGCGCTCCGCTATCTGCTGCTGCTTGGCATAGGTGCGCGCCTGCCTCTTGCGCGCCTCCGCCGCTTTCCTCTCTGCAAGCGTTGCACTTACGACCCCGCCCTTTCTCTCGCCAGGAAGCGGGGCCAACGTCCTCCTCTCCTCCACGCAAGTACCCTCCTCCAGATTAGGTATACTGGCAAATTTAGCCTTTTACCAAAGTTCCGGTGTGCCAATACCGGCACCAAATCCTCCTATATTTGAAAAAATTCGGAATCATCTGTATCGTCTGTGCAACTCATAAAAACTTGCTCCGTTCCCTCCCCCTCCTTGCTACACGTATCGACATTTTTCGTCATGGAAATACGTCGGGGCGCCATCCTCTGCCTCCCTTCTGCAGGAATGACGCCCCGCACTTTTCCTGCTGCGTGCCTCTAGAAAGTACGACTCTTTCTTCTTCTTCTTCTTCTTCTTTTACTGCTCCCTCAAGAAAAGCCACGAGACGGAGACAACCCAAAGCACACCAACAGAAGGAAGCCCTTACCCCCAAATAAAGCCTTTTTGATTACCGCAAGGAGCCATCTCTACAAGGCCCGCTACCGGGCTCAGCAAATTATCCTCGTGCGTTTCCCTCCGCAAGGACTTCCTTAAACAACACCTGTCGAACTACTGTCCTAGAACGCCCTTGTATCGGTTACTCCCAACACATTAGCAGTCGGCTATGCCGGACAGGTTATGCATATCGCATCTCCTGCATTAAGTTATTATGCGATATGTCTATTTTTGAGGAAATTATCTCCCGTATGTTTAACAAAGTCAAAAGCCCGGGGGATCCAGTTTTCATTGTATTTAGCTTTTAAACACCAATTTACTCGTCGAATCTCGTTTTTTCTCCCTTTTTGTCAGATAGAACCGGCCAGGGAACTCTGTTAACGCAAAAACTACTGCAACTAGGTAAGCAAAAAGGAGGAGGGAGAATTTTTTACTATTAAGCTCTTTGTCATACATGCCATTTTTGGTTAAAGTGAAATCGTACAGAATTATAGAAGCTTGTACATAGACCAGCTTCGGCCAAAAGAAAGGTATTATCAGAATTTGCATAGCATCACGCCAATCTAACCGCATTCCGTCAAGAGCCGGTGTAAGCCTTCGATCCGGCTCTCGTTTTCTTTTGGGGATATTATGCAATTTATCGCCAAAGTTCTACACATTTTTACCAATCGCCTAAAACTTTTCCGGGAGGTGAACCATAAGCAAAAGGCCTTAAGGCCTTTAGCCCAGCATCGTCATGGGAGGGAAGAACATGTTGGGAAAACGCCTGCGGTTTTACCGGCAGCGTAAGCGTCTGACCTTAAAGCACGTGGAGGAAAAAACCGGCCTGCACGCCTCCACCATCTCCGGCTACGAGCGCGGCGTGCGCGAGCCCTCCTACCAAGTGCTCCGCCTGCTGGCCGAAGTGTACGGCATCCCCGTGGCCTACCTGGCACTGGACGAGCGGGAAATCAGGGAAGTGATACCTGCAGAAATTGCCGGAACCCTGGAGCTTCTCACCAAGAGGCCGGACATTGCCGACTTCGTGGAGGAGATTAAGGACTTCCCGCAGTCCCTGGTGAAAAAACTGCACGAGGTCGTCCGCGACATCAGAAACCTCCAGCAGAGCCCGGGAAAGTGAGAAAAGCCCCCTGACCCACAGGGGGGGAGGAATCCTGCCAAAAGAAAAGGAATCCTGCCAAAAGAAGTAGAATTATTGTAGACAAAACGCCAAGCGAGGGGAGAACAGGCAAAAATGCACGCTCCGCAAAATTTGTCCGCGCTGGCCCGTAAAATCGGCCGCACACCGGCCGAAACCCAGCTGTGGGAGGAATTCCTGGGAAAACTCTTTGCCGCTGAGGGCGCGCAGGAGGAAGCGGCCCTGACGTCCACGCTGCGCTCCCTGGCGGAAGAGCTTGAGGAAGAGCCGCTGGCGGCGAAAATTGCCGCCCTGGCCGCAGAGCTGCCGGAGTTCCCGGCCACCAGGGTCTTTCAGCTGGCGCTTAAGGCCTGCGGGGAAAAGCGCCGCGAGCAGGAGGAAACCCTCAGCCACCTAAGGCAGATGCTTGCCGAGCTGGCCACCCCCATCATCCGCATTTGGACGGATATGCTCCTGGTGGCCATGATTGGCAACATCGACAGCCAGCGCGCGCAGGACATTGCCGAAAGGCTCCTAAACCGCGTCAGCTCCACCAGGGCCAAGGTAGTCATCGTGGACGTCACCGGCGTGCCCATGATCGATACGGTGGTGGGCGGCTTCCTCATCGAGATGTTCAACGCCACCAGGCTACTGGGGGCGGAAGTAATCCTTACCGGCATCAAGCCCGAAGTGGCCCACACGCTGGTCAAGCTGGGCGTGGACTTCCAGACGGTGTCCATCGCGCGGGACCTGGAGGACGCCCTGCGGCGGGGTATTGCCCTCACCATGGAAGAAACCCGCAAGAGGCGCGAGCTGGCCCTGAGCCTGGCCAAAAGCGGGGTGGGGGAGAACGATGAAAGAGGCGCCTTCTAACCCCGAGCAGGTGGTGCCCGTTTTACAAATTGCCGACTTTTTGCTGGTGCCCATTCAGATAGACCTGGACGATAAAACCGTAGGCCTTCTACAGGAGCAGCTCTTAAAAGAAATCGCGCGCACGAGGGCAAAGGCCATCATCCTGGACGTGCGCATGGTGGAGGTCATCGACAGCTACATCTCCTACACCCTCTCCGAAACCGCCGCCATGGCCCGGCTCATGGGGTGCCGCACCATTCTGTGCGGCATCCGCCCCCCCGTGGCCTTAACCCTAGCCCAGATGGGCATAGCGCTGGGAGAGCTGAGCATAGCCCGGGACCTGGAGCACGCCCTGGTTCTGGCCCAGGCGCCTTAGAAGCTGGTGGGTGAACCATGGATTTGGAAAAGCTCGAGGCCATTCTGGCCAGCCAGTCCCACGAGTTTGACGTGGTGGTGCGCATAGCCAAAGAGGAGGACATTGCCGTGGCCAGGCAGATGGCCAAGAAGCTGGCCCAGGAAATGGGATTTTCCCTGGCCGACACCACCAAGGTAGCCACCGCCGTATCCGAGCTGGCCCGCAATATCTACCGCTACGCCCAGCAGGGGCGCATCATGCTCCGGAAAAAAGAAGAGGGCAAAAGCGGCCCCTCCATGGAGATCATTGCCGCCGACCAGGGCCCCGGCATCCCCGACGTGGAGCTTGTGCTCACCAAAGGCTACACTACCTACGAGCGCAGCCTGGGCATCGGCCTCTCCGGCGTGAAGCGCTTGATGGACTCCTTTGCCATCTACTCGGCCCCCGGCAGGGGAACGGTGGTGGTGGCCGAAAAGAGGAGGCGCCGCTTTTGAGCCTCCGCACCCTGCAGGCGGAAGGGCAGGGCTGGAGCTTCTGGGGCTGCTGGAGGCCGCGCAGGGGAGAAGAGGCCGGGGGAGATTTTTGCTGGGTGCGGGCGGCAGAGGGCGGCGTTCTGGCCGTCGTGGCAGACGTCCTGGGGCACGGCGAGGAAGCCCACGCGAGCGCCCGGGAAATGCTGGAAGCATTGGAAGAGGTGATGGGAAGTTCCCCGGAGGCCTACTTCGGGGCAGCCGAGGCTGTGGCGGCGCGGCGGAGAGGGTGCGCCCTCTTCGTGGGTTTTTTCGCGCCTCTTGTTTTGCGGTACATCATGGTGGGCAACATGAGAGGGTGGCTTGTGAGGAGCCCCCGCAAAGCAGATCTCCTTTTTACCCAACCCGGCGTGGTGGGGGGGCGCAAAGTAACGCCCGCGGTGAGGGAAGTCAGCCTCGCCGGGGTAGAAGGCGTCATCGTTTGCTCCGACGGTATAAGGAGGGGGTTCGTGCCCGCCCTGCACCACGGCCTGCCGGAGCGGTGGGGAATGGGGCTGGTGCTGTGCATCCTGGAGAAGTTCGGCCTTCCGGAAGATGACGCCAGCGTGCTGGTGGGAAAGAGGTGGAGGTAAAGGTGGCCGTAGAAAGCTTTTACGAAACTTACAAAAACTATCTGGAGCGCTACGTGTGCGAGGGCGGGGCAGAGGGCGTTCTCCTGGAAGCATACAGCTACCTGACCGGCCAGCTCGGCGAGCACCAGATCCAGACGTCCAACATCCTGGACGTGCACACGCGCGCCTTAAGAGAGATTATGGGCGTCCGCCGCGACAGCGACGCCATTCAGTGGATCTACATCGACCGGGCCACGGAGTTCCTGGCGCAAATACTGGTGGTCATAGACACCTTCCTCCTCCAGCTCAAAGACCGCATCGAGCGCGACCCTCTCACCGGCCTTTACAACCGCCTGGCCCTCTACCCTGATCTCAACCAGATGCTCAAAGAGGCCCAGGAAAGGGAAAGCCCGCTGGTAGTGGCCATGCTGGACCTGGACAACTTCAAAACGGTCAACGACGAATACGGCCACCACGCCGGCGACGAGGTGCTGCGCGCAGCAGCCGTGATCATCAAGAAAAGCCTGCGCGGCGGCGACAAGGTCTTCCGCTATGGAGGGGAAGAGTTCCTCGTCGTGCTGCCCAATACAGACCTCAACAGGGCGGTGATCGCCCTGGAAAGAATACGCAGCCAGATAGCCGCCAACCTCACCATCCCGGGCACGAAAAGCTCCATCACCACCAGCATCGGGGCAGCGGGTTACCGCGGAAAAGGATCGATATCCCCCAACGACCTGATCATGCTGGCTGACAAAGCCCTCTACCAGGCCAAGAAAAAAGGCAAAAACGTGGTTGTCTGCGAAGGGGAGGTACCTCCCAAGAACTGAGAGAAGGGAGTCCGCTCTTGTCAAGATGCTGACGGAAAAAGCACTGGCCAGCTTACTAAAAATTTTGCAGGAACAACCTCCCTTGCTCCCCGAAGCCGAGCACAAGCAGCTGGAGCACCTCCTCGCCCGTATAAAGGGGGCTCTTGGTGACCTCCCCCGCCTGGCTTGCTACTGCCAGGAGGCCTTCCAAAAGGGGCAGGCCCTCTACGGGCAGGAAAGGACCGTGGAAGAGGTGCTAGGAGCGCTGGTGTCCATCGGCAACCTTTTTCTCCGGGAAACCCTCCAGCGTGCATCTTTTCCTTCCCAGCCGCAAGAACTGCAGGCGCTCTTCATGGCCGCCCTCCTGGAGCTGGGCTGCCTCTACCTTGGTTACCAGGAGGAGTCCCTCAAATCCCTGCGCCTGCTTACCGAGGTTGACCCGCTGACCGGGCTTTTAAACCGGGAGCCCTTCCAAAAGGAACTGGACAGGGCTCTGGAGTACGCCCGGCGCCAGAATGAATCCTTAAGCATCGTGTGGGTCGACGTGGACAACCTGCGCTTCATTAACGACATTTACGGGTACGTGGTGGGGGATGCCGTGCTGAGGGCCGTTGCGGGCACCATCAAGGAGATTTTTTCCTCCCCGGAGATGGTCACCTCCAGAACGGGTAGCAACTCCTTCGGGGTCATCTGCCCGGCTAGGGACCTGCGCGAAGCGCTCTCGCTGGCCGAGCAGCTCCGCCAGGAAGTGGAAAGGCAGCGGCCCGTGGAGGAGGACCTGGGCGTCACCGTAAGCGTGGGCGTCTCCTCCTTTCCCCTCCATGGCTCCTCCGCCAACGACCTTTTAACGGCTGCGGAAATGGCCGGAATTATGGCCAAGCGGCGGGGGAAGAACCGCGTGGAGGTACTGGAGGTAAGCAAGGGCCAGGCGGAGCTGACCCAAAAACACGAGAAGAGCGTCCTCTTAAAAGAGGCCCTGCTGCACGACGATGGCATCATCCCCTACTTTCAGCCCATCGTCGACACCACCACCGGCAGTACCGTGGGCTTTGAAGTGCTGGCCAGGATCTCCCTCCAGGGCCAGCTTTACCCCGCGGCCTTTTTTGCCGAGCTAGCCGAGGACACCAACCTCATCCACCAGGTCACCATAAGATGCCTGGAAAAGGCCCTGGCCAAATTCAGCCAGAGGAGTGCCGAGCACCTCATCTTTATCAACTGCGCCCTGCAGGAAGTGGAGCAGGAGGACGTGGTGAACAAATTCCTGGGCCTCCTGCGTCGTTATCACCTGCGGCCGGAGCGCCTGGTGGTGGAGCTGACGGAAAGGCAGGCCGTGAGGGACATAGGCAAGGTGCTTGCCTTTGCCCTGGAGCTGCAAAACGCGGGCATCAGGCTGGCCCTGGACGACTTCGGCAGCGGGTTTTCCTCCTTCCTTTACCTGCGCTACTTCGACTGCTACTTTGTGAAGATCGAAGGCTCCCTGGTGAGGGACCTCACGCGCAGCTCCAGGTGCAAGTTGATTGTGGAGCAGATGGTGGCTTTGCTGCGCAAGCTGGGTATTGAGCCCATAGCCGAATGGGTGGAGACGGCTGAGACGTGCGAAGCGCTTAAACGCCTGGGGGTCACCCTGTGCCAGGGCTATCACCTGGGCAAGCCTTCTCCGGAGATCTCCGCCTGAAATCCTCCGGGCAGGTAAAATATTTTGCGGGAGGTAAATTATGGACGGCATCTCCCCATCCGACTTCGCTCAGGCTGTGTGCGAGCTGGCGGACTATTTTCCCGTGGGCATAGCCCTGGTCGACGAAAGCGGTGACGTGCTCTTTGCCACTCCCATGGCGGAGAATATCTTTAAAGAAACAAAGATGGGGGCAGAAGAGGTTGTCAAGTGGTGCGTGGCGAAGCCTGCCCAAACCATAAAATCTTCCCCCCAGAGGTACTACCGTTGCTGGAGCCGCAAGCTCAGCCCGGTTCCGGGGGCAAAAGACAGGTACCTCCTCGTCTTTTCCGACGTTTCGGCCGAGCACAACCTCATGAACCTGCTTAAAACCGCCAAGGAAGAGGCGGAGCAGGCCCTGGCCGTCATGCTTCCCGACCTGCGCCTGGCCGCCCGCCTGCAGTCAATTGTGGAGTACACCGACGAGTACGACCCCCGCACAGGCAAAATCCGCATTACGGGCATCATCTCCCAGGGCGTTTACCGCCACGTCATCAACATCCTCAAGCTCATTGCCGACACCTTCAACCAGGGGCTGATGGAACTGCCGGGCATGGAAAAGAACTCCCTCGTGGCAGCGGCCATTTTCCACGACCTGGCCAAGGTGCAGCCCGTTTTAAAGCCCGGCGACGTGGTCAACCCGCGGGAGGTCTTCGAGCCGGGCCACCTGCACGCCTTTAGGAGCGCCGCCCTGGCCGAAGGCATTTACAGGCTGAGCCCCGATGTGGTGCTCCTCATCAAGTACCACCACCACTCCGAGGAAGAGCTGCCGCCGGAATTCCCGCCGCACCTCCTGCCCATGTACCGCTTCTTTCGCCTCATTGACGGGCTCTCCGCCGCCATCACCAGGCGCGGGGCCAGAGTGAAAATTACGGTGGAGGCCACGAAAGTTCATGTGGCGGAAAACAACCCCGTACCCGCTTACAACCGAAACCTGACCATGGATCTCTACACGGGCCAGGCCATCGCGCAGCCCCTCGGCCCGTAAAAAAGCCCCGGTGGCAGGCTTTCACCGGGGCTTTAGCCTTTACAGGCTGCCGACGGGCGGTACCGGCGGCCGCGGTGGCATGGTGGGCGGCATGGGCGGGCCAGCTAGAGGAGCACCCACGGATACGGCCCCCACGGCATGGATAGGGATGACCACCTGGGTGGCCGCGCCTCCGGGGGGCATCACGTGGACCTCCAGGTAGTCGATGCCCACCGCGTGCAGCATGCCCGTCACTTCCAGGGAGCCCACCTGGTGCCGCATCACGTGGCTCACGTACACCGTTACCTGCCTGCCCACCAGCTGGCGCAGCCGCTCGATGATGGTGAGGGTCACTTCCAGGTTCCCGTAATACTGCAGCTGCGGCTCGGACACAAAAAACACCCTCCTAGCACAAAATGGTTCAATAGCCATTTTATGCGGGAGGGTGGGGGAAGGTGTGACCCGCTCTCCCTTAAAGGCCGAGGTAAGCCGTCTTCACGTGCGGGTTGTTCAGTAACTCGTGGGCGGTCCCCGAGAGAACAACGGTGCCGTTTTCTAAAACATAACCTCTTGTGGACAGTTCGAGGGCGTGGTGGACGTTTTGCTCTACGAGTAGAACCGTAACTCCTTGTGCGGCAATATTTTTAATTAATTCCAGCACATGGTCGACCACTTTTGGTGCCAGGCCCAGCGACGGCTCGTCAAACATGATTAACTGCGGGTCGGCCATCATAGCCCGGCCAATGGCCAGCATCTGCTGCTCGCCGCCGCTCATGGTCCTGGCAATTTGTTTCCTTCTTTCCGCCAGCCGGGGAAGTAAGGTAAATATCTTTTCCAGGTTTTCCTTTCTCTTCTTGCGGCTCCGCGGCGTATATGAACCCAAGAGGAGATTTTCCTCAACGGTCATATTGAGAAAAAGCCTTCTGCCCTCCGGGACCTGGATTATCCCCTTTTCTACAATTTGGTAGGGCTCTAAGTGAGTGATCTCTTCACCATTAAAAATTATTTTGCCGGACCTGGGCTTTAAAACCCCCGATATCGTGTTTATCAAGGTGCTTTTTCCTGCGCCGTTTGCTCCCACGACACAAATGACCTCTCCCCTCTCCACCTGGAGAGAGACGTCCCTCAACACACACATTTCCCCATAAAAAACGCTTATTTTTTCAATTTCTAGCAGCGCCATATCTCTCACCCAAATAAGCTTTTATTACTTCCGGATTATTGGTTACCTCTTCCGGCGGGCCCTCGGCAATTTTTCGCCCGTAATCAATTACCACCACTCTCTGCGACAAGGCCATGGCCGCTTTTAAAACGTGCTCGATAAGCAAGATGGTAACGCCCGCACGGTGGATTCTTTTAATTACTTCAATTGCCTCATTAACCTCTGCGGGATTTAGACCCGCTAACACTTCATCCAGCAAAAGCAGTTTCGGTTCTGTAGCAAGGGCCTTGGCCACTTCAAGCTTTTTGCGGTCGACAATGGTAAGGTTTTTGGCCAGCATATCCTTTCTATGGTGTAGCCCAACCAGCTTTAAAACCTCCAGGGCTTTTTCTCTGCTAACATGCGTGTTATTTGTATGCAGAAAAGCGCCAACCATGACGTTATATAGAACGGTCTTGTTGCCAAATGGCTTCACTAGCTGAAATGTGCGCCCGATGCCCTTTTGGCACACCTGATATGGCTTTAAGCCCACGATATTTTCGCCATTAAAGTAAATTTCACCCTTTGTTGGCCTGTAGACACCACTTATAAGGTTGAAGACTGTCGTTTTTCCCGCCCCGTTAGGACCAATCAGGCCGACAATTTCGCCTTCGTTTACCGTGAAACTCAGATCATTTACCGCTATCAAGCCGCCAAATTTAATGGTAACATTTCTTAACTCAAGCAGTGCCCTATGCGGCATGCTTCCCCTCCCTTCTTTCGAGCAAATTAACCAGCCTGTTCCACAGGACCTCGAGAAACTCTATTAAGCCCCGCGGCTTGAAGATAACAAACAAAACCACCAGCAGTCCGTACAAGAACAGGTGCAGCCCCATTATCTGGTTGAAGACTACCCTGGTGATTTCACCTATAAGCGTCAGCACCAAACCCCCAAGGGCCGGGCCGAGTACGGTACCCCTGCCCCCGACTATGGCCAGGAAAACAATCTGGTTAGACATGATCGGCCCGGCAATGGCATTTGGTTCCAGGTAACGAATCAGCTGGGCGTAAAACACACCGCCAACACCGGCAAAGAAGGCGCTCAGCGTTGCGGCCACCAGTTTAACCCTGGCTGTATTTATCCCCAGGGCCAACGCCGCATCCTCATCCTCCCTCAGTGCCGTTAGGTAATAACCCAGCTTAGAACCGTCAATCCACCTGCAGATCAAGACGAGAATTAAAAACAACACTAAGATCAGGTAATAATAAGGCACTTTAGAAATAAATTGCATGTGCTGGGGAGCATTGCCTAACAGCGGGATCATGAAGCCTTCTGCCCCGCCAGTTTTCCACTTTCCTATGTGCGTGGTATTTGTCAGAATAACCCTGAACCCCTCAGCAAAGCCCACCGTGGCCAGCGCGTAATAGGCACCTCTCAGGCGCAAGGTTGGATACCCCACTAAGAAGCCCATCAAACCGGCCACAAGCCCTCCGATGAACATGCCAAACCAGGGCGAAATGCCCAGGTAAGCAAAAAGAAGCGAAGATGTATATGCCCCAGCAGCCACGTAAGCCCCGTGCCCTAAAGACAGCTGGCCGGCAAAACCGCCCACAATGTTCCAGGCCGTCGCCATATATGCCCAGAAAAGGACCATGGCCATGATATGGAGGTAATAAGGGCTTTTTACAAATAGCGGCAAGGCAAAAAGCAAAAGGATAAGTAATACTGGCAAGTAGTATCTTGGGGAAGCCAAGCGTGCCAACTTTTCATCACCTACCACTCGTATCTTGAACCAAACAGCCCGGAGGGCCTAAAGAGCAGAAACACCAAAAAGGCGAAATAAACCAAAATAGCTGTCCATGTAGCTGTCATATACTGGGCGGCAACAGACTCCACCAGACCAATCAGCAGACCCCCTACGAGGGCTCCGGGAACGCTACCCAGACCTCCCAGGACCACTATAATAAAGGCCTTGGTAATAAAGACCTCGCCAACGGTGGGGTGGGCGTAATAAAAGGGGATTAAAAAGATGCCCGTTAAGCCGGCAATGGCCGTACCAATCCCAAAAGCAATACCGTAAACTTTAGGCACATTTATGCCCATCAGTAATGCGACACCGCGGTCCTGGCCGGTTGCCCGCATGGCCCTTCCCAGCTCCGTTTTATTCAAGAACTGATAAAATAAAACGGTAACAATTAATGTTGCTATAAAAGCATATAGCCGGGGTACACTGATGGAAAGGCCGGAAAGATTGATACTGGCCCCCGAGTACGATGTCTGTGCCATCAAGTAATCGGCCCCAAAGACCATGAGGACAAAATTTTCTATGGCCACCGACAAGCCCGCGGTAAGCAACAAAGCACCTATAGGCTCTCTCACATCTTTTTCGGCATCAAGAACGGGCTTGATAAGGTAACGCTGGGTTAAGTAGCCTAATACAAACATCAGAGGAATTATTACTACTATGCTCAGGTAAGGGTCCAGCCCCATAATTCTCCATAACCAGTAAGACAGGATCATGGCCACCATTAAGAAGGCACCGTGGGCAAAGTTAATAATCTTCATTATGCCAAAGATCAGCGTTAAACCAAGGGCCAGTAAGCCGTAAATCCCGCCCATCAAAATGCCGTTAACCACTGCAGACAGCAAGCCCATGCCACCGACCTCCATAATCTTGCTTCAAGCGAGGGACAGCCGCAAACGGCCGTCCCTCGCTTCACTTTTAGCTACTTCTTGTCCCAGCCGGGGAACGGCCACACAGGCTTCCAACCCGGGCGGGCATCCTTTTCCGGCCACACCGTTACCCGCTCCATCTTTCCGTCCACTTTCCGGAACTGGCAGATTACCAGCGGAGCGTGAATCATTTGGCCGCTTTCATCAAAGGCAATTTCCGGCGCGTACATCTGCGTGACACCGCTGGTTAATTTCGTTTCCGCCAAAGCCTTGCGTATTGCTTCCGGATCCAGGGAGCCCGCTCTCTCCAAAGCGTCTTTAATTACATACATGGCTACATAGGCCTTTACGGCTTCGGCATTCATGTCGTAACCGTACTTTTGCTTGAACTTCTCGTTAACTTCCTTTGAAAACGGCCGGTTCACATCAGGCTCCCAGGTGGATATATCGAAGAAGTATTCGCAATTGTCCCCTGTGGTTTTAAAGTATACCGGGTCGGCAAAGCCGCCGCTTGTCCCAATAAAGGCCAGGGGCTTAACCTTGTGCTCGGCAAAGGTATTGGTCAGCAAAGCCGCGTCTGACACATATGAGCACAGGAAGATGATGTCAGGCTTTAATTGCTTTACTTTCAACACCACCGGTGTCAGGTCAGAAGAGTTGCGCGGGTAGGGCTCCTTTAGCACAATTTGCAGGCCTGCCTCTCCCAGGTATTTTTCCCAGCCCTTGGCTGCACCCTGGCCCCAGGCAGTATCTTCGTATATGAGGGCCACTGTTTTAACAGGTGTACCGAACTTGCTTGCCATATCCTGGATAAATTTTACCTGTTCCCTGTTCCTCCAGCTGGTTTTCTCTGCCAAGCGAAACACGTACTTAAAGCCACGCTCCGTGATTACGTCCTCAGAGGGAACGGGGACGAAGAACGGCACCTTGTAACGCTCGGTAACCTCGCTTACGGGAAGCGCCACACCGCTTTGATAGGTACCGGTTATAAGGGCAACCCTTTCCTGCGTGATAAGGCGTTCGGCTTCGGCCACCCCCGTTGCCGGGTCACCTTTACTATCGGCAAAGATCATTTTGATTTTCGCCCCGCCCAGGGACTTGATGCCCCCTGCCGCGTTTATTTCCTCCACGGCCATCTCCCTGGCTTCTTTGCCGATCTTGCCGAGAGGCGCTGCAGAACCTGAAAGTGGCAGAATATTGCCTATTTTTACTTCCTTTACTTCTCCCTTAGAAGCACCGCCGCCTCCGCAACCTGCCACCAGCAATGTCACCAAGAAAGCAACTAGCAGGAAAACTATCCCGGTACGCGCTTTAAAAAACATATCTACCAACTCCCCCCTTTTTTCCTACAGAACCTTGCGATAAACGGCCTCAATGTCCTCCCGGGTCATGGCCCTGGGGTTGTTGCTCAAAAGGCGCGTCTGCTTTTCGGCATCGACAGCCAGCTGCGCAATATCCTCCTCGGAGACGCCCACCTCGCGCAGGGACTGGGGTATGCCCACATCCTGCACCAGCTCCCTGACCGCCTTTACGGCCAGCATGGCGGCCTCCCGGAGAGACTTCCCGCCAACCGGCTCGCCCATGGCCTCGGCAATGCGGGCAAACTTGGGCAGGCTGCTCACGCAGTTAAACTCCATGACCGGCGCCAGGAGAAGGGCGTTGGAAA
Source organism: Desulfovirgula thermocuniculi DSM 16036 (assembly GCF_000429345.1). GTDB lineage: Bacteria > Bacillota > Desulfotomaculia > Desulfotomaculales > Desulfovirgulaceae > Desulfovirgula > Desulfovirgula thermocuniculi. Next base: position 90,025 of record NZ_AUBR01000004.1, on the reverse strand, counting down.
CCCCGTGGCTCACGCCGAACCGCCCTCCCAGCGGGTAGGCCAGGGCGTGGACGGCCCCTACGCCGGCGTTGGCCAGAGATACTCCGGCAAAGAAAGACCCCATGGCCATTTTCTCCCGCGCCTCCAGGTCGCCGCCGTTAAACACCGCCGCCCGCAGGCTTGAGGAAATCAGCCTTACGGCCTCCAGGGCGTAAATGTCCGTGTGGGGCGTGGCCCGCCGGGCGGTGTAGGACTCGATGGCGTGCACCAGCGCGTCCACGCCGCTGGCGGCGGTGATCTTAGGAGGGCAGGAAAGGGTCAGCAGCGGGTCGATGATGGCCACCTTGGGCAGGAGGTAGCGGCTCACCACCCCTTTCTTTACCTTTTCGTCTTTGAAGGCAAAAATGGCGTTTTGCGTAACTTCGGAGCCCGTCCCCGCAGTGGTGGGAATCAGGATGGTGGGAAGGCCCTCACGCGGGATCAGTTCAATGCCCGCGTAATCCCTGATGCTGCCCCCGTTTGTAGCCAGGACGGCGGCTCCCTTGGCCACGTCCATGGGGCTGCCGCCGCCCAGCCCCACCAGCAGCTGGTAACCCCCTTCCCGCACCAGCTGCCCTACCTTGTCCACCGTCTCCGTGCTGGGCTCCGGCTCGACCTCCGCAAAGACCTCTACCCTTGCACCCCCCTTCTCGATGGCCTCCACCACTTGCCCGTCCAGGCCGGCCGCCTGCACCCCCGCATCGGTAACCAGCAGGACCCTGCCGGCCCCAAATCTCTCCACCTCCCTGCTCAAATTTTCCAGGGCGCCCCGCCCCATGTAGACGACTTCAGGCAACCTAAAGGGAAACACCAACGCCGCTCACCCCTTACCTTATTTTTCCACCAGCCAGTCCAGGTCCAGCTCATACAGCTTAGCCGCGGTGGGCCTCCCCGTGCCCGGGTCCCATCCGGCCATCTCGTAGAAAAGCCTCACGGCTGCTGCAAACCTGCCGGGGTCCAGGCCCGGCTCCCCGTCCCGCGGGCCGCCCTTTAAGGGAGAAAAGAACTTCTCCGGCAGCCTGTCGTCGGCAACGGTGAACCCCTGGCGGGCGTTAAACTCCTTGGCCATAGCTAGCATTCTCTCTCCCGCTTTTAAGAGTTCCCACCAGCTGGTCTGCCAGCCCGTCACTGCCTCCACAAGGGCCAGGAGCTTGTCCAGGGGGGTGACGCTCCTCGCCACATAACCGAAAACGCACACGCCCAGCATGTCGTAGGCGCCGTTTAAATAGCTGGTGTAGAGCACCTGCCTCACCTTGCGGTGGTCGAGATCCGTGGCGCCCACGGGCTCGCCCAGCCCTATGGAGGCCATCCCCCGCACGCCAAAGGAGTCCCGGGCGGTAAAGAAGGGGTCGTGCTGGGCAAACCAGTGGTCGGCGCCGTTAACCGCCAGGGCAAACTGGAGGCCGAGGCCGCTCTTCACCCGGGGGTCGTGCATGGGCACCTCCTGCCCCTTGACTTCCAAGAGGTATTTTTCGCTCTGCCTACCGAAGCGGGCCGCCGCGGCCCTGCTGCCCTCCGCCAGGAGGTTGCCAAAGCCCTCGCGTCGGGCAATCTTTTCGATCAGGGGCAGCAGCACTTCCTCGCGACCAAAGCGCAGCTCCAGGCCGTCGGTGAGGCTTTGGTCGATAATCCCCTCCTCGTAGCACTTCATGGCAAAGGAGATGGTCATCCCCACGGAGATGGTGTCCAGGCCGTAGCGGTTGCACAGCTCGTTGGCCTTGAGGAGCAGCGCTAAATTGCCGATGCCGCAGTTGGAGCCCAGCGCCGCCAGGGCCTCGTATTCCGGGCCGCCGTACCTGCTGTCCACGCGCAGGTCGCCCTCTTGGATCTCCACCACCCTCTTGCACCTTATGGGGCAGGCAAAGCAGCCCCCGCGCTTCACCAGATACTTTTCGATTAGCTTTTCCGAGCCGATGTCCTCCGCGCGGGCAAAGCAGCCCGTCTCCCAGTGGTTGGTGGGTAGGCACCCGCCCGCGTTGTTTGTCGTTATGCCCAGGGGCGTCCCGTGCTCGTGAAGGGCCGCGCTCAAGGGGTGGTTACGGTAGTTTTCCGCCACCCACCGCAGGATGCCGGCCACCGCTTCCCGGTCCTTCACTTCCACCGACCGGGTGCCCCTGACGGCAATGGCTCTCAGGTTCTTTGCTCCCATCACTGCCCCCAGGCCGTTTCTGCCGTTAAAGTGGGCCAGGTTATTGCAGATGTTGGCGAACCGCACCAGCCTTTCGCCCGCCGGGCCTATCTGCGCCACCTGGACCTTCTCGTCGCCCAGCTCCCACCGGATTTTCTCCTGCGCCTCGCCGGTTTCCAGGCCCCAGAGGTGGGAGGCATCCCTGATCTCGGCCTCCCCGTCCTTGATCCAGAGGTAGACGGGCCTTGCGGCTCGGCCCTTTATAACCACGGCGTCAAACCCGGCGCGCTTAAGCTCCGGCCCCCACCACCCTCCCGCTTCCGACTTGCCCAGCGCTCCCGTAAGGGGGGATTTGGCCACCACCGTGTAGCGCGGCGCGCAGGGAGCGCCGGTCCCGGCCAGCAGCCCGGGGGCAAACACCAGGATGTTTTCCGGCCCCAGCGGGTCGATAACCCTTTTGTTGCTCCTCCTTAACAGGTAATACAGGCCGATCCCGGGCCCGCCCAAATACCCGCGGTAAAACTCCTCCCCGGGCTTTTCCACCAGGATCTCCGCTTTGGTTAAATCCACCAGCAGGATCTTGCCCCTGAAACCGTAGCCCACCAAGTATGCCTCCCTGGTTTAAAAATTTAACCGCCGCCGAAGATCGGGTATAGCTCAAGGCAATCTCCCGGCAACAGCCGGCGGTCAAGCGAGGCCATCTTTCCGTTAACCAAGACCAGGCCCACCGCCCCGCAACTCACACCCAGGTCCTGCAGGACCTTCCTCACCGTCAGGCCTTCCGCGGCGGAAACCCGCAGCACGCCGCTTTGGTGGGGAAGGCAGCTTCTCAAGGCCGCATGCAGCCTCACCGTCACCATAACCGCAGCCTGCCCCTCGTACCGCAATTTCCATGGCGCCGCAGAGGTGCAATTCCGGTGCCAGAATTCTTTGACCGGCCAAAATTTCCGACAGTTCTTTATTTAACGGGCCTTGCCCGGTCCGCAGAAATACGGCCCGCCCCGGGGTGCACCCGGCCCCCTGTATACAAATGACCCACCCGGGCAAACCGGGTGGGTCATTTGTATACAGGCGAAACTGTCTTTTACGTGGGCAGGGAAATTCCGTACTTCTTTATCTTCCGGTAGAGGGTCTTTCTCGTTATGCCCAGCATGGCCGCCGCCCGGGAGATATTCCCGCCGGCCCGCTTTAAGGCCTCCTCGACGGCGCGCCGCTCTACTGTTTCCAAAGTATCCGCACCGCCGGGTACCGGCTCCCCTGAAACCCTTACCTCCCCTTTTTCCAGGCTTTTCTTTATGCCCGGGTAGCTCAAGACGTCCTGCGCCTCAATGCGCCGGCTGGAGCGGCTGAAGGCCATCACCGCGCAGCGCTCCAGCACGTTCTCCAGCTCCCGCACGTTTCCCGGCCAGTGGTAGGCCTCCAGCAGCTTCAGCGCCTCTTCGGAAACCTCGAAGGAAGATCCCAGCCTCCTGGCGTGTTTCTGGCAAAAGTGCCCGATCAGCTCCCAAAGGTCCTCCTTGCGCTCTCTGAGCGGGGGAATTTCAATGGTGATGACGTTAAGCCGGTAAAAAAGGTCCTCGCGGAAGTTGCCCTGCCTCACTTCCTCCCACAGGTCGCGGTTGGAGGCGGCGATGATCCGCGCTTTGAGGGGTATTTCGCTCGTACCCCCAATCCTCGTGAAGCTGCGGTTCTGGAGCACCCGCAGGAGTTTGGCCTGCATGGCCATGGACATGGCGTTAACCTCGTCTAAGAAGAGGGTGCCGCCGGCGGCCAGCTCGAACTTGCCCGGCTGCCCCTCGCGCTTTGCCCCGGTAAAGGCACCTCCTTCATAGCCGAAAAGCTCGCTCTCAATGAGCTCGGCGGGAATGGCCGCGCAGTTAATGCCCACAAAGGGCCCGTCACTCACGTTGCTGGCGTTGTGAATGGCCTGGGCAAACATCTCCTTCCCGGTCCCGCTCTCGCCCAGGATTAGGATGTTGGAGGGCAGGGCGGCCGCCTGCCGCGCGAGGCTCACCGCTTGGGAAAAGTTGGGGCTCCTGCCGACGAGGTCCTCAAAGGTAAAGTAGGCCTTAAAGCCGGCGAGATTCTTGATGAACCCCCGCGCGTGCGTCAGCCCCTTGAAGACCGCCAGCACGCCGTTGACCCTGCTGTTGTCTTCGCTGCTGGTAATGGGCACCACATTGCCGATGACCGTCTTGCGCTTGTTCTTGACCTGGAAAACCAGCTCCTTGTTCAGGTAAGCCTCCCCGGTGCGCAGCGCCTCGCGGATGATGGGCTGGGGACCCAGGATCACCTCCACCGCCTGGTCGACGGCCTCCTGGGGGCTTACGCCCAGGATCTGCCCGGCGGGCCTGTTAAAAACGGTGATCCGCCCCTCGCCGTTTAAGGCAATCAAGCCGTCGAAGATGGAGTCCACAATGCTCTCGATGTACTTGCCGGCCAGCTCTTTTTCCCGGCGCAGGCGGTTCTGCCGCCAGCTAAACTCAATGGCCTTGCTCAAGGCAATGGCCATGCCCAGCGTGTGCTGGTGTACCTTCAGGTAATGCCCCGCCACGTTAATGATGCCCAGCAGCCCCTCGTGCTCGTCAAATATGGGGGCCGCCGAGCAGGTCCAGTACTGGAGCTGGGCGTTGTAGTGCTCCGGGCCGACCAGCTGGATGGGGCGCCCCAGGATGGCCGCCAGGTTGATGGCGTTGGTGCCGGTGGCCTCCTCGCTCCTGCTCACCCCGGGATAGGAGCCCTGCCTCTTGGCCATCTCCAGGACCTCGGGCTCCCCAAACTGCTTGAGGATGTACAGGTCCCGGTCCAAGAGATCCACGCGAAAGCCGGAGCCCTTTAAGTTGGAGGCAAAGGCGTCGAGGAAAGGGGAGGCAATCTCGATGAGCTCCCTGTTTTCCTCCAGCTTCCGCTTTAAATTTTCCGGCGTGAGGGATATGGGGTACAGCCTGTAGGGGTCAATCCCCCGCTCCCGCGACCGCTTCCAGGAGCTCAATACCTCCGGCCTGATAAACCTGGCCTTATCAACCTTGCCCGTCTTGATAAACGTCTCCCAGTTTTGCTTCAGGCAGGTCAGGTAACCCAGGAAATTCCTGTACTCGTAAAGCTGCCTCTCCGCCAGCTCCTCAAACTCCCGCGGCAGGATGAGGTCCTTTGCCTCCCTGTCCCGGAAATACATCCCGCTTTCACCACCCGCCTTCTTCTCCGGAGGAAACCAGGGCACCCTGCGCCGCCCGCTTTTACTTTAGTAAACCGGCCGGCCAAGCGCCGCCAAGTGAAAAACGCCGGGCAACGGATCCCGGCGCCGCGCGCCATGCCGCGCTGGCAGGCTTGAGAAGCCTAGCTGCTGGCCGCCCCTTCTTCCTTCCCTTCCTCCTCGGCAACCTCCTCTGCTTCCGCTTCCACCACCGTGGCCACCACCTCGTCGGGGTCGGCAAGCACCTTCACGCCCTCCGGCACGACCAGGTCGCGCACGAAGATGGTGTCTCCCACGTCGAGGCCGGAAACGTCCACGGTAATGGCCTCGGGAATGGCCGTGGGCAGGCAGGAGATCTCCACCTCGCGCAGCTGGTGCTGGAGGATGCCGCCCTTCTTTATGCCCACCGGCTCGCCGACCAGCTCCACCGGCACGGTGGTGGTGACCTCCTCGGTGAGGGAGATCTGGTGAAAGTCCACGTGGATGAGCCTGCCGGTCAGCGGGTCGTGCTGCATCTCCTTGATCAAAACCTTTTCCTGGCGCTCCCAGCCGTCACCGGCTATCTTGAGGTCCAGCACTTTGCTCCTGGTCACTTCCCCCCCGAGTAATTTGCGCAGCTCCCGCAGGCTGATCTCCACGGGCAGGCTGCCCACCGCCTTGCCGTAAACCACCGCCGGTATCTTTCCCTGCGCGGCCAGCCGGTTGCGGTAGCCCTTGCCGCGGCCGGCCCTCACCTGTGCCACCAAAACAGCTTCCACCCTTAACCCAACCTCCTTTTACGTAAAGTATTCCCTCCCCGCCGGTTCTACGGCTGCGATGAGGGGCATAAGGATTCTTTTAAGAACCTCGGAAGCCGCCGCTGGGGAGGCATAGGTCATGCGCAAGAGCAAGCAGTTCCACGGAATGCTGGTCATCAGCCTGCAGGAAGGCAAGCAAATCGGCGTGGTGCGGGGCCTGGTGGTGGATCCGGAAAGAAAAGCCGTGGCCGCCCTCGTGGTGGAACAAAAGCGCCTGCTCTTTAAGGAGCAGAGGTTCCTGCCCTTCTCCCGGGTGCACAGCGTGGGCGAAAACGCCATTACCGTGGACCAGAGCAGCAAGGTGGAAAGATCGACCGCGCTGCCCGATGTGGTCAGGCTGGTCAGGGAGCGCGTAAACGTCACCGGGGCCCGCCTGGTTACCGAAAGCGGCACCCTCCTGGGCCAGGTGGACGAATATTACGTGGACCTGGAGGGCGGGGAGATCGTGGGCCTGGAATTTTCCGGGGGGCTTCTCTCCGGCGTCGTCTCCGGGCGGGCCTTCCTGGACAGCATTTTTGTGCGCACCATGGGCAGGGAAGTAATTGTGGTCAAGAACGAGGCCCTAGCCCACCTGATAAAAATCGAGGGCGGCCTGGCTACCTCCTTAAGCCAGGCCTGGGCCGCCACCCGCCGCAAAACCCGCGCCCTGGGCGAGGCGCTCTCCCACACCTGGGAGCGGTTCCGCGGCGCTAAAAGTGAGGGTACCGCCCCTCCCCCCGGGCCCAACGGGGAGGCGCAGTGCCCGGAGGACCACCTGACCCGCTAGCCCGCGCCAAAGCCCCGCCCTCAGTCAAAAAGCTTGCTCACGGAGAGGTCCTCGTGAATGCGGATGATGGCCTCCCCCAAAAGGGGGGCCACGGAAAGCACCTTGATCTTGTCGATCATCTTCTCCGGCGGGATGGGGATGGTGTTGGTCACCAGCACCTCCTTGATGGGCGCCTCCTGGAGGCGCTGCACCGCGGGGCCGCTTAGCACGGGGTGGGTGCAGCAGACGTAGATTTCCTCCGCTCCCCACTTTTTCAGCGCCTCAGCGCCCTTGGCAATGGTGCCGGCGGTATCGATGATGTCGTCAATAACGATGACCTTCTTGCCTTCAATTTCCCCCACAATGTTCATCACTTCGGCCACATTGGGCTCGGGGCGCCGCTTGTCGATGATGGCGATGGGGGCGCCGATGCGCTCGGCCAGGTCCCTCGCCCTGGTCACTCCCCCCAGGTCTGGGGAGATGACCACCACGTCCCGCATTTTCTTTTGAATGTAATACTGGGCCAGTATGGGCACCCCGGGCAGGTGGTCCACGGGGATGTCAAAGAAACCCTGGATCTGGCCGGCATGGAGGTCCATGGTAATCACCCGCCGGGCGCCGCTAGCCGTAATGAGGTTGGCCACCAGCTTGGCCGTAATGGGGTCCCGCGCGCGGGTTTTCCTGTCCTGGCGAGCATAGCCGTAGTAGGGGATGACGGCGGTGATCCGCCTGGCGGAGGCCCGCCGTACCGCATCCACCATCACCAGGAGTTCCATGAGGTTCTCGTTTACCGGGGGGCAGGTGGGCTGGATGATGAAGACGTCCGCCCCCCGCACGCTCTCGTTGATCCTTACCTGGATCTCCCCGTCGGAAAAGCGGGTCACTCTGGCCGCGCCCAGGTTAACGCCGAGGTACTGGGCAATTTCCTCGGCCAGCCCGGGGTTGGCATTGCCGGTAAAAATTTTTAGCTCTTTGCGGGACGACATTGCTTAACCCCCACCACCCTTTTCACCCCGCCGGGCCGGCAGGTGCAAACAACGAGCAATTTTGCCACGGCGAGCTTGCCGACCAACGAAAAGCTTTTTGCAGGCAAAACTGCTCGTTGCTTTAACCCTCACCGCCAGTATCCGGCTTTTTCTTCTTTCTGGCCTGCCAGTTGGCGATGTTTTTCTGGCGCCCCCGGGCAACGCCCAGCGCTCCCGGCGGGACGTCCCTGGTAATGGTGGAGCCGGCGCCTATGTAGGCGCCCGCCCCTATCTTTACCGGCGCCACCAGGTTCGTATTGCTGCCGATAAAGGCGCCGTCGCCGATTTCCGTGGGCCACTTGCGCTCCCCGTCGAAATTGCAGGTGATGGTGCCGGCGCCGATGTTCACCCCTTCCCCCACGCTGGCGTCTCCCACGTAGCTCAGGTGGGGGATCTTGCTCCCCCTGCCCACCACCGCCTTCTTGAGCTCCACAAAGCTGCCCACCTTTACTCCCGGGGCCAGCACGCAGCCCGGGCGCACGTAGGCATAGGGGCCGACGGTGCAGCCGTCGCCGAGCTCGCTGTCCTCCACCACCGCCTGCTGGATGACCACGCCGTCTCCCACGCGGGCGTTGACCAGGCGCGCGCCGGGCCCGATGGTGCACCTTGCGCCGATCACCGTGCGTCCCTCGATAAAGGTAAAGGGATAAATCACCGTATCCCGGCCCACGCGCGCCTCCCGGTCCACAAATGTGGTGGCCGGGTCGAGGACGGTCACCCCGGAGAGCATCAGCTCCTCCAGGATGCGCCGGCGCAAGAGGCCCTCCGCGCGGGCCAGCTGCACCCGGTCGTTGACCCCCTCCACCTCCCGGGGGTCCTCCGCCACCACGGCGTACACGGCCAGGCCGCGGGAGACGTAATTCTCCACCACGTCCGTCAGGTAATACTCGCCCTGTGCGTTCTCCCGCCCCAGGGCCGCCAGGGTTTCAAAGAGGCCGGCGGCGGCAAAGCAGTAAACCCCGGTGTTGACTTCCTTTATGGCCAGCTCTGCCGGGGAGGCGTCCTTTTGCTCGACGACCTTGCGCACGCGCCCGGCCTCGTCCCGCACCACGCGCCCGTAGCCGGTGGGGTCCTCCAGGTAGGCCGTCAGCAGGGTGGCGCTGGCCCCGCCGGCCAGGTGGGCCTCCACCAGCCGCCTGAGGGTCCCGGACGCCAGTAGCGGGGTATCCCCGCAGGTTACCAGGATATGGCCGTCAAACCCCGCCAGCAGGGGGGCCGCCTGCAGGAGGGCGTGGGCCGTGCCCAGCTGCTCTTCCTGGTAAACAACCTGCGCCCGGCCCTCCACGGCCCGGGCCACCATTTCCCCCCCGAAGCCCACCACCACCACGATCAAGGAGGGCCCCGTCCCCTCCACGGCCTCCAGGACGTAGTGGATCATGGGCCGGCCGCAAACGGGGTGGAGCACCTTGGGGATGTCCGACTTCATGCGCCTGCCCTGGCCCGCCGCCAGGATTACCGCCGCCAGCACCCTTATCCCCGTCCTTCGCATCAAAGGGCTGCCTGCGGCAGCCCTGTCAAAATTAGCGCCTTAACATTTATTCAACAAAGCGCGGGGATTTCCTTTTCCGGGGCGAGTTTTAAAACTATTCTTTAATTTGGCCGGACTTAAATGGCCTGCTTGTAGGCTTCCAGCACCGCGCTCTCAATGATGGCCCTGGCGGAGGCGTTAATGGGATGCGCGATGTCCCGGAACTCGCCGTCCGGGGTCCGGCGGCTGGGCATGGCCACAAAGAGTCCCTTGCTGCCTTCAATTACCTTGATGTCGTGGATGACGAACATGTTGTCCAGCGTCACCGATACGATGGCCTTCATTTTCCCCTCGGGGAGGATCTTGCGCACCCGTACGTCCGTCACCACCACTTTCCCTCACCACCTTTCCCTGATCATTTATCGCCTTAATCCCGGCAGATTAAACCTGTTTTCGCTATGAATGGTAAAAATTCCTGCTATTTTGCTGAAAATTTTAGAAAACCTTTTCCGCGGCGTAGCCCTCCCGCTCCAGGGCGGCCATCACCGCCTCCACGTGGGCGGCATCGCCCGTCTCCAACAGGAGTTCCACCTCGGCCTGCTTCAAGGGCACGCGGGGCTTGATGCGGTCGTGGTTGACGGCCATGACGTTGGCCCGCGCGGCCGCCACCACCGCCAAAAGCCGCTGCAGGCTGCCCGGGCGGTCGGAAATCACCGTGCGCAGGCGCAAAATGCGCCCGGACTTCACCAGGCCCCGCTCGATGATGATGGAGAGCACGTTGACGTCGATGTTGCCGCCGCTCAAGAGGAGGGCCACCTTTTTTTGGGCCAGGGAAAGGCGGTGCTGCAGCAGGGCGGCCAGGGTCACCGCCCCCGCCCCCTCCACCACGATCTTGGAGCGCTCGAGCAGCAGCAGGATGGCCTGGGCAATTTCCTCCTCCTCCACCAGCACCACGTCGTCCACGTAGCGCCGGATGACCTCCATGGTAAAGGAGCCGGGCCGGCGCACGGCGATACCGTCGGCAATGGTGGCGAAAGGGGTGCTTTCCGCGGGCTTGCCGGTGCCCCGCAGGGAAAGGTACACCGCCGGCGCCCCGGACGACTGCACCCCCAGCACCTTCACCTGCGGGCAAAGACTTTTCACGGCCACGGCCACCCCGGCAATGAGGCCCCCGCCCCCTACGGGCACCACCACCGCGTCTAAGTCGGGGCAGGCTTCCAGGAGCTCCAGGGCAATGGTGCCCTGGCCCGCCGCCACCAGGGGGTCGTCAAAGGCGTGCACCATGACGGCGCCGGTCTCCTCCTGGATGCGGCAGGCGCGGGCATAGGCCTCGTCGTAACCGGCCCCCTCCAGGACGACGTGTGCGCCGTAGCCGCGGGTGGCCGCCACCTTGGAGATGGGCGCCCCTTCCGGCATGACCACCGTGGCGGCAATACCGGCCCGGGCGGCGGCATAGGCCACGCCCTGGGCGTGGTTGCCCGCCGAGGCGCAGACCACCCCCCGCGCCCGCTCCGCCGGGGCCAGGGACATGATCTTGTTGTAGGCCCCGCGGATCTTAAAGGAGCCCGTCTTCTGCAGGTTCTCCAGCTTAAAGAAAACCCTGCACCCCGTGAGCTGCGAGAAGGTGGCCGAATAGTCCAGGGGCGTGACGTGGGCCACCCCGCGCAGGCGCTCCCGGGCCTCCCGGATCATGGGCAGGGTCAGCTCAAGGGCCATCTCTCCTACCCCCGCAAAACCGCCGCCACCATTTCCAGGTCCGCCGGCTTATCCACGTCCACGCCCACTTCCGCGTAACGGCTGATGACCACCTCGCCGCGGATGCCCATGAGGCGCGAGACGCGGTCCCGGGCTTCCTCGATGCTCAGGCGGCGCAAAAGGTAGCGGAGCAAAAATACCGCCCCGAGCAGGCGGCAGAGCTTCCAGGGGCTCTTGCGGGCGGCAATGAAGCGCTGGCCAAAGCCGAGGCAGCGGGGCACCACCTCCGGGTTGACCAGGAAGAGGTTGCCGCCGGTAAAGACGCCGTCCCTCAAGCGCACGTAGGTGCGCCGCGAGGGGCCGGGAAAGCTCCTCTCCACCGCCTCCCTGGGCACCACGGGGTAGTAGAGGTCGGCCTCCCGGCCCCGGCACTGCTCCAGGAAATCCTCCACGGCCCGGGGCGTGAGCAGGGGGATGTCGGAGCTGGCCACCAGCACCCTGCCCGCGCCCGGCAGCCGCTCCAGGGCCCGCAGCACGTTCTCCAGCAGGTCCTTACCCGGGGGGACCAGCTCCACCGGAAACCCCGCAAGGCAGCCTTCCAGCTCGCGCGGGCCCACCACCACCACGCGGCCCACCCCCCGCGCCGCAAGCAGGGCCTCCACCACGTACTGCACCATGGCCTTTGGACCGATTGGGATAAGGGCCTCATAGGGCACCGGGCTGCACTCTTTCAAGGGGCCGCTGTTGGGACTGCCGGCCAGCACCACCGCGTCGACCATCTTACCTCTTGTCCTCCCGCAAGGAGTTGAGGAAGATTTGCTCAGCGTTTTCGATGTGCTCTCGCGCCAGGGCCTGGGCCAGCTCCACGTTGCGCTCGCTGATGGCCTCGACGATCTTCTTGTGCTCCTCCATGGCGTGCTTGTAGCGGCCCGGGCGCGAAAGCGAGGTCAGCCGGAAGCGCTGGATCTGGTCGGCCAGATTGGTGATGATCTGGATCAGCTTCTGGTTGCGGCTGGCCCTGTAGATGAGCTCGTGAAACCTGGCATCCACGTCCACCAGCGTCTGGATGTCGCGGTTGCTGGCCTCCTGGGCCTCCACCAGCAGCCGCTCCAGCTCCTCCAGCTCCTCCTCGGTGATGCGCTCGGCGGCCAGGCCGGCGGCCAGGGCCTCCAGGGTGGCGCGCACCTCAAAGACGTCGGCAATGTCCTTGATGGAAATGCCTGCCACGTAGGCCCCCTTGCGGGGCACCATGACCACAAAGCCCTCCAGCTCCAGCTTGCGGATGGCCTCCCGCACGGGCGTGCGGCTGACGCCCATCTCCTCGGCCAGCTGCACCTCCATCAGCCGCTCCCCGGGCCGCAGCCGCCCCTGGATGATGGCCTCCCGCAGGGTTTCAAAGACCAGCTCCCGCAGGGGCTTGTAGTTGTCCAGCTTGATGGGAAACAGCCTGGGCTCTTCCACGGAAGTCAGCTCCTTTAAACCGCTCGTCACACCTTTAATTTTACCTTCTCCAAGCCGCACCCCGCAATGCCGCGCGCAAAAGGCTTCCTGCCGCCCTGCCCGGTCCGGCCAGGCATCCGGCAGGCAAAAGCCGGGGGCTCAAGGCCGGGAACCCAGCCGCCGCCACGTTACGGCCCGGCGGCAAAAGCGGGCCACCGCCACCCGGCCCAGGCCGGCGGGGAGCCTTTGTGCCGCCCGGCTGGCCTCTTTTAAGCCGGGGAAGAGGCCGAATACCGTGGGGCCGCTGCCGCTCATGGCCGCCCCCAGGGCCCCGGCATCCTCGAGCTTCTTCTTTATGAGGGGGATTTCGCGGCAGATGGAGGCGGTCACCGGCTCCAGGGCATTGCCCAGGAGGGCCGGCAGCATCTCCTCCTCACCGCGCCTTACGGCCTCCACCAGTGCGGGCGTGAAGGGAGGGAGCTCTGGCTGCAGGCGGTCGAATTCCCGGTAAATGCCGGCCGTGGAAACAGCCACCGGCGGGGTCACCAGGACCACCCCCAGGGGTGGGAGGGGCGGCAGCGGGGTAAGGACCTCCCCCTTCCCCTCCGCCAGCACAGTGCCGCCCTGCAGGAAAAAGGGCACGTCCGCGCCCAGCTCCCCGGCCAGCTCTGCCAGCTCCCGACGGCCCAGGCCCAGGCCCCACAGGCGGTTTAAGGCCACCAGCGCCGCCGCCGCGTCGGCAGAGCCGCCGCCCAGCCCCGCGGCCAGGGGGATGCGCTTGAAGAGGTAAATCCTGGCGCCCCCGCGGCGGCGCAGGCGGCGCGCCAGGAGCTCCGCCGCGCGCCAGACCAGGTTTTCCGGCCCGCAGGGCAGGTGAGGGTGGTCGCAGATGAGCTCCAGGCCCTCCGGCGCGGGCTCAAAGAGCAGGTGATCGCACAGGCTCACGCTCTGCATTACCGAGGCAATGCGGTGGTAGCCTCCGGGCAAGAGCCCCAAAACGTCCAGGGTGAGGTTGATCTTGGCGCAGGCGCGCGCGAAAAGCAATGCCCATCCCCCGCCTTGAAGAGGATTTTGTCCCGCCGGCGGCGAAAGAAGGGTGGCAGAGCTTTTGCCGCGGGGGGAAGGTGCCGTGCAGGTCATTAACGTCACCCCTGCCGCCGCGGGCTCCCTTTTGCGAGATCTCTTTTCCCCGGGGCAGGTGGTGGAAGTGGAGGTGCTTGAGGTACGGGAAGGCGCCGCCCTGGTGCGCGTGGAGGGGCAGGTCTTCTGGGCAAGGGGGGAATTACCTTCTTCCCCTGCCGCCTTCCCGGCCCTGGTGCATAAAATTGCCCGCGGGACCCTTTACCTAAAGCGACTGCCGCCTCCGGATGCCCCTTCGGGAAACCCCGCCGTTCCCGGCGCGCCGCCCGTCGGCGCCTGCGGCGCGGAGGCGCCCGCCTTCCGGACGGTACAGCTCCTTGCCTTCCAGGAGGGGGAGCTTTACCTGCTCGAGGAGCGGCGCGGCAGCGACACCGGCAGGGGGCCCGCGGCGCTGGCCCTGCGCCTGCGCACGCCCAACCTGGGGGAAACCTGGGTCTACCTGGCGGCGTGGGGCGGCGCTTTAAGCCTGAAGGTTCTTGCCGGAAGTGAGGGGCTCCTCCCTCTCTTTGAGGAGGGCGGCGATGAGCTGAAGGAAAGGCTGCTCGCCCTGGGCTTCGGCCGCCTCCACCTGGAGGTTGCCACGCAAAAGAGCGGCGGCCTCGAAGATCTGCTGGCCGGAGCCGCGCCTCCCCCCTACCGCCCCCTGGACGCGCGGGTGTGATCTTCTACCATGTAGAGAGGGGGTCTTTGCCTTGCACGGGCGCGCGAAAGAGCCCTCCCGGCCCAAGGCCGCCGCCGCCCTGGCTTACGACCCCGCAGAAGACAGGGCTCCCCGCATTGTGGCCGCGGGGAGGGGGCGCCTGGCCGCGCTCATCGAGGAGCTGGCCCGGCAAAGCGGGGTGCCGGTGTACCGCCACGGTGAGCTGGCCGAAGCGCTGGCCGCCCTGGGCGCCGGGCGGGAGGTTCCCCCGGAGCTTTACCGGGCCGTGGCCGAGGTCATTGCCTGGGTGTACGCCCTGGATAAGCGGGCCAAAACCTAATCCAGGGGGCAGAAAGGGCGGTTCTCGTCCAGGAGCAGGCAGCCGTCCCTTTCCCGGTGCGCCAGGCGCGCCGCCGCCGCGGCCACGATGGCCGCCAGGAGGTCGTCTAAGAAGGTGTTTACCTTCTCGCCCTTCTTCTCGTTGACCCGCCCGATGATCCCCGGTTTCATTTTATCCAGGTAGCCGAAGTTGGTAAAACCGATGGAACCGTATATGTTGACAATGCTTAAGGCCAGCACCTCGTCGATGCCGTAAAGCCCGTCGTCGCTACGCACCATGGAGGAAAGGGGCTCGCTCAGCATCCCCTTTTCGGCCAGCTCGTCTAACGAGAGGCCGGTAAACACGGCGTTCTGCACCTCGCGCTTTTCCAGCACCTGCTCCACGCTCTCCCGGCAGTCCTCCAGGGTCAGCCGGGGGATGTACTTGTGCTGCACGCTGTAAACCAGGGCGGCCAGATCCTCCACGGCCACCCCGCGCCGCGCCAGCCAGGCTATGGCCATTTGCTTTAGCTGGGCGTTGGTTAAGTGATTTTTTGATTCGCTATTTTCCGGAACCTTTGCCGCTTCCACAAGCTTCACCTCCCTGCCGTAACCCGCCCTTTCATTATATCACGGGGCGGGCAAAATCCGTCGCCCCCTCATATCATGATCCGGGAGAAAATCCGCGAGGGAGGCGACAGACCGTGAAACCGGCCGGCACCCACCTGCTGGTGGAGACAGACCTGCGCCGCCTGCACCACTTCCAGGGCGACTCCCTGGTCAAGACCTACCCCGTGGCCGTGGGCAAGCCCTCCACGCCCACGCCCACGGGCAACTACCGCATTGTGAACAAAATCGTCAACCCCGGGGGGATGCTTGGCACGCGCTGGATGGGGCTGGACATACCCGGGGGCAACTACGGCATTCACGGCACCAGCGACCCCTCTTCCATCGGCAGGGCCGTCTCCAACGGTTGCATCCGCATGTTCAACCACCACATCGAGGAACTCTTCCCCCAGGTGGCCATCGGCACGCCGGTGCGTATTGTGGGCGGCGGGGAAAAGGCCGCCGGGGCGGGCACGAGTTACGTGGTGCAGCCCGGCGACACCCTCTGGCAGATTGCCCGCCGCTTCCAGGTCCCCTTAGACGCCCTCATCGAGCTAAACGGCCTGCCCGATCCCGACGCGCTCTACCCCGGGCAGGTGATCCTGCTGCCGAAAGTCTAAATTTTCTTCGCCTGCCTGGGGGCGGTGGGGGTTACCGCCGCCCCGCGCTACAATGCCCCGGCGATAAGGCCGGTCCCGGCGGGGACCGGCCTTATTAATGGACGTGCTAACTTCCGGGGCCATCTAATATAATTTAGCAGTCGGCTAACTGGCAGGTGAAGGTTTTGGCGGGAATTTTGTTCCTGGCCTTTCTGGCAGGATTTTCCACCTGCCTGGGGGCGGCGGCGGTGCTGGCCTGGGGCCGCCCGGGGCGGCGGCTTTTCTCCCTGCTCCTCGGCCTGGCGGCGGGCGTGATGCTGGCCGTGGTGGCCCTCGACCTGCTGCCGGAAGCCTTCCTCCACGGGGGCCCGGGCCGCACCCTTACGGGACTTGCCGCCGGCCTCCTCCTCATGCACGCCCTCGACCTATTCTTAAACGGGGAGGTGGCGGCAGCCCCCCCGGGCCTTCTTTACCTCAAGATGGGCTACCTCATTGCCGCGGGCATCGCCCTGCACGACCTGCCGGAAGGCCTGGCCATTGCCGCCGGCTTTGCCCGGCCGGGAAGCACGGGCCCCCTCCTGGTCCTGGCCATTGCCCTGCACAACATCCCCGAGGGCATGGCCACCGCCGCGCCGCTCTTTGCCGGCGGCCTTTCCCCCCGCAGGGTGCTGGCCTTAAACGGTCTGGTCAGCCTGGTCACCCCGCTGGGCTGCTGGCTGGGCATCTTCATGCTGCAGGCCCTGCCGGGCTACCTGCCCCTCCTCCTGGCCCTGGCCGCCGGGGCCATGGCCTACGTGGTCACGCAAAAGCTCCTGCCGGCCTGCATGGCCCTCTCGCTGCCTCTTGCCGCCGCCGGCTGCGGTGGCGGCTTCCTACTGGTGGCGGCCCTGAACCTACTTCTTTAGCAGCAGCCAGGCTCCCCCGGCCATGAGCAGCGCGCCCAGGAGGCGGTACCAGGTAAAGGGGAGCTTCTCCATGCCGAAGAGCCCCAGGTGGTCGATGAGGCTGGCGGTAAGGACCTGGCCCACAATAATGGCCGTGGTGGCGGGGGCCACCCCCACCCTAGGGATGCTGCGCATCACCGCGTAAATGATCAGCACCCCCAGCACCCCGCCGAGGTAGTAGTACCAGGGGACCTGGGAAAGGTTCACCGCCTGCCCGCCGCCCATCCCCAGGCCGAAAAGGAGCACGGCCACCAGCAAGAGACCCACCAGGTGCACGATAAAGGTGGCCTCCAGGAGCCCGACGATCTTGCTTAAGGCGGCGTTGATGGTGCCCTGCACGGCCATGGTCACCCCGGACAGGGCGGCAATTAAAAGGGCCAGCAGCTTGGCGCTCAAGGCCGGCACCTCCCGCTCTTTTTCCACCCCGCCCCGCGGGCGAAAGACTCCCGCGGTACGGCAAAGCTCCCTTGCCGGGCTTAATATGGGCGGCGCCGGCCCTCAATCGGCGGGTGCTCAAAAATTTTTAGCCGGCGTGTTCCGCCCGCTTTGTTTAATCTCTCCCCCGGCGGCAGAAAATATGTGCGGCCGGCCTGCAGAGAGCCGGCCGCGCGGGCCCTAGGCCCGCTTTTCCTTTTCCAGCTGCTCTCCCCACTTGAGCACGTTTCCCGCCGCGGCCCTTTTCTCGCCCGCGCCGGGCGGCGCCGGCTGGCGCCGCGGGCCCTGGGCGACGAGGTTGCCGAGCATGTTCAAGAGCAGGCCGGGGTCGGGGGAAGGCGGCTTTTCGCCCTGCGCCGCGGGCGGCGGGCCGCCGAGCACCTGCATGAGGGCGTGCATCATGGGGTGGGCGGCAGCGGCGCCCTGGGGAAGGGCAGCCGTCCCGCCCGCCTGCCTGTTCATGAGGCTCACGATGCCCAGGAGGTTTAAAAGCCCCAGCATGAGCATGGTGTCCAGCTGGTCAACGCCGTTTTGGGACTGGTAATCCAGCAGGGAAAAGAGCAGCTTTTCCAGCTGGCCGCCCTTAAACCTTTCTTCCTGGCTCACTGCGCCGGACCCCCTCCTTTCTAAAAAGTTCCCGCTCCCCGACCGGCCCTCCCGGCCCCGCGCCCCCCATACCAGTTTATTCACGCCGCGCACCCCGTGTTGCTGTCACCTAACGGCCCCCCAGGCACGTAGTATAACTCTAGGAAAATCCTGCATGGGAGGGAAGAGAGGATGGGCAACGGGGGGCTCTCGCCCAACAACCCCTTCACCCTTTTTTTAATCCTCATCCTGCTGGTGCTCTCCACCAAGCCGGAGGCGGAACAGCACCTTACCCAGCTGGCCGCCTTCATCCAGGCCACGCAGCACTCGGTGCAGGTTTTCAGGAGCGGCCTGGAAACCTTTTATGCCGCTGCCAAAAACCTCTAAGCCCAAAGGAGGGATCTGTGGTGCCGCCGGAAGACCGGGAGGTCACCGGGTTTCACCCGGCAGCCGTACCCCTGCTCTTCGTGCTCTCCACGAGGCCGGAAGTGGAGGCGAGGCTGGCCCAGCTGCTCCTGCTGCTGGAAGCCATCCAGGACGCGCTCAAAAGGTGGCGCGAGGGCCTGCACGCCTTGCAGGCCGGCGTAACGCAGCTCCTCAACAGCACGCCCCCGCCGCTCGGCGGGGGGCAGCCGGCCCAGGAAGCACCGGCCCAGGAGAAAGAGGTAAAGCTTTTATAAGCGGCGGGGTTCCTTTAAGGAACCCCGCCCGCCTTGTTCGGCGCATCCGGCGGGGTACTTGGCCCTTCCTCCCGCCCGGCGCGCCTGGCCATCAGGTTGATCATGCCCATGAGGTTGACCAGGCAGAGCAGCACCAGGGGATCGCTTTCGCGGCCCTTTTCCAAAAGGCGGAAGAGCACGGCCTCCAGGCCCTGGGGGAAAGCCTTTTCTTCCAAGGTCGTCTCCTCCCTCCTAAAAGAGGCCCGGCAGGTGGGGGAGGGAAAGTCCCGTTTTTTGGGCCACCTTTTCCCTCAGGTGCCGCCGCACTTCCCCGGTCGCCCCGTTAAAGGCCTCGCGCACGGCGCCGGCCAGCTCTCCCCGCGCCAAAAGCAGTGCCGCCCGCTCGCCCAAAAAAACCTCCCGCACCTGCAGCAGCCCGTCGACCGTCAGGCGCACCGCGCCGCCGCCCCCCTCACCGCTCACCACCAGCTGCCGCGCCTCTTCCACCAGCTCCTGCAACTGCTCGAGGAGTTTTCCCGTAGGAATAAACATTAAAATACCTCCCTGCCCGAAATAAAAAAAGAAAGCTGTGCCTAACAGCTCCAGCCAAACACAGGCCCGAGGCACCCCGGCCCGGGGAGCGTGATTTGGCCCAGGCCGCGGGAGCCAAATCACGCCGCTCAAAACCCGCCGGACTTCTTACGTGGGAAAGCCCCCTATGCACTCGAAGAGCACGTCATCGATTTTGACGGTATTGGTGTTGCCGGAAACCGGGTTGAAGCTAAAGCGCACCACCGCCGTGCGCGACCCGGACGGCGAGGCGGGCACGCTCAAGGTGAACTGCTGGTAGTTGCCGTCGGGGATGTTCACACTCCCCAGGCTGATGCTGGCGCCGTCAATCTGCACGCCGAAGCGGTCGTAAAAGCGTACCTCGGCCACCAGGCTAAACGCGCTGGTGGGCGTCCCGGGGGCTACGTTTTCCCGCGCCCAGAAGGTGAGCTTGTAGGCCCTGGCGGGGGCAATTCCCCGGCGCACCACCTGGAAGAGGGTGGCGGGGGAAGAGGGATCGTTTGTGCCCAATTCGGCGGCGTAGCTGCCGCTGTGCGCGGTGGTGGTGGGGCCCACGTTGTTCGAGGCATCCCAGAAGACGGGCTCGTTGTCCGCCCACTGCTCCAGGCCGGGATCTTCCAGCAGGTTGCCCCGCGGGCAGAGCTCGGGCGCCGGGCACAGCTGCACGTAGACCTGCCGCTCTTCCACCACCTTCACGCGCACGATGATCACGCCCGTCTGGTGGAGGCGGCTGGCCCGCACCAGCTCCCAGGAAACGTCGAATTTGGGCTTGGGGAACTGCACCAAAACGTTGTCCTCATCCAGCACCGGCTGGGGCTCCTTGAGCTCCACCATCTTGGTGAAGGGCACGTCTTCCGCAAAATGCTTGACTTCATCCCGCTGGTTGACGTAAAAGATCTGCTTGTGGAAAGTCCCTTTGACGATGAGCTTCTTCACCACGCTCACGTTGCCGGCAATGCCGTCAAAGTGGCTCTGCCATTCCTTGTTGATCTTGGGGTACCAGGCGCCGATGCTCTCGCGGACGAACACCGGCTCGGCCTCCAGGTCCTCCACCCGCCCGTCGATGTGGTCCACCTTCTTGCCCAACTCGGGCAGGGTAACGGTGCTGTCCACCACCACCTGTACCTCCTGCTCGGAGAGCACCACGGGCACCTTGATTTTCAGGCACTGGACCTCTTCCGGCTCCATGTAGGTGTACTGGATGGGCATAGGCGCATCAGACCTCCTTGCCGCAAAGCGTTTTTTACCCCTTGGCCGGGGGACAGGGCACAAGGATTTTGTCGCCGGGCATCAGGTGGTGCGGGTGCTTGCCGGGGTTGGCCTTAATGATGTCGTGCAGGTTGGCCCCGTATTTCTGGGCAATGCTCCAGAAGCTCTCCCCGGGCATCACCACGTGGGTGATGGTCTCTCCCGGCGGGCAGGGCACGGCAGGTCCCGGGGCCGCGGCGACCACCACTTCCCGCTGCAGCGTCTCCACCACGCGCACGATTACCTTGATAACCGCCTCCAGGATGATCTTCGGCCCCTCGGTGTCGGCGCGTAAAAACTCCACCACCGCCCGCGCATCCACCGTCATACCTTCCTTGGCACCGGGCACCTCTACAAAAGTGCGCCAGGTGAGGCGCCGCTCTACGGCGTGTACGGCCTGGTCGGGCGTCTTGCCCACATAGACCAGGCTCACGTCTAAGAAGCCGCGCACGATGACCTTGCCGTCAATGATGTTGGTCTCCGTAACCTTCACCTGCTGGACGGTGGTTTCCACGATCTTTTCGGCCACGGGCTTGGGGTCCGGCGGCTCAAAGGCCTCCCGCAGCACCACCTGGGCGCTGCCCTCGCCCACCACGTGGTCGATCTTCAAAAGCGCCGTCTCCGCGGCCATATCGTGCACCTTGGTGACCACGGTGAGCCGCTTGGGCCTGGTGGCCATGGCCGTAAGCTTTAAGACCAGGTCGGCCCGCACGCTCTCCCCGTCGGGCACCTCCACCTCGGCGCTCTCCACCTGGACGTCCACCCTTACGTCCGTGCTTTCGTCCGCCCCCGGAACCTCAATGAAGTCGCTGAAGTTGAAGCTGTGGTGGAACTGGTGTACCGGCTGGTCGGGTTCCGCGGCCACATAGAGCACCTGCACGGTGGCCACGCCGTCAACGATAACTTTGTTTTTGAGCACCTTCTTGCCGGTGATCTCCGCCGTGGCGTCCACGGCGAGTACCTTCTCTACCGGCGGCTTTTCCGCAGGCACGGTGAACTCCTCGCTGACGATAACCTGCTTTGTCCCGCTGCCCACCACGTGGGCCACCTTAATGGTCTCCTTGTCGCAGGTGGTCCCCGGCGGGCACTCTACGAGGACCTCTATCTCCTGCATCTCGGTGACCTTGACGAAAACGCTCAAAACCGCGGCCACCTCCAGCTGCCGCGGGTCCTTGGCGCCGGAAGCAACACTCACGTCTTCCACGGTCACCTTGCCCGTGGCGTCCATGCCCGGCATCACCCCGGGCAGCTCTACCATGGCCGTAAAGGGCAGCTGCTGGTGCATGTGGTGCACGGACTGGGCCGGCTCAAAGGCCACGTACACGATCTGCAGGTTCAAGACGCCCTCTACTATGGCCTTGTCCGGCACCAGCTCTATCTTCTTGATGCTGGCCGTTTTGTCGGTGGAGATGATCTTGGCTACGTCCGGCTTGGGGTCGGGCACGCCGACTTTGCCGCGCACCACCACCTGCTGGGTTCCCTCGTTGACCACCTGGTTAACCCGCAGCCGCTCCGTAGCCGGGGCGGCAGATCCAGCCATGGGGCACACTCCTCCCTTCCTGGTTGCTGGTCTATAATACATATATATGTGCGGCTCCTTTTTATGTGCGGGGGAGGCAAAAAAACCCGGCCCCCGAAGGGCCGGGCAAAAGGCTCTTTTACCCCAAAACGGCCGGTCAGCCCTTAAACAGCTGCACGAAGATCTTCCCGTAAACGCTGCCGGGTACCACCGCGATACCGATCTCCTTGAAGTTGGGGTTTAAGATGTTAGCCCGGTGGCCCGGCGAGTTCATGAGCGCCTGGTGGGCTGCCTCCACCGTAGAGGCGCCGGCCAGGTTTTCCCCGGCGTAGAGGTAGGTCACGTTAGATTTGCGCATCATCTCAAAGGGGCTGCCGTAGGTGGGGGAGGTATGGCTGAAGTAGTTGTTTTCTACCATATCCTTTGCTTTCAGCCTGGCCAGCTGCACCAGCTGCGGGTTCACCTTCAAGGCGGGCAGGCCGTAGCGCGCCCGCTCGGCGTTGACCAGCTCCACCATGCGCTGCTCGTCCGCGGTGAGGACCGCCGCAGGCGTCCCGGGCGCGGGTTGGGGCGGCGCCTGCTGCGGCGGGGCCGCAGGCGCGGGTGCGGCGGCACCTTCCGCCACCTTCCTGCCGGCGGCCAGCTGCACCACGTACAGCGTTTTGCCGCTCTTGGCCACCCCCACGCCGACCCGCTCAAGGTCTGCGCTCTCAACGACCTGGCGGTAGGCCGGGTAGAGCTTGATGAGGGCATTAAAGGCGCCGCTTACGGAGGAGGTCGCGAAGGCGCTTTCCTGCAGCGCCTCGTATCTCACGCCCCGCTGCGCCATCACTTTTGCGAGGGGCGGGGAAGAGAGGGCGGCAAAGCCCTGCCGGGCCACGTCCCGGGCCCTTTCCCGAGCCACATCCACCAGCAGGGGGTCCACCTGCCACGGGTCGAGGCCCCGGCCTGCGCGCCACTGGTTGATGAGGTCAACCAGCCGCGCCTCATCCGCGCTTAAGCCCACTTCCTGGGCGTAGGCAGCCGTAAGGCAAAGGCCCCCAAACAGCACGGCGGCGACCAACAGCGAAAACAGCAGCCTTGCTCCCCTGCGCATAACCACACTCCCTTTTATTAATAAGTTGGCGGTTAAGACAAGCCTACCAGAAAGAGCGGCCCGGCGGCAAAGCGGCTGTTTCCCTCTGTTCCGCCAAAAAAGGAAGGGGAGGCGCAAATCTTCCTCCCTGCGTCCATTAGGAGAATATTTATCCTCTATGGTTTAATTTAGGAAAAGCGTCGCGGCAAAAAAATAATTGCCCCCAGCCCTTCGGCCACGGCCAGGCACTCCGTACTCCCCTCTCCCGGAAAAAAAGTGGTGAGCACAAAATAGCCCCGGCGAAAGGCCTTTTTAAAGCGCCACAGCAAAAGCTCATCCATGTCCTGCAGGATCTCCAGCGTGCGCCCGTTGCCCCGCAAAAGCACCGTGTAGCGCAGGTTCGGGCGGCGCACGATGAGCAGCTGGAAGGAGCGGGAGGCGGACAAGAGGGCGTCTATTTCCCGTTTGAGGCGTCTGGCCACCTCCACGGCCTCCTCCCGGCTGCCCAGCCGGGGACCCACGGCCGGCAGCCTTCCCCCCAGCATGACCAGCACGATTTCTCCCATAATCACAGCTCTACCTCCAGGCGGGAAAGCACCTGGTCGATGCGGTTAAAAATGGTGTACTTTTCCGAGCCGGCAAACAGGAGCCCCACGGCCCGCTGCCGCTCGTCCAGCACCAGGGACCCGCTGTCCCCCGGCTGGGAGTTCATGTCCGTGACCACCTGATCGGTAAACCAGCCCTTGGCGTTGTCCCCCACGTCCACCTCCAGGGTAACGCTTACGGCGGTGACGGTACCGGCAGTGAGGCCGCTGGTGCGCCCGCTTTTGAGGACTTTGAGGCCGGGCGAAGCCTGGGCCAGCCCCTCCACCCTGCCCACTTCCAAAATTTCCTCTTCCACCAGGTCGGGCGCATCGGGCAGGGCCAGGGCCGCGTCGATGACGTTGGCGCCCTGGTAGCGCTTGAACATTTTCAGCTCGTAGTGGGGGCGCACGCCGCGAATGAGGCGGTTCCCCGCCCGCACCACGGCTGCCGCCACCGGGCAGTCGGCCTCCTGCACGGCGCGCACCAGCGGCGCAAAGCGCAGCAGCGTGCCGATGCGGTCCCCCGCCCCGCCGCCGTCGTAGGGTCCCGGCTGCAGCACGGGGTCGCCGACGAAGGCGCGCCCGTCTCTGCCGTCGGTGGCGTTGGCCAGGATGTGATTATTGCTGAGGATGAGCCTCTTCCCGGTGGTTCTATCCCGCACCACCGCGCCAAAGGTTCCGGCGGTCACCTTGTAGTGCCCGATGCTCACGCCCGGCCTGGCCGGGCGCACCCTTTCCGTGCGCAGGCCCAGGAGGCGCACCTCGCCTATCTCCACCACGTCCGTGGGCACCCCCTCGATCTCCCGCGGTACCCGGTGCGCCCGGGCCAGCTCCCCGGGGGGCACCTTCTTTTTCACGAAAACCACCAGCGCTTTCTTACCGGTGGCCTCCCCGGCCACCTGTTTAATGCCCACGCCCACGCCCACCACGTTGGGCAGCCGCAGGAGCTGCGGGCGCGACTTCTGCAGCGCGCGCAAGAGCCCTTCCATAAAAAATCCCCCCCGCTGTCACTGGCCATCATATGCAGGGAAGCGGGGAGGGGTTACTTAATAGGGCGATTTGGGCATGCCCAGGCGGTACTTGCCCCTTGTTTCCACGCCGCCGATGCCCGGGAAGCCGGTGATGGTGCCGGCCACAATATCCTTGACGGAAATGTAATCATATACTGAGGTGTAGGCTATTTTTTCCACCACGAAAACAGGGTCAAAGGCGTGGATGAGCACCCTCTGGGGAGAGCTGGCAAAGTTGGCCCCCGCCTCCAGGAGGGCCTCGTAGTGGGACTGGCAGGCCCCGGCAAAGATGACCAGGTCGTCAAGGCTTTTCTCGTACTCCCGCGCTTTTTTCACGGCCTGCACAAAGTAAAGGGAGCTGTGGTAGTTCCTGATGTCCGCAAAGTTCCTGGTTCCCTTCTCCACGCCGTCGTGGCCGGTGAGCACCAGGATGTCGGGGCGGTGTTTTTTTAAAAGGTCCACCACCACCTCGGGCTGCCTTTCTTCGTCCACCTGGTAGCCGTGGGCCGGGATGCCCAGCTGGCGGTAGGTGGTGAGGCACAGCTCCAGGTAGTCGCCGTCTCCGTCCAGGTGCAGGACGGACCCGGGCACGTCAAAGCTCCCCAGGTCGAGGGCGCTGGCCGCCCTGGTCATGATGCGCCGCCGGTCCTCTTCCCGGCGCTGGAAGATGCGCCGCAGGTGCTCGTGGTTTTTGGTCATGAAGGAGTGCCAGAAGGTGGCCACCTCGGCAGGCTCAAACTTCTTGAGGTCGTGCAAAGGGGCGGTGGCCGTCAGGCGCACGTCCAGGCCCTTTAAGCGGGCCACCGCCTCACCGCCGGCGTCCCGGAAGATCTCCACCACCTTGAAAAAGAGGTCGCAGCCGTAAGAAATCCGCCCCACAATGTCCCCTACTTTAATCTGGTCCACTTTCCTTCCCTCCCGGCTTTTTTCTCCCATGCTATGCAAAAATAACCAGGAGGGTGAGAAAAGAGGTGCTGGTTGCCGTCGTGCCGGCCAAAAACGAGGCTCCCTTCATAGCGCGGGTGCTGCAGAACCTGTTGGCCGTCCCCGTGGACCTAGCCATCCCGGTGGTCAACGGCTCCACCGACCGCACGCCGGAAATCGTGCGCCGCTTTAATTCCCCGCGCGTGCAGCCGCTTTTCTTCCCCGCACCCCTGGGCATAGACGTGCCCCGGGCGGTGGGGGCCGCCCACGCCCTGGCCGCGGGCGCTACGGCGGTGCTCTTTGTGGACGGCGACATGGCCGGCAACATCTTGGGCGCCTTAAGGGAGCTCGCGCGGGCCGTGGAGAGGGGCGGAGTCGACCTCGCCCTCACCAACTGTTACCCCCCTGCGGAGCTGGCCTTTGCCTCCGGCCTGGCCAGGCTGCTCCTGGAGGTGCGCCTGGCCTTAAACCGCGAGCTGGGCCTGGCAGGAGCAATCGGCACCGCCTCCCCCTCCCACGGGCCCCACGCCGTCTCCCGCCGCTTTTTAGAGCGCGTGCCCCTGCGCGAGCTGGCCGTGCCGCCGGTGGCCCTGGCCCTGGCCGCGCGGCAGGGGCTAAAAATAAAGGTGGGCGCCTGCCTCGCCCACCGCGAGCTGGGCTCTCCTTTCCGCGACGCCACGCACGCGCGCCTGGTGGCCGAAACCATCATCGGCGACTGCCTGGAGGCCCTGTGCGTGGCCCGCGGTCTCCCCCGCCGCCGGGAACTCTGCGGGATCAGCTACCCCGGCTACCACCCCCAGAGAAACATGCACCTTCTTTTTCCCGCATGAGCGCAAGAAAAGCCTCCACAACCCTGGGGTCGAAATGCCTGCCCGCCTCCCTGCGGATGTACTCCAGGGCCTTTTCCCGCGGCCAGGCCGGGCGGTAGGGCCGCTCCGAGCACAGGGCGTCGAAAACGTCCACCACGGCAAAGATGCGCGCCGCCAGGGGTATCTCCTCGCCCTTTAAGCCGCGCGGGTAGCCCGTGCCGTCGTACTTCTCGTGATGGCAGTAGGGGATGTCCAGGGCCGGGCGTAAGTGCTCTATCGAGGAGAGCATCTCGTAGGCGTACACGGGGTGGCGGCGCATGACTTCCCACTCCTCCGCGGTAAGGGGGCCGGGCTTTTGCAGGATGCTGTCCGGCACCCCCAGCTTGCCGATGTCGTGGAGCAGGGCGCCCCGGCGGATGTGCACCAGCTCCGCCTCGCCCACCCCCAGGGCCCGCGCCAGCTCCACGGTCATCTCCGTCACCCGCCGGCTGTGGCCCTCCGTTTCGCGGTCGCGCAGGTCCAGGGCGCGGGCCAGGGCCTCGATGGTGGCGTCGTAGGCCAGGGCCAGCTCCGCGCCGGTGCGCCGCAGGTCCTCCAGCATGGCCGCGTTGTCGATGGCCACCGCCGCCTGCCGGGCCACGGCCTCCATAAACTCGTACCACTCCCGGTCCGGCTCGCGGGGAGCGCGGCAGAAGGCCTCCAGCACCCCCTTGAGCTGCCCCCTGGCCAAAAGCGGCACGGCAAAGTAGGAGATGAACCTTTCGGCGGCAATTGCCCTGGCCCGCGGGCAGCCCTGGGCCGCCGCCAGGAGGTCGGGCACGCTTACCGTCTCCCCGGAAAGGGCCGCGCGCCCCGCCAACCCTTCCCCCAGGCGCAGGCTGATCTCTTCTATCTCCCGCGTGTAAAAGCCCCTCCCGGCGGCAAACTGCAGGGCCTGCAGGCCGGGGTTAAAGAGGAGGATGGCCGCCGCGTCCACCCCCAGCCGGTTGACCACCTGGTCCAAAATCACCTCAAAGGTCAGCCGCAGATCCAGGCTGGCGGTAATGGCCATGTCGATGCTGCGCAGGGCCCGCAGGTGCCGCAGGCGGCGCCCGGCCTCTGCAAAGAGCCTGGCGTTTTCCTGCGCCAGCTCTAATAAGCGCTCGTAGGCTTGCTTTCTCTCCAGGGCCCAGCCGAAAACGTCCGCCGCCAGACGCAGGAGCAAAAGGTCCTCCTCCCGCCAGCTCCCCGCGTGCCGCACGTTGTCAAAGCCCAGAAAGCCGGCCAGGTCCCCGCCGGCAAAAACGGGCAGCACCAGCAAAGACTTGATGTCTTGCGCCTTCAGGATCTCCTTTTCCGCCGCCGCCTCCGGGGGCAGCGCGGATACGTCGGCAATGTGGATGACCTCTTTCTGGCGCAGCCTGGCCACCCACCAGGGAAAGGCCTCGCCGGGCAGGTTCTGGAGGTTTTCCCTTTGCGGGCTCACCCCCGGCGCGCACCACTCGTGGGTGTTGTCCATGACCGTGCCCTTTTCGCGGAAGAGGAAGAGGTAGGCGCGGTCGGCATTGCTCAAGCGCCCCATTTCGGCCAGCGATTCGTTCACCGCCCGGTCGAAGTCCTCCGCCTGCAGGAACCGCGCGGATATGCTGGCCACCGCTTCCTCCAGGCGCAGCTTCCTTAAGAGGGCCTCTTCGGCTCTTTTGCGCTCCGTGATGTCCAGGAACGAGGCCACGCTCTGTTTCGTGCCCGGGATCACGGCCACGGTGAGGTAAACGTCCCGCACGTTGCCTTGGCGGTCGCGGAAGCGGGCCTCGTAGTTGCGGGGCGCAAGGGCAGGGTCGGTACGGCGCAAAATGTGGTACTCCTCCATCCTGCGGAGGTCCTCCGCGGCGGCCACGAAATCCCGCCAGCTCATCTTGCCTTCAATTTCCTCCCTGGCGTAGCCGGCCAGCCGGGCAAACTCCTCGTTGGCCAGGGAGATGGTGGAGTCTTCCTCCACAATGACGGTGGCCGTGCCGGTGTTTTCAAAAATGGCCCGGTACCTTTCCTCAGATCTCCGTGCCCGGCGCTCCGCCCGCTTGAGCAAAAAGGCGCCGCCGCCGGCCAACAAAACCATCGCCAGCATCAGAAAAGCGGAAAGGGCGGTAACGGCCAGGCTGCGGGCCAGCAACCTGTTGGCCTCGCCGTATACATGGGCGGCGGGTACCTCCAGGAAGGCGAAAACCCCGCCGCCCTTCGCCCCCGCGGCCAGGCGGCAAAAGGCGTACAGCGCCGGCGGCCTCTGCGCGTCGCCCTGCCAGCTCACCCCTTCTCCCCCTGCGGCCAGCGCCTCCTCCAGGGGCAGGCCGGGAGCTTCCTGCCCCACCCACTTCTCCCCGTTGGGCCAGCGGGCCAGCACCAAGCCCCGGTGGTCCACCACGGTGAGCACGGCCCCCGGCGGGAGGGGGCTCTCCGCGCAGAGTCTGTTTATCCAGGCCAGGTCCAGGGCCGCCCAGAGCACCCCTTTAATTTGCCCGGAAGCATCCTTCACCGGCTGGCCCAGGTGCAAAACGGGCCTGCCGGTGGTGCGGGAAACGGCAAACTCCCCCACGGCCAGCCTGCCGGTGGCCAGCGCCCTTTGAAAGTACAGCCGGTCGGCGGCATTTACCGGCCGGTCCGCCGGCACGGCGCTCACCAGGAGGTTTCCCGCCGCGTCCAAAAGCCCCATGTTGGCGCAGCAGGGCATTTGACCACACACTTCCGCCAGCAGACGGCGGCAGACCTCCACATCCGTTTCCCTCACCGCCGGGAAGCGGGAGAGCACCTCCAGCGTGCGGCCGCTGATTTCGATGAGCCTTTCCTGCTCGTCGGTAGCCCGGCGCAAAAAATACAGCGCCCTCTCCTCCACCTCGGCCACGGCGCGCCGGCGCTCTTCGGCGGCCAGGTAAAGGGTCAGGACCAGGGCGGGCAGAAAGGCCAGAAGCAAAACGGCCACCAGGCGCACCGCCCTCACTGCCGGGCACCCCTTTCATGCAGGCTTCCCCCTGCGCCCCCGGAGCCGCCGTTTTCCCGCACGGCCCGCTGGTAGGCCACGATCAGCGCGTCCAGCTCCTGGCTGACGCGTAAAAGCTCCTCGTAATTGCTGAAGCCCGCGCCGTGCAGCTTCTGCCGGAGGGTTTCAATTTCGGCCAGCAAGGCGGCAATATCCATCAGCGCACCGCCGTCCGGCGTGAGGTAAGCTGCACGGTGCGGGCTCCCCGCGGGAGGGTGGGTTCAGGGGAATTTGTCTTTAATATGCTACCAATACATAAAATGGCATTTAAGGAATAAATACCCCCCCCCCCCCCCCGTACACCTGTTCTCTTCCCCGGCATCCCGCGTGCATAACGTCAAATCCCCTCCGGTGAGCTTTGCAGAGAAAATTCGCCAGCCTTTTCTAATTTCCTCCATAAAGTTACACAAGCGCCCCGGGAGGATACCTGCCCGGGGCGCACGGGTGAGGCGGGGCCCTTTTAGCCCTCCGCCCTCTCAAACTGGTCCTTGCCCACGCCGCAGATGGGGCACACCCAGTCGTCGGGAAGTTCTGCAAAGGGCGTGCCCGGCGGGATTTTGCCCTCAGGGTCGCCCTTTGCCGGATCGTACTCGTAACCGCAGACGGTGCAGACCCACTTTTCCATAAACACTTTCCCCCTTTTAAAGTGCCGCTCCACAGAAAATAACCGTTCTGCCGGGATCGGCCCCAACGCCCCCCGCGTTAGCTACGCCAAGGCCCTCTTCTGGGCGGCCAGCTGGCGGATGTGCCTCTGCTCTTCGCGGATGAGGTTGTCCACCGCCGCGCGTTCCTGCTCCGGCACCAGGAAGCGCAGCTCGTAAAAGAGCACCAGGGAGTCCTTTTCAAAGCCGATGGCCATGTCCAGGGCCTCCCCGGGACCCGCCGCCCTGCCGGCCAGCTCCTCGGGGGAGAGGTCACGCGCAAAAACGTGGGCGTCTAAAAGGGCTTGCACGTATTCCTGGTATTCCCCGGGGTAGCTCTCCGGAGGCTGGTAGCCTTCCAGGCCGGAAAGCATGCGGCCGAAAAGATCCTCGTGGGCCTTTTCTTCCTCCGCCAGGGCGGCAAAAAGCTCTTTTACCTGCGGGTTGGCGGCCTTTGCCGCCAGGGCGCGGTAAAAGGCCTGCCCCCGCCGCTCAATTTGCCGGGCAAAGTCCACCACCTCGCGGGCACGGAAAAACCACATTTAGCCCTACCCCCTTTAGTAGCAGCCGCAGTAAACCTCGTAGTAGCTCTTGGGGTGCTCGCAGGCCGGGCACACCTCGGGCGGCTCCGTGCCCTCATGCAGGTAGCCGCAGTTGCGGCAGCGCCAGGTCACCTTCTGGTCGCGCTTGAAAACCTTCCCCTGCTCCAGGTTCTCGATGAGCTTCCTGTAGCGCTCCTCGTGGCCCACCTCGGCCCTGGCGATGGCCCGCAGCACGGCGGCAATCTCGGGGAAGCCCTCTTCCTCGGCCACCCGGGCAAACTCGGGGTACATCTGCGTGTGCTCGTAGTTCTCCCCGGCAGCCGCGCTCTTTAAGTTGGTCAGGGTATCGCCGATGACGCCCGCCGGAAAGTCGGCGCTTATTTCCACCTCGCCGCCCTCTAAAAACTTAAACAGCCGCTTGGCGTGCTCCTTCTCGTTGTCCGCCGTCTCTAAAAAGATGGCCGCAATTTGCTCGTAGCCCTCTTTCTTGGCCTGGCTGGCAAAAAAGGTGTAGCGGTTCCTGGCCTGGGACTCGCCGGCAAAGGCCGTGAGCAAATTTTTCTCCGTACGGGTTCCCTTCAAACTTTTCTTCATTCCTGTACCTCCTTAGTTCTTAATTACCGGTTTTTTATCCCCACTTGCCCTTGGAGATGTGGGTCTGGATCTCCGCCTTGGCCATCTGGGCCAGCACGCGCGCCTGCTCCCTGGCCGCCTTGAAAACCACCACGCACCCCGGGTCCAGGTTGTCCTTGATGCCCTCCTCGGCCAGGGCCTCCATCTTGCGCGCCAGCTCGATGAGACGCACGTGCAGGCTGTTGGAAAAGCGCGAGCGCGTGACCAGCTGCGCCTGCTCATCGTCAAGCTGCACAAACTTTTCCCTGGGCGCACCGCACTTGGGGCACTTTTCCGGCGGCTGCTCGCCGTCGTGGATGTACCCGCAGACCCCGCAGCGCCACAGCATATAATCACCTCCCATTAATTCTTGAAGATATATATTCGCCCTAAAAGTAATAATTCCTGCTTTCAATAGCTTAATTTTTCCTTGGTAATTATTTCGTATGCTTATCGGCCACGCTGGAGGCCCCAAAGGCCTCGGGCTTGATCTTGGCGGCAAAGCCGCTCCCCACCACCATACCCACCACTTCCCGGATGAGGTCCCTGGTCTCGCCCTGCGCGCCGATGTCGATGTGGATCTCCACCTGCAAATTTCCCAAACCGTGTTCGGCCAGGTACCGGGCAATGAGGCTGCCTACCTCCAAGCTGAGGGCGGTCTCGTAAAAGATCTTCTGCCGCAGGCTCTTGATCTTGCGGTGGTACTTCTTGCGGTAGTAGTAGCGGGCGCCCTTGCCCAGGCGGTGCACGATGACCGCCGTAATGAAGCAGGTTTCCTGCCTCACCTGGGAGTCGGAGCCAATAATGATCTTGTAGGCCGATGTGGGCAGGCCGGTAATGTAGCCCGTGATGTCGGCCATCATTTCCTCAAAGCTCAGCTTTCCCTTGGTGGGACTAATGAAGTGCACTGACCTCACCACGGCCCCCTTGGCCACCTTTTGCCAGGTACCCGCCACACGCCCGGGCCAGGGAAGCAAACTCCTCCAGGGAAAGCGTTTCCCCCCGCCGCCGGGGGTCAAGGCCGCACTCTTTCAACAAGACCTCCCACTCCCCGCGACCCCAGTCCGGGAAGATCCCTGCGCCGGCCAGGGCGTTGGCCAGGGTCTTGCGCCGCCGGCCGAAGGCCCCGCGTACGAGGGCAAAAAAAAGCTTTTCGTCGCCCACGTCCACGGGGGGCTCGCGGCGCCTGACCAGGCGCACTACGCAGGAGTCCACTTCCGGCGGCGGGAAAAAAACGGTGCGGGGCACGCGAAAGAGCACGCGCGGCCGGCTGTAATACTGCACCGCTACGGTAAGCGGCCCGTACTCTTTGGAGCCCGGCGCGGCCACCAGCCGGGCGGCCACCTCTTTCTGCACCATCACCACCATGTCGGTCACCTGAAAACCGCCGGCCAAAAGGCGCATCAGGAGGGGGGTGGTGATGTAGTAGGGGAGGTTGGCCACCACCTTATAGGGTGCCGGCCCCGCCGCCTCCGCCACCAGCGCGTCGAAATCCACCTTCAGCGCGTCCCCGTGCACCAGGGTGACGTTTTTGCGGTCCCCGAGCACTTCCTCCAGCAGGGGCAGCAGGCGGCGGTCCAGCTCCACGGCCACCACGTGGCGGCAGGTGGCCGCCAGGGCCGCCGTGAGGATCCCCGCCCCGGGCCCCACTTCCACCACCGCGTCGGTAGGCAAGAGGTTGCTCTGGGCCACCATCTTGCGTACGATGTTGCCGTCCATGAGGAAGTTCTGCCCCAGGGACTTGCGCAACACGATGCCGTGCTTTTGCAGTAGCTCCCTAATGCGGGCAGGTGCGGGCAGTTCCATGTCTGCTGCAAACCCCTTTTTCACATTATAACCCATTTCTGCCCGCCGGAAATAAGAAAAGGGGCCGTAAGCCCCTGAAGTTTTTCCTTGCACCCGCTTACCAAAAAACGCCGCTGAAGGCCCCGGCTTTTAAGCCTGGGGATGAAAGCGGCAGCCGGGTGCGATAAAATAAAAGCATGAGGCGAACAAACGTTGTCCGGGTTTTGCCCGGCAAGGAGCAAAAGCAGGTGCTTGAAACCATCGGGGATCGCTGCGCCGCCCTGTGGAACGCCGTCCAGTACAGGTGCAGGCAGGCCTTCTTCCGGGGGAAACCCGTGCCTTCCTACGAAACCCTGTGCGCGGAGTTCAAGGAACGCCCGGTGTATCGTGCCCTGCCCGCCCACATAGGGCAGGAGGTCATCAAAAAAGCAAGGAAGGCGTGGGACTCGTT
Source organism: Desulfovirgula thermocuniculi DSM 16036 (assembly GCF_000429345.1). Lineage (GTDB taxonomy): Bacteria > Bacillota > Desulfotomaculia > Desulfotomaculales > Desulfovirgulaceae > Desulfovirgula > Desulfovirgula thermocuniculi. The sequence continues at coordinate 56,810 of NZ_AUBR01000004.1, read as the reverse complement.
CTTTGCGCTCTTGCGGCTGTGGGGGAAAGGCGAAATGTCAGAGCGGCCCGGCCTTCCGAGGTACTGGAAGGACCGCCGCACGGGAAGGCGCACGTTTTGCGTCATCCCCGTCAAGGCGCCCACGTCCTACGCGCTGGACTCCCGCACCCTCTCCCTCACCCTGCCGCGGGACCTCCGGGAAAAGCACGGAGGCCGCCTGGTCCTGCACACGAAGGGCGTGTTGCGCTTCCACGGTACCCCAAAAACCCTGGAACTCAGGTACGACCGGGTGAAGAGGCGCTGGTACGCCCACCAGGTGGTGGAAGTGCCGGAGCCGGTGAGAAGAACCCGGCCTGAAAAGTGCGCCGCCCTGGATTTAGGTGCCAGAACGCTTGCTGCACTGGCCGTCGAAGGATTAAACCGCCAAATCCTCTTCTCCGGTCGCGAAGTCTGGAAGGACTTCCTGTACTGGACGAAGCGCATAGCCGAAGAGCAGTCCAGGCTGAGCAGGGCCGGGCGCAAAACCTCCCGGCGGCTCCGGGGGCTCTATTCACACCGCGCCCGCAGGCTCAGGCACGCCTTCGTCGCCCTAGCCGCGGAAATCGCGCGCACGTTGTCCCGGCACCGCGTGACCATGCTGTTCATCGAAGACCTGACGGGTATCCGAGAAGACATGGACTTCGGGCCGCAGAACCTCCTGGCGCACAACTTCTGGGCTTTCAGGATGCTGAAGAACCTTATCACAGCCGCCTGCGTCCGGGCCGGGATAAAAGTCGTTCCCGTCGAACCGTGCGGAACCTCTTCCCGGTGTGCCGTCTGCGGATCCCCGGTCAAGCGTTTCGTCCGGCACAAGGCGGCCTGCAGCAAGTGCGGCTGTGTTTGGCACGCCGACGCCAACGCGGCGCTCAACATACTGCTTTCGGGCTCCTCGAAGGGGCACGGGGCGGAGGCCACGCAATTGCCACCGCTTGCCCTGCGGTGGGACCGCCACCGCTGGGCAAGCCGCTTCGAATCTGCCGCCGGTACGCTATATGCGGCGAGCGGCAGCCGGATGGCGGCGTAAGCCGCCTGAAGGAATCCCCGGGCTTTTTAGCCCTGGGGGGAAGTCAATCCAGCACGTAAACCCTTACGCGGCGCACCCCCCACCGCCGCGCCGCCTCCTCGCTTTCCAGGAAGACGTCAATGCGGTTTCCCCGGATATGCGAGCCGACGTCCAGGGCGGTGGCGTACCCGTAACCGTCAATGTACAGGCGCGTCCCCAGGGGAATCACCGCCGGATCCACCGCCACCACGCCGTAGCGCGCCGGAGCCCCGGTGGCCGTCACGCTGCCGGTGCTGTAGCTGTAGGCGGTGGCCACCGCATCCACCACGCGGCTAAAGCGGATGACCTGCCCGCCCCGCGAAACCTGGTTTTGCGTCCCCACGCGGACCACCCGCTCCACGGGAGCCTCCAGCACCTGGCTGTCCTGCATTACCCGGCTGACCTCCTGCCCGTCGTGGTAGGTGAGCAGCCAGCGCTGCCTGGCCTTTCCCGGCCTCCCCTCCTGCACCACCTTCTGCTGGCCCACCAGCAACTCCCCGTCCAAAATGCGCCGGGTGTCGTAGGGGAGGCTCACCTCCACTTCCTTTACCTCCTCGCGGACCCTCACCACGCGGATGTCCATGCCCGGGCGGAGCGCCTCATCGGCTGCGGGGTAGACGAGGTCCTTTTCGCCTAGGGCCACACCCACCGCCACCAGCGCCTCCCTCACCGTCCCGGCGGCGACCAGCACGCTCTTTACCTCGCCGTCTACGGCCAGGTTCACCGGCACCGCCCTCCGTACTTCCACGCGCATGCCGCCGGCCAGGGGGGTTTCCGGGGGCGGGTCTACCCTGTCCTGCGGCCCCAGGTCGATCCTTTGCGCGCGCAGGAGGTCGGCCACCGACCGCGCCTTGGTCTTCAGGGTGACCTCCCGCCCGTCGGCGGCCAGCGTCACCTCTTTGGTCGCCAGGGAAACGTAGGCCAGGCCGCACAGGGCCAGGGTTGCCGCCAGCGCCAGGGGCAAGATGAGGCGCCGCCCTGCCTTCATAATTATCCCTCCTCCGGCATCTAAAGGTGCCGGGCCTGCTGTTTATGGTATATTCTTTCCTCCCGGGCCGTTCTCCTGCCAGCCGGACCCAAAAATCATGTCACAATCACGGGAAAAGTTGTCGGCAAATTAAAATGGTCAACAAAGTTGGCAGGCGGCCCTATAAATATTTTATGCCTAACGGCTCCCATGGGCAAAAAAATCCCCCGCACCTCTGTGCGGGGCGCTAGCCCGTGCAGTGAAAGGTCCGCCAGTCTTCCTCCTCCAGGCACTCGTTCTGGCGCAGGCACTTTAAGACGGCCGAGGCCAGCCTGCCCATGGCCAGGGTGGGGCCGATCACCAGCACCCGGCTTTCTGCATACCGGCCTTCCAAGGGCTTTATGCTTGCGGCGGAGGGAAGGTAGTCCATGTGCACCCAGCCGTCCTCGCAGCAAAAAATGCCCTTGGCCCGGACGACCTGGCCGAAACAGGAAGCGTTTATTTTCTTTAAAAAGCCGAGCAGTTGCTGCGCGGCAAAAATGCCGCGAAACCTCTGCGCAAAGCTAAAAAAGCCCGGGATGTCCTGCGCGCTCCAGGAGCGGCGGCGGGCCTTACGGCCAACTGCCGAAAGCTGCGCCGCGTCGAGGCCTTCCAGGGGGCCGGTAAGCAGCGGGGCGTGCGGGTTTAAGCACCGCAGCGTCTTCACCAGTCTGTCCAGTTCCTCCGGCGGCACCTCCTCCCCCTTGTTCAGCACCAGCACGTCGGCCCGCCCCACCTGAGAGCCAATGAAGCGGGGTGACTGGCTGTACCAGAGCCCGAAGGCAGCGGCATCTACCACATGGATGATGTTGAACTGCGGTACGGGCAGGTCCGCCATGCGCAGGGCGGCCAGGAGCCCCTGCACGGCGGCCACGCCGGGGTATTCCACAATCAGCCTCTGGGGCTCCATGGTACGCTTGATGCGGGCTATCTCTGCGGCCAGGTCGGCATTCATGGTGCAGTAAATGCACTTGCTGTTCAGCTCCACCACGCCGGGCAGGTCCCCCGCCAGCAGGAGCCCGTCAACCCCCACCTCGCCGTACTCGCCCACCAGCACGGCCACCCGCTCCCTGGGAGCCAGCTGTCTCGCCAGGTGCCGGATGAGGGTGGTCTTTCCGCTGCCCAGAAAGCCTGTTACGATGTTCACAAACATGGCCAATACTCCGCGCTTTTAATTTAAGCACCTATGTTTTTTATTCTAAGGCAGCTTTCTTTTTTTTGTAAAGTAACTTTTAAAAATTAAAACTCGATGCCCCGCTGGGCTTTAACACCCTTTTGGTAGTGGTGCTTTACCTCCCTCATCTCCGTAACCAGGTCCGCCTTTTCGATCACCTCCGGCGGGGCGTCGCGCCCGGTAAGCACCAGGTGCAGGTGGGACGGCTTGCGGTCGATGAGGTCGATTACCTCTTCCAGGGAAACGAGGCCGAACTTCAGAGCGTAGAGGATTTCGTCGAGGATGAGGAGGTCGCAGCCTCCCTCGTCTATGGCTTTTTTAGCCTCTTCCAGGGCTGCGCGGGCCGCCTGACGGTGCGCCTCCTCCTCTCCTACCCAGGTAAAGCCCTCCCCCAGCTGGCGTATCTCAAAGCCGGGGGAAAGCCTGGCGGCGGCGGCCAGCTCCCCGTACTTCCAGCCGCCCTTGATGAACTGCAGCACCAGCACCTTCATCCCCTGGCCCCAGGCCCGCAGGCCCATGCCCAGGGCGGCGGTGGTCTTGCCCTTGCCGTTACCGGTGAAAACCAGCACGAGGCCTCTTTGTTCCGGCATAAAATCCTCTCCCCGTCTCTTTAACTTGTCCCCGGCAGCCCGAAGAGAAGCCGGCTGTTTTCGGCCGTGGCCGCGGCCACCTCGTCGGCGGCGAGGCCACGCAGCGCGGCAATTTCCTCCACCACGCAGCGCAAAAAGGCCGGCTCGTTGCGCCTGCCCCGCCAGGGCTGCGGGGGCAGGTACGGGCAGTCGGTTTCAATGAGGAGGCGCTCCAGGGGCACCCTTGCGGCCACCTCCCGCGTTTTCTGCGCGTTGGGGTAGGTCACCGGGCCGGCCAGGGAAATATACAGCCCCAGCTCCAGGCACTCCCTGGCCAGCTCCCAGTCCCCGGAGAAACAGTGCATGACGCCGCCGCGGCGCCCCAGGCCGTCTTTGCGCAGGATGCCCAGCACCGCGGCGTGGGCCTCCCGGTCGTGGATGATCACCGGCAGGTCCAGTTCCCGCGCCAGGGCCAGCTGCTCGCGGAAAACTTTTTCTTGCACCGCGCGGGGGCTTAAGTTACGGTAGTAGTCCAGGCCCATTTCCCCTAGGGCCACCACTTTGGGCTTTCGCGCCAGCTCCCGCAGCCGCTCCAGGTAGTCCGGGGGCACCTCCCCGGCGTCGTGGGGGTGCACGCCCACGGCGGCGTAAAGAAAGGGGTGGGCGCCCGCCAGCTCCAGGCAGGCGGCAGAAGAGGGCAGGTCAAAGCCGACGTTGACGACGGCCGCCAGGCCAGCCTCTCTGGCCCGCGCCAGCACCTCCTCCCGGTCGGCCTCAAAGCGGCGGTCGTTTAAGTGCGCGTGGCTGTCAATTAGCGGCACCACCGCGGCTCACCCCAGGCTCCCCGGGTCGATGCGCGGGAAGAGGATTTCTGTGCGGCGCACCGTTAAGCCCGCCGGCAGGCGCCCCCAGCGCAGAGACTCCCAGGTGTGGAGGTCCGGGCGGTCGGCTATGCCTAGCTGGCGCCAGATGCGCTCCGGCGTCCTGGGCATGAAGGGCCCGACGAGCACCCCTATAAAGCGCACGCACTCGGCCAGGTTGTAGAGCACGCGGCAGAGGCGCTCCCGCCGGGCGGGGTCGCGGTTTAAGGCCCAGGGCTCCGTCTCGTCCACGTACTTGTTGGCGCGGTTAACCAGCCTCCAGATGGCCGCCAGGGCCGCGGACAGCTCCCGGCGGTCCATCAGCTCCTCCACCGCCGTCGGGGTCTGCAGGGCCAGCTCGATGAGGTCCTCGTCGACGCCCTCCACGGGGCCGGGGTCTTCCAGCCGCCCCCCGGTGTACTTTTCCATCATACCCAGGGTGCGGCTCACCAGGTTGCCCAGGTCGTTGGCCAGGTCGGTGTTAATGCGGTTGACCAGGGCCTCCTCGGAGTAATAGCCGTCGGCCCCGAAGGGCAGCTCCCGCAGCAGGTAGTAGCGCACGGCGTCCGAGCCGTACTTTTCAATGAGCACCAGCGGGTCTACCACGTTGCCCTTGGACTTGCTCATCTTGCCGCTCTCCAGCAACAGCCAGCCGTGGCCCACCACCTGGCGCGGCAGCTCGATGCCCGCGGCCATGAGGATGATGGGCCAGATGACGCTGTGGAAGCGCACGATGTCCTTGCCCACTAGATGCACATCCGCCGGCCAGAACTTGCGGAAAAGCTCGTCGTCGTCGCTGCCGTAGCCCAGGGCGGAAACGTAGTTGGTCAGGGCGTCCACCCACACGTAAATGACGTGCCGGGGGTCAAAGGGCACGGGTATGCCCCAGTCAAAGGTGGTGCGGGAGACGCAAAGGTCCTCCAGGCCGCCCTTGATAAAGCTGATCATCTCGTTGCGGCGGGAGGGCGGCAAAATAAAATCGGGGTTTTCCTCGATGTAGCGCAGGAGGCGGTCGGCGTACCTGGAGAGGCGAAAAAAGTAGCTTTCTTCCTGCGTGAACTCCACGGGGCGACCGCAGTCCGGGCACTTGCCGTCCACCAGGCGGCTTTCCGTCCAGAAGGTCTCGCAGGGGGTGCAGTACCAGCCCTGGTAGGAGGCCTTGTAGATGTCCCCCTGGTCGTAGAGCTTCTGGAAGATGGCCTGTACCACCCTCTTGTGGCGCTCCTCGGTGGTGCGGATGAAGTCGTTGTAGCTTATGTCCAGGCTGGCCCACAGGTGCTTGAAGCTGGCCACAATCTGGTCCACGTATTCTTTGGGGGTCATCCCCTTGGCGCGGGCCGTGCGTTCAATCTTCTGGCCATGCTCGTCCGAGCCCGTCAAAAACCAGACTTCGTACCCCGTGAGGCGCTTGAAACGGGCCAGGGCGTCGGCGGCCACCGTGGTGTAGGCGTGGCCGATGTGCAGGCGGTCGCTGGGGTAATAGATGGGCGTGGTAATGTAGAATGTTTTCTTCAAAACGGCATCCCTCCTGACCAGCATCTGTCAAGTTTTCCCACGCCGGGCGAAATTTATACAAAAAAATACAAATCCTATTGACTTTAACTGGGACACTTGGTACCATTTACTTGTACAATCTTATAACTTATTGTCGAAATATGTCAATAGAGGGGAGGGGAAGTAGTGAAGTCCACGGGAGTAGTGAGAAAGGTGGACGAACTCGGCCGCATAGTCATCCCCATCGAGCTGCGGCGCACCCTGGGGATTGACGAAAAGGACGCCATGGAAATCTACGTCGACAACGAAAAGATCATCCTCAAGAAGTACGAGCCCGCCTGCATTTTCTGCGGCAACGCTTCCGACGTCAAGCACTTCCGCGGCAAGCTTGTCTGCAAGAACTGCGCCATGGAGATGTACGAGCACGCCAAGGCCATGTAAGCATTCCTTCCTGCCAGGGGGCCGGAAAGTGTTCTCCCGTCCCGGCCCTCTTTTTGCTTTTATTTTTCTTCCCCCCGGTGAACTTCTTCGTAAACCAGGCGCTTGGGCAGGCGGTGCTGCCTGGCCACCTCCTTTATGGCCTCCTTTTTGCTGTAGCCCATCTCCACCAGAAGGGCCACGTGCGCGGCGGGGGAAAGGCCCGCCCCGCTGCCCTCCTCATCTTCCGGCGGGGCGCCGCCCACCACCAGGGTGAACTCCCCCCGCGGCGGGTGCTGGCGAAAATGCTCCAGGGCCCCGGCGAGTTTTCCCCGCCACACCTCCTCGTGCACCTTGGTTAACTCCCTGGCCACGGCCACCGGGCGGTCGCCCAGGACCTCCAGCATGTCGGCCAGCGTTTCCAGCAGGCGGTGCGGGGCCTCGTAAAAAATGAGGGTCCGCTTTTCCTTTTTCAGCTCTTCCAGCCGGCGGCGCCGCGCTCCCCTTGCTGCGGGCAGGAAGCCCTCAAAGCAAAAGGACGATGTGGGCAGGCCGGAAACCACTAGGGCCGTGATGGCCGCGCTGGGCCCGGGCAGCGCCACCACGGGAATGCCCTCGGCCACGGCCAGGGCGACCAGCTCCGCCCCGGGGTCGGAAATGCCCGGCGTGCCGGCATCGGTCACCAGGGCAATTTTCTGGCCGGCCAGGAGGCGTGACAACAGCTCCCTGCCCCTTTGGCGGCGGTTGTGCTCGTGGTAGCTGAGCAGGGGCTTTTTAATACCGTAGTGGTTGAGGAGCTTTTTCGTGTGCCTGGTGTCCTCGGCGGCAATGAGGTCCACTTCCTTCAGCACCCGCAGGGCCCGCAAGGTGATATCCTCCAGGTTGCCGATGGGGGTGGCGCAGAGGTAGAGCACCCCCTTGCCGCTCATTTTGCCGCGCCCCGCTCCCGGCGCCAGAAGGCCTCGCAAAACAGGCATTCCTGGACCCGCAGGCGCCCGAAGTGGACGTTGCAGACGTGAAAGCCCTGCTGATATAGGTCCCAGAGGTTGCGCAGGCCCCCCTTCAGGGAGCCCTCCCCGGCATCTTGCCCGTAGGCTCTGGCCAGCTCGTGCCGCAGCCGCTCATTTTCCTCCGCCAGTAGGCGGGCCTGCCGCTTCAGCTTCCCCAGATCTGCCTGCAGGGCCTGCAGTCTGGCCTCCATTTCCTTCAACAAGCTGGTCAGAGCCTCCACCCTGCTCACCCCTTGCCTTTAATGAAATTACCTGGTGAAAGGCGTACTCCTTGTGCAGCTTGCTCTCCTTTAATTCCACCACCACGGTCTTGCGGAAAATGTTTACCGCCGCCACCCTGCCCTCGCCGTCTGGGGTAATCACGCGGCAGCCGATTTCCGGGTGCTCGGCCTTGGCCTCCTCGTAGATCTCGTTTTCAAACTTCAAACAGCACATCAGGCGACCGCACAGGCCGGATATTTTGGCGGGGTTCAGGGAAAGGTTCTGGTCCTTGGCCATGCGGATGGAAACGGAGGTAAAATCGCACAGCCAGGTGTTGCAGCAGAGTTCCCGGCCGCAGCAGCCCAGGCCCCCGCGCAGCTTGGCCTCGTCCCTCACCCCGATTTGCCGCAGTTCAATGCGCGTGCGGAAAACGGCGGCCAGGTCCTTGACCAGCTCGCGGAAATCCACCCGCCCTTCGGCCGTGAAGTAAAAAATGATCTTGCTGCCGTCAAAGGTCTGCTCCACCTCCACCAGCTTCATGGGCAGGCCGTGGGCGGCAATCTTCTCCAGGCAGATGTAAAAGGCCTCCCGCTCCTTCTCCTTTTTCAGCTTTATCCTTTCCAGGTCCTCCGGCGTGGCCGGGCGGATGATCTTTTTCAGCGGCGCGGCCACCTCCTCCTCGCCCACCTCGCGCGGCCCCAGGACCACCTCCCCGTTCTCAATCCCCCGCGCGGTTTCCACAATGACCTGGTCGCCGGGTTTTAAGTGGTACTCCCCCGGGTCAAAGTAATATATCTTCCCTGCCCGCCGAAAGCGCACGCCGACTACGCGGCAGGCCATTATTTACTCCTCCCTTCCGGCTCTCGCCCCCGCCAGGCGCAAAAACAACACCTCCAGGGCCAGCCTGGTGTTGGCGTTGGCGCGCAGCAGCTCTTTGGTCGCCCCCACCTGCTTGAGCAGCCCCACCAGGTCCCGGCGCCGGTAAGCGGCAGCCTCCTGCCGCACCAGGGAAACCCGGTCGCGGTTTATGAGCAGCCTTTCCGCGGACGTTTCCCGCCAGACCAGCAGGTCGCGCAGCCAGGCCTCCAGCAAATCCAGGAAGGTCAGGGCTCTCTCGCGGTCCTCGGCCAGGAGGGCCGCCTGGCGAAAGACTTCCAGTACGGGGGACTGCCGCAGCATGCCGGGCAGGCCGCAGGCCCTGCGGCGCAGCTCCGCAAAGTCTCCGCGGGCCAGCTCAAGGGCCCTCCCCGGGCTGCCCCCGGAAAGTAGGGCCACCTCCCCGGCCACCTCCGGCGCCAACTTTGCCTCCCTAACCAGAACCTCCTCTACTTCTCTAACCGGGAGGGGCCGGAAGGTAAAGACCTGGCAGCGGGAAAGCACGGTGGGCGGCAGCGCCTGGGGGCGGCTGGAGAGCAGGATAATTACCGTACGCTCCGGAGGCTCTTCCAGCACCTTTAAAAAGCTGTTGGCCGCCTCGCGGGTCAAAAGGTCCGCCTCCTCCACCAGGAAAACGCGGCGGCTCCCCTGGCGGGGGGTGAGGTAGGCCACGCGCTGCAGCTCGCGCACCTGGTCGATCTTTATGGAGGCCCCGTCGGGGCGTATTTCCTGCAACTCCGGGTGGTTTCCCGCCGCCAGCTGGCGGCAGTCCCGGCAACGACCGCAGGCCTCGCCTGCCGCGGGCGCGGGGCACAAAAGGGCGGCGGCAAAGGCGCGGGCCACGGCGGTCTTGCCCACACCCCGGGGGCCGGCAAAAAGGTAGGCGTGGCCCACCCTGCCCGCGGCCACGGCCTGGCGCAGGGCCAGCACATTTTCCCTGTGCCCAATGATCTTTTCCCACTTCATCGCGCCTTAACCTCAAACGCCTCCAAAATGGCGCGGTGCAGCTCCAGCGGGGACAGCCGGGCATCCAGTACCAGGTACCTATCGGGGTGCCTGGCGGCCAGCCAGAGGTAGCCCCGGCGCACCCGCCGGAAAAATTCCCTTCCCTCGCCCTCCAGCCGGTCCGGCTTCCCGGCAAGCCTGCCCAGGGCCTCCTCCACGGGCATGTCCAAAAGCACCGTAAGATCCGGCACCAGACCCCCTGCCGCCAGCAGGCTTATGCGTTCCAGCTCTTCCAGGGCCAGCCCCCGCCCGAAGCCCTGGTAGGCCAGCGTGGAATCCAAAAAGCGGTCGGCAATAACCACCTGCCCCTTTTCCAGGGCGGGGCGTATTTTCTCCGCCACGTGCTGGGCCCGGCAGGCCGCGTAAAGGAAAACTTCCGTCCAGGGCGCCGGGGCCAGGTCGCGGTCCAGAAGGAGGCCGCGGAGTTTTTCTCCCAGCGCGGTGCCGCCGGGCTCCCTGGTGGACAGCACCGGGTAGCCCTTCCCGGCCAGCGCGGCGGCCAAGAGGCCGGCCTGGGTGGTCTTGCCCACCCCGTCAATGCCCTCAAAGGCAACAAAAAAGCCCTTCACCCGTCCACCACCCGGATACCCTCCAGCCGCGGGTCCGCGGGCCCCTGCACCGCGGGCACGTGCGCGCGGAGCCACTTTAAGTATTCGATGACTTCCGGGGTAATTTCCTCCCCGGGGTACACCAGGGGTATCCCCGGAGGGGAGACGCAAACCGCCTCTGCGCTCACGCGCCCGGCACACTCCGCCAGGGGAAGGTACCGGCACGGGGCCAGCCAGGCTTCCCGGGGTGTGAGCCTCGCGGGGGGTAGGGGCGGCAGGTCAGGCGGGGGAGGGAGGGGGCGGGAGCCGGCGTGCCGCCGGGAAATTTCTTTCAGGCCCCGCCGGAGCGCCTCCGCATCCCTCCTGGTGGTGCCGATGCCCACCAACGCCACCAGGTTGGTGTAATCGGCCATTTCCACCAGCACGCCGTGCTCGCGGGCCAATAGGCCCGCCACCGCGTAGCCGGAGAGGCCCAGGCGGCGCACGTTGATCACCAGCCGGGTGGGATCGGCACGGGCGGCACCCGTGCCGCCCAGGTGCTCTTCCCCTAGCACCAGGAGGCCCGGGAGGCGCGAGATTTCCCGCCGCAGGAAGGAGGCCAGCTCCAGGGCGGACTCCAGCAGACGGCGGCCCTCCCTCGCCAGCTGCCACCTGGCGCCGTCTAAGGAGGCCATGAGGAGGTATGAGGGGCTGGTGGTCTGCAGCCAGGAAAGGGCCGCCTTTACCCTGGCCGCGTCCACCCGGGCGCCCTTTAGGTGCAGGAGGGAGGACTGGGTAAGGGAGCCGCCCGTCTTGTGCAGGCTCTGTACCGCCGCGTCCGCGCCGCAGGCCAGGGCCGGGGGCGGGAAGGCCTCGTGAAAGGCAAAATGGACCCCGTGGGCCTCGTCGACCACGAGGGGTATGCCGGCGGCGTGGGCGGCAGCGGCCTGCGCCCCCAGGTCCCCGCAGAGGCCGTAGTAGGTGGGGTGCACCGCCAGGAGGCACTTGGCCGCGGGGTGCCTTCTTACGGCCCCGGCCACCGTCTCCGCCTTTAGGGGCAGGGGGATATAAAAATCTTCCAGATAATCCGGGGCCAGGAAAACGGGCCTGGCCCCGGAAAAAACGAGCCCTCCCAGCACGGCACGGTGGGCGTAGCGGGGCAGGAGCAACTCCTCCTCCGGCCCGCAGAGGGCCACCACCAGGGCCATGATCCCGGCGGTGCTCCCGTTGACCAGGAAAAAGGTGGTGTCGGCGCCAAAAAGGGCGGCGGCCAGTTCCTGGGCCCCGGCAATAACCCCGGCGGGAGCGTGGAGGTCGTCGAGGCCGGGCAGTTCCGTGAGGTCCATTTTTAAAAAGCCCCTGTGCCGCCGCCAGGGGGCAAACACGGCCTGCCCCTGGCGGTGCGCCGGCACGTGCAGGCGGGCATAAGGCCGGCGGCAGTGCTCCAGCACCGCAGCCAGCAAGGGCGTTTCTTCTTGGCTTTTGATCATGGCGGCCAGATCCACCCGGCATTTTGTTCTGCCCTCTATTTTACCATACCGCCGGCTTCTTGGCCTGCCATTACTTTAATCTCATAATCCCACCCCGCCCGGCCAAAATAACACATAGAAAGGGGTGGTGGCAAAGTGGGCAGCGCCGCCAAAATTGATGCGCATGGCCTTTCGCGCAAGTACCGGGTCAACGTCCCGGTAATCATCCGCGCCTGGAAAAAGGGTCTTTCCGATGCGGAAATTGCCCGGCGCACGGGCTGCGACCCGGCCACGCTCCTCGTCATCCGCAAAGAAATAGAAATGATCAGCCGCCAGCAGCGCCTGGCCCGCCGGGAAAAGCCCGGGTAACATGCCGCACGAACACCCGGGAAGTCTCCCTCATACTTTATTATTGCCCGCCCAAAACCCGGTACCGGCGGCGAATTTTTTGCCGCCGTTAAGATAAAGGCCCTTTCCCTGCCGGGGAAAGGGCCCGCTATTTTTCAGCCGGCCTTCTTTTCTTCTTTTTTGCGCACCACCAGGATGGCGCAGTCCGGGCAGTAGGTCTGGCAGATGCCGCAGCCGATGCAGCACTCTATATCGGGCTCCACCGAGGGCGTGCCGTAAACGCCCAGCACCTCCGACCAACTCAGGCACTGCTTCGGGCATTTGGCCATGCAGAGCCCGCACCCCTTGCACAGTTCCGGGAAAATGGTCCACACGCTTTTCTTCGTGTCAATGGTCCTGGCCTTAAACTCGCGCGCCATGAAACCTGCAAACCTCCTTAGCCGGCCTGGGCTACCAGTTCCATGCCCCGCTCCAGGGCCCGGTAGTTCAGCTCCCGCAGCTTGGGATCCTGCGCGAACTTGTAGCCCAGCCTTTTCTCAATGGCCTTCTTGGCTTCTTCCTCTGAAACCACCCCGGTGGCCCTGATTACCGCCCCCATGATGAGCACGTTAAACACCCGCGGGTGCAGTTCCTTCTTGGCAATTTCCACGGCGGGGATGGCCAGTATCCTCTTTGCCTGGGAGGGCAGCTCTTCCCTCTCCACCTCGATGCTGGAGTCGTAGACGAAGACCGTCTCGGGCCCCACGTACTGGCGCACGCGGCTCACGGCGCGGCCGCTTAGGGCCACCACGATGTCCCCCGTGTTAAATTTGGGCGAACCGATGGGCTCGTCGGATATCTGCAAAAAGGCAATGGATACGCCGCCGCGCTGCTCCACGCCGAAGTTGGGGATGTATACGGCCTCGCGCCCTTCCTCGTAGGCGGCCTCGGCCAGGATCTCCGCCACCGACTGCACGCCCTGGCCGCCCTCGCCGGCCAGGAGGATCCTGCTCACCTTAGCCATTGTCCTTTCCCCCTTCCCGCGGAGTCCCGGGCACGCGCAGCTCCCCGACCTTAAAGTATTTGGTCATTTCCTCCTCCACCATGCGCCACGTTTCCTTGGCGTTGGTGCGCCAGTTGGTTGGGCAGGTAGAAAGGACCTCCACAAAGGAAAAGCCCCTGCCGGCCATCTGGTTCTCCAGGGCCTTTTTAATAAAGCCCTTCAGCTGGCGGTAGTTGGCCACCGTGCCCCGGGCCACGTAGGCGCCCTCGGGGGCTATGGCCGCCACCATCTCCGGTCCCTGGGTGGGGTAGCCGGTCTTTTCCGGGTCGCGCCCGTAGGGGGTGGTTTCCGTCTGCTGGCCCGGCAGGGTGGTGGGAGCCATCTGTCCGCCGGTCATGCCGTACTGGGTGTTGTTGACCAGGATGACGGTGATCTTTTCGTTGCGGAAAGCAGAGTTGACCAGGTGCTGGGAGCCAATGGCGTACCCGCCGCCGTCGCCCATGTAGGCTATGCCGATGAGATTGGGGTTGGCCCTTTTCAACCCCACGATGACCGGCGTGGTCCTCCCGTGGTGGGTCTGCACGGTATCCACGTTAAAGAAATCCCAGGACAAAAGGGAGCAGCCGATGTCGCAGCCGAAAACGGCGCGGTCCTGTATCCCCAGCTCGTCAATGACCTCGCCCAGCGCTTTGAGCACCAGGCCGTGGCCGCAGCCGGGGCAGAACTTGTGCGGCTTGGACTCCGCACGCCAGCTCCTGGGCATGGCTGGTTGCAGCGCCATGTGCCAAAACCTCCTTTAAGGCTTAACCCAAGATTTCCTTGACGCGGGCCACTACGTCTTCCGCCGTGATGCCCATGCCGGGCTTGTACAGGGGGAGCATCTCCGCGGTCGACCCGTACAGGGCATCCTTGAGCAGCCTGGCCAGCTGGCCCTGGGCCGACTCCACCACCAGGAACCTCCCCGCTTTTTGCGCCGCCTCCTGCAGCGCCGGAACGGCCAGCGGGCGCAGGGTCACGGGCCGGAAGTAACCCACCTTGTACCCCGCCTCGCGCAGTTCCTTCACCGCAGCCTTGCAGGCCCGCGAGACCACGCCGTGGGAAACCACCGCCAGCACGGCGTCGTCTAAGCCAAAGGCCTCGTACTCGGCCACCTCCGGAGCAATCCGCTCAAAATCCCTCACCAGGCTGCCCACCAGCTCGTAGAGCTCTTCCTCCACGTTGTAGGTGTTGCGCAGGTGCACGGGGGGCCTGTCCACGCCGGGCACGCCGGGCTTGCCTACCAGCGGCTCCGCCGGCACCATGGTTATCCCCCGCAGCTCGGGGTCGTAAATGGTGAGGGGCTCCCGGGCCTTGGCCTGGTAGCCGTCCCCCAGGATAAAGGTGGGGAAGCGGTACTTCCACGCGGTGTTAAAGGCCTTGATGGTGTAGTCGAATAGCTCCTGGTGCGTGGCCGTGGAGTACACGATACGCATGCCTTCCCCGTTGCCGCCCAGGGTGGTCATGGTCACTTCCTGCTGGGAGTAAATCACCGTGCCCGTGGAGGGGCCGCCGCGCTGCTGGATGACCACCACGGTGGGCAGGCGCATGGCCTCGGCCATGGACATGGGCTCCTGCATGAGGGTGTTCCCCGGACCCGCGGTGGCCGTAAAGGCCTTCTTGCCGGCCAGCACCCCGCCGATGGTGGTAAATCCCGCCGAAAGCTCGTCCTCCGTCTGCAAGAACTCGCGGCCAAACTTGGGCGCCAGGCGGGTCCAGTAGTGCATGATCTCGTTCTGCGGCGTGATGGGGTAGCCGTACATGATCTCCGCCCCGGCGGCCAGGGCCGCCCAGGCCACCACCTCGTTCCCGGTCATGAAAACGCGCTTTTCCCCTTCAATGGGCTTGCCAGGCATAAATTCCCGCACACCTCCACCAATTTTTATGTGCTCCTTACGGGCTCCCGGGCTACCACAGCGTCCGGTCCATGTATCGCCTGATGGGCCAAACGGGATGCCCGCAGGCATCCCGCGGCCCCATCTTTGCCGCCAGCTCTTCCAGCACGGTGGTGGCCACTACGGGCAGCCCCAGGCGGCGCGCCGCCTCCGCCACCACCCGCGCGCCCTCCTGCACGAACTCCACGGTGGTTTCCCCGCCCAGGTGGCTGTTGTTGATCAGGCCGTCCACGCGGCCCAGGGTCTGCACGTACTGCACGATGTCCTCCACCGTAGCGGTCATGGGACGGGCAATGTTGACCACGGCCAGGACCTTTAAGTGCGGGTCCTCACCGGCGCCCTCCACCAGGTTGAGCGTGCGGGCGCCGCCCACGCCGTAACCGACGTCCAAGATCACGTCCCCCGGGAGGCGCAGGGCCCAGCGGTTTGCCGGGCGAAAAACCAGCCCCGTTTCTCCCAGGCCGATCATTTCCCTGGTGTCCCAGGCCAGCACGTTTACGCCCTGCTCCCCCAGCTTTTTCTTTATGGGGCGCAGGGTATAAAAGGGCTCCACGATGTCCAGGTCCACGAGGTTCACCCGGCGGCCCTGGCGGGCGAGGGCGAGGGCCCGGTTGACGGCCACCTCGCTCTTGCCGCTGGCATACTCTCCCACGTAAGCTTCGACGATGCGCTCGCCGATGGCCCCCACCCCCGCGTGCCACCCTGCGGGACGGCATAAAGAAAATAAGCCACAACTAGTATAATCGAAAACAAAAAAGCCGTCAACAAAAGGACGGGTCATGGAAAAATCAAACAAAAAAGCACCTTAACAGAGCCAAAAGGATGACACCGGGCACCTGCAGCACCCCGGCCAGCAGGAGGGTGAAGGGGTTAAGGGCAATGTGCAGCCCCCAATGCCCGAAGAGCAAATTTACCCCCGCCAGCAAGATGCCGCCCGTGGCCAGGCAAAAGGCCGCCCGCAGGAGGAACTTCAAGGGCGTCCACAGGGCGTTGCCCACGAGCACCAGGCCCAGGATCCCCACCAGGCCCCAGAAAACCAGCTTCAAATCCACCATCCCACCCCTTGTCCAGCGTTCCTTTTATATCAAGATTTTATGAGTGCGGGATGGCGGCATATGCCTTTAAGGCCACTCGCGCCGGCCTTCCAGGGCCTTGGCCAGGGTCATCTCATCGGCGTACTCCAGGTGGGCCCCCACGGGGAGGCCGTGGGCGATGCGTGTCACCTTTATGCCCAGCGGCTTGATGAGCCGCGCCAGGTAAAGGGCGGTGGCGTCGCCCTCTACATCCGAGTCGGTGGCCAGGATGACCTCTCTGACGCCGCCCCCGGAGAGCCTGGCCAGCAGCTGCTTGATGGTCAGCTTTTCCGGCCCGATGCCGGCCAGGGGGGAGATAACCCCCTGCAAGACGTGGTAGAGGCCGTTGTAGCCCCGGCTTTTTTCCATGGCCAGCACGTCCTTGGGCTCCTGGACCACGCAGATAACCTCCCGATCCCGCTGGGGATCGGCACAGATGGAGCATACCTCCCGGTCGGAGAGGTTGGCGCAAACGGAGCAGTAGCGGACCACCTCCCGCGCCCGGAGAATGGCCCCGGCCAGCTCGCGGGCCACTTCCGGCGGCGAGTTTAAAAGGTGAAAGGCCAGTCGCTGCGCCGTTTTGGGGCCGATGCCGGGCAGCTTGGCCAGCTCCTCCACCAGGCGGGCCACCGGTCCGGGAAGGTGCTTCACCTTGCCTCACCCCTAAAAGAGGCCGGGCAGGGACAGTCCTCCGGTTATCTTGCCCAGCTCCTGCGCCACCATCTCCCGGGACCTGGCCAGGGCGCCGTTGACGGCGGAAATAATAAGGTCGGCGAGCATCTCCACGTCTTCCGGATCCACCGCTTCCGGCTTGATCTCCAGGGCCACGATCTCCTGCCGCCCGTTGGCCACCGCCTTTACCGCGCCGCCCCCGGCGGTGGCCTCCACGGTACGCCCGGCCAGTTCTTCCTGCAGGCGCATCATCTCCGCCTGCATTTTCTGCACCTGCTTTAACACCTTGCTCATGTTCGGGCCCATCATCGGCAAACCTCTCCTTTGCGGTTGTTAAATAAGCTCTTCCCCGCCAAACAGCCTGATGGCACTGGAGGCATCCAGCTCTTCTTCCTCCTCTTCGGGTTCCTCCGGCACAAGGCCCTCCACCACGGCGGTGCGCACCTCCCAGCGGCCGGGCATGACCGCCTCCAGGACTTCCTCCACCACCTGCCGGTGAAGGGGCTCCGCCAGGCGGTTCTTGAGCATATCGTCATCGGGCCCAAAGGCCAGGACCAAAGTCCCTCCCCTCACCTCGTGGGGCCGGCTGCGGACAAGATAGCTGTACACGGGAACGCTCCTTGCCCGCACCAGGTCCAGGATCTGCGGCCAGCGCTGCCGGATCTCCTCCAGGAGACGGCCGTCAGGAGGGACTAAAGCGGCGCCGCCCCCGCCTTCCGCGCGGTGGCCGGCAGGTGCCGGCGGCTGCCCGTTCCCTTTCCCGGGAAGGCTGCCGCCCCCTTTGAGCCTTTCCTCCAGCATTTCCAGGCGCCTGGCCACCTCATACAGGGAGGGCACTTCCCGCACCATGGTCGCTTCCACCAGCGCCACCTCCAGCACAATGCGGGGCTGGGTGGCCCACTTCATTTCCTGCTCCGCGCGGTTTAAAATGGTGAGCGCGCGCAGGAGCTGGTCCTTGTGCAGCGTCACCCCCCCGGTGCCGGCGCCACCGCAAACCCGCTCCACCAGGAGGTCCCGCAGGTGGGCAACGAGGCCGGCGGCAAACAGGCGCAGGTCCTTCCCCTCTTCCGCCAGGGCGGCCACCTGGCTTAAAAGCGCATCCGCCCGCCCTTCGACCAGGGCCCGTACCGCCTCCCGCACGGCCTCCTCCTCCACCGTGCCCAGGATGCGGTGCACGTGCTCTGCGGTTACCACCATGTTGCCGTAGGCCGCCGCCTGGTCCAGCAGGGCGAGGGCGTCGCGGAGGCTGCCGCCGGCCGCCCGGGCAATGAGCAGCAGCGCCCCTTCTTCCAGCTCCACGCCGGCCTGCGCGGCCACCTCCCGCAGCCGCCCAGCAATCTCCGCGGCGGTCAGGGGGCGAAAGTCAAAGCGCTGGCAGCGGGAGAGGATGGTCAGGGGCACACGGTGGGGTTCGGTGGTGGCCAGGACGAAGAGCACATGGGCGGGGGGCTCCTCCAGGGTCTTCAGCAGGGCGTTAAAGGCCTCGGTGGTCAGCATATGCACTTCGTCAATGATGTAAACCCGGTAGCCCGCCTCCACAGGGGAAAAGCGCATCTTTTCCCGCAGCTCCCGCACCTCGTCTATGCCGCGGTGGGAAGCGGCGTCTATTTCCACCACGTCCAGGGAAGTCCCTGCGGTAATGCCCCGGCAGTTGGGGCAGCGGTTGCAGGGCTCCGCTTCTTCCCTTTCCCGGCAGTTCAGCGCCTTGGCCAGGATCTTGGCCGTGCTGGTCTTGCCCGTGCCGCGCGGCCCGCAGAAAAGGTAGGCGTGGGCCAGGCGCCCGGAGAGGAGGGCGTTTTTAAGGGTGCGCACCACGTGCTCCTGGCCGACAACCTCGCCGAAGCGCTGGGGGCGCCACCGGCGGTACAACGCCTGATAACCCAAGAGCAAACCCCCCGTGCTTAAAGAGTTTACCGCTTGAGGTGCCTAAATTTAAAAATTCGCCTGCCCTCTATCATTTCCCTCCGGGCAGGGCAAACAAAAACCGCCCCGAGAGGCGGTCCTCGAAAAATATAAAGGCCGTGCACCTGTCGTTGAATATGACTTCCGGGCGTTACTCCTGCAGGTAACTCGGGCCAGGCGCCCCTGCGGCACCCGGAGGTTCTCCCTTAGTGCTGCTTCCGCCAGGACCTGACACGGTTCGGGAGTCTCCGCTGCGCAGGACCCGGCCTTCACCGCCCCTTACAGGAGCCGGTCCCCACAAGCCATACCCGCGGACAGGAATTCGACCCCGCTATAGCGGATTGCGGGTACAGGGCACCGCTACCTCCCCGTCTAGCACGGCCAAATTTATGACCAGGTAAGGAAGGCCGCAAGAAGGATCTTGCGGCCGGCGGGATAAAGTGGCGGAGAGAGTGGGATTCGAACCCACGAGGCGAGGTTTTGCCCCGCCTACTCGCTCTCCAGGCGAGCGCCTTCAACCACTCAGCCATCTCTCCGCACGCCCGATCATATTATAGCTCTAAAGTGCCCAGAACTCAAGGGGGTGGTTTTCGCGGCTCCCGGGTGCAAAAGGCCGGGACCGCCCTCTGCCCCGGGGATGGGGCTACCGGCAGGAGGCAATCCGCTCTACCTCCCGGCACCCGGCGGCAACAAATTCCGGCACGGTGTGCAAGTGTAATTCCCCTCTTTCCGCCGCTTCCAGGAGGTGCGCCAAAAAGTCCTGCAGGAAGGCATTAAGCCGGCGGAAAACTTCCTCGCGCCCGGCACGAGGGCCGTCTTTTAGGGACCCTGCGCCGGGAGCGGCCCCGCTTGCCCCCTCCTTGCGGCCCATCTCCAGATCCTCGCCCCCGGTTACATCCAGTACCCACCGGGCCACGACTCCCATCACCCGGGCCACCGCCTCCGCCCGCAGGTCGGCAATCAGGTACCTTCCCTCGTAGCCGGTAAAGCCCGCCGGCTCCAAAGCGCCCCGGGCAGAAAGCTCGTCATAGGCCGGTGTCCCCCGCAGGACCACCTGGCGGTGGAAGAAGAGGTGGGCCGTAGTGGAGGGGCGGTCCAGCAGTCCCATGCGCTTTAAAAACTCCAGGTTCTCCTGTACCTCCTCCAGGGTGGTGCCCGGGTCGAAATTGATGAAGCCAAGGGAAAGGTTCAGGCCCAGGCGGCGCAAGGTCTCTATGGCCCTTTCGTTTTGGGCCACGGTGGTACCCTTGCGGAAGCGGTCCAGGGCCGCCTGCACCCCGCTTTCCACGCCCAAGAAGACGTCCCGCAGGCCGACTTCCGCCAAGGAGGAAAAGACCTCCTCATCCACGTCGGAGGCCCTGCATTCCAGGCCAAAGACCAGGGGAAAGGGCAGCTTCTTTAAGAGGCGGGCCATCTCCAAGGCCCGTCGGCGGCCCTTTACTCCAGGGCCGAAAAAATTGGCGTCGGCAAAGTAGAAACTGGGGTTGCCCGTTTCAGCGTATACCCTTTCCACCTCAGCCGCAATGTTGGCCGGGCTGCGACCCCGCCAGGTCATCCTCGGCCCGTAAAAGCGGTTTAAATAACAGAAGCTGCAGCGCCCGAAGCAGCCCCGGCTGCCGAGGATGTAGTTATGCATGTGGCGCCGGGCGGCCAGCGCAGGGTCGGGGCGCAGCGGAAAGGGGAGGGCATCCAAATCCTTTACCGGCGGTCGCCACGGGTTTCTCACCGGCACACCGTGCCGCCTAAAGGCCAGCCCGACAATGTCCTGCCAGGCGGCGTGCCGCCGGCCGGCGAGGCTCCTGGCCAGCTCCACAAGGGTAATTTCTGGCTCGCCCAGGACTACCGCATCGACAAAGGGAAACCGGCACAGGAGTTCCCCGGCGGCAAAGGTGGGGTAGTGGCCGTACAGGGCCAGGAAAATGCCGGGCTTACCTTCCTTCACCGCGCGCAGCATTTCCATGACTTCCGCGGTGCGGTCCCAGAGGAACTTGAGGTGCACGCCCAGGAGAACAAAATCCTCGGTCAGCAAGCGCTCCCCGGTCTCGGCAATGCTCCACCCGGCCAAGTCGGCATCTAAAATGGTCACCTCAAAACCGGCCTGCCGGAGGCAGGCCCCCGCGTAACCGGTGAGCAGGCAGGCCGAGAGGGGAGCATTAACCACCAGGTCGCGGGTAAAATGGTCGGTCAAAAGGGGCGGGTTGAGGAGCACCACCCGCACGGCACCTTCACCTCCCGGTAAAACCGTTAGCTCAAAAGGCTGCGAGCGTTCCGGTGGGTCCTACTCCACCAGCAGCAGCCCCACGCGGGGGCAGGTGTTTCTAAAGTCCTCTTGCGGCGCCAGCACAAGGCCGTTGTTGGCGGCGGTCCGGAAAACATCTATTCCGCAGGCCTCCATGGAAGGCCGGGCCTCCCCGGGGCGGCGGCAGGGGCCCGGGACGTTGCATGGGGCACAGAGCCCGCACGGGCCCGCCCCAAGGCCGAAGGCCCTATAATAGCCGGCCCTAAAGGCCCGGCGTTCGAGCCGGGCGGCCAGGTAGCGCACCTGCCAGGATTCTTCGGCCCAAAAGAGCAGGCCCCGGCGGTAGCAGCGCAGCACGGCGGCGGTTTCCTCAGGCCGGGGGCTAAAGGGGGGACAGGTGAGGCTCCGGCCGTAATACGGGCACCCGTACTGGCACTTCCAGCGCACCCAGGGAGCCACCGCCACCGTGGCCGTGTCAACGGCCTTGACCCCCAGAGCCCCGGCCTCCCGGGCCAACCGGCAGAGCTCTTCCAGGAGTTCGGGAAGGGGCAAGGGCCGCGCGCCCACGCAAAGGTCCTCTTCACCCTCCCCGCCACCATCTCCCGGCTTCTCACCCACCAGCAGTACGCTGCCGGGGGTAAAGGGGTGATGCCGGATTTCCCGAAAGCCGGCAGACTCCAGCCAGGATTCCATCTCCTTTGCGCCGTACACTCGACCGGTAACGGTACCCACCAGCATGTTCAAGTCAAAAAGGGCGGCCTCCGGGGCGGGGTTTTCCGTCAACACGTAGTCGTGCACCGCAATTTGACCGCCGGGGCGCAGGGCGCGCCAGACCCGGCGCACCAGATTTTCGTTGGTGGCGGGATCGTAGATGTGCACCACGTTGGAGAGGAGCACCAGGTCGTAGAGGCCCTCGCCGAGGTCGTCCATGGTAAAGTCCCCGGCCAGAAGCTCTACGCGCTCCGCCACGCCATAACCCCGCAGGATCTCGCCGGCCAGCTCCAGCACGGGGGGCAGATCCATAAGCACGGCCCTGGCCCGGGGCTGCCTTTTTAACAGGGCCGCCGTATACACTCCCGGCCCGCCGCCGAGATCCAGGAAACGCCGGCAGCGGCACAGATCCAGCGCGGCGGCCAGGCGCCCCGCCTTTAACGCGGCGTAGTCCCGCATGGCCAGAATGTAGTCCCGCAGGCGCTCCCGGTACTCGGACTTTTCCACGGCCTCAAAGCCGGTGGGGCACCCGCAGCGCACGGCCTCGCCCAGCCGGGACCACCCCTCGGCCAGGTTGGCAAAATGGCGCACGGCATGACCCAGATAGGTTTCTCTACCCCTCACCAGGTGGCGGTCGGCGGCGGGGGAGTTGCGGTAGCCCTCTCCCGCCTTTTCCACCAGGCCCAGGGCGGTCAGGGCGCGCAGCAGCCGCGCGGTGGCCTCCGGGTGGGTCCCCAGGGCAGCGGCCACCTGGGAGGGGGTTAGCCCAACGGGGCCCTGCGCGCACCCCCCGGGGCCTGCCGCACCGCGCGCCAGCGCGTCAAAAATCCCCAGTTCCACCGCCGCAAATAGCGCCCACGCCGCCCAGTGCCCGCGGCAAATGTCCAGGATGGCTTCGGCACCGCCGCCACCCGTGCAATTACCGACCCCCAACAAACCGCACCACCTCCTGCCGGTGCTCAATCTGCCCTTTTCCGGCCCGCCTTTTACCGCCCGAAATAATCCGCCACCAGCCGCAAGGCGCACACATCGCAGGCGCGGCAGAGGCCGTCGCCCTTGCCTTCGAGGTGGCGGCGCACCGCGGCAGGGTCCAGCGCCAGGTCGGCCACCGCGGCGACGTCCAGGCGGGCGCGGGCGCGGGCCATTTCCAGGTCCCACTCCCAGGCCCCTCTTACGCCCTTGGCTAAATCGGCGGCGTGGGCGGCAATGCGGGCGGCCACCACCCCCAGGCGCACGTCCTCTTCCGTGGGCAGGCCCAGGTGCTCCGCGGGCGTGACGTAGCAGATGAAGTCCGCTCCGGCAGCCCCGGCTAGGGCCCCGCCAATGGCCGCGGTAATGTGGTCGTAACCCGGAGCCACGTCGGTGGCCAGGGTGCCCAGCACGAAGTAAGGGGCCTGGTGGCACAGGCGCTTCTGCAGGAGAATGGTGGTCTCCACATGGTGAATGGGCACGTGCCCCGGACCCTCCACCATTACCTGCACCCCTTTTTGCCGCGCCCGCAGCACCAGCTCGCCGGCCACCAGCAGGCCCTGGACCTGCGCCCCGTCCAGGGAGTCGGCAATGCACCCGGGACGGATGGCATCGCCCAGGCTCAAGACCACGTCGTACTCCCGTAAAATTTCCAACACGCGGTCGAAATGCTCGTAGAGGGGGTTTTCCCGGCGGTTGTGTAGCATCCAGCCGGTGAGGAAGGCGCCGCCCCGACTGACGATGTCCGTTACGCGGCCGGTCTTTTTGAGCCGCTCCAAGACACCGAAATTTAAGGCACAGTGGATGGCCATGAAGTCGACGCCGTCGGCGGCCTGCTTCTCGATGGCCGCAAACATATCCTCCGGCGTCATGGCCACGATGCTCCCCCGCCGCTTTTGCGCCTCCACCGCCGCCTGGTAAATGGGCACGGTCCCGACGGGGACGGCGGCCCTTTCCAGGCTCAGCCGCCGCATGGCATCAATGTCTCCGCCCGTGGAGAGGTCCATGATGGCGTCGGCCCCGGCGCTTACGGCGGTCTCTATCTTGCGGGCCTCCATTTCCGGGTCGTCCCGGTCGTCAGAGGTACCGACGAGGGCGTTGACCTTGGTGCGCAGCCCCCGGCCAATGCCGCAGGTCTTAATGCCGTGCCGCCGCCTGTTTCGCGGGATGACGATGGTTCCCTCGGCCACCCCGGCGCGCACGAACTCCGGTTCCATCCCTTCACGGCGGGCCACCTCTTCCATTTCCGGCGTCAACAGCCCCTTCCTTGCCGCCTCCAGCTGCGTCATGGCCCTAGCACACCCCCTGTTCCCTGCCGAGGTATTCCCCGACCACCTTCATGGCGCAGTACCTGCCGCACATGGCACAGGTGTCCCGCGAGCCGCGGCTGCGCTCTCGGCGCATTTTCCCGGCCTGCTGCGGGTCCAGCGCCATTGCTATTTGCCTTTCCCAGTCCAGGGCCTTGCGCGCCCGCGATATGGCCAGGTCCCAGCGGGCCGCTCGGGGGTCCCTGGCCACGTCGGCAGCGTGGGCGGCAATGCGGGCGGCCACCACTCCCTCCCGCACCTGGCACACATCGGGCAGGCCCAGATGCTCCGCCGCCGTGACGTAGCAGATGAACTCCGCACCGGCCCACGCCGCCAGGGCCCCGCCGATGGCCGCGGTAATGTGGTCGTAACCCGGAGCCACGTCCGTGACCACGGGGCCGAAGACAAAGTAAGGCGCGCCGCGGCAGAGTTCCTTGCCCAGCTGCACGGTAGCCCGCAGGTGGTGCAGGGGCACGTGGCCCGGCCCCTTGACCATTACCTGGACCTTTGCCTGCCTGGCACGGGCCACCAGCTCACCCAGGACGACCAGCTCCTGCACCTGCGCGGCATCTAGGGAGTCGGCCAGGCAGCCGGGGCGCCAGCCGTCGGCCAGGCTCAAGACTACATCGTAGCGCCGACAGATGTCCAGGACGCGGTCGAAATGTTCGTAGAGGGGGTTCTCCTTGCGGTGGTAAATCATCCAGCCCATCAGGTGGCTGCCCCCGTGGCTGACCAGGTAGTCCACGCGGCGCTGCTTCTTGGCCGCCTCCATGGTCTGCCAGGTGGTGGCGCAGTGCAGGGCCAGAAAATCCACTCCGTCTGCCGCCTGGCGCTCGATGACCTCGAAAAGCTCCTCCACCTCCATCCTAACCGCCGCGCCGCGTTTTTCCCTGGCCTCTGCCAGGGCCTGGTAGGCCGGCAGCGTGCCCACCGGCACGGGCGCAGCCGCCAGGATGGCCCGCCGGGCGCCGTCCATGTCGCCGGCCACGGAAAGATCCATGAGGGCGTCGGTGCCGGCCTCCAGGGCGGCGCGCACCTTGGCCAGCTCGCCTTCCACGGAATCCCCCTCTTTGGCCAGACCCACGCTGGCGCTCACCTTGACGCGCAGCCCCGCCCCCACGCCCAAGGGCGCGGCGCTCCCGTGCCGGGGATTGTGAAGGATGACGATGGTGCCCTCGGCCACTCCCCGGCGGACGAACTCCGCCTCAACCCCTTCTTTTTGCGCCACCTGCTTCATTTCCGGCGTGATTTCCCCGGCCTGGGCCCTCTCCATCAACGTAGGCACGAACACCCACCTCCGCTTAAAAAATTAAGTCCCCAGCCAAGCAGAAAACTGGCTGGGGACTTTGCCATCATCCCCCGCGGCGCCTTCCGGCGGGCAGGTCTCCTGGCTCGCGGCTCATCGCCCTTTTTGCCCGGCCTTCCCGGGCCGGTGCCCAGTGGCCCAAGCAAGGCTCCCCGCATACAGTGGCGGGTCCGCGCCGTTTGCAGGCGGGCCTGCACTTCGGCAGGCGACGCCCGCCCGGACTTCCCTATTCTCCCCCGGCAACGGGGGCACCCGCCGGACTTGTTTTTTAAAATGTGGCGGAGAGAGTGGGATTCGAACCCACGAGGCAGCTTTTGGCTGCCTACTCGATTTCGAGTCGAGCGCCTTCATCCACTCGGCCATCTCTCCGCGCCTAATCCCTTTGCCTCAGCTCCTGAAAGAAGCGGCGCATTATTTGGGCGCACTCCTCGGCCAGGACCCCGGAGATTACCTCCACGCGGTGGTTGAAGCGGGGGTCCCTCACTAGGTCCAGGAGGGAGTCCACCGCCCCGGCCTTCGGGTCGCGGGCGCCGTACACCAGGGTGCCCACGCGGAACTGCACGATGGCCCCGGCGCACATGGGGCAGGGCTCAATGGTGCTGTAAAGGACCGCCTCGTTTAAGCGCCAGTCGCCGAGCCTTCTGGCCGCCTCCCGCATGGCCAGGATCTCCGCGTGGGCGGTGCTGTCCACAAGGGTTTCCCGCAAGTTGTGCCCCCGCCCGATGACCTCACCCTTTAAGACCACCACCGCCCCTACGGGCACCTCGCCCCGCCCGTAGGCTTTCTGCGCTTCCTCCAGCGCCAGGCGCATGAAGTGTTCGTGGTCCAAATACGGCCCCTCCCCAAAGCCCGGACAAGAATTATTTTAGCACAGCGCCGGGTGGGGAGCAATAAGCAACGGCGGCCGGAACTTTTGCTGGTATAATTTTAGCGGGAGAGGAGTGATGCCCTTTGCATGTCCGGCAACTGGAACTCTTGCGGGAGTGGTTTAAAGAATACGCGAGGGGGTTTTACAGCCCCGACCCCCAGATACAGGAAGCCATTTCGTACAAGGAAAAGCATACCCGGCAGGTCTGCGAGAAAATCGTGCGCCTCGGCCGGTCCCTGGGGTTGGAGGAAGGCGACCTGCTCCTGGCCGAAGCCGTGGCCCTCCTGCACGACGTGGGGCGTTTTGTGCAGCTGGCCCGCTATCGCACCTTCAACGACCGCCGCTCGGAAAACCACGCGCTCCTGGGTGTGCGCGAGCTGGAGGCGTCCGGCGTGCTCCGTCCCCTCGAGGAAGAAGAACGCCGCCTGCTCAAGGAGGCCATTGAATACCATTCCCTTCCCGAGCTACCGGATGGCCTGCCGGAGCGCACCGCGCTTTTTGCCAGGCTCATCAGGGACGCGGACAAGCTAGACATCCTGGAGAATTTCACCGCCGCCCTGGAAAAGGAGAGGTCTGCCCTCAACCCCCTCCTCTACGGGGGGCTTGACGGCAGCCCGGACTATTCGCCGGCCCTTCTGGAAAGCCTCCTCCAGGGCAGGTGCTGCCGCTACGACCAGCTGCGCACCTTTAACGACAGAAAGCTGCTCATGCTCTCCTGGCTCTTTGACATCAACTTCAAGCACACCATGGAGGAAATTGCCCGCCGGCAAATCGTGGAGAAGATCGTGCAAACGCTCCCGCAGGGAGAAGAAATCCGCCAGCTTTACCGGCACCTGAAGGGGTACATGGAGCGCTTCCTGGCCGGGCGGGGCTCATAAATCCGGCTCTTCCTTGGCCAGGTTCATGAAGCGGGTGAACTCCTTGATGAAGGCCAGCTCCACCAGCCCGGTGGGGCCGTTTCTCTGCTTGGCCACAATGATTTCGGCAATACCCCTTTTTTCCGTATCGGGACGGTAGTATTCGTCCCTGTAGATGAACATGACCACGTCGGCGTCCTGCTCCAGGGCACCGCTTTCCCTCAAGTCGGCCAATGACGGCTTTTTTTCCGCCCGCTGCTCCACCTGGCGGCTGAGCTGGGCCAGGGCCAGCACGGGGACGTTTAAGTCCTTGGCGATGCCTTTTAAAGAGCGGGAAATCTCGGCAATCTCCTGCTGGCGGTTCTCCGCGCGCCGGTTGGCCTGCATGAGCTGGAGGTAGTCGATGACTATTAAGCCCAGCCCGGCCTCCTGCTGCAGGCGGCGGGCCTTGGCGCGCAGCTCGCGCGGGGAAAGCACCGGCGTGTCGTCGATGAACAGAGGCGCCTTGGCCAGCCGGGTGGCGGCCTTGGTCAGGCGGCTCCAGTCCTCCTCCGTAAGGTAGCCGCTGCGCACCTTCTGCTGGTCCACCATGGCCTCGGCGCACAGCATGCGCTGAACCAGCTGCAGGCGGGACATCTCCAGACTGAAAATGGCCACCGGGATGCGGTACTGGAGGGCCACCTGGTGGGCGATGGTCAGCCCCAGGCTGGTCTTGCCCATGGCCGGCCTCCCGGCAATGATGATCAGGTCGCCGGGCTGCAGGCCGCAGAGGAGCTTATCCAGGTCGGTAAAGCCTGTGGCCACGCCGCTTATCCTGCCGCGGTTTCTGTAGCGCTCCTCAATGTAGCGCAAAATCTCCTCCAGGATCTCCCGGATGGAGGCCAGCACGCCCGCGCTCTTCCGGGCCGTGAGCTCCAGGATCATCCTCTCCGCCTCGTCCATGAGGCGGTCGACCTGGTAGGCTTCCTCGTAGCCCAGGCCGGCAATCCTCTCGGCCACCTCAATGAGGGCGCGCAGGATGGCCTTTTCCTCTACGATGCGGGCGTAGTGCTCCACGTTGGCCGCCGTGGGCACCAGGTTGGCCAGGGAGGCCACGTAGGTGGCGCCGCCCACGCGCTCCAGCAGCTTCTTTTCCCGCAGGTAGTTGGTGACGGTGAGGAGGTCCACCGGCTGGCCGGCCTCGTCCAAGGCCAGGATGGCCTCGTAAATCCTGCGGTGGGCGTCTAAGTAAAAATCGTCGGGCTTGAGCACCCGGGCCACCCGTGAAAGGGCCTCGCGGTCGATGAAAAGGGCGCCGAGCACGGCCTGCTCGGCATCTATGTTTTGCGGCGGAACTTTTTCCTCCATCGCGAAAAGCCTCACCCGCCAGTTACCGGTTAGTTAAATACCAGGTCCATCAGCTCCTCCACCGTGGCCACGGGGACCACCTCCAGGCCGCACAGGCCGGCGGGAACGTCGGCGGCGTTTTCCGCCGGCACAAACACCCGCCTCACGCCTGCCAGGCGGGCACCGTAAATTTTTTCCGCCACGCCGCCCACAGGCTTGATACGCCCGCGGATGGACAGCTCACCCGTCACCGCCACGTCCTGGGGCAAGGGCTTTTCTTTCAGGGCGCTGAAAACGGCCAAAAAAACCGCCGCACCCGCCGAAGGCCCGTCAACGCGCCCTCCCCCGACAACGTTGATGTGCACGTCGTAGTTGGCCAGGTCCTCGCCGGTTATCCTGCGGATCAGCGAGGCGGCGTTAAACACCGCGTCGCGGGCCATGCTGCCCGCGGCATCGTTAAAGCGCAGGGTGCCCTGGCCCCGGGTGCGGGACGGGAAGACCACCGCCTCGATTTCCAGAACCGTCCCTGTAAAGCCCATCACGCCCAGGCCGAAGATGCGGCCCACCTCATAATGGGGGCTGGCCCGCCGGGAGGCGCAAGGCGTCAGGCGGCTGGCCCGGATGACCTCGTAAACGTCTTCCAGGGTGATCTTCGCGCCCCTTGTCCTACCGCCGCGCATGAAGGCCAGGCCGAAGGCGTCGGCCAGGATGCCCACCGCCTTTCGCCCCTCCAGGGTGTAGCGGCTGATGACCTCCGGCACCCGGTCCTCTATGCGCACCCCCAGGCGTGCCGCCGCCTGCGCGACGATGACCTGAATGTCCTGGGGGGAAAGGGGATCGAAGAAGACCTCGGCGCAGCGGGAGCGTATGGCCGCATTTATCTCCTCAGGCTCCCGCGTGGTGGCCCCGATGAGGATGAAGTCCGCTGGCGCCCCCTCCTCAAAGAGCTTGCGCACGTACTTGGGCACCGTCGGGTCGTGGGGGTCATAATATGGGGAGTCAAAGTAGACCCTTTTATCCTCCAGCACCTTCAAAAGCTTGGTCTGCAGCAACGGGTCCATTTCCCCTATTTCGTCAATGAAGAGGATGCCCCCGTGGGCTTCGGTAACCAGCCCCAGCTTAGGCTCCGGAATGCCGCTTTCGGCCAGGTCCCGCCGGGCGCCCTGGTAAATGGGGTCGTGCACCGAGCCCAGCAGGGGGTTGGTTACCTCGCGGGGGTCCCAGCGTAGGGCGGCCCCGTTTACCTCCACAAAGGGGGCATCTTTGGCAAAGGGAGTGCCCCGCATCCTCTTGGCCGCCTCCAGGGCCAGGCGGGCGGCGGTGGTCTTGCCCACCCCCGGCGGCCCGTAGAGGATGACGTGCTGCGGGAAGGGCGAGGCCAGCTTGGCCAGGAGGGCCTTTACCGCCCTCTCCTGCCCCACCAGCTCCGCGAGGTCTTTCGGGCGTGCCAGCTCTATGGCCGAGCGGGAAAGCTTGCGCTGCTCCAGCTTCTCCAGGAGGGCCAGCTTCCGTAA
The DNA here is from genome assembly GCF_000429345.1 of Desulfovirgula thermocuniculi DSM 16036. Lineage (GTDB taxonomy): Bacteria > Bacillota > Desulfotomaculia > Desulfotomaculales > Desulfovirgulaceae > Desulfovirgula > Desulfovirgula thermocuniculi. The sequence goes on along the minus strand of NZ_AUBR01000004.1, from coordinate 27,137 downwards.
GGTCTGGGCGTTTTCCGGCCCGCTCGCTTCTCTGAGCACGGAAATTTTAATTTCCCGGAGGTACTCCTCGTGTCGCCTGTGGAGCCTCTCGTTAATTTTCTTTTCCAGCTCGGCCTCCACCGCCCGCCGCGCCAGGGCATCGGCAATCCTCTCTTCCAGGTGCTCCAGGATGGCGGGTATTTCCTCCAGGGAGGGTTCCCGCTCCAAGGTGGGGTCTTCCAGGACGAGCCTTTGCAGGGCCAGCACCCTCTTGGCCAGGCCCGGTGAGCGCAACAGGTGCAGGGCGTTTAGCTTGCCGGCCCGCAGGGCCAGCTTCTCCGTGCCGTAGAGCTCGGCCACCAGCCCGTAGAGGGCGTTGATGCGCCGCCTGAGGTGCTCCGTTTCCCTGGCCCTGGCGCCGCTACCTTTCTTAACCGCCCTCATCTTGGCTTCAATTGCTCCTTTCGCCGCCCGCATCCTGCGCGACTACGGACACCTTGATGCGGGCCTGCACGGCGGGATGCAGCTTAATGGCCACCTGATAATCCCCGAGTTGCTTGATGGGGTCCTTGAGGAGGATTTTCTTCTTATCCACTTCCAGGCCGTGCTGGCCGGAAAGCGCCGCGGCAATGTCCTTGGTGCCCACGGCGCCAAAAAGCCTGCCCCCTTCCCCGGCCCGCACGGCAATGGTTAATTCCAGCCCGTCCAGCCTGGCGGCCAGCTCCCTGGCCCGGGCCTCCTCCTCCCGGCGCCTCCTGTCCTGGCTGGCCTTCAGCATTTCCAGCTCCTTTAGCCTCCCCGGCGTCGCCTCCACCGCCAGGCGCCGCGGCAGAAGGTAGTTCCTGGCGTAGCCGTCGCTGACCTCCACTACCGCCCCTTTAGGGCCCAGGTTCTTCACGTCTTCCAGCAAAATGACCTTCATCTCTCCCTCACCTTTTCCTTTCCGTGAGATGGGATAACAGGGCGGAAAGATCGCCGAACCAGCGCTCTACCTCATGGTCCTCCTCGATTCCCTGGCGCAGCTTGGACTCCAGCTTGAGGTCCATGCGCGTGTAGCCGATCCCCAACCGCCGCCCCAGCACGTAGCAAAGGATGATGATGCCGCTTAAGGCATCCAGGACGCGCTCCTCGCTCCCGCGCAGCATGGCCTTAAACAGGGCTGAAAGGGAAGCCAGCAGGTCTGCCTTTATCCACTCGATAACCCGGATGTTCTTGGCCATGCCGGTATCTTGCTGGACCCCAAACACGGGCCGCCCCCCTTTCTTGGCCGCGTCAAGGTTATTTCGTGACTCCCCCGCCCTTTTCCTGCTGTAATTTGCTGGCCCGCCTGGTATCCGGGGAGCGGGCAAAATTTTAAGGGGAACCTCTTCGGTTCCCCTTTGCAGGGCTCACTCCACAATGAAGGGCAGCAGGGCCATGATCCGCGCCCGCTTTATGGCCACCGTGAGCATGCGCTGGTGGCGGGCACAGTTCCCGGAAATGCGCCGCGGGATGATCTTGCCCCTCTCCGTGATGTACTTCTTCAGGCGCGGCACGTCCTTGTAATCAATGATGTCGATCTTATCCACACAGAAATTGCAGATGCGCTTTTTGCCCCGCCGGCCTCTTTCCTTCTTTGCCAACGGCGTCACTCCCCGTAAAAAGTATTTTCGGTTTTAAATTAAAACGGGATGTCGTCTTCCGTAAAGTTAATTTCCGTATAACCCGGGCCGTCCAAGTCAAGGGGCTCCCCGGCAACGGCTCCGGCAGCGGCCTGGGCTTCCCGCGGGCGGTCGAGGAAACGCACCGCCTCGGCCACCACCTCGGCGGCCCGGCGGCGGATGCCCTGGCTGTCCTCGTAAGAGCGCACGCGCAGTCGGCCTTCCACGGCCACCAGGCGCCCCTTGTTTAAATACTGCGCGCAGACCTCTGCCTGGCGCTGCCAAACCGCGATGTCGATGAAGTCGGTTTCCCTTTCCCCCTGCCGGTTGGCCAGGGGACGGTCCACGGCCAGGGTAAACCTGGCCACCGTGGAGCCGCCAGGCGTGTGCCTCAGCTCGGGCTGGTTAACCACGCGCCCGATGAGGATAACCCGGTTGAGCATTTTTTCACCGCCCCGCCGTTAATAAAAGCTAGGCCGCCATCTTGACGATGATGTGCCGCAGTACGTCCTCCGTGATCCTGAACACCCTGTCCAGCTCCTGGGCCACTTCCGGGGCGGCCTTGAACTGCATCACCACGTAAAAGCCTTCCCGCCGGTGGGCGATCTCGTAGGCCAGGCGGCGCTTGCCCCACTTCTCCAGCTTGGTAACCTCGCCGCCGTGGTTCTCCACCAGGTTCTTAAACTTATCCACCAGCTCGCCCACCGCTTCCTCGCTCAGCTCGGGCTTCAGGATGTACATGGTTTCATAGCTGCGCACCCAACGCACCTCCTCCCTTCGGCCTTATGGCCCTACCCTAAGGGGTAGAGCAGGGCAGGTCTTGCGTTCAGCTAGGTGATTATAGCACAGGAGGCGCGTTCCTGGCAAGGAGGCCGAGGGCGGCGGAGGGCGGTCCATTTTCCCCCTGATGCTTTCTCCCGGCGGCGCGCCGGGCGCGGCCCAAGGGGAGGCGCCACAGACGGCCCGCCGGCTAGCTTTCGCCGGGCTCTGGCCCTTCCTCCGGAGCCGCCTGCACGATGGCCCGCACGCTCTTTTCAAACTTGGGCCGGGGGAGCATGACCACCCGCCCGCAGGTGGTGCACTTTATGCGGAAGTCCACCCCGGTGCGCATGATCTCCCACGTGTCGCCCCCGCAGGGGTGGGGCTTGCGCGTGCGCACGATGTCTCCCACGCGGTACCTGACCAGCACGCCCTATCCCTCCCTGCCCACGGTTGTAATGACCACCCGCCGGGGATAGGGAATTTCAATGCCCTCCCGGTCAAAGGCCTCCTTAATGCGCCGCCGCAGCTCCCTCTCCACGTACCAGTGGTGGAGCGGCTTGGTGTAGGCCACGATCCTGATGACCACGTCGTGAGGGCCGAAGCCCTCCACGCCCAGCACCTTGGGGCCCTCCACGATGACCTCGGACAGCTCGCCGGAAGCCTCCTCGCACACTTTTTTCAGCACCCCCAGTACCCTCTCCAGGCTCTCCTCGTAGGCCACCCCCACCTCCACCAGGACCCGGGTGTTGCCCTTGCTGTAGTTGGTGACCATGGAAATCTGGCCGTTGGGGATGATGTGCAGCTGGCCGCCAAAATCGCGCAGCTTGGTTACCCGGAGGCCCATCTCCTCCACCGTACCGCTCACCCCTGCAGCGGTGATGTAGTCGCCCACCGCAAACTGATCTTCCAGGAGGATGAAAAAGCCGGTAATCACATCGCGCACCAGGCTCTGGGCCCCAAAGCCCACCGCCAGACCAACTATGCCCGCACCGGCCAGGATGGCCTCCACCTTCACGCCGCAAAGGCTGAGCGCGGTGACGATAATCATAAAGTAGGCGGTATAGTGCAGCCCGCTCTTTAAGAGGGTGCGCAGGGTGTTAACCCGCCGGTTCTCCCCTCCGCGGCGGGCAAAGAAGCGGTCTATGGCCGCATCGCCCAGGCGCAGCAAAAGCCACGCCAGGAGGATGACCACGACTACCTTCAGGCCCGCGGCCAGCACCGCCGTCCAGTTAACGGTTTCCCACTGGGCGCGCAGGAATTCTCCTGCCCTGGCCGTCCACTTTTCCCAGAAGCCTGCCAACCTGCCCCCACCGTCCCCGCTAATCTGCCTGCAAGAAGGCGCCGTACCCGCGGTAGGCCATGTAAACGTCCAGCTTGTGGGCCACCTCGAAGGGGGAATGCATGCCTAAAACGGGCACACCGCAGTCCAGCACGTCCATGCCGTGCATGGCCAGGAGGTAGGCAATGGTTCCCCCGCCGCCCTGGTCTACCTTGCCCAGCAGGCCGCTCTGCCAGATCACGCCGTGCTCCTCAAAGAGGCGGCGGACGAAGGCCACGTACTCGGCGTGGGCTTCGCTGGCCCCCTTCTTTCCGGCGGCGCCGGTGTACCTGGTCAGCACCACCCCGTGCCCCAGGCGGGCGGCGTTTATCTTATCCATGACCTCGGGGTAGCCGGGGTCCAGGCCGGCGTTCACGTCGGCGGAGAGGGCGCGGGAGGCGGCCAGGATGCGCCGCAGCGCAAGCTCCCCGCAGCCTGGCTGCGCCCGCGCGGCCAGCTCGGCCACAAAGTTGGTGAAAAACGCCGAGTACATGCCCGTGTTGCCCGTGCTGCCGATCTCCTCCTTATCCACCAGGAGCACCACCGCCGTCCGCCGCAGCGGCAGCGGGGCGTCAAGGAGGGCCCGCAGGGCGGCGTAGGCGCAAACCCGGTCGTCCTGCCCGTAGGCGCCGATCATGCTGCGGTCAAACCCCACGTCCCTGGCCGGCCAGGCCGGGACGGCCTCAATTTCCGCGCAGACCAGGTCCTCCTCCGCGAGCCCGTGCTCCTTCCGGAGGTAGTCTAAAACGGCCCGCTTGACCTTCTCCTTTGCCTCCCCCGATGCCGGCAGGCCCCCCACCAGGACGTTTAAGTCTTCTCCCTTGATGGCCTCGGACATCTTTTTCTCCATTTGCTCCCTGGCCAGGTGCGGCAGGAGGTCGGTGATGGTAAAAACGGGATCTCCTTCCTCTTCCCCGATGACCAGCCTGACGACCTGCCCGTCGCCCCGCACCGCCACGCCGTGCAGGGCCAGGGGAATCCCCACCCAGTGGTACTTCTTGATCCCCCCGTAGTATTGCGTCTTGAAAAGGGCCAGGCCGGCCTCCTCGTACAACGGTCTGGGCTTTAAGTCCAGGCGGGGGCTGTCGATGTGGGCGCCGATAACGTTGAGGCCCCTTTCCAGGGGCCCGCCGCCCACCACGGCCAGGGCCAGGCACTTGCCGCGCCACAGCTCGTAGACGCGGTCGCCCGGCTGCACGCGGCGGCATTCTTTTAAAGGCACAAAGCCCGCGTTTTGAGCCAGGGAAAGGGCCAGTTCCGCGCACTCCCTTTCCGTCTTGGCACAAGATATAAAGCGGCGGTAGTCCGCGCCGAAATCAAGGGCGGCTTTGCGCGTGCCCTCGTCAATCCTCTCCCAAGGCGCAGCAGGTTCCATTAACCGCCACTCCTTTTTCCTAAGTATTATACCCCCACGAGGCGCGCCAGCTTTTCTAGGAAGCCCACCCAGGGCAGCAAGAGGGGCACCAGCCGCGAACCTTCCAGGGCGCGCTCCAGTAAGGGCACGGGCAGCACTTTCTGCACGCCGAGGGAAAGCCACACCAGGATCGCCGCCTCCACGCCCCCGCGCAGCGCCCCGCACGCGAGGCCTAAAAGCCTGTCCAGGGGCCCCAGCAGCAGCAAGCCCGCCACCCTCGAGCCCAGGTGGCCCACCCAGCCGGCCAGGTTCCCCACCACCAGCACAATGAGGACAAAGGCCACCGCCTCCCAGAGAGGCGAGGCGAAGAGCCAGGAAGGCCCGGCGGGGCCCCGGGCCGCCGGCAGCGCCCCCTGAAAAAGGTGCGCCAGGTAACTTCCCAGGACACCCCGGTACTGGAGGGCCAGAAGCCAGCCTATGAGCAAGCCGCCCGTGCGGAAAATGCCGACAATAAAGCCGGCCTGGAGGCCGCGCCAGGCGGCAAAAAAGGCCGTAACGGTTAAAAGCCAGTCAAACCAGTTCAACGCTTCCCTCTCCCGGAGCGCAAAGAGCCGGTTTCCTAGATTTTTTCTGGGGCCTCCCGCAAAATTCCTCCCCCCAAATTCACTTTTTTGCCGCGCGCGCCAGGCGCAGGGGGGCGACGGCCAGGGCCGCGGTGAGGAGCAGGCCCGCGCAGCCAAAGAGCGGGTAGAGCAATTGCACCAGGCGGGAAAAGTCCGCTCTAGCCAGGGGGAGACAGGCGAGAACGGCCAGTACGCCGGCCCGGCGGTACGCCCTGCCGCCGCGGGGCGCCAGCCGGCTGGCCAGGCCGTGGGCATCGGCAATGGCCGTGGTGAGGATGGCCAGCCAGACAAGCACCCCCAGGCAGTGCTTCCAGACCTCCCCCAGGGACGCGGCCACCACCAGGAGCGGCACCTGCTGCCGCAAAACGCCGGGGAAGAAGGCCAGCTCCGCCAGCGCCACCAGGAAGACCGCGGCCCCCAGCGCGGCCCCGCCGGCGGCACCGCCCGCCACCCCGGCCCCCGGAGACACCCTCCCGCCCAGGGAGGAAAGTACCGCCACGGGAACCACCATGTTGTAAGAGACATAGAGGAGGCCGGACAGCGCCCAGTGACGGCAGGGGGGGTTGAGGGGGAAAGGCCCTCCCGTAAGGTCCGGCCACGCCCCGCAGCGCCACAGGGCCGCCAGGCAGACAAAGGCAATGAAGGCCACCTTCAGCGGCACCAGGAGGGCGTTGGCCAGGATAACCCCCTCCAGGCCGCCGAGAATGACCAGCGAGGTCACGGCGGCGGTAAAAATAACGCCGCAGGCCCCGGGTAAACCCAGCTGCTCGGTGGCCAGGGCCCCGCCGCCGGCCAGCATGACGGCAAGCCCGCCGAAGAGCATGAGCAGGTTCAGGTAGTCCATGAAACCGGCCAGCCGCCGCCCCAGGAGCCAGGGCAGGAGCTCCCCGTAGCTTGTGGTTCTATGCGCGCCGACGGAGAGCATGAGGGAAAAGCCCAGCAGGGCAAAAAGAAAGGTGACCAGGGCAGCTCCCCAGAGGCCCCGGTAGCCAAAGACCATGAAAAACTGCAGTATCTCCTGGCCGGAGGCAAAACCGGCGCCGATTACCGCCCCCACGTAGAGCACGGCCACCTGAAAGCTCTCTTTAACCCACCGCCCGCAAGGCACATCTATCCCCTCCCCTTATCATATGCTTTTTCTTCCAGGGCATGTCTGGAGAAAAAGGGGGAGAGGAATAAACCGTTGGCCTTGCGGCAATAAATATAGTAGTTGTTGGCAGATCAGGAGGAGATAAAAGTGATCAACAAGGTATGCGAGCTTTATAAGGCCGAAAAAACGAGGATTCACATAGACGACTCCCTGGCCGCCCAGAAGCTGGGGTACGATCTCTTCTACCGGCTGGAAAGGGCCGGAGCCCTGCAGGGAAGACCGCTGGTGCTTTTATGTATCGGCACCGACCGCTCCACGGGCGACTGCCTCGGTCCCCTGGTAGGGACCAAGCTTGCGGCCACCCCCCAGGAAACCTTCATCGTCCACGGCACCCTGGAGCACCCGGTGCATGCCACAAACCTGCAGGAAAAGCTGGCGGAGATCTACCGGGAGCACCGCGACCCCGTGCTTGTAGCCGTGGACGCCTCCCTGGGCTCACTGGAAAGCGTGGGGTACATAACCGTCGGCGACGGGGCCTTAAGACCCGGCGCCGGGGTGCATAAAAGCCTGCCCCCCGTGGGAGAGGTCCACGTCACCGGCATTGTCAACGTGGGCGGCTTCATGGAGTACATGGTCCTGCAAAATACCCGCCTCAACCTGGTCATGCGCATGGCCGAGGTGATTACCCAGGGCATCCTGCAGGCTGCCGCCCTGGTGGCCAAAAAAGAGGCCCGGGAAATGTAGCTCCCGGGCCCTCCCGTTTTTAAGCCAGCTCTTCAAGGCGCGCCAGCACCTCTTCCGGCGTCATGCCCGCAGCGTCTATGACCCGACCCCTGACGGCAATATCCTGCATGTTCATGACGTTGTTGTCCAGGCCCGTAAGCACGGTAGCCACCACCTCTTCGCCGCTCTGCGGGCTCACCACCTGGTAGCCCTTTCTCTCCAGGAGGTTCTTTACGCCCGTGAGCGAGTCTTCCACGGCCACTTTTTTCCTCTGCAACCGGAGCACCTCCACCAGACAGTTTCTCCGGGCATTATTTTGACCTCCGGAGGGCCTTTTTATTTTCCTCCAGCAAATCGATCACATCCCGGTCGGAGGTCTGGGAGAAGTCCCGGTAAAACTGGCCCACGGCGTAAAAATCGGCGGGTGAGGAGAGGACCACCAGCTGGTCAACCTCGCCTTTCAACCGCACGGCCGTTTCCCGCGGGGCCACCGGCACGGCCAGGATCAGCTTGCAGGGCGAAAACTTCTTTCTCACCCAGCGCAGGGCCGCCGTAATGGTATAGCCCGTGGCTATGCCATCGTCGACCACGATCACGCACCGCCCGTCGTAAGCGGGGTACTCCGTGCTCCCGCGGTAAAGCCTCATGCGCCTCTCGATTTCCGCTTCCTCCTCCTTGACCAGGGCAAAAACCTCCTCCTCCCCGATGCCCAGGGCGGCCATCAGGGGGCGGTTAAGGTACACCGTGCCGTCCTGGGTCACCGCTCCAATGGCCAATTCCGGGTTCTGCGGCGCCCCTATCTTGCGCGGGATGACCACATCCAGGGGAAAGCCAAGCTCCCGGGCCACTTCCGCGCCCACCACCACCCCACCCCGCGGCACGGCCAGCACCACGCCATCCCCCGGGCAGACGCCCTTCAGCTCCGCGGCCAGCCTTCTGCCGGCATCCACGCGGTCGGCAAAGATCACTGTTCACCACCCCTTTATGCAAGTATACTTAAAAGCAGGGCCAGCTAAACGCGCCTTTTCCCCGCGCCCGCAAAGCAACAAAGCCACAACCGGGAGGTAGCCTTTATGAAAATTGCCTACCTGGACTGCGTGGGCGGCATCAGCGGCGACATGACCCTGGCCGCCTTTATAGACGCCGGCGCCGACGCCCGGGCCATCGTCAGTCAGCTAAAAGCGCTCCCCGTGGAAGGCCTGGAGATAAGAGTGTGGGAGGAGGTAAAGGGGGGGTGGCGGGGCACCAGGGTGAGCGTGGAGGACGGCGGCAAAAGCCAGCCTCACCGCCATCTGGAAGACATCCTCTTCCTCATCCGGGAATCACCGCTACCGGAACCAGTTAAAGAAACCTCCGCGCGCGTTTTCCGCCGCCTGGCCGCCGCCGAAGGGAGGGTACACGGCAAGCCCCCGGAGCGCGTGCACTTCCACGAGGTGGGTGCCGTGGACTCCATTGCAGATGTGGTGGGAAGCTGCCTGGCCGTCCACCTGCTCGGCGTAGAAAAAATTTACTGCTCACCCCTGCCGATGGGCTACGGCACGGTCACCTGCGCCCACGGTGTTCTCCCCCTCCCCGCGCCGGCCACCGCCGAACTCCTGCGCGGCGTACCCGTGCGTCAGGTAAACGTGGAGGGAGAGTTGGTCACGCCCACCGGGGCGGCCCTGGCCGTCACCCTGGCCGCAGATTTCGGCCCCCTGCCCTCCATGCGCGTTGAGGCCACCGGCTACGGGCTGGGCTCCCGCGATTACCCGCAACCCAATTTCCTGCGCGTTTTCCTGGGACAAAAGGAAGGCGCCGGCGAGCTTGCCGCCCGGGAGGAAGCGGTGCTGGTGCTGGAAACGGACATCGACGACATGAACCCGGAGCTTTACCCCTACGTGGAAGGCCTCCTGCGGGAAGAGGGCGCCCTGGACGTCTTCCTGTGGCCCACGCTAATGAAAAAAGGGCGCCCCGGCACCCGCCTGGCGGTGCTCTGCGCCCCCGCCAAAAGAGACGACCTCCTGAGGATCATTTTCCGCGAAACCACCACCCTGGGCGTGAGGGCCCGCCTCGAGCACAGGTTTACCCTGCAAAGGCAGGCCCTGGAGGTGGGCACCCCCTGGGGCGCCGTGGGAGTAAAGGTGGCCTTTGACGGGCAGGGAAATGCCCTGCAGGTGAGCCCCGAATACGAGGATTGCCGGCGCGCCGCCCGCGGGTCCGGCGTGCCCCTAAAAGAAGTCTACCGGGCAGCCGCCCAGGCGGCCCGGGAGAAGATTACAGGCGGTAGTTCAGCTTCATGCGGCGGTACTTCTCAAAGGTGACCGGGTCTATTTCCTCGAGGGGCAGGGAGTCCAGGAGGGGCAGGAGCTTTTTTAACCCCTCGCCGCGCACCATCCACTGGTAGTAGCTCCTGCCGCCATGGCTGTACGGGCCGTAGAGGCGGGACCCGGGAACGTTCTTGAGGAGCCACTCAAAGAGGCGGCGGTGACGCGCGTGCATGCGCAGGGTTATCTGCGCCTGCCTGCCGTCACCTCCAAAGTGGCCCTCCCCAACCAGCAGGCCCAGGAGAAAGCCCCGCGTGAAGTCGTCCATCAGCATCACCCTGCGCCTGTTGTTTCACCGTAATGTAACACGTGAAACACTCCCCGCCCCGCCTTCAGGTCAACTGTTCGACCAGGTGGGCCAGCTGCCGGCGGTCGCCAAAGGGAATTTCGATGACCCCGCCGCCCCCACGCCGCAGCTTTATGCGCACCGCCGTGCCCAGGGCCTTGCCCAGGGCCGCCTCGAAGCCGTCCACCTGGGGGTCCCTTTCCTCCCTGCTTCTTTTGCGCTCCCGCCTCTTTTCCGCCGCCCCTTCCCCGCACAGCTTTCTCACCAACTCCTCCGTTTCCCTCACCGTTAAGCCTTTGTTGAGGGCCTCCCGGGCTACGGCTATTTGCCTTCCCGCATCCTCCAGCACCAATAACGCCCGGGCGTGCCCCGCGGTCAGCTTCCCCTCGGCAAGCATATCCTGCACCTCCGGGGGCAGGCCCAGCAGCCGCACCGCATTGGCCACATACGCCCGGCTCTTCCCCACCAGCCGGGAAACTTCCTCCTGGGTAAGGCCGAACTCTTGGAGCAACTGCCGGTAGGCCTTGGCCTCTTCGACGGGGTTTAAGTCCTCCCGCTGCACGTTCTCAATCAGCGAGAGCGCAGAGGCTTCCAGTTCTCCGCACCCGCGCACGATGGCCGGTATGTACTCCATACCCAGCCGGCAGCAGGCCCTCCAGCGCCTTTCGCCGGCAATGATCTCGTACTTTCCGTCCCCCACCGGTCGCACAAGGATGGGCTGCACCACACCGTGCTCTTTGATGGAGGCGGCCAGCTCGGCGATTTTTTCCTCGTCCAGCGACTGCCTTGGCTGGCGCGGGTTCGGCCTGATGTCGCCCACGCGTAGCTCTTTTAGCGAACCTTCCTCTTCCGGGGCCACGCCCGGCAGCAGTGCCCCGAGGCCCCTGCCGAGGCTGCGCTTCTTACTCACCGCCCATCACTTCCCTGGCCAGCTCGTAGTACACTTCCGCCCCGCGCGACCTCCGGTCGTACAGCATAACCGGCTGGCCGTGGCTCGGCGCCTCGCTTAAACGCACGTTGCGGGGAATGATGGTGCGGTACACTTTACCTGGGAAAAACTTTTTCACCTCTTCCACCACCTGTATGCTCAGGTTGGTCCGCCCGTCAAACATGGTCAGAAGCACTCCCTCCAGAACGAGGCCCGGGTTCAAGCGCTTTTGTACCAGCCGGATGGTGTTCATCAGCTGGCCGACCCCCTCCAGAGCATAGTACTCGCACTGGATGGGGATGAGCACCGAATCGGCGGCCACCAGGGCATTGACGGTCAAAAGTCCCAGGGAAGGTGGGCAGTCAATAAATATAAAATCGTAGTCTGCCCTCACCGGGTCCAGCGCCCTGCGCAGCCGCTTTTCCCTTTCCGGCAGGGCCACCAGCTCTACCTCCGCCCCGGCCAGCTCAATGGTCGCCGGCACCACCTTTAGCTTTTCAATGGCGGTGCCCGTAATTACCGAGGCAATTTCCGCGCCGCCTATGAGCACGTCGTAAATGCACCTTTCCAGCCCGTCCTTATTGATGCCCACGCCGCTGGTGGCGTTGCCCTGGGGGTCAACGTCCACCAGCAAAACGTCCTTGCCCAGCAGGGAAAGCCATGCCGCCAGGTTTACCGCCGTGGTTGTCTTGGCCACACCTCCTTTTTGGTTGGCAATGGCAATGGTCCTTCCCAAGCACTACCCACCTCACCGCAAAACGTTTATTATGCCAATATTCAACGGTGAAACTTTTTCTCCTGCCCAATAAAAAAGGCCGCATCTTTGCGGCCTTTCTGCGGAGGTGGTGCTTAGCCCCGTGTCTTAAACGTCTCACACTGCGTCTGGGCAGAGCTGTTTGCCCTGCTGGCCCCATTGCGGTTAACCTGGATCATCGGGGCGTCGCACATCTGATTGGCATTGTACTGGCACTCGGTAACCGAGCACTTAATGGTGGCCATTAAACTATCACCTCCGCATATTAAGTTGCCCCGTACCCCCAAAATTATGCATAAAAATTTTTTGCTCACAGCGGGCGGCGCCTGATTGCCGCCGTGCGCCGGGGATATGCCGGGGGAGTTTCCCCCACCTTCTCCACAAAAACCAGCACCCTTTCGTGGCCCGCGTAGGGAAGCTCCAGCCGCTCCACCCTCTTTATCTCCCCCCCCAGCAGGGCAAGCGCCCCCCGCGCCGCATCCACTTCCTCTTTCGCACCCGGCCCCTTGTAGGCCACAAAAAGCGCCCCCTCCCTCAGCAAGGGAAGGGCGTACTCCAGGAGCACGGGCAGAGGGGCCACCGCCCGCGCCATGGCCAGCCCGAAGCCTCCGCGAAAATCCCGCCTCCGCCCCAACTCCTCCGCCCTCCCTTTTACCACCTTCACTCCGCGCAGTCCCAGGGCGCGCACCAGCTGCTCCAGGAAAAAGGCCTTCTTGCCCACCGCCTCCACCAGGGTCAGCTCGAGGTCCTCCCGCACGATCTTCAGGGGCATGCCGGGAAAGCCGGCCCCCGACCCGATGTCCACCGCGCTAATTCCTTCGTGCGGGCGGTAAAGTGCAAGAAGGGAAAGGGAGTCGATAAAGTGCTTCACGTAAACCTCGCGCGGCTCCACCACGGCGGTCAAATTTATCCTCCTGTTCCACTCCAGGAGCAGGTTCAGGTAAGCCCTGAACCTTTCCAGCGCCCCCTTGCCCACCTCCACCCCCCACCTGCGCGCCGCGCCACACAAAAGCTCATCGAGTTCCGCCGCGCCCTTCATGTGGCCGCCTGTTCCTCCGCGCGCTGCCTTCCTTCCAGGTACACCAGGAGCACCGCTATGTCGGACGGGTTTACTCCCGAGATGCGGCTGGCCTGGCCGATGGACCGCGGCCTTATCTGGGAAAGCTTTTGCCTGGCCTCGTTGGAGAGCCCCTTTACCTGCGTATAGTCTATGTCGTCGGGTATGCGCCTCCCCTCCAGCTTCTCAAAGCGCTCCACCTGCTGCATCTGTTTTTTAATGTAACCCTCGTACTTTATCTCTATCTCCACCACTTCAATTACTTCCGGCGGCAGTTCCGGGCCGGGCGTAATTTCCTTAATGTGCCCGTAATTTATCTCCGGCCGCCGCAAGAGCACCGCCGCCGTGGTCCCGTGCTGCACCGGCGCGCTGTTGGCCTTTTTCAGGATCTCCTGCACCCTCTCGTTCACCGGCACGATGGTTTTCTTCAGCCGGTCTATCTCTTCCTGCACCATCTTCCTCTTTTTCTCAAAGGCCCGGTAGCGCTCCGGCGTGACCAGCCCCACTTCGTAGCCCTTTTCCGTCAGCCGCATGTCGGCGTTATCCTGGCGCAGGAGGAGCCTGTATTCCGCCCTGGAGGTAAGCATGCGGTAAGGCTCGTTGGTGCCCTTGGTGACCAGGTCGTCAATTAACACCCCGATGTATGCTTCGGAGCGCGAAAGGATCAGCGGCTCCCTGCCCTTTATGAAGAGGGCGGCATTGATGCCGGCCATGATCCCCTGGGCGGCAGCTTCCTCGTAGCCGGAGGTGCCGTTTATCTGCCCCGCGCAGAAAAGCCCCCCGATGGTCTTGCACTCCAGGGAAGGTTTTAACTGCGTGGGCACGATGCAGTCGTACTCGATGGCGTATCCCGGCCTGATGATCTCCACCCTTTCCAGGCCCGGTATGGTGCGCAGCATGGCCAGCTGCACGTCTTCCGGCAGGCTCGTGTACATCCCCTGCACGTACATCTCCACCGTGTCGATGCCCTCCGGCTCGATGAAGACCTGGTGGCTGGGCCGGTGCGCAAAGCGGACCACCTTGTCCTCTATGGATGGACAGTAGCGCGGCCCCACCCCCTGGATCATCCCCGAATAAAGGGGCGAGCGGTGGAGGTTCTCCCTGATCACGCGGTGCGTGGCCTCCGTGGTATGGGTTAGCCAGCAGGGAACCTGTTCTCTTTCCCTTACGGGGGAGATGAAAGAAAAGTTGAGCAGCCTCTCGTCCCCGGGCTGGATGATCATCTTGCTGAAGTCTACGGTGCGGCGGTCCACCCGGGGCGGCGTGCCCGTCTTGAAACGCACCAGCTGCAGGCCTAGGTCACGGAGGGAGTCTGAAAGCCCTACGGCGGCCAGCTGCCCCTGCGGGCCCCCTTTGTAGGCGTACTCGCCGATGATGATGCGCGAGTCCAGGTACACGCCCGTGGCCAGGATTACCGCCGGCGCCAGAAACTTGGCCCCGGTGGTGCCCACCACGCCCTCCACCCTGTCGCCCCTCACGAGGAGCCGGGAAACCATGACCTGCTTAATGTCCAGGTTGGGCTGGCTCTCCAGAACCTTTCTCATGCTCCACTGGTAGCGTTTCTTGTCCGCCTGGGCGCGCAGCGCCTGCACGGCAGGGCCCTTGGCCGTGTTCAGGAGGCGCATCTGGATGGCCGTGCGGTCCGTATTCAGGCCCATTTCGCCGCCCAGGGCATCAATTTCCCGGACCAGGTGTCCTTTTGCCGGGCCGCCTACCGCCGGGTTGCAGGGCATGAGGGCAATATTGTCCAGGTTCAGCGTGAGCACCAGCGTCTTGCATCCCATGCGCGCCGCGGCCAGGGCGGCTTCGCACCCCGCGTGCCCTGCGCCCACCACGATGACGTCGTACTTTCCGGCCAGGTACTCGTAAGCCATACGCCCACCTCACTTCCCGATGCAAAAGTCCTGGAAGATGCGGTCTACGATGTCTTCCGTCACGGTAGCGCCCGTAATCTCGCCCAGCGCCTCCCAGGCCGCCCGCAGGTCGATGGCCAAGAGGTCGAGGTTCTCCCCCCTTTTTATGCCCTCGGCCACCTCCTCCAGGTGCTCCCGGCAGCGCTCCAGCGCCACCCTGTGGCGCACGTGGCTGACCAGTGGCACATCCGAGGCGGCCACCCTTCCCTCCAGGACCATCTCCTCGATGGCCTTTTCCAGGTTTTCCATCCCCTGCCCCGTGCGCACCGATACCACCAGCACCGGCTTGTCCTGGGCCACCCCTCGTACCCTTTCGGCCACCGCTTCACCGTCGGCAATGTCGCACTTGTTTACCAGCACGATGCCCTTCTTTTCCCGCACCAGCTCCAGCACTTCCAAATCCTCGGGCACCAGGCCGGTGCTGGCATCCAGCACCACCAGGACCATATCCGCCAGGCCCACCGCCTCCCGCGACCTCTCCACGCCGATTTTTTCCACCACGTCATCCGTGGCCCGCAACCCGGCGGTATCGGCAAGCCTGATGGGTATCCCGGCAATGTTCACCACTTCCTCGATCACATCTCTGGTGGTGCCGGGAATCTCCGTGACGATGGCCCTCCGCTCACGCAACAGGGCGTTTAAAAGCGAGGACTTGCCGACGTTTGGCCTGCCCACAATTACCGTGCGCAGACCCTCGCGGTACACCTTACCGTAGCGCGCCTGCTGCAGGAGGCGCCCCACTTCCCCCAGCATTTGCCTTACCTCGCGGTCCATTTCCTCCCTCGTGAGTTCCTCTATGTCTTCCTCCGGGAAATCAATGCTTGCCTCCACATGGGCCAGCAGGCCCAGGATCCGGTCCTGGAAGCCCCGCACCCTTGCGGAAAGCTCCCCGGCCAGCTGGGAGAGGGCCACCCGCAGCCCCGCCTCCGTCTTGGCCCTGATCACGTCCAACACCGACTCCGCCTGGGCGAGGTCGATCCGCCCGTTTAGAAAGGCCCTCTTGGTAAATTCTCCGGGCAGGGCCAGCCTCGCCCCTTGCCGCAGGACCAGCTCCAGCACCCTGCGCAGCGGCACTATCCCCCCGTGGCAGTTTATCTCCACCACGTCTTCTCGCGTGTAGGTGCGGGGGGCAAGCATGACCGTGAGCAGCACCTCGTCCACCTTTTCGCCGCTCTCGGGGTCAACGACAAAGCCGTAGTGAAGCCGGTGGCTGCCCTGCTCCCGCAGGCGCCCTGCGTCCCTGCCGACAAAAACCTTTTCCGCTATCTCCAGCGCCTGCGGGCCGGAGAGCCTGACGATGCCGATGGCTCCCTCGCCCAGCGGCGTGGCTATGGCCGCAATGGTATCGTTTAACACCGTCCCTCACCCGCCTATTTGAAAAAAACCCAGCATGCCCGCGGCAGCTGGGTTAACCACTCACTTTCGGGGGGAGATGATAATCTTGCGGTAAGGCTCCTCGCCCTCGCTGTACGTGTAGATGTCGTCCCTTCCCTGCAGTGCCGTGTGGATGATCTTCCTTTCGTGGGAACTCATGGGCTCAAGGACGATATTGCGCCCCTTGCGCTTGGCCTTCTCGGCCAGCCTCAGGGCCAGCCGGCGCAGCGTTTCTTCCCTTCTCCTGCGGTAGCCCTCCACGTCGAGGTACACCTTGCACTTCTGCACCCGGTTCTTGTTCACGTACAGGCTCACAATGTACTGCAGGGCATTTAACGTTTCCCCTCTCCTGCCAATAAGTATGCCCACATTGGGACCGGCAATGTCGACAAACAAACCTTCTTCCGTTTCCCGGAACTTCATGTCCACCATCAGTCCCATGGCGTCGATCACTTTTCCCAGCAGTTCTTTCGCGCGCCTCACCGGGGTGTCCTTCACCCGCACCCTTACCCTAGCCGGCCTCCTGCCCAGCAACCCGAAAAGCACCTTTGACGGCTCTTCCAGGACCTCCACCTCGACCTCTTCCCTTTTTGCTCCCAGCTCGGCCAGCGCCTGCTCGACGGCCTCCTCCACGCTCCTAGCGGTTTTCTCTACCTCCACCGACGTTTAGCGCCTCCTTCAAACCTTGTGTATGCTTGTTCACAAAATACTGCTGCACGATGCCCACGGCGTTAAAAACTACCCAGTAAAGGGCCAGCCCCGCCGGAACGGTGGCGCTAATCCAGGCAATGAAAACCGGCATAACCACCAGCATGGTGCGCTGCGTCGGGTCGCTCATGTTGGTGGTCATGCGCGAGAGAATGTAGGTAGTCAGGCCCGCCAAAAGAGGCAGCACGTAGTAAGGGTCCCCTACCTGGCTCAGGTTCTTGATCCACAGAAAACGCGCGTGCGCCGGGTCCGCGTAGTTAAAGTACAGGAGCGCCCGGTAGAGCGCAATTAAAATGGGTAGCTGGATTAAAAGGGGAAGGCAGCCGGCCATGGGGTTCACGTTGTGCTCCCTGTACAGCTCCATTATCTTCTGCTGCATCTTCTGGGGGTCTTTCTGGCGGTAACGCTCCTGAATTTCCTTCACCTTGGGGGCCAGCTGCTGCATGATGACCATGGAGCGCATCTGCTTTACCGTCAGGGGGTAGAGGGCTATCTTCACGAGCACTGTCAGCAGGATGATGGCCAGCCCGTAATTTGGCAGGCGGATGAGCACGGTAAACTGGTAAAGCCAGTTTAAAAGGTGCGTCATGCCGTCAACAAGCGCCTGAAACAAATCATCCCCTCCTTCACGCTAGCGCACGGGGTCGTAGCCACCCCGGCAGAAAGGGTGGCACCGCAGGACCCGCCACGCGGCCAGAAGGGATCCGCGGGCGAGGCCGTACTTGGCAATGGCCTGCACGGCGTATTCCGAACATGTGGGGTAGAAGCGGCAGGACGCCGGCTTCAAGGGAGAAAGGTACCGCTGGTAAAAGCGCAAGACGCCTATGGCCACCCTGCCCAGCAAGAAAATCATCCCCTTGCACCCGTTTTGCGCGCAGCCCTGGCGGCCAGCTTTCTTACGTGTTCCGCCAGTTCACGAAAGCCCAATTCCCTGGCGGCGCTCCTGGCAATGATGACCACGTCGTGGCCGCCGGGAAACCAGCTCTCGTTCAGCCGGCAGATCTCGCGCAGGATCCTCCTCACGCGGTTCCTCACCACGGCCTTGCCCACCCTTTTGCTCACCGAAAAGCCAAACCTCACCTTACCGGTACGGTTGGGCAAAAGGAAGAGGACCAGGACGTCGTCCCCTGCAGAAACGCCGCGGCGGTATACGCGCTGGAATTCTTTATTTTTTTTTAATATTTCCATCACCGAAATGACGCCTGCCCGAAAACAGTGGCCAGAATTACGAAAAGGCCACTTTGCAAAGCGGCCTTACGCGGTGAGCCTTTTTCTTCCCTTCAGTCTCCTGCGCTTGATTACCTTGCGACCACCTCTGGTGGACATCCTCTTTAAAAAGCCGTGTACCCTCTTCCTCTTCCTTCTCTTCGGCTGGTAGGTGCGCTTCAAATAAAACACCTCCTTGATTGCTGCGGGCGCCGGGCTGGAAAAACCAGACACGTCAGAGGTAATTCAGAGGTAATTATATAGGATGTGCCTTAAAAAAGTCAAGAAAAAAGTCTGTTCCGCAAGGGCACCAGGGCCCCGCCCACCATGCCTCTCGGGGATTGATAAAAAAAGGTAAATTTGATATTATGGTATCGCTGTTTTGGCCACAAAGTTATCCACATTGTTGATAAAAATGCTGTTCTTTTCCGGGGGTACCTGCAATGGTCAAGTCCCACGTTAACGAGATCTGGGTGGATGTCCTGGAACAGGTGCAGCACCGTCTGGACGCCGAAACCTACGAGATATGGAAAGAATCGGTACTCCCGCTGGGCTTTCACCGCAACACCTTCTTCATCCAGGTGCCCAATCACTTTTTCCGCGACTGGCTCGTCGCCCGCTACTCCTCAGTCATCAAGAGCATCGTGCAGGATATCGTCCACGACGAAATTGAGATCCAGTTTCTTCCCGCCGAGGAAGTCAACGAAAAGCTCTTAAGCAGGATCCGCAAGTCCATTGCCACTTCGCCCCTGACCGAGGCCAGCCCGCTCAACCCCCGCTATACCTTCGAAACCTTTGTGGTGGGGAACAGCAACCGCTTTGCCCATGCCGCCTCCCTGGCGGTGGCGGAGGCCCCAGGAGAGGTCTACAACCCCCTGTTTATTTACGGCGGCGTGGGGCTCGGCAAGACGCACCTCCTGCACGCCATCAGCCACTACATCCTGCACAGGAACGCCAGCTGCCGCGTCGTCTACGTCACTTCGGAAAAATTTACCAATGAGCTGATTAACGCCATTGCCGAAAAGCGCCCGGCCGAGTTCCGCAACAAGTACCGCACCATGGACGTCCTGCTCATCGACGACATCCAGTTCCTGGCCGGTAAGGAGAGGACCCAGGAAGAATTCTTCCACACCTTTAATACCCTTTACGAGGCCAACAAGCAAATTGTCATCTCCAGCGACAGGCCGCCCAAGGAGATCCCTACTTTAGAGGACCGACTGCGCTCGCGCTTTGAGTGGGGCCTAATCACCGACATCCAGCCCCCGGACCTGGAGACGCGCATTGCCATCCTGAGAAAAAAGGCGCAGCTGGATAACCTGCAGATTGCCGACGAGACGCTGGAGTATATTGCCACACAGATAACCTCCAACATCCGCGAGCTCGAGGGGGCCCTCATCCGCCTGGCCGCCTACGCTTCCCTCTACAAAACACAGGTCACCACCGACCTGGCGCGTGACCTTTTAAAGGACATCATGCCCAAAAAGGCGCCGCGCAAGATAACCGTGGAACTCATCCAGGAAAAAGTGGCCGCCTACTACGGCCTTAAGCCCGAAGACCTGAAGTCCAAGAGGCGCAGCCACAACATTGCCTTCCCCCGCCAGGTGGCCATGTACCTGGCCCGCGAGCTGACCGATCTTTCCTTGATCCAGATCGGTGAGGCCTTCGGTGGCCGCGACCACACCACCGTGCTCCATGCCCAGGAAAAGATTGCCGCACAGCTTTCCAGCGACCCCTTGCTGGAGGAAGCCATAAACGACCTGAGGAGAAAAATTAAAGAAGACCTTTAAACATGCCTGTCCACATGATCGGGCAGGCCGCCTTTCCGGCCCTGCCGCGGCGGGGTGCCCGTTTTACACTTTTTCCACAGACGTCTTCTACTTATATCTGCTGTTTCAAATCTAGCTCTTTTAATATAATCACCTGCTGCTATTTCTTGTTTTGGAGGTACGCGGTGCAAAATGAGATTCACCTCCGAAAGGGAAAAGCTTGCCGAGGCCATCGGCGTGGTGCAAAAAGTAGTTTCTGCCCGCTCTCCCCTGCCCGTCCTCTCCGGCATCCTTTTTGAGGCCAGGGGGAGCAGCCTCATCTTAACCGGCTCCGACATGGACCTCACCATCCAATACGCCGTGGATGTAGAAGTAGAGGAAGAGGGAGCGGTCGTGCTCCCCGTGCGCTACATTGCCTCCCTTATCAGGCACCTCCCTGACGTGCCCGTCCACTTCCACACCCTTCCCGAAAGCGCGAGCACCGTTATCACCTACGGGGCTTCGCAGTTGAGCATCCACGGCTTTGAGGCCGAGCAGTACCCGGTGCTGCCGCAAATTACGGGCAGCGTGCGTTTTTCCCTCCCGCAGGACCTGCTGAAGGCGGCCCTGCGGCAGGTCCTCTTTGCCGTCTCCAGCGACGATGCCCGCCCCATTTTTACCGGCGTGCTATGGCAATTGCGGCCCGGGGAACTGCGCCTGGTGGCCACCGACACCTTCCGCCTGGCCTTGCGCCGGCTAAACTTGCGCGAGGAGCCTTCCCGGGAGCTGGACCTGATCGTGCCGGGCAAGGCGCTGGGCGAAGTGGCACGCCTGGCCGGCGACGAGGAGGAAGGGGAGGTAGAGGTAGTCTGCGGGGATAACCACATCTTTTTCCTCATGGGCGGCGTAAAGATATATTCCCGCCTCATTGCCGGCCAGTTTCCCATGTACGAGCAGGTCATACCCCGCGAATTTGTCACCAGGGCCCGTCTGATTACCAGGGAGGTAATGGAGGCCACAGAAAGGGCTTCGCTGCTGGCCAAGGACAACCTCCCGGTCATCCAGTTCACCATTCAGGAAAAGCGGTGCATTATTTCCGTGCAGACCCAGGCGGGCTGGATCAGGGAAGAGGTGGAGGCGCAGGCCGCCGGCGAGCCCATGGAGGTCTGGTTCAACGCCCGCTTCATCTCCGAGGGGCTCAAGGCCCTCGGCAGCGAGGAGGCGGAGCTCTCGCTGACCGGGCCGTTGAGCGCAGCCGTGCTCCGGCCTCCCGGGGATGAAAGCTACCTCTCCCTCCTCCTGCCGGCAAAGCCCCCCCGGGGGGAATGGGAGGAGTAAGGTGCAAGTCCTGCGGCTGCGCCTGCAAAACTTTCGTAACTTTCCCTCCCTCGACTGGGAGCCAGCGCCGGAAGTCAACATCATTACCGGAGAAAACGCGCAGGGAAAGACTAACCTCTTAGAGGCCCTCTTTTTCGGCCTGACCGGCCGCTCCTTCCGCACGGCAACTGAAAGGGACGTCGTCCGTTGGGGAAGCGCTTTCTGCCGGGTAGAGCTGGAGGTTGCCGGGACGGGCCGGCACGCCCTCGTGGTGGCCTCGCTGACTTCCGATGGGAGGAAAAAGTTGCTCGTGGACGGCAAGGCGGGGCGCCCGGTGGAGTTGTGCGGCGAGCCCGTAATTTTTACGCCGGAGCACCTCTGGCTGGTTAAAGGGGGCCCGGCCCTGCGAAGGCGCTGGCTGGATCTGGAAATTTGCTCCCTGCAGCCCGGCTACGTGCGCTGCCTGAGGCGCTACCAGCAGGTGCTGGCCCACCGCAACAGGCTTCTGCTCGGCCTGCGAGGCAGGGAAGGCGGCCACGAGGCCCTTGAGCCGTGGGATCGGCAGCTGGTGGAGCTCGGCGCGCGGATAATCTTCTGGCGCCGCCGGCTGCTGGCCGGCTTTGCTTCCCTGGCCTCGCAGGTGTACTCGGCTATAAGCGCGGAAAAGGAGGTGCTCTCCCTCGCCTATCTCTCTTCCTTTCCGCTGGAGAATGCCCGGGAGGAAGAGGAGCTGCGCCTTTTATTCCTGCGGGAGCTTGCCAGGCGCCTGCCGCAGGAGCTGGCCTGGGGCCAGACCCTGGTGGGGCCGCACCGCGACGACGTAAGGTTCAGCATCAACGGTCGCGACGCCCGCCGCTACGCATCCCTGGGCCAGCAGCGTACGACCGTCCTGGCTTTAAAGCTGGCCCAGCTCGAGCTTGCGGCCAGGCTTTTAAACTGTTACCCCTTGCTCCTCTTAGACGACGTCTTTTCGGAGATCGATGAGCGTCGCAGGGAAGCACTCCTCGGTTACCTGGCGGGGAAGACACAGGTCTTTTTAACCACCAGCCTGGAGAGGAGCGCCCTGCCGCCCGCATCCGGCTGCATTTTTGAGGTGCGCCGCTCAACCATCACACAAGGAGGTTAGTCTTGTGTTCATTCACCTGGGAGGTGACGTGATCATCCCCAAAAAGGACATCGTGGCCATCATCAGCGCCCAGGCCTGCCGCTCGGCGGCCACGGCAGAGTTCCTGGGCCTGGCCAGGAGTGAGAAAAAACTGGAGCTGATAGGGGAGCGGGGCAAGGAAAAGTCCTTCGTCCTCACCCGCGAGAAGGTCTTTTTGTCCCCTATTTCCTGCGCCACGCTAAAGAAAAGGGCAGAGGCAGAGACCTGGGGAGAGTTGGCCAGACTAGTAGGTAAGGTTATCATTGTGGCGGGAAACAGGTGAGAAACGGGGGTTCCGGACGGCCTTGCAGGAACGGGGAGCAAATGAACGCTACAGCGCAAAAGAAATTCAGGTTCTCGAGGGCCTGGAGGCGGTACGGCGCCGCCCGGGCATGTACATCGGCAGCACCGGCCCGCGGGGTTTGCACCACCTGGTGTACGAGGTGGTGGACAACAGTGTCGACGAGGCCATGGCCGGCTACTGCACCCGCATAGAAGTGGTGCTGCACAGGGACAACAGCGTTTCCGTAATCGACAACGGGCGCGGCATACCGGTGGACATCCATCCCCAGACCGGCCTGCCGGCGGTGCAAACCGTGCTCACCATGCTGCACGCTGGCGGGAAGTTCGGCGGCGGCGTTTACAAGGTTTCCGGGGGCCTCCACGGCGTGGGGGTCTCGGTGGTCAATGCCCTCTCCGAGTGGCTGGAAGTGGAGGTCAGCCGCGACGGCCAGGTTTACCACCAGCGCTACGAGCGCGGGAAGGCAGTCACGCCCCTACGCGTCATCGGGCGCGCCGAGGCCACCGGCACCAAGGTTACCTTCAAGCCCGATCCGGAGATCTTCGAGGAGCTGGAGTTCAGCCACGATACCATTAACCAGCGCCTGCGCGAGCTGGCCTTTTTAAACAAAGGGCTGCAGATCGTCTTCCGCGACGAGCGCCTGGGCAAGGAAATTACCTACCTGCAGCACGGCGGCATTGTGGACTTCGTGCGCTACCTGAACCGGAGCAAGGAGGTGCTCCACGAAAAGCCCATCTATATTTTTAAAGAGAAGGACCGCGTGCAAGTAGAGGTGGCCATGCAGTATACGGAGGGCTACGTGGAGAGCCTCTTTTCCTACGTAAACAACATCCACACGGTGGACGGCGGCACCCACGAGACCGGCTTCAAGGCCGCCCTCACCCGCGTGATCAACGACTACGGCAAGAAGTACAACCTCCTCAGGAACGGCTCGCCGGTCCTCACCGGGGAGGACATCAGGGAAGGCCTGACGGCGGTCATCAACGTCAAGGTCCCCGACCCCCAGTTTGAGGGCCAGACCAAGACCAAGTTGGGCAACAGCGAAGTGAGGAGCATTGTGGACTCGGTGGTGGCGGAGGGTCTGGCCGTCTTCCTAGAGGAAAATCCGGCCATCGCCCGCCGTATCCTGGAGAAGGCCATTACCGCGGCCAGGGCCAGGGAGGCCGCCCGCAAGGCCCGCGAGCTCACCAGGCGCAAGAGCGCCCTGGAAAACGCCGCCCTGCCGGGCAAGCTGGCCGACTGCTCCGAGCGCGACCCCAGCAAGACGGAGCTTTACCTGGTGGAGGGCGACTCCGCCGGCGGCTCCGCCAAGCAGGGCCGGGACAGGCGCTTCCAGGCCATCCTGCCGCTGAGGGGCAAAATCCTCAACGTGGAAAAGGCGCGCCTGGACAAGATTTTGGCCAACGAGGAGATCCGCGCGCTCATTTCGGCCATCGGCACGGGCATCGGCGAGGACTTCGACATCAAGAAGGCCCGCTACCACCGCATCTTCCTCATGAGCGATGCCGACGTGGACGGGGCGCACATCCGCACCCTGCTGCTGACCTTCTTTTACCGCTACATGCGCCCGCTCATCGAGGCGGGCTACGTGTACATCGCCCAGCCGCCCCTGTACCGCGTGCGCAAGGGCAAGATAGACCGCTACGCTTACAGCGACGCCGAGCTGGAAGAAATATTGAAGGAGATCGGGCGGGACGGGGTGACCATCCAGCGCTACAAGGGGCTCGGCGAGATGAACCCGCAGCAGCTCTGGGAAACGACCATGAACCCGGAAAAGCGCACCGTGCTGCAGGTAAACATTGAAGATGCCATCGAGGCCGACGCCATCTTCTCCATGCTCATGGGGGATCAGGTGGAGCCGCGCCGCGAGTTCATCCAGGAAAACGCCCGTTACGTGCGCAACCTGGACGTGTAGCCAAAACGGACGAGGTGAAAGGCATTGACGACCTCCATCGGCAAGGTAATCCCCGTAGACATCAACGAGGAAATGAAAAACTCTTACCTGGACTACGCCATGAGCGTCATCGTGGGGCGGGCCCTGCCCGACGTGCGGGACGGCTTGAAGCCTGTGCAGAGGCGCATCCTCTATGCCATGCACCAGCTGGGCTTGACGCCCGACAGGCCTCACCGCAAGAGCGCCCACATCGTGGGCGAGGTTATGTCCAAGTTCCACCCCCACGGCGACATGGCCATCTACGAAGCCCTGGTGCGCATGGCCCAGGACTTTGCCAGCCGCTACCCGCTGGTGGACGGCCACGGCAACTTCGGCTCCGTGGACGGGGACGCGCCGGCGGCCATGCGCTACACGGAGGCCCGCATGTCCCGCCTCACGGAGGCCATGCTGGCGGACATCGAGAAGAATACGGTGGACTTCGTCCCCAACTACGACGGGAGCACGGAGGAGCCCAAGGTCCTCCCCTCCCGCGTGCCCAATTTGCTCATTAACGGCTCCTCGGGCATTGCCGTGGGCATGGCCACCAACATCCCGCCCCATAACCTGGGGGAAGTGGTGGACGGGGTGGTACGTCTCATTGACGACCCCGCGGTGAGCGATGAGGAGCTAATGGAGATCATCAAGGGGCCGGACTTTCCCACCGGCGGCAAGATCATGGGCAGGCAGGGCATTCGCGACGCCTACCTCACCGGGCGCGGGGCCATAAAGGTGCGCGCCCAGGTGGCGGTGGAGAAGATCGGCGGGGGGCGCAGCGCCATCATTATTCGCGAGCTGCCCTTTATGGTCAACAAGGCCCGCCTGATTGAAAAAATAGCCGAGCTGGTGCGCGAGAAAAAGATAGACGGCATCGTGGACCTGCGGGACGAGTCCGACCGGCACGGCATGCGCGTGGTCATTGAGCTGCGCCGTGACGCCAGGCCGAAGGTGATCTTAAACCAGCTTTACAAGCACACCCAGATGCAGGAGACGTTTGGCGTCATCATGCTTGCCCTGGTGGACGGCCAGCCGCAGGTGCTCACCTTAAAGCAGATGCTGGAGCAGTACCTGGCCCACCAGAAGGAGGTGGTCGTGCGGCGCACGCGCTTCGACCTGGAAAAGGCCGAAGCCAGGGCCCACATCGTGGAGGGCCTGCGCATTGCCCTCGACCACATCGATGAGGTGGTCAACACCATCAGGTCGTCCCGCACGGTGGACGTGGCCAGGAGGGCCCTCATGGAAAAGTTCGGGCTCACCGAGAAACAGGCCCAGGCCATCCTGGACATGCGCCTGCAGCGCCTCACCGGTCTGGAGAGGGAAAAGCTGGAGGAGGAGTACCGGGACTTACTGCAAAAGATTGCCTACTACCGAAGCGTCCTGGCCGATGAAAGGAAAGTCCTGCAGATCATCAAGGAAGAGCTCCTGGAGATAAGGGAGAAGTTTGCCGATCCCCGCCGCACGGTCATCAGCGACGAAGAAGTTGCCCTGGAGGAAGAGGACCTCATCCCGGAAAAGGAAGTGGTCATCACCGTCACCCACCAGGGCTACACCAAGCGCACGCCCCTGGATGCCTACCGCAGCCAGAGGCGCGGGGGGCGCGGCGTGACGGCCATCGGCACCAAAGAGGAGGACTTTGTGCGCCACCTCTTCATCACCAGCACGCACCACTACTTCCTCTTCTTCTCCAACAGGGGCAAGGCATACAGGCTTAAGGTGCACGAGATTCCCGAGGCCAACCGGCAGGCAAAGGGGACGGCCCTCGTGAACCTCCTGCCGCTGGAGTCCGACGAGCGCATTACCGCCGTCATCCCCGTAAGGGAGTTTTCCCCCGGGTCCTACCTCTTTATGGTCACCAGGCGCGGCGTGGTGAAGAAAACCAACCTGGAGGTTTTTGCCGGCACCCGCAGGGACGGGCTCATTGCCATCAGGCTCGATGAGGGCGACGAGCTGGTGGAGGTCAAGCTGACCACCGGCAGGGAGGAAGTAATCCTGGGCACCAGGCTGGGCCTGGCCATCCGCTTTGCCGAGGAAGAGGTTCACCCTTACGGGCGCACGGCCCGCGGCGTGAAAGGCATCGACCTCCAGCCGCAGGACGAGATTGTGGCCATGGACGTGGTGCGTGAGGACGGCGAGGTGCTGGTGGTCACGGCGGGAGGCTACGGCAAGCGCACGCCCCTTAGCGCCTACCGCCGGCAGTCCCGCGGGGGCAAGGGCATCGTGAACGCCAAGGTGACGGAGCGGAACGGCCCGGTGGTGGCCATGCAGGTGGTGAGGCCGGAGGAGGAAATCATGCTCATCAGCGCCGAAGGGGTGATCATTAGGCTGAAGGTTGCCGACGTGCCTCTGACCGGGCGGGCGGCACAGGGCGCGCTGCTCATGCGCCTCGCCCCGGGCGATAAAGTGGTGGCTGCTGCGCGCGTCCCCCTGGAGGGGTAGTTGACAAAGGCGGTCGGTTGTGCTAGGTTATTAATTGCGCTTGTCAGATGGCGCATAGTTTAGAGTGGCAGTGCTGCTAGAAATTACAATTTGACGCGGCAGCAGTCACCGTGTTAAAATAAAAAATGCACCGTGCGGGAGCGCGGTGGGGTGGTCCTTGAAAACTGAACAGGGTGGCGCGGAGCTGGTATTGGGTGGGGCTTTTTTATGGAGAGTTTGATCCTGGCTCAGGACGAACGCTGGCGG
>NZ_KE386887.1:78599-121056 GCF_000429345.1 Desulfovirgula thermocuniculi DSM 16036 | reverse complement strand
CGTAGTCAAAAAGTCTTCACCCCGCCTGTCGGCAATTCAGAACCTCACCGGCGTCACGCTCCCTACGTCGGGGTCGTTGGCCCTGGAGGCGTCCAGCACCGGGGGAGCAAAAAGCTGGCGGCAGGCCTGATTGCTCTCTACGGCCACGTCTGACGCATATGTAACCGGATGGTATGCTCATGCTGGTGTTTATTTCCTGAGGCCGACTCTGTGGTGGCTTGTTTAAACCATCTACGGTTTGGTTTCAAGGCAGGTTCCTCGAGGCGTTCGTTTGGGTGATGGGGTCTCATAAGGGAAATTTTCTTGTGAGGGCACCTACTGAATCTTGACACGGACTAGGTCCGCAGGTGGGATTGCCAGGCCATTTTTTCTGCGGTAAGATACATTTGTAAAAGACTGAGAGGGGGGCATGGTTAATTATGGAATGCCATGTGGAAAAAAATAAGGCCCAGTGTACCTGTACCTACGAGCCATGTTCGCGCAAGGGCAAATGCTGCGAGTGTGTGGCCTACCACCGCAGGTACAACCAGCTGCCGGGATGTTTCTTCCCTCCTGAGGTAGAGAAGACCTACGACCGCTCGTATGCCCGTTTTGTGGAATGCTACCGCCGCTAGCACTGGGGGGTGGTTTTTTGCCGTTGGTGCGCAGGCACGTTTTTATCAGCGGCAAAGTGCAGGGCGTTTATTTTCGCGTTTACACGCGGGATGAGGCCGCCAGGCTTGGCCTTACCGGCTGGGTGCGCAACCGCCGGGACGGGCGGGTGGAGGCGGTGTTTGAGGGCGAGGAGAGCGCCGTCGAGGAAATACTGGCCTGGTGCAGGAAGGGCCCACCGGCCTCGCGGGTGGACAAGGTGGAGGTAGTAGAAGAGCCCTATACGGGCGAATATAAGGACTTTACCATTGCTCCGACGGTGTAAGGGATGAACAGAGAGAGATTGTGGCGCGTGAAGGGTCAAGACCCCGTTCTCCAGGAAATTATTTCCCGCGAAATGGGTATCTCTCCTCTGCTGGCCCGGCTTCTGGTTAACCGCAGGGTGCTTACGGTGGAAGATGCCCGCTTTTTTTTAAGAGGCACTCTGGAACAGGCAGCCGATCCCTTTCTGCTGCCGGACATGCCTGTGGCCGTGGAGAGGATCGTTGCCGCCGTTAAAAGGAAAGAAAAGATCCTCGTTTACGGCGATTACGATACAGACGGGGTTACCGCCACCGCCCTCATGGTATCTGCCCTGAGACGCCTGGGGGCAAAGGTGGATTACTACATTCCCCACCGCCTCCATCAGGGGTATGGCCTGCATACCGACGTGCTTAACTGGGCAAGGCAGGCGGGGTACGGCCTCGTGGTCACCGTGGACTGCGGGGTGAGTGCCAGGAAAGAAATAGAAGAGGCGGGGAAGGCCGGTGGTCCGGAGGTCATCGTTACCGACCACCACCATGTGCCCGAGGAAATGCCGCCGGCCCTGGCGGTAGTTAACCCCTGCCGAGAGGACTCTTTATACCCCTTCAACGACCTGGCCGGAGCAGGGGTAGCCTTAAAGCTGGCCCAGGCCCTCCTGGAAGCAGCCGGAGAGGGCAGGGAGGCCTGGCAAGATTTCCTGGACCTCGCCTGCCTGGGCACGGTGGCCGACCTGGTACCCCTGGTGGGAGAGAACCGCCTTATTGTTAAGTACGGCCTGCCCAGGCTGGCAGATACTTCTCGGCCCGGCTTGAGAGCCTTAATGCAGTTGAGCGGCTTAAAGCCCGAGAGGCTGGGGGTAAGGGAGGTCGGCTTTGCCCTGGCGCCGCGGCTTAACGCCGCCGGGCGCATGGATGACCCGCGCCTGGCCGTAGAGCTTCTCCTCTGCCGGGATGAGGGCCAGGCCCTAGAATTGGCGGCAGGGCTGGACCACCTGAACAGGAAGCGTCAGGAAGTGGAGGCGAAAGTGCTGGCGGAGGCCCTGGGCATGATTGAAGCCGGGGAGGCCGGGGAGATGGTGGTGGTGCTGGCCTCTTCGGGCTGGCACCCCGGGGTCACGGGCATTGTGGCCTCCCGCTTGGTGGAAATGCTCTACCGGCCTGTCCTGCTGGTGAGCATTGAGGGTGAGCGTGGGAAAGGTT
Source organism: Desulfovirgula thermocuniculi DSM 16036 (assembly GCF_000429345.1). Classification (GTDB taxonomy): domain Bacteria; phylum Bacillota; class Desulfotomaculia; order Desulfotomaculales; family Desulfovirgulaceae; genus Desulfovirgula; species Desulfovirgula thermocuniculi. The sequence continues at coordinate 118,963 of NZ_KE386887.1, read as the reverse complement.
CCGGGCGCAGCATCCCGGGGTTCCACCTTTACCGGGCGCTCCACCACTGCCGGCAGCACCTCCTTGCCTACGGGGGGCACGAGGGAGCGGCGGGTTTTACCGTTCACGCCGACCGGGTGGAGGACCTGCGGGCGGCCATAAACGAGTATGCTTCCTGCATTCTCACGCCGGAGCTCCTCGTGCCCTCCCTGGACATTGATGCCCTTGTTTCGCTGGACGAGCTTGTGCCGGAAACGGTGGCCGAACTGGAGTGCCTGGCCCCCTTTGGTCCCGGAAATCCCGAGCCGGTGCTGGCCTGCCGCGGGGCGTGCGTGGTAAGCGTGAGGGAGGCCGGGCGCGATGGGCGCCACCTGAAGCTCTGGGTAAGAGAGCGGGAAACGGCACTGGATGCCATTGGCTTTGCTTTAGGTAGTTATCTGGAAGAAATAAAGCCGGGGGAATCACTGGATTTAGCCTTCGTGCCCGTGCTGGACAGGTGGAACGGAACCCTGCGGGTACAGCTGGAGCTCAAAGACCTGCGGAGTTCGGGGAAGCCGGGATGCACCTGCCTGGAGGAGGGCCCGCCGCTTTTAGTAAACGGCTTTCTGGATGAACTGTTTAAACAGGCGGCAGAGGCCCTGCAAAAGAGTACCTCCTGGTTTGTTCCCGAATGCCTCCAGCGGCAGGCGGCGGGCGGGTTTTTCTCCCCTGCTCTCCCCTTTGTGGCTGAAGGTGAAATTGCCGCCTCGCGGGGTGCGGCGCAAGTTACCCCCCGCGCTCCCTCCGTTGTCGCCCTGCGCGGCACGGCTGCCCGTTCTTCCTGGCTGGCCCGCCTGGCCGCCAGGGGAGAGCGCCTGCTGGTGATAACCGGCTCGGCCCACCGGGCGGTGGAGCTGGCAGCCTTTTTCCGGCAGGTTAGCCCGGAGGCCGGCGTGGCCTTTGGCCACATGGGCCTGCCTTGGGAGCAGCTGGAGGCGATATGCCGCATGTTTGCGCTGGGGGAAATAAGCACCCTGGTGGTCACGCCTTCGGCGGCCTGCCTGGCGGCTGCGCCGCGCCTGGATGGTGTTGTTCTCTATGACCCGCCGTGCCACCGGGAGGAGTGGGAGATGGTTCTGAGGGCCGCCAGATCGGGCGGGGCAAGGCAGCTGTTCCTGTGCTTTGATTTAAAGGATCTCCGGGAGATCCGCGACCACATAGAATCCCTGGTGCCGGACAGGGATTTTCTGGCCAGGCTGTACATAGCCCTGCGATGGCTTTCCCGCCGGGAAGCAGTCCCCCGCGGGCTGCGGCGGGAGCCTTTCTGGCACCACCTCGCCGGCCTGCTGCGCCGGGAGGGTTACGCGCGGGCACAGGAATTCACCGTGGCCGCGGGCTTGACCGTTTTTGAGGAACTGGGTTTGGTCAGGAAAGTGGCGGAGGGACGTTTTTTGCTCCCCCGTATTAAAGGGGAGAAGCGGGACCTGAGCAGTTCGCCTACTTTTTGCCGCCTGCAGAGGCTCAAGGAGGAAGTTTCGGCCTGGGTGGAATATGTGCTGGGAAGAGGGGTAGAAAACCTGATATAATAACTTGATAAGCTTTTGCCACCAGTATTGGGGGAAGTGAGTCCTGTGCTCCAGGAACTCATCCACCGCGTTATTTTATACAACCCGCAGGCCGATATTGCGCTTTTAAATAAGGCCTACCGCTTTGCTGCGCAGGCTCACCAGGGGCAAAAGCGCATTTCGGGTGAGCCATACATACACCACCCGCTGGCGGTGGCCCGCATCCTGGCAGACCTGGAAATGGATATGCAGACCCTTGTTGCCGCCTTCCTCCACGATGTGGTGGAGGATACGGAAGTAACCCTGGAGGAAGTAAAAGCCGAGTTCGGCGAAGAAGTGGCCCTGCTGGTTGACGGGGTGACTAAATTAAGCCGCCTGGAGTACCGCTCCCGGGAAGAGCAGCAGGCTGAAAACCTGCGCAAGATGTTTTTTGCCATGGCCCGGGACATCAGGGTGATCCTTATAAAGCTGGCCGACCGGCTGCACAACATGCGCACCCTGAAGTATCACCCCGAGCCGAAGCGCAAGGAAATTGCCCGCGAGACGCTGGAAATATTTGCTCCCCTGGCCCACCGCCTGGGAATATACCGCTTAAAGTGGGAGCTGGAGGACCTGGCCTTTTCTTACCTTGAGCCGGAGAAGTACCGCGAGCTGGCCGAGAGGCTGGCCCGCACCAGGGTAAAAAGGGAGGAGCACATTAAAGGGGTCATTGAGGTCCTGCAAAAGAAGCTTGCGGAAGTGAGCATAAATGCCGACATACAGGGCAGGCCGAAGCACCTCTACAGCATTTACACCAAAATGCAAAAGCAGCAAAAAGATTTAAGCGAGATTTACGACATCATGGCCGTGCGGGTGATTGTCGATTCCGTGCGGGACTGTTACGCGGTTTTGGGCACGGTTCACGCCCTCTGGAAGCCCATTCCCGGGCGTTTCAAGGATTACATTGCCATGCCCAAGTCAAACATGTACCAGTCGCTGCACACCACCGTCATAGGTCCCCAGGGCGAGCCCCTGGAAATTCAGATCCGCACCCGCGAGATGCACCGCACGGCGGAGTACGGCATTGCCGCCCACTGGCGCTACAAGGAAGGCGGCAAGACGGACCGCAATTTTGATCAAAAGCTGGCCTGGCTGCGCCAGCTCCTGGACTGGCAGAGGGAGCTCAGGGACGCCCGCGAGTTTATGGAGAGCCTCAAGATCGATCTTTTTGCCGATTCCGTCTTTGTTTTCACCCCCAAGGGAGACGTCATCGAGCTTCCCGCCGGGTCCGTGCCCATAGACTTTGCCTACCGCATTCACACGCAGGTGGGCCACCGCTGCATAGGGGCCAAGGTAAACGGGCGCATGGTTCCCCTGGATTACCAGCTGAAGAACGGTGACATTGTAGAGATTATTACCTCCAAGAACGCCATGGGCCCCAGCCGGGACTGGTTAAACATTGTCAAAACCTCCCAGGCCAAGAACCGCATCCGCCAGTGGTTCAGGAGGGTGCAGCGGGACGAAAACATAGTTAAAGGCCGGGAGGCCCTGGAGCGGGAAGTTAAGCGGCAGGGGCTGGAAGTAGAGGTGCTCAAGGAAGAGCGCCTGCTGGCCGTCGGTCAGCGCTTTAACTTCTCCACCCTGGAGGACCTGTACGCGGCGGTGGGCGAGGGGACCCTTACGGCGCAGGCGGTAGTAAACCGCCTGAAGGAAGAGGGCAGGCCGCCGAAGGCGGCGGTGGAGTTAACCCAGGTCCCAAAGGCCGAGCAGCGCGTCTCGCAGGAAACGGTGCACGGTATTAAAGTTAAGGGCACGGATAACCTGCTGACCAGGCTGGCCCACTGCTGCAACCCCATTCCCGGCGACCCCATTATCGGTTACATCACCCGCGGGCGCGGCGTATCCATCCACCGGCTTGACTGCCGCAACGTCCTCCTGTTCCAGCAGCACGATAAGGAGCGCCTGGTGGAGGTGAGCTGGAACGGCAACTACCATCTCCCCTTCCAGGTAAGGCTTGAGGTGCTGGGGATAGACAGAGCCGGTCTCCTGGGCGATGTGATGGCCGTGCTCAGCGAGATGAGGATCAGCGCCAACTGGGTTAACGCCCGGGGGTTAAAAAACCACCGGGCCATCATTGAACTGCTGCTGGAACTGCAGAGCAAGGAGCAGCTGGAAACCATCATTAACCGTATTAACCGCGTAAAGGATATTTATGAGGTCAGGCGCACCAGCTAGAGCCGCGCGAGGGGCACAAAGAGCAGTTTAACGGGCAGGTAGGAGCCGCCGGGGGGCATGAAGGACAACCTGTACCAGCGTCCTCTCCTTAGGGTTTCGACAAAAATAGCTTCGCCCGGCAGTTTAACGTGCCCGGTCGCGGGCACGTCAATTATTTTCTCCTCCACGGAGATCGTGCCCCCAAACCAGCCGCTGGTAGCCACCAGCAATACCCGGGTGTCCTGTACCGCCTCCAGGGAGATGTTATACAGTATGCCGTAATTGCCTACGTTTACCACCGTCGCTCCGGTAAGGTTATCTCTGCCGGTGGCAAACTCGTCCTCCTTCCCGTCCGCAAGCGGGAGGGCCCCGGCTTCACGTCCCACGCCGCGAATTTCCATTTCCAGTGTGGCGTAAGGGAAAGTTCCCCTGGCATGGATGCCGTCGGGAGGAAGATGAGGTAGCTGGCGCCAACCTTCCCTTGCCGGCATGTGCGCGGGCAGGGCGGCAAAAATAAACTCCAACTCCGCTTCGCTTTCCACATCCAGTATGCCGTGCAGGATCTGCCCCCCACCGGCTGCAGGTGCAGTTTCGTGGAGCACCAGGGCCTCACCGGGGCGGATGCAGTGCTTTTCCTGCTGCGGGGACCGGTAAAACGAGCGGAGGGCTTCTTTGGCCACGGCATGGGCATCTTTCGAAGGGCCGGCAAAGCCCCCGCGCAAGGCAAAGAGAACGGCCAGCTCCTGGCCTTTATTTACCGCCAGGAGGCAGAGCTTGAGGGGAAGGGGGGAGGTTACCGCATGCCAGAAGTACAGCCTCACCTTCCCGCCGGCTTTGTCCCGGTAGAGAATACCCGGCTTATCCACATACTCCGGGCTGTTGCTGAAAAGGAGCCTGGGGCCGGACCGGTTCTTGGCGGGGCGGTAGGTAACTTTCTCCGGTTCCGGCCTTTGGGCCAGCACTTCCCCGGGCCGTGCTTCGTTTGGGGCGGCGAGAACCCTGAGGCTTTTCTGGTAGGGTATGCTCCAGGCACCGCGGCTGTCCTTAACCTGGAGGGTGACGGTGTAGTTTCCCGGGGTGGGGAAAACATCCTGCCTGCCCGTCCAACGTTCTTCAACGACGGGGTCGCCCTCGCGGTCCTTTACTCTGATTATGTACTTTACGGGCATACCGGCGTACAGGGGTTCCTCCACCTCAAAGCGTGCCACCGGAGGGCAGTTGTCGGAGCCGAGAGAATACATTTTTTCATCCGGCCAGGCGGCGTACGGCAGCTCAAATGCCTCCCTGAAAAACGCCAGAGGGACGAAGGTTACCCAGCCGGACTTCTTGACCTCCGCGGGGAGTACCCTTGCCCCGGCGGCCTTGCCTTCCCCGGTGATGATGACGATGGAGCTGTCAGGGTAAACCTCGGCGCTGGTGCCGTTTAAAGTTACCACTACGCTTTCCGGGCGGCTTTGCCACTCAACTTTGCCCCCGAGCGCCTCGGCGACCTGCCTTAGCGGGACCATCAGGTAATCGCCGGAAAGGTATGGGGCTGCCGGTAGCTTCCTAACCTGGCCCTCCACCCATATCTCGCTTGCCCCGGCAAGGATGACCACGGATTTTATTTGGGATGCCGCCGCCGCGTGGCCCAATGTGGTAATCGCTGCGAAAGCAAGGGCAAAGAGCACCGCTTTGGCACTGCGCATGGCGTTGGTGGCAACCGCACCTCCCGATATAATATGGCGGGATGCCTTCCAGAAAGGTTATTTTACGGTTGACGGCGGCAGAGGGCAATGCGGGTTTTTCCGTGTACGGGTCAGCTTGGGCCCGCAGGTTGGGCGTAAAAAGCCGGGGAGCGGGGCTTTCGTGGAAAATCCGGCCCTGGGTCTTCGGGAGGTGACGATGGCTTGGCGACCGGCGGCCTTTACATAGGCACGAGCGGATACAACTACCCCCACTGGCGGGAGCGGTTCTACCCACCCGAAATGCCTGCGCGCGCTTGGCTGGGGTTCTATGCCGAGCACTTCAACACGGTGGAGCTGAACGTGACCTTTTACCGGCAGGTCCAGCCGCGCACCTTTGAGAAGTGGCACGAGACTACGCCTCCGGACTTCCGCTTTGCCCTCAAGGGACACCGTTTCATCACCCACTTGCGGCGACTGAGCGACGTCGGCGAGGCTGTGGCAAGCTTTTTCCGTTGCGCCGCTCACCTGGAAGAGAAACTGGCCGTGGTGCTCTGGCAGTTTCCGCCGAGCTTCCAGTCAGATGAGGCGCTATTAGCGGCATTCTGTGCCCTGCTGCGGGAAATCCCTCCTGCGGCCCGCACCCGCCACGCCTTTGAGTTTCGCCACCGCAGCTGGTTTGCGCCGCCCACCTACAGGATTCTTGCCGCCGGTAACTTTGCCCTTTGCATCGGCGACTCTCCCCGCTGGCCGCAAGCGGAGGAAATTACGGCCGACTTTGTGTACCTGCGGTTTCACGGGGGCAAGCAGTTGTACCGCTCGAACTACAGCACCGCAGAGCTCGGCACCTGGGCGCGCAGGATCGAGGGCTGGCTCGGGCAGGGCCTAGACGTATATGCCTACTTTAATAACGACGCCGAAGGTCACGCGCTACATAACGCCGCGGAGCTGCGCGCCCTGGTAGGAAGGCCGTAACTCCCCGAGACAACCCTTGCGGCGGGTGCAGGAAGGGGGGTCGGAGGCGGGGAATAAAAATTTAAAGTGGGTTTTGCGGATCGGGATCTTGATTTGCCGGGGTTTCCGGTGTTAAGGTGTTAATATGCCGGAAAGGCAGGCGCGCACGCCGGCTACTTCTAAGGAGGAGAAGGGCAGTGCGGGCGGTGGTGCAGCGTGTCTCCAGGAGCGCAGTGGCGGTGAACGGGGAGGTGGTTTCCGCCACCGGGCGGGGGCTTCTGGTCCTCCTGGGAGTGGGCCTGGGAGATACCCCTGAGGATGCAAGGTACCTGGCCCAAAAGGTGGCGCACCTGCGCATTTTTGAGGACGAGCGCGGCAAGATGAACCTTTCCGTCCTGGACGTTGGCGGGGAGGTAATGGTGGTTTCGCAGTTTACCCTTTACGGCGACTGCCGGCACGGCAGGCGCCCCAGCTTTGAGCGGGCGGCGGGCCAGGAAGAAGCGCGGCTGCTTTACGGGCTTTTCATGGACTACTTGAAGGAACAGGGGGTCCGCGTGGCCGCCGGTGTTTTTGGCGCGCACATGCAGGTGGAGCTTGTCAATGAGGGGCCTGTAACCGTTTTGCTGGATAGCAAGAAGGAATTTTAAAAAGGGGGGTATGCCGGTTGATTTTGGAGGGCTTTCCTGTGGGTCCCATGGCGGCCAACTGCTACATTATCGGCTGCCCGGAGACAAAAGAAGCGGCGGTGGTAGATCCCGGTGCAGAGGGAGGGCGTATCTTGCGCCGCCTCGAGCAGCTAGGGCTCACGTGCCGGTACATAATTCTCACCCACGGTCACGCCGACCATATTGGGGCCGTAGGCCAGGTGAAAGAGGCTACGGGGGCCGAGGTGCTCATACACCGCGAGGACGGAAAAATGCTGACCAGCCCGGCCAGCAACCTCTCCCTCTACGTGGGCATGGCCTTGAGCTTTGACCCGGCCGAAAGGCTACTGGAGGACGGCGACACCGTGACGGTGGGCAAGTTGACCTTAAAAGTAATACATACTCCCGGGCACACGCCGGGCAGCATCTCCCTGGAAGTAGGGGACTGTTTGATAACCGGGGACACTCTTTTTGCCGGCTCGGTGGGCCGCTCCGATTTTCCCGGGGGCAGCCACCAGCAGCTCATCCGTTCTATTAAAGAAAAACTCCTGGTGTACCCTCCGGAAACTAAAGTGTTGCCCGGCCACGGACCTACATCGACCGTTGGGGAAGAAGCAAGGTATAACCCTTTCCTAACGGATCTCTTTTAGGCAACTTGCCTGCTACGGGGTGTGAAGAGTTATGGGGCAGAAACTGGTGGCCGTTTACGGGACCAGGGAAGGTGCCGGCAAAACCGCCGTAGCCCTGGAACTGGCCGGGGCATACTGCCTGCGGCGCAAAAAGACCCTGCTGGTAGACATGGCCCTGGGCGGGGGCCAGGTGGCCGGGTTGCTGAAACTACCTCCCGAACCCAACCTGGGCCAGTGGCTCCAGGAAATAGACGAGCTCATGCGCGAAGGGCGGCCTTATTATGAAATCGAGTTTCCCCTGGAAAGGGTGACCTCCCTTATCCAGCAGCATTATACGGGGCTTTTTGTGCTGGCCGCCAGCCCGCGCGACTATCCCGGCAGGGCGGCAGAGATGGTGGAGGTGGTGCTTTCCCATCTCAAGCGCACGGACTACGAAGTGGTTGTTTTCGATACCCGCTCTGTGGTGCGGGAGTATGTCTTGTGCCTGCTCTCCCAGGCGGGGGTGGTCCTCCTGGTGGAGGATACCTACCGTTATCACCTCCAGCACGCAGCTGAAACCTTAGAGCGCTTAAGAGAAGCCGGGCTGGATACCGGCAACTTCTACCTGGTGTGCAACCGCCTGCCGTCCTTGGCAGATGAGGCTCCCCAGGAGGCTGCGGTGGCGCTGGGCATCCCCCTGGCGGGGGTGCTTCCCGAACACCCGAGGCTAAACCAGCGCTTCGGGCCCAGGCCTGTTTCCTATGAAGAGCTCAGCCGCTACACGCAGGCGCTGGAGGAGCTGGTGGCGCGCCTGGAGCAGCTTGGTTGACAGGCGCCTTTTCCGGTTCATAAAATATTTGGGGAGGAAAAGAGGGAGTTGCTCCCGTCCCGGCCTTTTGCGTGGTTGCGTGGGCGACCGGGTGCGGGAGCTTATGCTGTTAAGGAGGTCTCCGCGCCATGCTGACCACCAGGCCCCGGGGTACCAGCGATATCCTTCCCGGGGAAGTGGAAAAGTGGCAGTATTTAGAACAGGTGATCCGCAACCTCTGTCGGGAATACGGTTACCGGGAAATTCGCACCCCCATTTTTGAGCACACGGAGCTTTTCGAGCGGAGCGTGGGGGAAGCCACAGACATTGTGGAAAAGGAGATGTATACCTTTAAAGACCGCGGTAACCGCAGCATTTCCTTAAGGCCGGAAGGGACGGCGGCGGTGGTGCGGGCTTACCTGGAGAACCGGCTTTATGCTGGCCCGCAGCCGGTGAAGCTTTATTATCTAGGGCCGATGTTCCGCTATGATCGCCCGCAGGCCGGACGCTACCGCCAGTTTCACCAGTTCGGGGTGGAGGCCTTGGGTTCGCATGACCCGGCGCTGGATGCCGAGGTCATGGCCATGGCCATGGACCTGTACTCCCGGCTGGGCTTAAAGGAAATCGAACTGCACGTGAACAGCCTCGGGTGCCCGCAGTGCCGCCCGGTTTTCCGTGAAAGGCTGCGGGAGTTTTTCCGGGAGCGGGACGGTGTATTGTGCCGGCACTGCCGGGACCGCCTGGAACGCAACCCCTTGCGCATACTGGACTGCAAGGAGGAGGGCTGCCGGGGGGCCGCGCAGGGCGCTCCCACCGTGCTGGGCTCCCTTTGTTCCCCGTGCGAGGATCACTTCCGAGCCGTGCTAGGGTACCTGGAGCAGTTGGGGGTGCCCTATACCGTGAATCCCTGCCTGGTGCGAGGCCTGGATTACTACAACCGCACGGCTTTTGAGGTCGTGGCCAGGGATGTAGGGGCACAAAGCTCCATCGGCGGGGGCGGTCGTTATGACGGCCTGGTGGAGGCGTGCGGGGGCCCTGATGTGCCCGGCATTGGCTTTGCCTCGGGGCTGGAGCGCGTCCTCCTGGCCATGGAGCGGCAGGGCATCTCCGTGCCCTCGCCGCCCGGGCTGGACGTTTTTCTGGTTGCCGCCGATGAAGCAGCCCGGGAGCAATCCCTGGTCCTGGTTCAGCAGCTGAGGAAAAGCGGCCTTGCGGCGGACCGCGACTACATGGGGCGGAGCCTGAAGGCGCAAATGAAGTTTGCCGGCAAGCTGGGCGTGGGGCTGGTGGCCATTTGCGGCGCGGGGGAACTTGCGCGCGGGGCGGTCATCCTGCGCGACATGCGTACCGGCATCCAGGAAGAGGTGCCGCTGTCCAAACTGGTGGAGGAAGTAAAACTCCGTTGCACCGGCAGAAAGGAGAGTGCGCCTGTTAATGGAAACCATGCAGGGGCTTAAGCGTACCCATTACTGCGGCTTGCTGCGCAGGTCACACGTGGGCGAGAAAGTGGTGTTAATGGGCTGGGTGCACCGCCGGCGGGATCACGGCGGGGTAATCTTCATCGACCTGAGGGACCGCACGGGAATAGTGCAGGTGGTGGTGAGCCCCGACCGCTCCGGGGAGGCCTTTGCCAAGGCCGAGGCCGTGCGGGCGGAGTATGTTTTGGCCGTGGCCGGCCGGGTGGAAGCGCGCCCGGAAGGCACGGAAAACAGGAACCTGGCCACCGGTGAAGTTGAAGTGGTGGCCGGGGAGTTGCGCGTGTTAAACCAGGCCAAGACGCCGCCCTTTCCCATTGAAGACGGTGTGGAGGTGGACGAAAACGTACGCCTGCGCTACCGTTACCTGGACCTGCGGCGTCCGGAAATGCAGCAGGCCCTGGCCCTGCGGCATCGCGCGGCAAAGGCGGTGCGGGACTTCCTGGACAGGCACGGCTTCTGGGAAATCGAAACGCCCATGCTTACCCGCAGCACGCCGGAAGGGGCGCGCGATTTCCTAGTGCCCAGCCGGCTGAACCCCGGCTGCTTTTATGCCCTGCCCCAGTCGCCGCAGCTTTACAAGCAAATCCTCATGGTGGCGGGGATCGACCGCTACTTTCAAATCGTGCGCTGCTTCCGGGACGAGGATTTGCGCGCCGACCGCCAGCCGGAGTTTACGCAGATCGACATCGAAATGTCTTTTGTGGATGTGGACGACGTCTTGGAACTGATGGAAGAAATGATGGTCTACCTGTTCCGGGAAACCATTGGCATCGCGCTTTCCCGTCCTTTTCCAAGGCTTTCCTACCGCGAGGCCATGGAACGCTTTGGCACGGACAAGCCGGACACCCGCTTTGGCATGGAGCTAAAGGACGTTACCGACATAGCCCTGAAGTGCGGCTTTAAAGTGTTTGCTTCTGCCGCAGAGGCGGGAGGGCAGGTAAAGGGCATTAACGCCAGGGGCTGCGGCAATTTCAGCCGCAAGGATCTCGAAGAACTTACGGCCTTTGTGGCCAACTACCGTGCCAGGGGCCTGGCCTACCTTTACGTCACTCCTGAAGGCGTGAAATCGCCCATTGCCAAGTTCTTTACCGCGGAAGAAATAAAGGCCATCCTGGAACGCCTGGAGGCCTCGCCGGGCGACCTGCTCCTCTTTGTGGCCGATAAACCCGAGGTGGTGGCCGCCTCCCTGGGGGCGCTGCGCCTGCACCTGGCCCAGCGGCTGGGTCTTATCCCGGAGGGCACTTTTAATTTTGTGTGGGTGGTTGACTTTCCCCTTTTAACCTACGACGAGGAAGAGGGCCGCTTTGTGGCCGTCCACCATCCGTTTACCTCGCCCCGGGAGGAAGACATTCCCCTGCTCAGGACCGATCCGGGGCGGGTGAGGGCCAGGGCCTACGATCTGGTGTTAAACGGCGTGGAGGTGGGAGGCGGGAGCATCCGCATCCACCGCCGCGACGTGCAGGAAGAGATGTTTGCGGCCATCGGCTTGAAACCCCAGGAGGCCCGGGAGAAGTTTGGCTTCATGCTCGAAGCCTTTGAATACGGCACTCCTCCCCACGGGGGCATCGCCTTTGGCTTTGACCGCCTGGTGATGCTCATGGCCGGCAAGAAGACCATCAGGGACGTTATAGCCTTCCCCAAGACCCAGAGCGCCGCCGAGCTAATGACCCGGGCCCCCAGCGAGGTCTCTCCGGACCAGCTGCGGGAGCTGCACATCAGGGTTCACCTCCCCCCGGAGGCAAGGGCGGCGCGCTCCTAGACGGGTTTCCCCTTGCAAAGGGCCGCGCTTTGTGTTAACATAAAGCTGCAAGGCCAAAACCCTGCTATGCGCGTGAACGCCTCTGAAGTTCTGAGCCAACACCAACAAAAAGGGAGCCCGGGCTCTGGCTGTGGAATGCAGGCCTCCTCCCCTGACCGGGAGATGAGGAAGCAAGAAACAGTTAGGAGGGCACCCACCTTGTGAGGACCGGGTTCAGGGAACTTGGGGGTTCACGGCATCGGTGGGGTTTTTGTGTATACAAATTGACACCGCCTTTAACCGGGTATTATAATGAAATGAGGCTAGTTAGTTTTTCGGGAGAAAGGGGAGAAAGGGTTGGGGAGCGGGAATATCCAAATTTTAAAGGACGCTACCTTCAGGGAGTTTGTCACTAACTCCCAGGTACCCGTCCTGGTGGATTTCTGGGCGGAATGGTGCGGGCCCTGCAGGATGATTGCACCGGTAATAGAAGAAATAGCCGCCGAATATGCGGGGAAGGTGCAGGTGGCCAAGCTCAACGTGGACGAGAACCAGAAGACGCCGGCCCAGTACAAGGTGATCAGCATTCCCACGCTCATCGTCTTTAAGAACGGCCAAGAAGTGGAGCGCTCGGTGGGTTTTAAAACAAAAAGGGAAATAAAGGCCCTCCTGGATAAGCACTTATAATTAATTTATTGACATACCGGAGAGAGAATTTTAAGGCACGCGGGAAAGTAAAAAGCGTGCCTTAAATTTTTTTTTTGTTCTGGGATGTATTATCTCGTTAAAGGAATGACCATACTATTAGCAAAGGGCAGGAAAAATAAAAACTTTGCAGGAGGTGACCTTTATGACCGGTATTAGCCTTGTGGAGTATTTCCAGAAAGTCAGCGAGCGTTTGCCCAGCGAGGCGGAGAGAGTCCTTCATGCCCTGGCCGAGCAGGGAAGCATGAACAAGGAGGAGCTGTCTCTCACCGCCAAGGTTAAAAGGGCGGTTCTGGACCATGTGGTGATGCAGCTGTACGCCCTTGGCCTGGTGGACGTCTCTACGGAGGGCAAGAGCAAAATCTGCAGCGTCACCAAGCTGGGAGGAGATTACCTAAACCTTATAGTTAAAAAGGCCAGTTAAGCGAATGCCTGTTTTGGGCCGGCCTTTATGTGAAAGGCCGGCTTTTTCCTTATCCTATGGGCGGTATAATAGTTCATGAGGTGGTGCGCCTTGGAGGATCTTTTCACGCGAGCGGCAAAAGAAACCCTAGAAAGGGAAGCCCCCCTGGCCGAGCGCATGCGCCCGCGTACTTTAGAGGAATTTGAGGGCCAGCTTTCCGTTGTCGGCGAGGGGACGCCCCTTCGCCGGGCCCTTGAAGCCGACCTGGTACCCTCCCTTATCCTCTGGGGGCCTCCCGGCACGGGCAAAACCACCCTGGCCCACATTATTGCGCGCGCGACCAGGGCGTTCTTTGTCACCCTCAACGCCGTTACGTCCGGTGTGGGGGAGATCAGGCGGGTTATTGAAGAGGCCCGGGAGAGGAGGGCCTACTATAATCAAAAGACCATTCTTTTCATTGACGAAATCCACCGCTTTAATAAAGCGCAGCAGGATGCCCTCCTGTGGGCGGTGGAAAAGGGGCTGATCACTTTAATTGGCTCCACCACCGAAAACCCCATGTTTTCCGTCATTCGGCCCTTGCTGAGCAGGGTCCACCTCTACCGCCTGGAGCCGCTCGGGGAGGAAGACATCGCGCGCATCCTCCGGAGGGCGCTGGCCGACAGGGAAAGGGGGCTCGGCTCCTACCGGGTAGAAGTAGAGCCTGCCGCGCTGGAGCACCTGGCGCGGGCCTCCAACGGCGATGCCAGGGCGGCTTTGAATTACCTGGAAATAGCCGTGCTGCACACTCCTCCCGGGGAGGACGGCATCAGGCGCGTTGACTTGCGTGTGGCCCAGCAGGCCAGCGGCAAGCAGGTTCTCAAATACGACCGGGCAGATGAGCACTACGACGTGGTGTCCGCCTTTATTAAGAGCATGCGTGGCTCCGATCCCCAGGCCACCGTGTACTGGCTGGCCCGCCTCCTTTACGCCGGGGAAGACCCGCACTTCATCTGCCGGCGGCTCATCATCCACGCCGCCGAGGACGTGGGGCTGGCCGATCCCAGGGCCCTCCTGCTGGCTACGGCAGCGGCCCAGGCGGTGGAAAGGGTGGGCTTGCCCGAAGCGGCCCTCATTATGGCCGAAGCCGCCATCTACATAGCCAGGGCGCCGAAGAGCAACTCCGTCCTGCGGGCCATCAACAGGGCCATGGAAACGGTGGAAAGGGAGAGATCCCATCCCGTGCCTCCTCACCTGAGGGATGCCAGCTACAGCGGTGCCGCCGAGCTCGGCCACGGCAGGGGGTATAAGTACCCCCATGACTACCCGGGGCACTATGTCCCGCAGCAGTACCTTCCCCCTGAGCTGGCCGGTCGCGTTTTTTACGAGCCGTCGGGCCAGGGTGAGGAGAATTGACAGGCCCTCCCGGATATATTAAAATCATAACCAACGAATTCCGAGTATTTTTGTAGGAATTTGAACGGGAGTCCAAAACGGCAGGAGTGAGGCAGGTGCGCCTGTCCACCCGGGGACACTACGGCTTAAAGGCCATCATGGACCTTGCCCTGCGCTACGGCCAGGGCCCGGTGGCTTTGCGGAGCGTGGCCGAAAGGCAGGGCATATCCGAACATTACCTAGAGCAGCTCATCGCCCTCCTGCGCCAGGCCGGGCTGGTCAAGGGTGTGAGGGGGGCCCAGGGGGGGTATATGCTGGCACGCGAGCCGGAGAAAATTAAAGTGGGAGAGGTGATCCGTGCCCTGGAAGGCCCAATTGCGCCGGTTTCCTGCGTGAAAGAGGGCGACCCGGTGGCATGCGACCGCGTTACGTACTGCCGCGCGCGCACCGTGTGGCTCCGGGTGCGGGATGCCGTGGCAAGCACTCTGGACTCCATCAGCCTGGCCGATCTTTGCCGGGAAGCGGAAGATGTTAGGAAGGGAGGCCATAACGCTACATGACCCGCCGCATATACTTTGACCACAGCGCCACCACACCGGTGCACCCGGAAGTGGTGGAGGTGATGTGCGAGTTTTTGAGGGATAACTTTGGTAACCCCACCAGCCTTCACTGGTTTGGCCAGAGGGCCCGCAAGGCCGTGGAAGAGGCGAGGGAAAAGGTGGCCGCAGCCATCGGGGCGCACCCGAGCGAAATTGTGTTTACCAGCGGCGGCACGGAAGCCGACAACATGGCCATTCACGGGGTGGCCTACACCAACCGCAACCGCGGCAACCACATCATTACCAGTGCCGTGGAGCACCATGCGGTGCTCAATACCGTGAAAGCCCTCGGCAAGGAGGGCTTTACCGTAACCGTTTTACCGGTGGACAAGTACGGCATGGTCAGCGTGGAGGACGTGGCGGCGGCCATTACCGATAAGACCATTTTAATAAGCATCATGCACGCCAACAATGAAGTGGGCACCATCATGCCCATTGCCGAGATAGGCCGCCTGGCCAAGGAAAAGGGCATTATTTTCCACACGGATGCCGTGCAGAGCTTCGGGAGAATTCCGGTCAACGTGGATGAGCTGAATGTGGACCTGCTCACCATTTCCGCTCACAAGATATACGGGCCCAAAGGGGTAGGGGCACTGTACATAAGGAAGGGAACCCGCTGGAAGCAGACCCTCTTCCACGGGGGAGCCCAGGAGCGCCTGCGCCGGGCCGGCACGGAAAACACGCCGGGCATTGTAGGCTTTGGCAAGGCGGTGGAGCTGGCCATGGCCAGCATGGAGGAGGAGTCGGCGCGGCTGGCCAGGCTGCGCGATAAGCTTATCCGCGAGGTTACCACCAGAATAAGCCATGTCCGCCTGACCGGGCACCCCACCAAGCGCCTGCCCAACCACGCCAGCTTCTGCTTTGAATTTATCGAAGGGGAGTCCATGCTTTTGAGCCTTGACTTAAAGGGGATTGCCGCCTCCAGCGGCTCCGCGTGCACCTCCGGTTCCCTGGAGCCCTCCCATGTTTTGCTGGCCATGGGCATCCCACCGGAGGTGGCCCACGGCTCCATCCGCATCACGCTGGGGCGGGATAATACAGAGGAAGACATTGACTACTTCCTGGAAGTAATGCCGCCGATTGTGGAGAGGCTGCGCGCCATGTCGCCGCTGGACCAGGAGACGGAGTTTACCGTTTCCAATCACTGCAACGGCTGCCGGGTGAGCCACATATGTAAGGGATAGGGGGTCACCGTTAATGTATTCTGAAAAAGTAATGGATCATTTTATGAACCCCCGGAACGTAGGGGAGATTCCCGATGCCGATGGGGTAGGCCAGGTGGGTAATCCGGTTTGCGGGGACATCATGAAAATCTACATCAAGGTAAAAAATAACGTCATCGAGGACATCAAGTTCAAAACCTTCGGGTGCGGGGCGGCCATTGCCACCAGCAGCATGGTTACGGAAATGGTGAAGGGGAAGACCATTGAGGAGGCGCTGCAGGTCAGCAACCGGCAGGTGGCCGAGGCCCTGGGGGGCCTCCCCCCGCAGAAAATGCACTGCTCCAACCTGGCGGCTGATGCCCTCCATGCGGCCATCAAGGATTACTTGAGCAAAAAGGAACGGCAGGAGAAAACGGGTGGTGGTTAATGGGAACCAGGGTACTGGTGGCCATGAGCGGCGGCGTGGACAGTTCGGTAACCGCCGCTCTTTTAGTTGAAAGGGGTTACGAGGTCATAGGGGTAACCATGCAGATCTGGGACCCGGCGGTGACCGAGGTGGCCGGTGAGCACGTGGGCTGCTGTTCCCTAGCGGCGGTGGAGGATGCCCGCCGCGTTGCCAACCGCCTGGGTATCCCCTATTACGTCCTCAACTTCCGGCGTGCCTTTGAAGAAAGGGTAATCCGCTACTTTTGCGCTGAATACCTGCGCGGTCGCACGCCCAACCCCTGCATTGCCTGCAACCGCTTCATCAAGTTTGAATTACTCCTGCGGAAGGCGCGCGCCCTTGGGGCCACCTACGTGGCCACCGGCCATTATGCGCGTATTGTTTACGACGGGAGGCGTAACCGCTATTACCTGTGCCGTTCGCGGGACGAGCAGAAGGATCAAACGTATTTCTTGTACACCCTTACGCAAGAACAGCTGGCCCACACCCTGATGCCCCTGGGCGATTATACCAAGGAGGAAGTGCGGCAAATGGCCCGTGAAAGAAATCTCCCGGTGGCCGAAAAACCCGAGAGCCAGGAAATATGCTTCATCCCGGACGACGACTACCGGGAGTTTTTAAGGGAAGTGGCCGGGTCGCAGATTAAGCCGGGCCCTTTCCTGGACCTGGAAGGCAACGTTCTCGGTTGGCATGAGGGGCTGCCGTTTTATACCGTGGGCCAGCGCCGGGGGCTGGGGATTGCTGCCGGTAGGAGGCTGTACGTGGTGGACATCGACCCGACCCGCAATGCGGTAATCCTGGGGCCGCAGGAGGCGCTCTGGAGGAGCGAGCTGGTTGCCGAAGACAACAATTTCATTTCCATTGAGGAGCTAACCTCGCCCTTGGAGGTGCAGGCGCAGATCCGCTACAGGTCCCGCCCCGCCCCGGCAGTTATCAGCCCCCTGGGGGAAGGGCGGGTGAAGGTAAGCTTTTTAGAGCCCCAGAGGGCCATCACCCCCGGCCAGGCGGTGGTCTATTACCGGGGCCAGTGCGTGGTGGGGGGCGGGATAATAGCCGGGAGGAGCACCTCGTAGTCCGCCGGGAGGTGGTAGGATATGGAACTCGAGCGGTGGGGGATTTACCAGGTGAGGCTTCCCCTGCCTTTCCGCCTGGATCACGTGCTCTGCTATGCCGTGCAGGGCCGGGAGGGCTGGTACATCGTCGACTGTGGCTTAAACATCCCGCCGGCCCGTGAGGCCTGGGAGGACTTCCTGGCTGCCCACGGCGTTGACCCCCGTGACGTAAAGGCCGTTTACCTCACTCATTTCCACCCCGATCACTACGGGTTGGCCGGCTGGTGGCAGCAGTTGACCGGGGCGAGGGTTTGCATCAGTGCTGCCGATGCCCGGCTGGCCGGGATTTACTGGCGTGACGGCGCCAGGGCGGCGGAGGCGGTAAGGGAGCTGTTTGTCCGACACGGCATGCCTCCTGCCCTGGCGCGCGAGGCCGTTGGTGCCATGAAAGAGCTCATGGCCACCATGAACGCCCACCCCAGCCTTACCGTCGTAAGCCCCCACGAGGAGGTAAGGCTAGGGGTATTTAATTGCCGGGCGCTTTTGACCCCCGGGCACTCCGACGGCCACCTCTGCTTTTACAGCCCTGCCCTCGGCATCCTATTTTCCGGGGACCACCTCCTCCCCCATATTTCTTCCCACGTCGGGCTGTGGCCTTTTGCCCAGCAGGATCCCCTGGCCAAGTTCCTGCAGTCCCTGCAAGAATGCCTGAAGCTGGAGGTAAGCCTGGTTTTGCCGGCTCACGGTGAGGCCTTCGCCAACCTCCCCGAGCGCATCAACCAGTTGCTCGAGCACCACCGGCAGAGGCTTCGCTTGATGAAGGAACTGGCCGCCCCCGGGGCCACGGCCTATGAAGTGGCCCGTGCAACTTTTGGGGACCGGTTGACGATGCACGAGGTGCGTTTCGCTATGGCCGAAACCCTGGCCCACCTCATGCACCTGGTGGGGAAGGGGGAGTTGGTGGTCAGGGAGGCGGGCAAGGCAGTTGTTTTCGGTGCCCCTCCAAATGCCGTGCGGGGTGCTTGAATATTCCAGGCCAGGGGGGTATTTTTCGGGTCTTTTAAGGGCATAATGCATGATGAGTTCAGGTGTTGCAGCACAGGAGGCGAAGTGTTTTTGCACTGCCCGATTTGCAAAGGAAAGGCTACCGGTAAGGTCGGCCAGGACCACTATTACTGCTGGGACTGCTGTGTTGAGTACCGTATAAACAAGGAAGGTGTGCAAATTTATGAAGTTGCCGAGGACGGCAGCCTGGTCGCCTTCGACCCGGAAAACGAGTTTTTCATTTAACATAGTTCCCGGGGGGTGATCTTATGCGCTTGAGCTTTTGGCGCGGCGTGATCGCCGGCAGTTTGCTGGGTGCCCTGATCGGGATGCTGCTATCCCCTCCCCCTAGGAAACAGGACGAGAGGAACATTTTCCGCCTCGTACGCATGAGCCGCCCTTCCCGCGCACGCCGTTTCTTAAGGGGAGTATCCAGCAGGGTAAGCGAATACATCTTGCGTTAGGTAAAGGTGGGGGTTTCCTCACTTTTTTCTTTTATTGACATTGGAGAGAGCGCTTTTGTATAATTACACCGAAATAAGAAGGGATTTCTTCTAATTTGCCCGCTGTGTGTAGGAGGTAAAGTTAAGTGACCGGAAAAGAGATCAGGGAGAAGTTCCTCAAATTTTTCGAGGAGAGAGGGCACCGCATTTTGCCCAGCGCCTCCCTCATCCCGGCCAACGACCCCAGCCTCTTGTGGACGGCGGCAGGCATGGTGCCTTTCAAGCCCTTCTTTACCGGGACGGCCATACCCGAATTCCGCCGCGTGACCACCTGCCAGAAGTGCCTGCGTACGCCGGATATCGAGTCCGTGGGGCGCACGGCCAGGCACCATACTTTTTTTGAAATGCTGGGCAATTTTTCCTTTGGGGATTACTTTAAAGAAAAGGCCATTCCCTGGGCGTGGGAATTCGTCACCGAGGTACTCCGCCTGCCTCCGGACAAGCTGTGGGTGACCATTTACCTGGACGACGACGAGGCCTTTGACATCTGGCACCGGGAAGTGGGTGTCCCTGCGGAGAGGATAGTGCGCATGGGCAAGGATACCAACTTCTGGGAAATAGGCGTTGGTCCCTGCGGCCCGTGCTCGGAAATCCACGTCGATCTGGGGGAAGAGCGGGGCTGCGGCTCTCCCGACTGCCGGGTGGGGTGCGATTGCGACCGCTTCCTGGAAATTTGGAACCTGGTCTTTATCCAGTTTTACCGTGACGAGGAGGGCAACTATTCCCCCCTGGCCAGCAAGGGCATTGATACGGGCATGGGCCTGGAAAGGGTGGCTTCCGTCCTGCAGGGGGTGCCCAGTAACTTCGATACCGATCTCTTCCGGGAAATTATGGACTTTACCTCGTCTATTGCCGGCGTCCGCTACGGGGCCGACAAGAAAACGGACATGGCCCTGAAGGTCATTGCCGACCACTGCCGGGCGGTGACCTTTGCCGTTGCCGATGGCGCCCTTCCCTCCAACGAGGGGCGGGGCTACGTCATCAGGAGGCTTTTGCGGCGCGCCGTGCGTTTTGGCCGCCTGCTGGGCCTGCACGAGCCTTTCTTTTACCGTGTATCCGATGCCGTTATCCGCCAGATGGGCGATGTCTATCCCGAGCTTGTGACTTACCGCGAGCACGTTTTAAAGGTGATTCGCAGCGAGGAGGAGCGCTTTGGCGAAACGCTGGCCCAGGGCACGGAAATTTTAAACGCCCTTATAAGCGAGGCCAGGGCGGCGGGCAGCACGGTCATTTCCGGGGAAGATGCCTTCAGGCTGTACGATACCTACGGCTTCCCCCTTGAGCTAACCAAGGAAATGGCTGCCGAAGAGGGCCTCACGGTGGACGAAGAAGGCTTCAAGCGCGCCCTGGAGGAGCAGAGGGAGAGGGCCCGCAGCGCCCGCGTGGAAATGGAGTACCTTTCCGAAAGGGATGCCTTTTACAAGTCCCTGCGGGATGAGCTGGGCGAGAGCATCTTCGTCGGGTACGAGAGCTTAGAGGCCAGGGCGAGGGTCCGGGCGGTCCTCAAGGAGGGACGGCGCGTGGGGGCGGCGGCAGCCGGTGAGGAAGTGGAGTTTGTCCTGGACGTCACCCCTTGCTATGCGGAGGCCGGCGGCCAGGTAGCCGACCATGCGGTGGTCAGGGCCCGGCACGACCTGGAAGTGGAGGTGCGGGATGTCTTCCGCCCCGTGGAGGGGCTCATCGTACACCGCGGGCAGGTGCGGAGCGGCATTTTGCGGGAAAACGACGAAGTGAGGGTGGAGGTCGACGCCCGGCGCCGGCGGGATACGGCCCGCAACCACTCCGCCACCCACCTGCTCCACAAGGCCTTGAAGGAAGTGCTCGGCCCGCACGTCAACCAGGCCGGTTCCCTTGTGGCGCCCGACCGCCTGCGTTTTGACTTCACCCATTATACCGCCCTCTCGCCCGAGGAGCTGCGCCGGGTGGAGGACCTGGTTAACGAAAAGATACTGGAAAACCTCCCCGTGGAAACATACCTCACCACTATTGACGAGGCGCGAAAGATGGGGGCCATTGCCCTTTTCGGGGAAAAGTACGGTGAGCGCGTGAGGGTCGTGAAGATGGGCAACTTTAGCCTTGAGCTCTGCGGGGGCACCCACGTGCGCTCCACCGCCGAAATAGGGCTGTTCAAGCTGGTCGGCGAGGGCAGCGTGGGGGCGGGCCTGCGCCGGGTAGAGGCGGTAACCGGCGCGGGTGCCCTCGGTTACCTCAGGGCCCGGGAAGAACAGCTGGATCAGGTAGCTTCCCTGCTTAAAGCCTCTCCCGACGAAGTTGTGGCCCGGGTGGAGGCCCTGGTTAGAGAGAACAGGGAGTTGGAAAAGGAGTGCGAGACCTTACGGGCCCGGATAGCCCGCTTTGAGGTACAAAGCCTGCTGGAGCAAGTAAAAGACCTAAACGGCGCCAAATTCCTGGCCGCCAAAACTTCCGCTCCGGACATGGATAGCCTGCGGGCCATGGTGGACCTCCTGCGGGAGCGGCTGGGCTCGGCGGTTATCGTCCTGGCCAGCCCCGTAGGGGGGCGCGTCAACCTGGTGGCTGCCGTGACGAAGGACCTGCTGCCGCGCGGTTTGCACGCGGGTAAGCTGATTAAAGAGGTGGCCGCCGTTGTAGGTGGCGGCGGCGGTGGGCGCCCGGATATGGCCCAGGCAGGCGGCAAGGACCCCTCCCGCCTGCAGGAGGCCCTGGAAAGGGCTTATGCCGTTGCGGCCAGCCAGTTAAAGGGGTAGAGAGGAAAAGGAGTGGCCCCAGCCGAATATAAATCCCCTAAAGGTTACCTTTTAATTTAACGGGGGAGGGGGGCACAGGCGCCATGGCCAGGGACGCGCAGGAAAATACCGTGATGTTTAAAAAGGGAGCGGAGGAAGTTAGCCGCGCCAGAGAAATACTCGTGTCCGTGTACGAGGCTTTAAAAGAAAAAGGCTATAACCCCATCAACCAGCTTGTGGGCTACCTACTTTCGGGGGACCCGGCTTATATCACCAGCCACAAGAACGCCCGCAGCATGATCCGCCAGCTGGAGCGTGATGAGCTCTTGGAGGAGCTGGTAAGGAACTACCTGGAGAGAGGTTAGGCATTTTGGAATACCGCGTGCTGGGAAAAACGGGCATAAGGGTGTCCCGCCTCTGTTTCGGCACCCTTACCGTTGGCCCGCTGCAGGTCAACCTGCCGGTTGAAGAAGGCGCTGCCGTAATTCGCTACGCCCTGGAGGCGGGCGTTAATTTTCTCGACACGGCCGAGAGCTACCGCACTTACGCGCATATACGGAAAGCCCTGCAGGGCTGGGATGGGGAGGTAATTATCGCCACTAAGTCCTACGCCTACTCTCACCGCGGCATGAGGGAAAGCCTGGAGGAAGCCCTGAGGGCTTTAAGCCGCGACCATATTGATATTTTCCTCCTGCACGAGCAGGAGTCGGCTTTAACCCTGCGCGGCCACTGGGAGGCCTTCGAGTTTCTCCTGCAGGCCAGGGAGAAGGGGCTGGTCAGGGCCGTCGGTATTTCCACCCACAGCGTTGAAGGTGTGCGGGCTGCGGCCCGCGTGCCGGAAATAGACGTCATTCATCCCCTGGTCAACGTTGCCGGCGTGGGCATCCAGGGCGGAACGCGCGAGGACATGCTGGCGGCCATAGAGGAGGCGGCTGCCTTTGGAAAGGGCCTCTACGCCATGAAGGTGCTGGGTGGGGGCCATCTAATCGCCCGGGCCGAAGAGGCCTTTTCTTTTGCCCTGCAGATTCCCTACCTGGCCAGCGTAGCCGTGGGGATGCGGAGCAGGGAAGAGGTTGATTTTAACGTCAGGTTTTTCACGGGGAGGGAGGTACCTGCGGAGCTACGGCAGATCCTGGAAAAAAGGGAGCGGCGCCTGCACATTGAGGAGTGGTGCTGCGGCTGCGGGCGGTGCGTGGAGAAGTGCGGGGCGGGCGCCCTCTCGCTGTCCGGAGGGCGCGCCGTGGTGGACCACTCGCGCTGCCGGCTCTGCGGTTACTGCGGCGCGGCGTGCCCCCATTTTTGCATTAAGGTACTGTAAAGGAGAGCCGTGGCCATGCGCGTCATGGGCTTAGATGTGGGGGAGAAAAACGTAGGCGTGGCGCTGAGCGATCCCCTGGGCTTGACGGCTCAAGGTGTAGAGGTAATACCCAGGGATATAGGTGAAGGAAAGCTCCTGGAGAGGGTTAACAGGCTGGTGCAGGAGTACGGGGTGGAGAAAATTGTCGTGGGCCTGCCGCGCAATATGGACGGCTCCCTCGGCAGGCAGGGCCTGCGGGTGCTTGAATTTGCCCGGTGGCTCAGGGAGGCTACGGGGTTGCCGGTGGAAACGTGGGACGAGCGGCTCACCACCGTGGGGGCGGAGAGAATCCTGCTGGCCGCCGACGTGAGCAGGGCCAGGCGCCGGAAGGTGGTCGATAAGCTGGCGGCAGCTCTTATTCTGCAGGGTTATCTTGATTTTTATAATAAAAAAGAAAGAAGTGGGGAAAATTAACTTTGCGGGATGGAGGATCCTTGACAAGGGTTTTATCGTGGTATAGAATAGGCACAACTTTAGGTAAGGGGTGACCTGTATGCCCGAAGATCTGGAGCTGGAAGAAATAATTACGCTGGTCGATGAGGAGGGCCAGGAGAGGGATTTTGAGGTCATCGACATTTTACACCTGGAAGGAAAAAAGTATGCGGTGCTGCTTCCCGTAGAGGTCGGTGAGGATGAAGAGGAAGGGGAGGCCATCATCCTTCGGTTTGAGAGAGACGAGGACGGCAGCGAGATCCTCGTGGACATTGAAGACGACGAGGAATGGGAAAAAGTAGCCGATTACTGGGAAGAGATGGCCTCTCAGGAGGATGCCTAAGGGAGGTTATCGGTAGGGGCTAAAAGCTGGGGACAGGGCTACCTGCTCATCCAGCTTTTATGTTTGTATCCGGTGGGGCAGGGAACGGGGGATGCGCATTTTTTTAAAGGTAGCGGGCGTGGCCGCAACTATCCTTGCGTTGATGGCTACCGTAGGGCTGGCAGCCTTTTCTTTTGGGGGGGAGCGGGTGGTGGGCGGTGTGGTAGCCGGGGAGGTGAACCTTTCCGGCCTTACCCGGGAGGAGTGCCTTGAGGCCCTGCAGCCCTTGGAGGAAAGGCTGGCCGCCATGCCGGTAACCTTTACCTGGCAGGACCGCACCTGGACTCTACGCGCGGCAGAAATCGGCCTGCACCTGGATGCGGAAGCGACGGCCGCCAGGGCCCTGGAGGTGGGCAGGGAGGGTAGTTGGTGGCAGAGGCTGGCAACGCGCTGGCGCGCCAGGCGCGGAGGGCTGGATTTGCCCCTCGTCTACGCCGTCAACAGGGAAAAATTTACCCGGCAGGTGAGCGATCTCGCCGCCTCGATAGCCAGTCCACCCCAGGATGCCGCCTTTCGCGTGCTGCCGGGGGATGTCATTGAGATAATACCCGGGCGGGAGGGCCTGGAAGTTGACACGGAGCGGGCCTACCAGGACCTCTTGCTGGCCCTTGCCGCAGGGAACGCAGAACCGGTTATCGGCCTCAACCTCACCAGGGTAAAGCCGCGGGTGACGACCGAAGAAGTGCAGGCCATGGGTCTAAAGGGCCTCCTGGCCTCTTATACCACCAGGTTTGATCCGTCGGACATCGACCGGGCGTACAACATCCGCGTGGCCGCTGCCGCCCTGGACGGACTCCTGGTGCCTCCGGGCCAGGAAGTCTCTTTTAACAACGTGGTGGGGCCCCGCAGCCACGAAGCCGGGTACAAGAATGCACGGGTGATTGTTAATAACCAGTTTGTGGAAGGCCCGGGCGGCGGTGTCTGCCAGGTGAGCACTACCCTGTACAACGCGGTCTTGCTGGCCAACCTGGAAATCCTGGAGCGCACCAACCATTCCCTGCCGGTCTCGTATGTGCCCCTGGGGCGCGATGCCACGGTGGTTTACGGCTACATCGACTTGCGCTTCCGCAATAATACCGAAAGCTACCTTTACATCCGCTCTTATGTGGAGGGTGACCGGCTCACCTTTAAGATATACGGCAATACCGACTACAGGGTGCCGGTGGAGATCCGCACCCAGGTGGTGGAGGTGCTGGAGCCAAAGATCGTTCAGCAGGTGGACCCCAACCTCACGCGGGGCGAACAGGTGGTCAAGCAGAAGGGCTCGCGCGGCTACCGCGTTACCGCCCAGCGGGTGGTGCGTGAAGGGGACCGGGTTTATATGGAGAACCTGCCCGATAGTTTTTACGAGCCGGTAGATCAGGTGGTGGTCATCGGGGCAAAGGAGCCGAGCACCGGGCCGGTGGTACCGCCACCTGCGGGGCAGGAGAAAGAGCGTGACGCCCGGGAACCTGCTGCCGGGCCGGTTGCGCCGGGCCGCCGGGGACAGGAAGAGCCTTCCGGCTCCAGCCCTGGGGCGCCGGCTCGGGCTTCCCCCTCGGGGCAGGCCCCTCTTTCGGGAGGAGAATCCCCTCCGGGGCAGGCCTCACCGGAGGGGTGGCAGGAGCGGCAGCCCCAACCTTAAGGAAAACGCAAGGTAACCGTGGGAGCGGGGGATAGATGTTTCGCCGCCAAAAGTGGTTTTTGGCCGGAGGCATGATGGTATTTTTAGGAATCCTGGTGCTTGTCTGGGGAGTTTCTCTTTTTTACCCTCCTTGCCCGCCCGGCTTCGGGCGCACCGTCTCCGTAATCGTCCCGCGCCATGCTTCCACCGGGGAGATAGGTTGGCTTCTGCAGGAAAAGGGGCTGGTGCGCAGTGGCGGTGCGTTTAGCTTTTATGCCCGCTTAAAGGGGGTGGACAGCCAGCTCAAGGCGGGACGCTATACCTTTACCACCTCCATGCCGCTGGGGGAGTTAGTGGATCGCCTGGTAGCGGGGGAGGCCGAGGTAAGGGTGGTGACCATCCCCGAGGGCTTTACCGTTAACCAGATAGCCGACTTGCTGGAGAGGGAGGGCCTGGCTTCCCGCCAGGAATTTCTGACCGCGGCGGCAAATGCGGATTTTCCTTACCCATTTATTAAAAATCTTCCTCCCGGCCCAAACCGGCTTGAGGGCTACCTTTACCCGGACACTTACTACCTGGGATACAACCTTGCTCCGCAAGAGATTATAGAAATGATGCTCTCCCGCTTTGCCCAGAAGATGAAGGAGCTGGACTACAGCCGCAGGGCGGAGCAAGCAGGCCTTACGCTACATCAGGCGGTGACCATTGCCTCCATGGTCGAGAGGGAGGCAAAGGTGGACGAGGAGCGGCCCCTCATTGCCGGGGTAATCTTAAACCGGCTCAGGCTGGGCATGCCCCTCCAGGTGGACGCCACCGTGCAGTACGCCCTGGGAACGCACCGGGCAAAGCTCTACTACCGCGACCTGGGGGTTAACTCCCCTTACAACACGTACCTTTTCAGCGGCCTTCCCCCCGGCCCCATAGCCTGCCCGGGGGAAGCCTCGCTGCTGGCCGCCGTCTTGCCGGCCCGCACCGAATACCTCTATTATGTGGCCCGCCCTGACGGCACTCATGCCTTTGCCCGTACCCTGGAGGAGCACAACGCCAACAAGAAAAAGTATCAGTCGTAAGGGGTGGGAAGAGAAATTTCGTGCCCTTGAGGCGGGGATCGCGCAGTAGCTTTTTGAACTTTTTAAAAAATATGGGGAAAATTCTGGCAGGAAGCGTTGACTGCTTAGTATGGTTATAGTACGATAATAGTATAGTTGTTTTTCGTTGGGAGTGTGGGGTCTGGCAATGATTATCAAGGGGGAAAAAATCCGCGCCTTAAGGGAAGAGAGAGGCTATACCCTGCAGGATTTGGCCCGCCGGGCAAACCTGTCCCTTTCTTATTTAAGCGAAATCGAGAGGGGCTCCAAGAAGCCTTCGCTGAAGACGCTGGAAAAACTGGCCGCGGCCTTAAACGTACCCAAGACCCAGCTCATTGAGGGGGATGTGGTGGAGCGCGGCCTTTCCCTGGGGGATAAAATCCGCATCCTGCGCACGGAGAAAAAAATGTCCTTGCAGGAACTGGCCGAGCGTGCCGGCATTTCCCTTTCTTACCTGAGTGAAATTGAGCGCGGCACCGTATACCCCTCCCTTAACACCGTAAAGCGTATTGCCGAGGCGCTGGGTGTCCCTCCCACCTCCATCATGGGCCAGGAAGGCTCCCTGGGGTATAAGCTAAAAGCCCTGCGGGAAGAATACGGCCTCACCCAGGCGCAGCTGGCCAAGCTGGCCGGCGTTACCGCCGGGTTGATTGGTCAGATCGAGCAGGGCAAGGTACAGCCCTCCCTGAAGACGCTGGAAAAGCTGGCCGAGGTAATGGGTGTTTCGCCCTGCTATTTCATC
The DNA here is from genome assembly GCF_000429345.1 of Desulfovirgula thermocuniculi DSM 16036. Lineage (GTDB taxonomy): Bacteria > Bacillota > Desulfotomaculia > Desulfotomaculales > Desulfovirgulaceae > Desulfovirgula > Desulfovirgula thermocuniculi. The sequence continues at coordinate 91,756 of NZ_KE386887.1, read as the reverse complement.
ATGGAGCCGGGGGCCGTCGACCAAATGCTGAGCCTGATGAACCCGGAACTAAGGGAATTGCTCATGCATCCCAACGTGCAGGCCGTTTTAAACCTGGTCTGCAATCTCAACCAAAAAGAGCTGCAGTTTATTCTGAACTTTATCCAGCTATTCAAGAGGTCGGGCTTAAGTTAACTATTGAAAGCGAAAATAAGGTTTAGTATAATAGAAAAGAGAAGACGATTAGGAGACATATCATGCCTGCCCTGGTCATTTCCGAACTTTGCGCCGGGTGCGGCGCCTGCGTGCTGGCCTGCCCGTACGGGGCCATTGCGGTTGCCGCCAAGGTGGCCAGAGTGAACGCGCAGCTGTGCCGCGAATGCGAGGAGTGTATCTTCAGCTGCCCTCAAGGGGCTATCACCATAGCCTAACCGTTAATAGCCTAAAAGGAGGTCGGTGTGTCCATGCCTCTTTATGACTTCCGCTGCGAGGAGTGCGGGCGCGAGTTTACCGTACTGGTGGGCATCGAAGAAAGGCACAAGGTAGCCTGCCCGCACTGCGAAAGCCGCCGCGTGAAGCAGCTTATTACCCCCTGTGCCGTGCAGGTGAAAGGGGGCGGCGGCAGTTGTGGCGGGACAAGCACTGCCGGTGCGGGAGGCGGGTGAGCCATCTGAAGCGCAGGGTCGGTGACCCTGAGCGACATTTAAACTATAAGGAGGGGGAACAAAAGTGGCCCTTGAGCTTAGCGCGAGCAATTTTGAAGAAGAGGTCTTGAAATCGGCCCAGCCGGTGCTGGTGGATTTCTGGGCTCCCTGGTGCGGGCCCTGCCGCAGCATGTCGCCCATCATTGAGGAGCTCTCCGGGGAATTTGCCGGACGGGCAAAAGTGGTCAAGGTAAACGTGGATGAAAACCGGGACCTGGCCGCCCGCTTTGGCGTGATGAGCATCCCCACGCTGGTGTTTTTCAAAGACGGCAGGGTAGTGGATCAAATAGTGGGCTTTACGCCTAAAGGCGTGCTGGCCAAAAAGCTGGAGAGCCTGCTTTAAAAATAAAAAAGGCCGAAAAGCCCTCCATTATTCAGGAGGGCTTTTCTTTTTAGGCCGCCGTTTCCTAGTGGAGCAGTTTTTCCAGCTCCTCGCGGTTAAAGCCCACCACCACCCGCTCGCCTACGGTAATCGTGGGCACGGCCAGCCGGCCTGTCTTGCGCACCATCTCGTTGCGCGCCACCTCGTCTTCGGCTACGTTTTTTTCCGTAAATTTAATACCTCTCTGTGAAAGAAACTCTTTCACCGTGCGGCAGTGGGGTCAGGTGGGTGTGGTGTAGACCGTTACCGGTTCCCCGGTCATGAAGAACGCCTCCCCCCAAGATAATATGCGCTTTATATTTTTTGCACAATGAAAAGGGAAAATATTCGCGCAAGTAAAATATATGATTACCGCTCCGGGAGGAGGGGTGGGCATTGGGCATTTGGAGGCGTTTGCGGGCGGCAATCCTGCGCTTACTGGTGCTGGCCGGGATCGTCGCGGTTATGGGCATGTCCTTTTGCCTGGCCGCTTTACTGGCCCTGGTGGTCAGCAACCTTCTGGCCTTTGACTTCTGGCCGCTGGCCATTATGGGCATGGCTTTCCTCAGCCTGGTGCTGCTGGCGCCATTGCTTGCGTTTCTGGAAGATGGTGGCTGGCTAAACTGGTGGCTCTAGTAAGGAGGAAAATTCTCTTAACATAGTGAAATAAATCTAGTAATGGAAGCATTATGTCAAAATAAGGGGCTGGGTGTCGAAATATGTCCGGCCGCCAGCAGCTGGAACGCATACTGGAAATAGACCGGCAAATCCGGGCCCTCAAATATCCCAATGCCCGCCGGCTGGCCAGAGAGCTGGAAGTGAGCGAGCGCACCATCTACCAGGACCGGCAGTTCATGGTGGACAGGCTGCGGGCGCCGCTGGCCTATGACCGCCGCCGCGGAGGCTGGTATTACACGGACCCTAACTGGGCGCTGCCTTCCGTACTGGTAACGGAGGGAGAGCTCTTGGCCTTTTTCTTAAGCGTGGAAGTTGCCAGGCGGTATCTGGGCACCGCCTTTGAGGGACCGCTTTGCTCAGCAGTGGAAAAGATAACGGCAGGCCTGAAGAGCCAGATCCAGGTGAGCCTGGGGGACTTGCGGGCCTGCTATATTTTTGCCCCTCCCCCGGTGGTATCGGTGAAAGAAGAGCTGCTCCTGGAACTGCATCGGGCTATCCAGTGCTGCCGGCAGGTAAAAATCCGCTACTATACGGCCAGCCGAGGGTGCCGGCAGGTCCGGGTGGTGGAGCCCTACCATCTCTACAACCTCCGCGGGGACTGGTACTTAATTGCTTTTGACCACCTCCGCCGTGACATGCGCACATTTCACGCCGGGCGCATAGAGGAGTGGGAGGTGCTAAACCAGGAATTTAAGCGCGACCCGGGCTTCTCGGTGGGAAAGTGGATGGCCCAGGCCTTTGTGGCCGAGCGGGGTGAGGAGCCGGTGGAGGTGGTGATAAAGTTTGACCCCTACCAGGCCCGCTACATCCGGGAACGATCCTGGCACCCCAGCCAGGAAATCGAAGAGCTTCCCGACGGCGGTCTCATCCTGCGCTTTTTTACCGGCGGCTTGGACGAAGTCAAGCGCTGGGTCATGGGCTACGGCAGCCACGCCGAGGTTCTGGCTCCCGAATCTTTGAGGCAGGCAATTAGGGAAGAGATCCAAAAGATGGCGCAGATTTACCGTTAAAAACTTTGCGGCACTGCACACTGGTTGCAGTGGGAAGTGGTAAAGTGGTGGTAGCGGTGACGGCTTGAAATATGGCTGAGGTGAGATCGATGGCGCAGGTGCACTGGACAGGACATCCCTTCGTGGATGCGGGGTTAGCAGCGCTGGCGGCGGCAGCAAAAGTTCAGCGGTTAGAGGATTTAATGCCTGAACATTTAGAGATAGCTACAAAGGAATTGGAACGAATCCTGCTCAGCGACCAGGCGCTGGGTATTGGGGTGGGCAAAGCCTTTTCGGGTCCCAAAAAAGCGCTGCAGCGAGTTTTTCCCAATAGCGAACTGGATAATCCCTCCAACTGGAGAGGCGAAACAGCGGAGGGGAAAGCGGAAAACGTACGGCGCAAGTTCCGTGAAGCACTGGCATCAGAATTGCGGAAAGCACAACAATGCTTGCAAGTCGCAGGTGGCGACGAGGTTTGCTTTGCCTGTGGTGAGCGCCGTCAAGCAGAGGCCATGGAGATACGGCGCAAGGACAAAATGCCGCTCTTGGAAGGCATCGTGAACTTTTATCCCGCCTTTGCTTATGGCGTTCGCATCTGCGGTTTGTGCGCGTTAGCGGTGCGGTTTTTGCCGATGGCAGTCATGCGTACGGGTGTCCAAAACCGCTTATGGTTTCTGCATACACAAGCGCTACCAGTTGCTACTGTTATTGCCCAAACTTACGGCTGGGAGCATTTTGACCGACACATCGCTGCCAATGAAATACTTGATTTTTTCAGCTCTTGGGAGACAGCGGGCGATGCAGGGACGGTGCTTTACTTGCTTTGCGAACTTTTAGAGCGTTTTGGCGACCAAGTGCGGGCGATTTATCAAAGCCCGCTGCCAACAACGGCATATGTTTTTTCCAACGACAACCGGGGCGGCTTCGTGCAAGCTCTTCCCGTCCCCAACGATTTACTTCGATTTTTGGCAAAGTTGCAACTGGAATCGAAGCACGCTTTCCAGCGCTTTTGGCGTGAGTTGATGCAAGTGCCGAATGGACTAAGCGAGAAAGAACGTAGGATCCGCATCGGGTTTGTACAGAGCGTCGCTCAACGGTTACTCAATGGCGATGCCCTTGTCGGCAGTTGCCTTGAGCCTGATATACCCAAACTGCACGGGGGGTGGATAGGACATCGCCTTTACCTTAAGGAGGTGCGGGGGATGGTTGTCGAGAAGTTGGCCATTATAGAACGGCTGGGCATTGCCATTGCCCAAAGTGACGACGCCAAAAAACGCCTCAACGAGTTACAGAGGGCGCAGAGGAACGAGCTTTACGGCGTGTTGCTTCGCTATGTACGGCAGGGTTGGCTCAAGCACGACGAATTTTACAGCCTGTTGCCCCCGAACGATTACGGGGCAGCCGGTGAGGTGCGGGACATCGTACTGGCAGTAGCTTACGAATGGAAGCGGTGCCAGGAGCAGGGTGAAGAATTTCCCGCTCTTGGAGGTCAAGCGACCTTCTCACCTGACGAAACGTTGTCCCGCCTTCAACAAATCGGCGAGCGGCTCATCGCTTCCTTGCCGAATCTTTCGCGTTGGATTGCGCAGTTGCAAACTGCCCGCCAAGCTGAGCGCATCCGAGATGTTTACTTGAGTGCCGTGCGTGCGGGTGCGATGGGTTTTGCCGATTTTGTGTTTCTCGCTCCACTGGATGACAGACACCGCCTTTGGCTTTTGCGCGATTACCTGCTGGCGTTTCTGTTTGACCGTGCTCCAGGGGCGGTGCCAGAAGAAGAGGAAATTGCCGCTGGCATAGGCGAGGTTCAACAAGGGCAAGCCAATGTATCTATCCTCACGACAGAATGAATACATATCTCGCCCCTATATTGCCAATAAAAGGTACTTTGCCAATTATAAGTGGAGGTGAAGTATGATGGCGTATCCTGTGTTAACAGGGGCCGTCCTCATTGAAACCAATGGTGCGGCGCTTAACAACGCTGGGCAAGATGAAGGAATCCGGGCCGATAATGCCGTCGTTGTGAAACAAATCCGCATTGGGCGGTTGCGCTACCCGTATGTGTCGGGGCAGGCGTGGCGCCGCTGGTGGCGGGAAGTGCTCTATGCCGACTTTGGCTGGACACCCAGTGAGGTGACGCGCGAAGCAAAAAGCGCGTATACAAAAGGCGACCCGATTTCTTATGAGGAAGACGATCTATTTGGCTACATGGCAGCAAGAAAGCGCCAGCGGCGGCGCGGTGAAGGCGATGAAGAGAGCGGAGCGGGAGGCACCTTCCGCCGCATCTCGCCCCTAAAAAATAGCTTACTCATCTCTGTTTTGCCCAATGTCATTGAGCGAGATTTCGGGCACTTCTCCCGAAACTTACCGCCCGGCGCTGACATCATCCCCTTTGAAACCGAACACTACACGACTTATTTCCAAGGCACCTTCACCCTCTCGCTGGGCGATGTGGGGCGGTTTGAAGTGGGAGAAATGTTCGACTTGTCCGATGAGACGCTTAGGGTTTATCAAAACGAACTGGAGCAAGTAGATGAACGTACTTACCGGCTGCCGTGCGATAAGCGCATCAGGCGCGTGCAAGATGTCCTGAAGGCATTAGCGCGCCTGCGCGGAGGGGCTCATCTGGCCCGCAACCTTTCCGACGTGGGCCCTGTCGTCGTTTTGGTGGGCTTTCTGGATGGCGGCAATGCGCCTTTCCAGCGTCTGTTTGAACCCGACGAGAACAACGAGCGGGTGCGACTGAATCTGAAACGGTTGCGCTCTGTGGTGGCAGACTACCAGGACCGCTTGCTGGTACCTCAAAGTGGAAAAGCTCTGTATTTCGGCTATCGCCCGACCGTGCTAGCCAATGAAAACGAGGTGCTCAAAGCCTTTGCCGAGGAGGCACCGTTTAAGGACTTCATTGAGATGTCGGGAACACCGCAGCAAGCGCTGGAGAAAGCAGCGGAGCAAGTGAAGCCGGTGTTCGAATGCTATAAATTGTAGCTCTCAGGGTGTATGCCCATGATAAGCGCTATCCGTATTGTGTTAACTGCCTATACGGCTTCCTTTCGAGTGCCCAGCTTTGTTGGGCACCAACTGACGCTGCCCGTACCGCCATTGTCCACGATCTATGGCTTACTGTCTGCAGCAGCGGGGCGATGGATTTTGCCTACTGAAGTAGAATGGCTGGCATACCGTTGTGAATATGAGGGCAAGGCGGTGGATTTAGAAGCAATCATTACGGTGGAGCGCTCTAAACCTACAGAAGCTGCGCGGCTTGTCGGACGCAATGTTCTCCAACGCGAGTTTTTGGTAATGCCCCGCCTGGCCCTCTACTTGCCTCCGGAATGGGAAGCAGCGTTTCGTAAACCGCGTTATCCTTTGCTTCTGGGACGCACGCAGGATGTCGCCGGTGTGGACTCCATAACGCCTGTTACCTTAGAGCCTGTTGACGAGGGCGAGGTAAGTGGGGTCTTGCTGCCCTTAGAACTGGTGGCGGACAGCCAGAACAGGGTAGGCGCATGGTTGCACAACTTACCCCTTGCCTTCACCGCTGAGCCTTACCGGAAATTGCTGGGCATGAAAATTTTCGGTGTAGTAGATGTCAGACACCGCCCTGCTTTTGTGCGAGCCTTCGGTTGGTTGGTGCGAGATACCACTGGTGGGACAGTAGTACCATTATATCGACGAGAGTGGGTAACTAAGAACTTAAATGTTGCTTTGTGAGGAAAGCGAATGATCCAAATTCCAAAGGGGACTTTTACGTGGGATTAACAAATTTAGAAAATGCGTTTTTGCTCTGGGGGATTGTAATATGACCATAGGAGAACCCCTAGCCAAATCAGGTGAGCGGGCGATTTCGTTGGCAGAGCATTCCCGCCAGGTCGCAGCTTATGCCCAAGCTGTAGCGGAAGCATATTGGGATCACTGGCGCCGCTTACTTGGTGACAAACAGGCGGAGCGGTTGCGGCAGGCCCTTATCATCGCTGCTCTTGCCCATGACTTGGGCAAAGCTGCAAGCGGCTTTCAGCGCAGCCTTACGGACGGATGGTTTCGCTGGGAATTTCGCCACGAGGTCTTATCGGCAGCGCTGCTGCTTGCCGCTGACATGGACGATGACATACAGGCGCTGGCGGTTGCGGCTGTGCTCACCCACCACCGTGATCTGAGCGATGCCCAACTTTTAGGCGATGCGGGCTTTGTACCCTTACCCGAACCCGACATCGTGGAAAGCGCCGTTCGGAAGTTTCGCGAAAAAGCCGATGAGTTGCAAGCCTTTTGGGCGTGGTTACAAAAATTTTGCAAAGAGCAATCTGAACTGCACGGGTTATGCTTACCCAAAATGCCGGAACAAATGCCGCTACCTGCCGGTTTTATAGAAGGCCTAAAATCGGAAACCGGCAATGAGACCCTCTTCTGTAACAAAAAATCTTTAGCCTTACTTCTTGTACGCGGCTGGCTCATGGCAGCGGATCATGCGGTCAGTGCGGGCGTGTCGGAGTTCAAAAACGCTCTCCCTGAGCCACCAATGCCACCTTTTTTACGTCCATTCCAAAAGCGTGCGGGCGAGCATGAAGGCCATGCTTTTTTGGAGGCGCCGACGGGTTCGGGCAAAACACTGGCTGCTTTACTGTGGACGCGACGCAACCGTCAGCATAATGAGCGGATTTTTTATCTTTTGCCGTACCAGGCTAGCATTGAAGCAATGGCGGATACTTTGGAAGAGAGATTCGGTAAAGAAAATGTGGGGACTGTTCATGCGCGGGCGCTGGATTATGCCTTCCGGGAATATTTTGAGCGTAGTGGCGAGTATGAAGTGGCCGCAGCACAGGCCAAATCCGAAGCCGACGTCAATCGCCTTATCCATAAGCCCATTAAAGTCGCTACGCCCTTTCAGTTGCTCAAGTGGTTTTTCGGCATTCCGCGCTTTGAAATCGGCGTCAGCGAAATGCTCGGCGGGTTATTCATCTTTGACGAGATTCATGCCTACGATGCCCATACGGTTGCGCTTATTGTCGAGATGGTGCGGGTGCTAAAAAAACTGGGCGGGCGTTGCCTCTTCATGAGCGCCACCTTCCCTCCCTTTTTAAAGGAGTTGCTTAAAGAGGCGTTGGGTGAGCCAGCTGCCGAATTCGGCTTGGAGGGTGGTGATGCCCAATGGGCACAACAATTCCTTGCTCGAGTGCGTCATCGCTTGCGCTGGCATGATGAACCCCTTGAAGCGCTTGTACCGGCTATCGTGAAAGCCGCCGCAAATAAAAAGCGCGTGCTCGTCGTCGCCAACCGCGTGGCCCAGGCCCAGGAACTATACCGGCAGTTGCAAAAGCAGCTAGACGGCGTTCATCTCTTGCACGGACGCTTTACCCGTCGTGATCGGGTGGCCAAGGAAAAAGCAATCCTCGGAACATTGCAAGGTAGAGAGGATGCTGATGTGCGTGTGCTTGTGGCCACGCAAGTAGTGGAGGTATCGCTGGATGTCAGTTTTGACACCATCTTCACGGAAATTGCTCCTGTTGACGACTTATTGCAGCGCTTTGGGCGGGTGAACCGCTACGGCGAGCATCCTGAAGGCGTGGAAGTTCATGTGACGCGGGAATTTAACGCTGAGCAGTTACGGCGCGTTTATGATTTAGAGCGCTTACAGGGGACACTGGAAAGTGCGCCGCCTGACGGCGAGCCATTAACGGTGGAAGTCGCTGCCGAGTGGGTGCGTCAGGTATATCGTAATGGCTGGACAGCCAAAGAACGCAAGCGGTTTGAGCAGGCTCAGAACGCTTTTCAAACCGTGCTTAATTCTTTGCGCCCCTTATACCGCATGCCTGAAGGTGAAGAACAATTCCGCAACATGTTTCAAGGTGTGGAAGTGCTGCCTCGCTGCTTATATCCGGAGTATGAAGAGCATCGTACCCAAAAGCATTTTCTCCTCGCAACACAGCTGTTAGTGCCCGTCCCGCTTGGTACTTTCTGGATGCTAAACAATGCGGGAAGACTTACGCCCTTAAAAGACGGCACGTTGGTAGCAAATGTTGCATATGACCCCGAATTGGGTTTGCTGCCCGGGGAGGTCGACTTGGATGTCGGCTTCATCGCTTGACCTGATGACCGACGAAGAATTTGCCGAACTGCGAACGAACGGTATTAAGATCAACTACTGGGTGGTATGCCACCGCAAAGTATGGTTGTATGCCAAAGGACTGCGCATGGAGCCGTTATCGGAAAGGGTGGCGTTGGGGCGTCTGCTTCACGAGCGTGCCTACCCCGATTTATCCAGGCGGGAAGTGCTCATTGACGATCTCATCAAGATAGACTTGCTGGAAGCGGAAAGCAAGGTGTTGGAAATCAAGCACTCTCGCAAGCTTGTGGATGCCGCCCGCCTGCAGGTTGCCTACTACCTCCTTTATTTGAGGCGCCTGGGTGCCGGGGACTTGGCCGGTGAGTTGCGATTTCCAAAGGAGCGGCGCAGGGAGGAAGTTCATCTGACGCCTGAGCTGGAAGCCGCCGTTATGGAAGCCCTGCGGGGCATCCGCCGGGTTGAACAGCTGCCCTCACCGCCACAAGCAAACTTTATGCCCACTTGCCGCATTTGTGCATACTGTGAGCTATGCTGGGGGTAAGAGGTGACCGGTTTGGCCCGTAGCTACTACATTTTTCGCAATGGCCGCCTGCGGCGGCGGCAAAACACACTCTACCTTGAGCAGGAAGATGAAACCGGTGAAATTACCCGCCAACCCATTCCCATTGAAGATGTGCACGATATTTACCTTTTTGGGGAAATTGACCTAAACACAAAACTACTTAACTTCCTTGCCCAAAACGGGGTAGTCGTCCATTTCTTTAACTACCACGGTTTTTACGCCGGCAGTTTTTACCCGCGCGAAACAAATATCAGCGGCCACCTGATGGTCAAACAGGTAGAACACTACCTGGATTTACCAAAGCGGATGCTTCTCGCCCGCGAGTTTGTCAGTAGTGCCCTCTACCACATTAGGCGCAATCTCAACTATTACAGCCACAGGGGTAAGGCCGTAGGAAGCTCGCTGGCCGTGGTGGAACGGTGCATGGAAAGACTTGCCGCGTGCGAGAGCGTTCCCGAATTGATGCGCGAAGAGGGGCAGGCCAGGGAAGCGTATTACGCCGCCTTTAACGAAATTTTGGAGCTGGAAGAGCCCTTCGAGAAGCGGGTGCGGCGCCCGCCCGACAATATGCTTAATGCCCTGATCTCATTCCTTAACACCCTCATCTATACGGCCACCCTTTCAGAGATTTATGTGACGCAGTTAAATCCCACCATCAGCTACCTGCACGAGCCTTCCCAGCGCCGCTTTTCCCTGGCACTGGACATAGCCGAAATTTTTAAGCCCCTGGTTGGGGACCGTGTGCTTTTCCGCCTGCTCAACCGGGGCGTCATTGATGAAGAGGATTTCGTGGGCCTGGGCGAGGCGCCGGCAGTCTATCTTAAAGAGAAGGCGCGGAAAACCGTAGTCCGTGAGCTGGAAGAAACATTGCAAACAACGGTTTATCACCGGAGGCTAAAGCGCAACGTATCCTACCGTCACTTAATTCGCCTTGAGGCCTATAAGATCATCCGGCATCTCACGGGCATGGAGCCTTACAGGTCTCTTAGAGCCTGGTGGTGAGGGTATGTACGTGGTCATCGTGTACGACGTGGAACAGGCGCGCGTGGCCAAAGTGTGCCAGTATCTGCGGCGCTTTTTGCACTGGGTGCAGAACAGTGCCTTTGAAGGAGAATTGAGCGAATCCCAGCTGGAACGCTTAAAGTTGGGGTTAAAAAACCTCATCGATCCCGACTACGATAGTGTTTATATCTACCGCCTGCCACATAAGAAGTACCTGCGAAAAGAGATTATGGGACAGGAAAAGGCCCTTATAGACCAAATCCTGGATTGACTTCCTCCCTAGGGCTAAAGCCCGGGGATTCCTTCAGGCGGCTTACGCCGCCATCCGGCTACCGCTCGCCGTTTTAGGCGTACCGGCGGCAGATTCGAAGCGGCTTACCCACCGATGGCGGTTCCACCGGAGGGCAAGCGGCTTCAGGGGCGTAGCCTCCGCCCCGTGCCCCTTCGAGGAGCCCAAAAGCAGTATGTTGAGCGCCGCGTTGGCGTCGGCGTGCCAGACGTAGCCGCATCTTTTGCACACCGCCTTGTGCCGGACGGGACGCCCAGTGGGAGAGCCGCAGACGGCGCACCTGGAAGAGGTCCCGTGCGGTTCGACGGGAACGACTTTTATCCCGGCCCGGGCGCAGGCGGCTTCGACAAGCTTCTTCAGCATCCTGAAAGCCCAGAAGTTGTGCACCAGGAAGTTCTTCGGCCCGAAGTCCATGTCTTCCCGGATGCCTGCCAGATCTTCGATGAATAGCGTGGTCACGCGGTGCTGCTTCAGGATGCGTGCGATTTCCGCGGCCAGGGCAACGAAGGCGTGTCTGAGCCTGTGGGCGCGAACCAGGTAGAGCCTTCCCAACTGCCGGGAAGTTTTACGCCCGGCCCGGTTCAGCCTGGACTGCTCTTCTGCGATTCGCTTAGTCCAGTACAGGAAGTCCTTCCAAACTTTGCGGCCGGAAAAGAGAATCTGGCGATTTAAGCCTTCGACGGCCAGGGCTGCCAGTACCCTGGTGCCGAGGTCTAAAGCGGCGCATTTCTCGGGCCGGGTTTTTCTTGCTGGTTCCGGCACTTCCACGACCTGGTGGGCGTACCAGCGCTTCTTCACCCGGTCGTGCCTGAGTTCCAGGGTCTTTGGGGTGCCGGAGAAGCGCAGGACGCCCTTCGTATGTAGGACCAGGCGGCTGTTGCCGTCCCGCAGGTCTGCGGGCAGAGTTAGGGAAAGCGTCCTGGCGTCTAGGGAGTAGGACCGTGGGGACTTGACCGGGATTAGCTTGACCAGCCTCTTCCCCGTGCGGCGATCTTTCCAATACCTTGGGAGACCGGGCCGCTTCTCCAGTTTGCCCTTCTTCCAGAGCCGCAAGCAAGCGAAGAAGGAGTCCCACGCCTTCCTGAGCTTTTTCAAAACCTCCTGCGCGATGTCTGACGGCAGGGCTTTGTACGCGGGGTGGTTTTGGAACTCCGCGCACAAGGTGGCGTAGGAAGGCATGGGTTCCCTCTTCAGGAACGCCTGGCGGCAGCGGAAGTTGGCAGCGTTCCAGAGCGCAGCGCAGCGGTCTCCCAGGGTTTCGAGGACTTTGGCTTGCTCTTTTGAGAAGAGCACGCGGACGATATTGCAGCGCTTCATGTTTTTATGATACCACAATTTGGCCGAAAGAAAAAAATTACCGCGCCTTCCTCCCCAGGCTTTTAAAAGCCGGGGCCTCCGGAGCGGAAAGGGTGGTGAAGGTTAAAAATGCGCTTGCACATTGTGTTTAACACTGGGAAACCAATAACTTTACCCTGGCATTACCCGCACCTCCTGCACGGTTTTTTGTACGGGGCCATTGCCAGGGCCCGCCCACAGTTGGGTAGCTTCCTGCATGAACAGGGCTTTGTGGCCGAAAGCCACCGCTACAAGATGGTGGTGTTCTCAAAACTTTATCCCCGCCGCGCCGCTACCTGTAGCGCGGGCCTGACCCTAACGCCTCCCATTCACTGGTGGGTTTCCTCCCCCCTCGCTGCGCCCATGGAGGCGCTGGCCGTAACCCTGTTGGCGGAAGGAGAGGCAATTTTGGGGACCAATCGTTTGGCGGTGGAAAGGATAGAGGTAGAGCCGGTCCCTGAGCTGGAGGGGCGCGTGTTATGTGAGACCATCTCACCCCTGGTGGCCTCGACCGGCGTTATGTCGGGGGGCAAGCTGCGGAAACAATTTCTATCTCCCGATGAACCGCGTTTTTGGGAAGTATTGGAGGTAAATTTGCTCCGCAAGGCTTATGCCTTGGAGGTGCCGGTTAAAGAGGGGGCGCGGGTACGGTTTGAAAGGATAGGAGAGTGGCGTTCCAAGCTGTTGACGGTGCAGGGAACACAGGTGCGGTGTTATGAAGGGCGATTTGCTTTGGAGGGAGAAAAAAGCCTGCTCCTCTTGGCGTACGAAGCCGGCCTGGGGGAGAGGAACATGCAGGGATTTGGCATGTTCCGTGTGGTACCTACCCGGAGGCGGTAACTTGCAGTTCTACAGGGGCATATGGAGGGGATAACCCATCCGGTGCTTGCATGGATTCCCAGACTCGTATTATAATTGCCGTCGAACACGGTTTTTCCGGATCTAATTTGGTTTTTCCTGGTAGTGCTTATAGGGCGGAGCAAGATTTTATGCAAGTTTCCGTTTATAATTGGTGCCGTCGATCCCCGGTTAAAATCCGCCTACCCGGGATTTGCGGCTACCCTGAATCACCAAGCCATTAAAAATACTCGATTTTTTCGTTGGTTCAAATCGAACCATTGTGGGATTGAAACATATCGGCCTTAAACGGAGCGTTGAAACTCCAGCCGGTTCAAATCGAACCATTGTGGGATTGAAACGCAG
>NZ_KE386887.1:0-77718 GCF_000429345.1 Desulfovirgula thermocuniculi DSM 16036 | reverse complement strand
CAGTTGTCTAGGTTCAAATCGAACCATTGTGGGATTGAAACGTCGTTACTGCATCAGCTACAGCCGACACCTTTTCAGTTCAAATCGAACCATTGTGAGATTAAAACCAACAGCACAACCCCGCCGTTCTCCATTGCCTCCGTTCGTTCAAATAGAGCCATTATACGATTAGAGCGGGTGTGCTTTCTTGTGTCGGTGCCCCAAAGTTTAATACGTATTTGGTCGATCTGTAGACCCATGATGGGTGGGAAGGAGGGGCTTATCCTGGCGGCTGGGTCGGGACGGGACGTCCTGAAGGGAAAATTCCGCGGCTGCCTCGTAGGGCTGGCCCTTGGGGATGCTCTGGGGGCGCCTTTTGAGGGTGCCGGGTCGGTGGATAAAAGGGAAGTTTTCGCCGCCGCAGAGAGAAGGCAGGTCCTGCGATATACCGACGACACACACATGGCGGTTGGGGTGGCCGAGTCCCTCATAGCCTGCCGCGGCTTCGACGGTAGCCACATGGCCGGTATTTTTATCCGGAACTTCGAGCGGGAGCCTTGGCGGGGTTACGGGCCTGGTCCCCCGCTGGTGTTCCAGAGGATAAAGTTGGGCGTGCCCTGGGACCGCGTGGCAGAGGAGATCTATCCCGGAGGCTCCTTCGGCAACGGGGCGGCGATGAGGGTTGCTCCGGTGGGGCTTTTTTACTACCGCGATACTGTGAGGCTGCGGGAAGTAGCTTTTCTGTCGGCCCAGATCACCCACGCCCATTTCCTGGGGAAGGAAGGGGCCGCTTTGCAGGCGTTTGCCGTAGCTCTGGCCGTGATTTACGGGCCGTCTGGTTCCCCCGAGGATTTGCTGGAAAGGATGGGGGCCTTCGTCACCGAAAGGGTGTACCGGGATAAACTGGAGAAAATGAAAGACCTTCTGGGCGCCGCCGACCCGGCTGAAGTGGCCGTACACCTGGGCAACGGCATTGAAGCCTTCAATTCAGTACCCGCGGCGATATGCTGTTTCTTGCGTCACCCCGGCTCATTTGAGGAAGCTGTGACTGAAGCGGTGGGCCTGGGTGGGGATGCCGATACTATTGCCAGCATGACCGGTGCTATATCGGGTGCATGGCTGGGGATTGAGGCCATCCCTGTGGAGTGGACGGCGAAACTGGAGAACAGGGACTATATCGAAGAGCTGGCGGTGAGACTGTGGGAAACAGCGCTTGGGCAGGAATAAGCGGGTCGGCGGTGAATTCCTAACCAAAAGCCAGAAGTGGGGGAAAAATATTGACAACTGTCGTAACTTATGTAGAATTTATCTCCAGCAAATGTAAATCATGGTGGTGGGAACTTGAGGCTCGGCCTGGTAAGCGATACTCATGGAGAGCTGGAGAACCTGCGCCTGGCCATAAAGAAGATGTTGGAGGATTGGCGGGTGGAGGTGCTGGCCCACCTGGGTGATGAGTGTGAGGATGTAGAGGCCGTTAGGGAATTGTGGAAGGGTGAGCTTATTCAGGTTCCGGGAGTATACTGCGAGCATTACCGGGATCCGGGAATTCAAAACCGCCTGGTGAGGGAATTGGGCGGCTACCGGGTGCTCTTCACGCACTCCAGGGAGCCTCATGCCAACGACCTGCCGGGGGACTTAAACCCCCTGGAGGTGGCAGCGCGGGGAGAAGTGGAGGTGGTGGCTTACGGTCACACCCACGTGCCTGCCGTCTCCTGGGAAAATGGGGTGCTGTGGGTCAACCCGGGCCACTTAAAGGCACATGACAAGAAGGGACATGGTCCGAGCTTTGCGGTGTTGGCCCTGGAAGAAAAAGGTGTTACGGCTTACCTGGTGGACTTGCACGCCGGGGTTTCTTTTGCCGAACACTTTGCTCCTAGGGGAGGCTTCGCGCGCTTTAGTTTTTAAATAACACAGGGAGGCGAGAGCGTGTCTTTGCTGGTAGAGGGTGTGGAGGTTATTTGGCTGGGGCACGCTTCTTTCTTGCTTAAGGGCGGCGGGAAAACGGTGGCTACCGACCCTTATAACTTGAAAAGCGTGCCGGCAAAAGCGGATTTGGTGCTGGTGAGCCACGACCATTTCGATCACTGCGACGTGCCTTCCGTGCGTTTGGTGGCCGGCGCGGATGCTATGCTCCTGGCTCCCTCAAATGCGGTAGGTAAGCTGCAAGGGTTGGGAACTTTCCGGGAGGTGAAGCCGGGAGACGAAGTGGCGGTAAAAGGGTTGAGGATTAAGGTGGTTCCAGCCTACAATGTTCGCGCGGAGCGCCAGAACTTTCACCCGCGGACCTACGGCGGGGTTGGCTACCTCCTTGAGCTGGCAGGAAAAATCATTTATCACCCTGGAGACACCGATGTCATTCCCGAAATGGACTCCCTGGGGAAAGTGGACATTGCCCTTTTACCGGTCAGCGGGGTCTACGTCATGGATGCCGAGGAAGCGGCGGAAGCGGTAAGGCGCATAAAACCTGCCCACGCCGTGCCCATGCATTACGGTGCCGGGGTGGCGGGGACAAGGGATGATGCCGAAAAGTTTGCCCGGCTGGCAGGCGGACTGACCAGAGTCCACATCCTCGATCCGGTACGGTGAAGACGAAGGAGGGTGAAAGAATGGCCCTAGAAAGGTACAGAGGTGGCGGTTGGTGGGTATTCCCCTGGAACCCCTTTAAGGAGCTCGAGGAGCTGAAGGAAAGGCTGGAGAGCTTTTTCAGGCCCATGCCCGGCAAAAGGCTTTTTGCCGAAGGGGTGACCTGGGCGCCGGCGGTGGAAATGTACGAGGATAAGGATAAGTATATAGTGAGGGCAGAGCTTCCCGGCGTAGAAAAGGACAATATTGAGGTCTCGGTGGCCAACAACGTGCTGACCATAAAGGGGGAAAGAAAAATCGCCAAAGAAGTAGAGGAGAGCCAGTGCTATTTTTGTGAAAGGTATTACGGCAGCTTTATGCGTTCGGTAAACATCCCGGGTGATATCGACATTAATCGCATATCCGCCAGTTACAAAGACGGCCTCCTGGAAGTATTCCTGCCCAAAGTTAAAGGGGAGGGAGAAAAGAAAATAAACATAAAGGTGGAATAGCCTGCATCGGGGGTAGCCCTGAAAGGGGCGCCCCTTCCCTATTTTTATCATGCGTGGAGGAATATTGGTGCCCGCGCAAGAAGATTTTAAAGGGTCATAAAAGGCTGGATGGGCACGTACCGTCTTACGGGGGAACCCGGGCTGTTGGGGGTGGCGCAGGATGCCGGCCTGGGGGCCAAGAATGCGCAGGGGTTCGGGTGTTGCGTGCCTGAGGAGGGTGGGGGCGGTGGATATTTTAACCAAAATAGCGGAGGAAAAGATCCGGGAGGCCATGCAGAAGGGGGAGTTTGATAACCTTCCCGGTAAGGGAAAGCCCCTCAAGCTGGATGACCTCGCCCATGTGCCGGAAGAGCTGCGCGCCGGGTACATTGTTTTAAAGAATGCCGGGGTGCTGCCGGAGGAAATGCAGCTTAAAAAAGAAATCGTTACCTTGCAGCAATTGCTGAATTACTGCTACGCCGAAGAGGAGCAACTGACCATAAAGAAAAAGCTCTCCGAGAAAATCCTCCGCTTCAACATCCTTATGGAGCGGCGCAAGCGCACTTCCGCTTCTTTGAGGATGTACCGGGAAAAGATCTACCGCAAATTTGGCTACCGGGATCTGTTCTAGGAGGGGTTCATTATTTTCCAAAACGCAAATATTGTCCTGGAGGCCACCGGTGCGGTCCTGGTGGGAGGGGGGAGCCGGCGCATGGGTACCGATAAGGCCTCCCTCTTTTTCGGGCGGGAGAGGATGGTGGAAAGGGTGGTCGCCCGCCTCAAGAAAGCCTTTCCGCGCATGATCCTCGTGGGCGGCGATGCAGAGAAGTATTCCTACCTGGGCCTCCCGGTGGTACGGGATGTATACCCCGGGCGCGGCCCCCTGGCCGGCATACACGCCGCGCTGGTGCATGTGAGCACCCCTTACGTTTTTGTGGCCGCCTGTGACATGCCCTTTGCCGATGCCGGGCTGGCCCTCTTCCTTGTCCGGCAGGCTCCGGGGCACGACGTGGTGGTGGTGAGAGACGGCTCTTACCTGGAGCCCCTTTTTGCTGTTTACGGGAAAGGATGTTTGCAGGCCGTAGAGCACACCTTAAAGGTAAACATGCGGCCAAGGGTGGTGGACTTTTTCCCGCTGGTAAAGGTAAAATATATTGAGCGCCGTGAGCTCGCAGGTATGGCCGACGTGGGGAAAGCTTTTTTTAACGTTAACACCCCGCAGGATTTGGAGCGGGCGCTCCGGGAGGAAGAATGCTAAAGCTGCTCTGCCCGCGGCAGTACGTGGCCAAACTGGCGGACATCGATTTAAACGACCTGCGTCAAAAGGGCATTTGCGCCCTCCTCCTCGACCTGGACAACACCCTGGTTCCGCGGGACGAGGACCGCTGCCCGGAGGAAGTGGTGCGGTGGTTGGAAGGGGCCAGGGAGAGGGGTTTTAAGCTCTGTATTGTCTCCAACAACACCTCGGCGCGGGTGCTGTCGCTGGCCTCCTCGCTTTCCATACCTGCCGTGCCCCGGGCCATAAAGCCCTTCAAGCGCCCCTTCCTGCAGGCCATGGGCTTGCTGGGGGTGGGCCCAGCGGAGACGGCGGTGATAGGCGACCAGCTTTTTACCGACGTCCTGGGGGGGAACAGGCTCGGCCTTTACACCATCCTCGTGGTGCCCCTGCAGGGGCGGGATTTTTGGGCCACCAGCCTGGTCACCCGGCCCCTGGAGCGTTTGGTGCTCTGCTTTCTGAGCCAAAGGCCGGATAAAGGGGCGGACCTGACATGAATTGTCCGGTAAGCGGGCGCTTTAAATTTGCGCCCTCAACCTGACGGGCTTTAAGCCGTGTTTTCAGGGGGTGGCTTTTTTGCTTCGTTACCTGTCGGCCGGGGAGTCCCACGGCCCCGGCTTAACGGTGGTCGTAGAGGGGCTGCCTTCCGGGCTGCCGGTTACGGAAGAATACGTAGGCCGCGAGCTGGCCCGGCGCCAGGGAGGTTACGGCAGGGGCGCCCGCATGCAAATTGAACAGGACCGCGCGCGCTTTCTGGCCGGCGTCAGGGGCGGGCTGACTCTGGGCAGTCCGGTGGCCGTATATATCGAGAACCGCGATTATGCCAGCTGGCAGGAGGTAATGGGTCCCGGGCCCGAAGCGCGCCTCGACCGGCAGGTAGTCACCAGGCCGCGCCCCGGGCACGCTGATCTGGCCGGGGCCTTGAAATACGCTCACCGGGATATAAGGAACGTGTTGGAGCGCGCCAGCGCCCGCGAGACGGCGGCCAGGGTGGCGGCGGGCGCCCTGGCGCGCCGCCTCCTGGAAGAGTTGGGCGTGGAGATCATCGGCCAGGTGACCCGCATCGGGCGCGTGGAGGCGCCGGAGCTACCCCTGGGGCGGGGTGCCTCCGGGGAAGAGATCGCGCGCCTGCGCCGGGCAATCGAGTCTTCCCCGGTTTACTGCGCGCACGAAGAAGCGGCGCAGGCCATGATGCGGGAGATAGATATGGCCCGCGAGGCCGGGGACTCCCTGGGCGGTGTTTTTGAGATCCGCGCCTACGGCTTGCCACCGGGACTGGGAAGCTACGCCCACTGGGACCGGCGCTTGGACGGCCGCCTGGCGCGGGCCCTCATGAGCATCCAGGCCATTAAAGGGGTAGAAATCGGCCTGGGGTTTGCTGCGGCGGCCTTACCCGGCTCGCAGGTACACGATGAGATCTTCCACCGCCCCGGGGAAGGCTTTTACCGCCTGACCAACCGGGCCGGGGGCCTTGAAGGAGGGGTGACCAACGGCGAGCCGCTGGTGGTGCGTGCGGCCATGAAGCCCATTCCCACCCTGCGCAGGCCGCTGCGCAGCGTGGACCTGGAAACCAAGGAGGCTTACGAGGCTGCGGTGGAGCGCTCCGACGTCTGTGCCGTACCGGCGGCCTGCGTGGTGGGCGAAGCCGCCGTGGCCTGGGAGCTGGCCGTGGCCTTTTTGGAGAAGTTCGGCGGGGATTCCCTGGAGGAGGTCAAGAGGAATTACCGGCAATACCTGGCCTATTTAAGGGAAAGGACGCGGTAGGGTGATGGAGCTATGAACAAGAACATCGTTCTCATAGGTTTCATGGGCACCGGTAAGAGCGCCATCGGGCGACGCCTGGCGGCGCGGCTGAACCGCGAGTTTGTCGATACCGATGAAGAAATCGAGAGGATTACCGGTAAGACCATTGCCCAGCTCTTCGCCAAGTACGGTGAGAGGCGGTTTCGCTCCGAGGAGGCCTTGATGGTGAAAAAAGTGGCCTCCAGGGAAAACCTGGTGGTGGCTACCGGCGGCGGGGTGGTGCTGAACCCGGAAAACGTGCGCCTCCTGAAGGAAAGCGGCATCCTCATCCTGCTGACTGCCGACCCGGAGGTAATATACCGCCGGGTGAAGCGCAAGAAAAACAGGCCCCTCCTGGAGGGGAGCAGCGACCTCCTCTCGCGCATAAAGGAGCTGATGGAGAAACACGGCGCGGCGTACCAGGTGGCCGAGTTTACTGTCGATACCGGTGCCCACACCGTGGAGGAATCGGTGGAGAAAATCCTGGGCTTCCTGCGGGAAAAGTACGGCATCCAATAAATGGCAGGTTAAGCTTTCTGGGGCTCGCAAGGGCCTTTTTATTTGGCCGGAAACGAGGAGAGGATTTTTATGCGTTTGGTGGCCAGGAAACCGGTGAAAGTTGGAGAAGTTGTTATAGGAGGTGAAAGGCCCCTCATTTGTGTGCCGGTTGTAGCCGAAGATGAAAAATCCCTTATCGAGCAGGCTCATAAAAACGCGGCGGTAAATCCGGATTTGATTGAATGGAGGGCCGACTTTTACCGGGGCATAAGAGACGCGCGGCTTTTAAGAAACGCACTGAGTATCTTGGAAGAAATTGCCGGGAAGATCCCCGTAATTTTTACCCTGCGGGCAAAGGCCGAAGGCGGGGCCCAGGAGATTCCTTTAGAGGAAAGGCTTACCCTTATTTTGGAAGCTGTTGCCAGCAACGTCCCGGATGTAATCGACATTGAGTTATCATCGGGTGCTGAAGCAGTAAAAGAGGTTGTTAACAAAGCCGGCGAAAAAGGAATGGCCACCATCCTATCCTACCATAACTTTGAAAGTACGCCCTCTGCGGACGCAATTTATGAAAAAATGAATATGGCTCAAAAATTGGGCGGTAGTATTGCCAAAGTTGCGGTTATGCCGCAGGAACCGGGAGATGTCTTAAGGCTTTTTGAAGCGAGTTTGCGGGCCAGGAGGGAACTGGATATCCCGCTAATTGCCTTGGCCATGGGCAAGCTCGGTGTGATAAGCAGGGTGGGCGGCTTCTTGTTCGGTTCGGATGTGACGTTTGCGGTGGGAGGTTTGGCCTCTGCTCCCGGGCAGATCCCCATTGATAAGCTGCGCCGTGCAATGGAGGCATTATTTTAGCAAGTTGTAGGTAGACCGGCGGGAGGGGTTAGCGTATAATGATCCTTAACATAAGTGGCCGGACGCGGCCCTGTGGTTTGATCGGTTACCCCCTGGAACATACGCTCTCTCCCAAAATGCATAACACCGCCTTTCAACACTTGGGCCTGGATTACGTTTACATCCCCTTTAACGTTTTACCGCAGGATCTGGAGCGGGCCGTTGCCGGGCTGCGGGCCCTTGGCTTTGTGGGCTTTAACGTAACCCACCCCCACAAGGAAAATGTGGTCAACTACCTGGACGAGCTGGATGAGGGGGCCAGGCTGGCCGGTGCGGTAAATACCGTGGTGCGCCAGGGGGACAGGTTGAAGGGCTACAATACCGACGGGGCAGGGTTCGTAAGGCACCTGGAAACCGAGGTGGGCTTTGCAGTTAAGGGCAAGCGGGTGCTTGTGCTCGGCGCCGGGGGAGCGGCAAAGGCCGTTGCCGTGTACCTGGCCCTGGCCGGGGCAAAAGAAGTTATCATTGCCAACCGGACTTTTGAAAAGGCCCGCAAGCTGGCAGAGGTGATAAGTGAAAAGACCCCTGCCGGCAGTAATGCCGTTGCCTGGAATCCCACCGGAGAGGAGCAAGTTTGGGAAGATGGTGAGGCTTTAAAAGAGGCGGTAGCTTCGGCCGACCTGGTGGTGCAGACGACGTCGCTGGGGATGCACCCCAGGGAGGACGTCTGCCCTTCCTTCCCATATGAAGCGCTGGGTGAAAGGCACCTGGTGGTGGACATAATCTACAACCCTCCCCGCACGCTTTTCCTGCAAGAGGCGGCAAAACACGGTGCCAGGGTTCAAAACGGCATGGGAATGCTTCTCTACCAGGGGGCCATGGCCTTTGAGCTCTGGACAAATAGAGCGGCTCCCCTCAACGTTATGCGCCGTGTTTTGCCTTAGGAAGGCGGGACGTGAGATGTTAGAGACATCCAGAAACATCGTCCTCATCGGCTTCATGGCCACCGGCAAGACTACGGTAGGACGGGAACTGGCGGCGCGCCTGCGGAGGAAACTGGTGGACACGGATGAGGAAATAGAGCGGCGTACGGGAAAGACCATCTCCCAGATCTTTTCCCAGTACGGTGAAGGCTACTTCCGGGAAATCGAAAGCGCGGTGGTCAGGGAGGTTGCCGCCCAGCAAAATCTCGTCATCACGACCGGCGGCGGAGTGGTCTTAAGGCCCGAAAACGTAAAGGCGCTTAAGGAAAACGGCGTCCTCATCCTGTTAAAGGCGCCTCCGGAAGTCATCTACCAGAGGATATGCGTTAAAAACGGGCGGCCTCTTTTGGAAGGCCACCGGGATGTACTCAAGCGCATTAAGGAGCTTCTGGCCGAAAGAAAGGACGCCTACAACGTGGCCGAGTTTGTCGTGGATACGGGGAGATTTAGCGTTGAGGAAGCGGCAAAGCTCATCTTAAACTACCTCAAAAATTACCGCGAACCGCGGTAAGGTGTGCCATGGGTCTTTTCCCGGAGGAGAAAATTACCGTTAACCTAGGGGAGAGAGCGTACGAGGTAATAATCGGCCCTCGCCTTCTTTCCAGGCTGGGCCACTTCCTTTCAGGCCGGGATTTCACGCCCCGGGCCCTCCTGGTGACGAATACCACCGCCGCCCGGCTTTACGCGCCCCTGGCAGAGAAGTCTTTGGCCAGGGCCGGCTTTGAGGTGGTGCGGGCCGAAATACCCGACGGCGAAGAGCACAAGAGCCTGGCCACGGCGGCGGAGCTTTACGACCTGGCCTACGAACACGAGCTGGACCGGCGCTCGCCCGTGCTGGCCCTAGGGGGAGGAGTGGTGGGGGACCTGGCCGGCTTTATGGCCGCCACCTACCTGCGGGGGGTGCCCTACGTTCAGCTGCCCACCACGCTGCTGGCCCAGGTGGACTCCAGCGTAGGGGGCAAGGTGGCCGTCAACCACCCCCGGGGGAAAAACATTATCGGCGCCTTTTACCAGCCCCGCCTGGTGCTGGCGGACGTGGAGACGCTTAAAACTCTTCCCCCGCGGGAAGTACGATCCGGCCTGGCGGAGGTCATCAAGTACGGGGTCATTGCCGATCCTCTCTTTTTCGCCTGGCTGGAGGAAAACGCGGAGCGCCTCCTGGCCTTAGAACCGGCGGCGCTGGTCCATGCCGTAGCCGCTTCAGTGCGCATTAAAGCGCAGGTGGTGGAGGAGGACGAGCGGGAGGAGGGGCGCCGGGCCGTGCTTAACTTCGGGCACACCCTGGGCCACGCTTTAGAAGCCGCCACCGGCTACACCGCCTGGCGCCACGGCGAGGCGGTGGCCGTGGGCATGGCGGCGGCGGCACGGCTGGCGGTGTACCTGGGGATGCTGGCGGAGGAAGAGGCCGCGCGCCTTGTGGACCTGCTCCGCAGGGTGGGCCTGCCGGTGGGCCTGCCGGGCGGGATTTCGCCGGAGGAGCTTTTGGCCTTCATGCGCCGGGATAAGAAGGTGCTCTCCGGGCGGCTCACCTTTGTGCTGCCGGTGGAGATCGGGAAGGTGGAAATCGTGCGGGACGTGCCGGAAGAGGCGGTGCGGCGGGTTTTGCGTTTGTGCTATAATTGACCAAAGCGGCTCTAGCAGAGAGGTGCTGGCAGATGAACACGCCCTTTTCCCGGGTGCAAATCCCTTATAAAGAAATCTATACCTATGCCGACTATGCTCAGCTTCCCGAGGGGGCACCTTATCAGTTGATAGGAGGCAAGCTGGTGATGACCCCTGCGCCCACTCCGCGCCACCAGGCGATTTTAAGGCGCCTGGGGGTAAAAATGGCCAATTTTGTGGAGGAAAAGGGAACGGGGGCGGTCTATTTTGCCCCTGTGGACGTTTACCTCCAGGAAACGGAAGTATTGCAACCCGATATTGTTTTTATCTCTAGGGAGAGGTTTTTTATAATTGGAGCGGAAAAGATTGAGGGGGCTCCCGACCTGGTGGTGGAAATCCTTTCCCCCTCCACCGCCTACTACGACCTGCGCCACAAATTTAAGGTATACGCCCGCTGCGGTGTGAAGGAATACTGGATTGTGGACCCTATGGAAAAAAGTATTGAGGTATACGGCGGTGAGGGCGGCCGATTTACCTTAATAGCCAAGGCCGAGGGGACGGGAAAGGTGGAGTCCCGCATTATCGAGGGGTTTGCCGTTGAGCTGGAAGAAGTATTTGCCGAGATGCCTTAGAGTGTTTAAAAGGGGTAAACGAGCTTGCCGGCTGCATACTACCTGCCCTTTTTATTTGTCCTCGGCCTCTGTGTAGGCAGCTTTTTAAACGCCTGCATTTACCGGCTGCCCCGGGGAATATCCCTGGCGGCACCGCCCTCCCACTGCCCGGCGTGCGGTGCCCGCTTAAAGCCCCTCGATTTAATCCCCGTGCTGAGCTACCTTTTCCTGCGGGGCAGGTGCCGCCACTGCGGCAGGGCCATCTCCCCCCGTTATCCTCTAGTGGAAGTTTTAACCGGGACCGGTTTCCTGTTAATTGGCTGGAAGTACGGCCTCAACCTGCCTGCTGCCGCCCAGTTGGTCTTCTTTACCGTTCTAGTGGCCGCTGCCTTCATTGACCTGGAGCACCGCATCATCCCCGACCGGCTGAATTTTTTTGCTCTGGGGGCAGGGGTGATTTTGGTCGCCCTGCAGGGCACCGGGGCTTTAAAGGATGGCCTTCTAGGAGCTATTTTAGCCGGCGGCCTGCTCTTCTTCGTGGCTCTCCTCTCCCGGGGGGGCATGGGCGGCGGGGACGTGAAGCTGGCCCTGGTCATGGGCCTTTACCTGGGGTGGCAAAAGGTGATTGTGGCCTTGTTCTTCTCCTTCCTCCTGGGGGCGGCAGCCGGGCTCCTCTGGGTTTACGCCACCCGCCAAAACCTCAAGGCGGTGGTGCCCTTCGGCCCCTTCCTGGCCGCGGGGTCGTTTCTGGCCGTAATGGCCGGAGAAGAGGTTATCTCCTGGTACGTGTCTTTTTTGCCTTAGGTGGTGGCTCTGCGTGGCGGTGCACGGTGCCAGAAAGCGCTTGGGCGACTTACTCCTGGCGGCAAAGTTAATAACCCCCGAGCAGCTGGAGCAGGCCCTCGGGGTGCAGAAGCGGACCGGGGAGCGCCTGGGGAAGGTCCTGGTTAACATGGGCCTGGTGACGGAAGACGATATTTTGAAGACCCTGGAAGTGCAGCTGGGCATACCCCAGGTTTCTCTTAGCGATAAAATTGATCCAGTGCTGGTCAAGTCTTTCCCCGAGTCCGTTTTGCGTCGGCATAAAGTTCTGCCCCTCAAGAGAGAAGGCCGGCGGGTAATTGTGGCCATGTCCGACCCCTTAAACGTGGTGGCCCTGGATGACCTGCGGCTGGCCAGCGGGCTGGAAATAGAGCCCGTGCTGGCGCGGGAGGAAGAGATCGAGGCCGCGCTGGAGAAGGTTTTCGGGCTTAGTTTTGTGGAACAGGCCTTTGGTCGTGCCCCGCTGCGGGAGGAAGGGGAGGCACAGCCCCTGGCGCTGGTGGCCGGTGAGGAGGTTACCCCTGATGAGGCGCCGGTGGTGCGGCTCGTCAACACCATAATCGCCCAGGCGGTGGCGGAAAAGGCCAGCGACATCCACATCGAGCCGCAGGAGGATCGGGTGCTGGTGCGCTACCGCGTGGACGGCCTCCTGAGGGAGGCCATGACGCTGCCGCGGCAGGTGAGGGCTTCGCTGGTGGCCAGGGTTAAGGTGCTGGCGGCCATGGACATAGCCGAAAAACGTCTGCCGCAGGACGGGCGCTTCCAGGCAAAATACGGGGACCAGGAAATTGACGTGCGGGTCTCCACCGTCCCGGTCGTCCACGGGGAAAAGCTGGCCCTGAGGCTGCTCTATAAGACCGGCCGGCTGTTGACCGTGGAGCAACTCGGCTTCAGCCCGTACAACCTCCACCGCTTTTATGAGATTGCCCGTGCCACTGCGGGGATGATCCTCATAACCGGCCCCACCGGCAGCGGCAAGACCACCACCCTGTATGCCCTCCTGGCACGCTTAAACTCACCCGAGCGTCACATTGTGACCATTGAGGATCCGGTGGAGTACGTCCTGCGCGGCATCAACCAGATCCAGATTAACGTTAAGGCCGGTTTAACATTTGCCACCGGTCTGCGCTCCATACTCCGCCAGGACCCCGACATCATCATGGTGGGCGAGATCCGGGATGCGGAAACGGCCCAAATAGCCGTGCGTGCGGCCACCACGGGACACCTGGTGCTCTCCAGCCTGCACACCAATGATGCCGCCGGGGCCCTTACCCGCCTCATAGACATGGGGGTGGAGCCCTTTCTCGTGGCCTCGTCGGTGGTGGGCGTGGTTTCCCAACGATTGGTGCGCCTGCTCTGCCCCCACTGCCGGGAGCCTTACTGGCCGGACCGTGACTCGCCGGAGAGGTACTTTATGGGACTGGCGCCGGACGAACCGGTAACCCTTTACCGCGCCACAGGCTGCCGCCACTGCCGCCAGGTGGGCTACCAGGGGCGTACCGGTATCCAGGAGGTGCTCCTGGTTACCAGGGCCATAAGGGAGCTGGTCAACGGGAAGGCTCCGGCGGACGCGATCAGGGAGCAGGCTCTGGCCGAGGGGATGATCCCGCTGAAGGAAGACGGCCTGGAAAAGGTCCGGCAGGGGATCACTTCCCTGGATGAGGTCATGCGCGTGGCCTATTCCGAGTGGTAGGGGGTGTCCTGGGAGGGAAATGCGTGCCGAGGATCTCCTGCGCCTGGCGTTTGAACTGCACGCTTCCGATGTCCATCTTACGGTGGGCAAGCCCCCCGTATTCCGCATCCACGGCAAACTGGTGGCCGCCGATGAGCTGGACACCGCGGGATTGCCGGGACGGGAATGGCTTTTCGCTCTCACCGCGCAGCACACCGAAGACCTTGCCCGCCAGCTGATGGACGAGGAACGCTTTCAAAAGCTCATGCAGGTGGGGGAGGTCGATCTACCTTATGCCGTGGAGGGGTTAGGTCGCTTCCGCGTAAATGCCTTCAAGCAGCGCGGCACGGTGGCCCTCTCCATCCGCCTCATTCCGGGACGCATTCCTTCTTTTGAGGAACTGGGGTTGCCCGAGGTAGTGGCCCAGCTGGCCCGGCGACCGCGGGGCCTTGTCCTGGTCACCGGTCCCACGGGCAGCGGTAAGTCCACCACCCTGGCGGCCATGATCGACCTCATCAACAGCGAAAAGCGGCTGCATATCATTACCTTGGAGGACCCCATTGAATACCTGCACGTGCACAAGAAAAGTATAGTTAACCAGCGGGAAATAGGTCGCGACTCCCTTTCTTTTGCCGCGGCCCTGCGCGCGGCGCTGCGGGAGGATCCCGACGTCATTCTGGTGGGGGAGATGCGGGATCTGGAGACCATTGCCACTGCCGTCACCGCTGCCGAAACCGGCCACCTAGTGCTGGCCACCCTCCATACCCCCGGCGCACCTCAAACCATTGACCGCATCATCGACGTTTTCCCGCCCCACCAGCAGCAGCAAATCCGCCTGCAGCTGTCCAACGTCCTGGAGGGCATCATCGCCCAGCAGCTGCTCCCCAGGAAGGACCGCCCCGGGCGGGTGGTGGCCTTGGAGATCCTGGTGGCCACCCCGGCCATCCGCAACCTCATCCGGGAAGGGAAAACCCACCAGATCATTTCCCACCTGCAGACCGGAGCCCGATACGGTATGCAGACCCTGGACATGGCCCTGCGCGGCCTCGTACGAGAGGGGATTGTTTCCAGGGAGGAGGCCCTGGCCAGGGCGGTAGATGCCGAAAGTTTAGCGAAAATGTTATAAAAGTGGTTAGCTGGTTGTTGACTGGGGGTTTGCTCCTTTGTATCATGTTTTTTAAGGAAGGGTGCGGCAAAAGCGAAAAAGCAAACCTGCCGAAAGGCAGGGGCGCAAAGCCGCGGGCCTAAAGCGGGGAGACCCGCCAGGGCAGCCGGGCTGCCGAACTTTTCCGGCACACACTTCCAAGCGGGCGCTTGGAATTTTTATTTTGCAGGAGGTGGTGAGGTAAGCCTTGCCCACCTACGCCTACCGGGCAAGAGATAGGGAAGGTAAGCTGGTAACGGGCCGCCTCGATGCCGGGGGCCTGCGCGAGGCGGCCAGGCTCCTGCAGGCACAGGGCCTCTTGGTGGTGCAGTTGCGACCCGTAATGGCGGCGCCGAAGCTGACCGTAAGGCGTCCTGCTGTCGCGCATCGCGTGAAGCTAAAGGAACTGGCCCTGTTTTGCCGCCAGCTTTCCACCCTGGTCAGCTCCGGCGTGCCCCTGGTGGGAGCCATGCGCATCCTGGAACTGCAGGTGGAAGGGAGGGCTCTCCGGGAAGTGGTGCGGGGGGTGGTGGCGCGGCTTGAAGAGGGGCGTTCCCTAGCCGAATCTTTTGGCGCCTATCCCCAGGCCTTCCCTGAGCTTTTTGTCAGCATGGTGGAGGCCGGGGAAGTGGGCGGTGTCCTGGACGAGGTGCTGGCCAACCTGGCGGTCCACTTTGAGAGAGAACACGAGTTAAGGGAGAAAGTGAAATCTGCCCTCACCTACCCGTCTGTGGTGCTTGGCTTTGCGGCGGTCATCCTCACCTTTATGCTCACCTTTGTCCTGCCGCCCATCATCGGCACCATCCAAAACCTGGGGGTGCCGTTGCCCCTGCCCACAAGGATGCTGATGGCGGCCAGCGATGCCGCCCGCAGGTGGTGGTTTCTTCTTCCCCTTATTGCCGTGGCGGGGGCACTGGGTTTAAGGAGGGTGCGGGGCTCGCCACGGGGGCGGGAGCTTTGGGACCGGGTGATTTTGAGGCTGCCCATCTTTGGTTCGCTGGCCAGGAAGATAATTATCGCCCGCTTTGCGCGCACGCTGGCGGCATTACTGCGCAGCGGCGTGGCGGTAATGCAGGCTTTGGAAGTGGTCAAGCGTACGGTGGGCAACCAGGTTATGTCGCGCGGCCTGGATAGGGCGCGGGAGAGCGTGCGCGAGGGACAGGGTCTGGCCCGCCCCCTGGAAGAGACGGGCATCTTTCCGCCCCTGGTCATCCGCATGGTGGCCGTGGGGGAGGAGACCGGCAACCTGGACGCCCTGCTGGACAAGGTGGCCGCCTTTTACGACCAGGAAGTGAACATCACCGTGGGGCGGCTCTCCGGCATCATCGAGCCCGTGCTGATTGTGTGCCTGGGAGGTGTGGTAGGCTTCATCGTACTTTCCGTTCTCCTCCCAATGTTCACCAGCATCATGCAGGGCCTGGGTAAGTGAAGGAGATAAACTGTATCATGAGTCCACAATACCAGCTAAAAAGCAGCAGTGTAAAGGCTGGAGATAAAAATTTCGAAGGAGGTTACATAATGTACAGGAAGCTGAGGAACAACCGCGGTTTTACCCTGGTGGAACTATTAGTGGTCATCGCCATCATTGGCATCCTGGCCGCCATCATCACCCCCAACGCCTTCAAGGCTATCGAAAAAGGCAAGGTGGCGGCGGCAGAGGCGGATTATAAGGCGATTAAAGCGGCGGTGTTGAATTTTTATACGGATACTGGGAAGTGGCCACTTAGTAATAATGAAACAAGCCCTCCTGCAGATGCTTATCTCGTGACACAACCCCAGTCTGGTTACAACGGCTGGAACGGCCCCTACCTTGAGCGCTGGCCGAGCAAGAACCCGTGGGGCGGGACGTATACGTATAAAAATGGAAATAGCGGGGATTTAGGTTGGGGTAATCCAGCTCGCTGGCTGGAATTAACAAATGTACCTGGAGCAAGTAGTAATCCGACGAGTGCGGCAAAGCAGTTGCAAACGGATCTAGGTTCTGATGTGGTAAAAGTTAATTCAAGTAATGTAGTATGTATCTTGATTTCAAAAGATCAGTAGTATGGCATTTTAAAAGGGTGTTTGAAGGTGAAGACTATTTTACCGACGTACTTAACTTGCCGCGCCTTCACCCTGGTGGAGCTTTTAGTGGTCATCGCCATCATCGGGGTGTTGGCGGCCATCATCGCCCCCAACGCCTCCTACTACGCCGACATGGGCTTTTTTCCCACAGGACGTGAACCGCGGCTTTGACCCCGGCTTTATGTACCCCATGAGCCCGGCGGAGTATTACAATACAGCGGAAGGGCAGCAGGTGCTAGCCCGGGCGCAGGCCGAGGGTTGGACGGGCGGGTGGGGCACCGACCAGCTTACCCCCGAACAGAAGCAGGCCATTGCTCGCAACTGGAAGGGCCCGTACCTGGAACGCTGGCCGGACAGGACGCCCTGGGGCGGCAAGTACGACTGGAACCTCTGGCCTAACGGCACGGTGCGCTACGGCGTGCCCATCGAGGCCGGGGTTTACGTGGGTATACAGCGGGACTGGGGCGACCGTGCAGAGACGGCCGTACCGGTTTCCGCCGAGGAGCTCATGATCCGGGAGGGCCACGATGCCGGCGGCGGGCCAAACGGCGAAGCGCAGGTGCTCCTGGTGCGCTGGAGCGAAAGGTAGCACTTCGGGAGGGCTGAGGCAACATGAAAAACGCGTTGCGCGACCGCAGGGGCTTCACCCTGGTGGAGCTACTGGTGGTCATCGCCATCATCGGTATTTTAGCGGCCATCATCGTCCCCAACGCCTTTAAGGCCACCGAAAAGGGCAAGGTGGCGGCGGCAGAAGCGGACTATAAGGCCATCAAGGCGGCGGTGTTGAACTATTACGCTGACACTGGCCAGTGGCCGAGTGTCGTCAGCGATGTTTACGGTTATGTAGAAAGGTGGCCTGAAAGGAATCCCTGGGGTGGGAGCTATATCTACCAGAAGGATAATAATGGATTTGACAGCGATAATAATGAAGAACGTTACATAAAAGCAGAAAATGTACCATTGAGCTCAGCCAAAAGGATTGATTTCGATCTGGATGGAGTAGAAGATGGTAATAATGGTATAGTTAAGTATGATGGCAGTGATCCAACAAATGTTAAATTGTTAATCTCCGAAGATTAGCCTTAAATTATTCAAGTGGGTGTAAAGCATGGATGAAACGCGTACTTGAATATAATAACTCCCGCGCCTTCACCCTGGTCGAACTCCTGGTGGTTATCGCCATCATTGGGGTGCTGGCGGCCATCATTACTCCCAGCGCCTTTAAGGCGGTGGAAAAGGCCAAGGTGGCCAAGGTGGTCCGTGACCTGCAGGCCATCCGCGCGGCGGCCCTGGCCTATTACACAGATACCGGGCAATTCCCGCCGGACGACGACATTTACGTGCACCGGGGTATCCCCGGGCGGAAAAGGGGCTGGGACTTTCTCACCAACGCCGCGCCGCAAATCGGCATTAACGTTGCCGGCTGGAACGGGCCTTATCTGGAGACCTGGCCCTTAAACCCCTTCTGGAAGTCTTATGCCGGGGCGCAAGAAGAAGGCTACCAGTGGGAGGGTACGGGCTCGACCGGGGCGATGGACTTTGACAGAGATGGGCAGGCCGACCCCTGTATCGAAATGGGCTTTGTGGGCCTGAGCCTGGCCGAGATCGATGCCATTTGCCGGAAGATAGATGCGCAGATTGATGATGGTGACATTTTGACGGGAAACTTCCGCAAAAGAAGTAATACCGACACCTGGGTCTACTACCGGGTAGTTTACTAAGGGGGCTGGCCCTTAATGCCCCGCCGCATAAAGTGCCGGCGTCATCCCGTTGATTCCCGTGCCTTTTCCCTAGTAGAGGTGCTGGTGGCCGCTGCCATACTGGTGCTGGTGGCGGCCACCGCCGTAAATCTGCTGGTGTCCGGCAAAATGACGGCCAGGGCGGCCTGGGAGGACACGGTGGCCGTGAATGCCGCCCAGGCCGTAATGGAGGAATTGCTGGCCTGCCGCCTCTCCGGAAACGAGCGGCAGGACCAGCCGGAAAAGTTCCCCAGCGCGCCCGGCTACACTTACACATACGCGGTGGAGGCCTATCAGCCGGATGACCGGCTGCTTCAGGTGCGCGTTACCGTCTACTACCAGCACCAGGGGCACCAGCGGCAGCTGGAGCTGGTGACGCTGAAGCGCAAGGGCTAGTGAGAACGTGGTGGTGCCGGGGGGAATGATGGTGCGCGAGGTCTGTGCGGGGGCTGCGGCTTTTTTAGATGTGAAGGCAAGGCGTTTGGGCCGCGTTTTGAGGTGCTGCCGCGGCTTTACTCTGGTGGAGGTTCTGGTTGCGGCGGTGCTCCTCTCGTTGATTCTCGGCGTTGCCTATTTTTTTGCCGGTAGCGTAAACCTGCAGTGGAAAAAGGGCGATTTTGAAAATGAGGTACAGCAGAACCTGCAGCTGGCCATGGACCGTTTGACGAGGGAAATAAGGTACAGCCGGGGCACGGAGGTTATCGCGCCGGGAGAGCTAATTTTAAAGGCCCCTGAGAACATGGATTACAGGTACGTAAAATATTACCTCTACGGTCAAGAGCTTAAAAGGACCACCAGCCAGGATAAAGTGGGCTGGTGGGGCCATAATCCGGTGGCCACGCACATTTCTGCGGTTAATTTCGCACCCGTCTCTGGTTTTCCCGCCACCTTGGAAGTGACCCTGGTGGGCACAAACGGCTATACCCTGACTTCACGGGTAACCGTACGGGTGTTGCGCGGGTGAGCGGATGAGAGGCCTTTCCCCGGGGAAAAGTGCTTTGCTTCAGCAGGGTTCCGCCCTGGTAACGGTGATGGTGCTGGCCCTCTTGGTGCTGGCCCTGGGCGCTTCACTTCTCCAGCTGGCCAGGGCCAGCAGGGAAACTTCCGCTCGCCAGGTGGCCATGACCCGGGCGCTTTACCTGGCCGAGGCAGGGGTGGAAATGATGCTGGCCCGCCTGGAGCAGGACTTCAATGCTTCCCCTCCTCCCACACCCATTGCTCTCGGCGGCGGTGAGGTATCCAAGATAGCGGTGAATGCGGAGGGCGGGGCCATCAAAGTGATCACCTCCGAGGGGCGGGTTTACAGCCAGGACGGGAAGCTCCTGGCCAGGAAGGTGCTTAAAGTGAAGGTTAAGCGCTCGCTGGCCCCGGCGCTGCAGAGCGCCCTCTGCACCGGGAGTACCCTCAACTTAAATGGCAGTGTTTCCGTAAAAGGCAATTTGCTGGTCAACGGCAATCTGGACACAGGTTCAAATGTGAGCATTTCCGGAGCCTCGCTAGTGGCGGTTTCCGGCAACCTGGACAATAAAAACGGCACAATAAGCGTAGTACCCGGGGGAAAAGTCCTGGTGGGCGGAAACCTCTACAACAAAAACGGGCACATCAGCACACCGGGGTACCTCCAGGTAGGTGGCACTATTGACAACGCTCAAGGGGAGGTAATTTTTACCTCAAACGGCGCTTACTATGCGCCATCCGCGCAGTACCCCCAGGGCACCTTTTCCCTGCAGGGGGGCGGTGCGGTGCCGCGCCTAAACGCACCCCGGGAGGACCTCTCCTCCCTTTTGGCCTTGGCCCAAAACTGGAACCCACAGCAGGCGGTGGCCGCCTATGCCGGATACCCATCCTTGCCGGCACAGGAGCAGGGAGGCCACTATGAGTTTGACTTTAACGGTAAAAGTGCCGGCACCTACTACCTGAACACCGGCGGTAAAGAGCTACGCCTGGAGGGTACCTACAGCGGCAGGTGGCTGGTGGCCGTAAAAGGAAACGTCGATATTGTGGGAGATGTTAAACCGCAGGATCCGACCAAGGATGTGCTGGTTTTGGTTGTCGACGGGGCAGTTAAGGTGCAGGGCAATAAGGAGGTAAAGGCGGTCATTTGCGCCTACCGGGTAGAATTCCGCGGGGGTGCCAGCGTGAAGGGGGTTGTAATGGCAAAGACGACAGAGGTTGACGGCCATGTGAATGTCGAGCAAGATGATGCCCTCCTTACCGGCGCCGCCCTGACCCCACTGCCCCAGGGCTTCTTCTCCATAGAGATCGTTTCCTGGGAGGAGCAGTACGGCGTATTCTAGCTGGACCGTTCGCGAAAAAGGACTTTTTCAAGGGGACAGCGAAAATAAACTCATGTTTCGGCGAATGCCGCGGCGCAAAAATGCTTTTACCCTGGTGGAGCTCCTGGCCGTCGTGGCCATTTCCGGCACGCTCCTCCTCGTCGCCCTCCCTGCCGTGCTGGGCGCGCTGGTCAACCGCTCCCTTTACGGCGCGGCCCACCAGATGGCCGCGGACATCCGCACCTGGCAGCAACGGGCGCTCGCGTCTATGGACGAAAACGGCATCTACCTGATATTGTTTGATACGTCTAATGAAGTATACCACCTCATGTATAACTATAAGGTTACTGAAACGCGGCGGCTGCCCGTCTACCTAGACCTGGAGGCGACCAACTTTCCCCCAAGTGGGTATGAACTCCGGTTTGATTTAAAAGGAGTTCCTAATGCCGGTGGCACGGTTACCCTGCGGGAAAGGCTCACCGGCAGGAGGTACTACGTTATCGTTGCGCCCGTTACCGGCAGGGTGCGCGTTTCCCCCTCTCCCCCCAGCGGGGGTGATTACTGAAACCGGAAAGGTCTGTCTATGCTGCGCAAAAAGGTACTTACGGCGGTAGAAATTGACGGCGGGGAGCTAAGAATGGCCTTGTTGGGGCATTCGCGCCGGGGCTGGGAGGTTTTGGCCCTGCACCGCTACCCCGGGCCGGGCCTGCAGGCCTGGGAAGAAGGGGACGTGGAGGAGGTGGCTGCCGTCTTAAGGGCGGCTTTAAAATCTCTCCCGCGTGCGGGCAGGAGGGTGATTACCGCCCTTGGCGGGCCCAGGGTAATCCTGCGGCAATTACAACTGCCTCCCATGCCGCCAAAGGAGCTGGAGCAGGCGGTGGTGTGGGAAGCGGAGCGGCTTTTGCCTTTTCCTTCCGGCGAGCTGGTGGTGCGCCCGGTGGTCCTGGGGGAAAATAGAAGCGGCCAGCAAAACGTGCTCCTGGTGGCGGCACCAAGAGAGCTGGTTTACCGCTACCACCATATTTTTCGCCGGGCCGGTCTGCAGATAGTGGCCATTGACCTGCAGCACCTGGCCCTCTGGCGCGTTTTTCACGGCCCTTTCGGGCACCCTGCGCACAACGGCGGTGTGAGGGCGGTGTTAAACCTGGGCCTCTCTTTCAGCCAGTTCATCATCCTCAGGGGTCAGGAGCTGGCCTACCTCCGCTCCCTACCCGTGGGCCTGGGAGAGGTGCGCGCGTTCTCCTACGGGGGGGAAGATGCTACGGTAGAAATTGAGCGCGAAGCGGCCTTTACGGCTGAAGAGGCAGGAGGGCAAAATCTCCTAGAGGCCCTCATGCGGGAAGTGCGGCGCTCCCTGGATTTCTACCAGCTACAGGAGAGGGAATACCCGGTAGAGGAACTGGTGGTAACCGGCCAGTTGAGCGGGGCGGAAGGGCTGCTGGACATGCTGCGCGCCGAGCTGGGATTGCCCGTAGAGGCCGGGCGGCCATTTATCTCGAAGGCCGGTGGTGGCAATGAAGGAGGGCCCGAGGACTCCTCCTTTGCGGTGGCCCTGGGCCTGGCCCTGAGGGAGGTGCTTTCTTGAATTACAGGGTGAACCTGCTTCCCGCAGAGCTCCAGCCCAGGCCTCCCTTCGAGCCGAAGCGCCTGGCTTTGATTTCCTTACCCGTCCTGGTGGGCGGCGCGCTTGTAGGCGGCCTGTTGTACTGGAGGCACGAACTGTATAAAATGCGCGTAGAGCTGGAGGCCCTGCGCTATCAGGTGCCCAGGCTGCAGCAGGCGGTAAATAAGGTAGAAGAGATGAAGAAAGAGCGCCAGGTCTTGGAGGCCAGGGCCGGTGAGCTGGAGGAACTCATCCAGCGGAGGCGGGCATGGTCCTCGCTGCTGGCCGATCTGGCCGCGGTAATGCCGGACGGCGCCTGGTTAAATGCCCTGCAGCTGGTATCGGGCCAGGCGGCTTCTCCGGCGGCAAAAGCGGAAAGGGCGGGAACGGTGCCCTCCCTCCTGCAGGGAGCCGCCCGGGCAATGGAGGCCGGGGGCCTTCAACAGCCTTCGGCCGAACAGCAGGGTAATGTGCCTGCCGCCTTACAGCAGACAGGAACCTCAAAGGTCGTCCCGCCGCCTGAGAGCTTGAACATTGAGGGTTCAAGCCGTTCCTTGGCCGCCGTCGGCGTGCTGCTCTACCACCTGCAAGGGCTGCCTTATTTTTCCGGGATAGAGCTAAACGAGGTCAAATATGATGAAGGA
Organism: Desulfovirgula thermocuniculi DSM 16036; assembly: GCF_000429345.1. GTDB lineage: Bacteria > Bacillota > Desulfotomaculia > Desulfotomaculales > Desulfovirgulaceae > Desulfovirgula > Desulfovirgula thermocuniculi. The sequence continues at coordinate 55,136 of NZ_KE386887.1, read as the reverse complement.
AAAGGCGTCTATAACTTCAGCATAACCGCACGGTTAAGGGGAGACGGGGGTTGATGGGACGCAGGCTAAGGCGGCGGGAGATTGTCCTGCTGGCCTTACTTCTAGGCCTGGCCTTTTCCTATGCCGCGTATCATTTTGTCCTCGGCCCGCAGCTCAGGGCATTTAAAAGCCTTAAGGCCGAGCTGGACAATGCCGGGAGCCTGGTTTCCCGCCTGAGCCTGCAGGCCGCCACCGTGGAAGAAGAGAAGAAGGCCCTGGAAGAAGCCAGGCGCAGGTATGGTGAGCTCATGACCCGCTTCGATACCGAGATGCGGGACGGGCAGTTTCTGGTTGAGCTCGGTCGCGTGGCAGAAAAGAATGAGGTACGGGTCATGAAGTTCAAGCCTTCGCCCGTGGAAGACAGGGGCTACATCCTGGTCCTGCCGGTGGAAGTGGAGGTCAAGGGTTGGTACCCGCAGGTGGCGGAAGTTCTGGGTTACCTGGAGAACCTGCCCGTTTTGAGCGAGCTGCGCAGCCTGGAAATAACCCGCGTTGAGGCACCCGGGCCGGGGGCTTCTCCTGCTGCGGGTGGCGTGGCTGTAGACGGCACGGTTACGGCCAAAACCATCCTTTTACTTTACTTTCAACCCACGCCGGCCGGTCGGCTCCAGGCGGAGGAAGTCAAGCGCTGGGCACTGGGGCGCGGTAACCCCTTCTTCCCGGGGGAGGCTATTCCCCTGCCGTCTTCAGGGGCTTGAGCACTTATGTATTTTAAAGTGGGCTTTACGTAGCGAGGAGGTCTGGTGTTGGCGAGAAAGCTTTACCCCACCCTGGCGGTGCTGATGGTGTCCGTCATCTGGGGCCTCTCTTTCCTTTTCACCAGGGGCGTGCTTTTCTTTTTGACCCCTTTTCAGCTGCTGGGCCTGCGCTTTGTGCTGGCCGCCCTGGCCCTTTCCCTTTTGGTCCTGCTGCGCCTGGCGACCGTAAACATCCGGCTGCACCACCTCCCGGAGTTGTTGAAGGTGGCCTTCTGGTAGCCGGTGCTGTACTTTACCTGCGAGACCTACGGGGTGAAACAAACCTCCGCCTCCGAGTCCAGCATCATCATTTCCCTAGTGCCCGTGGCCGTGTTCCTCTTTTCCGGCGTTATGCTAAGGGAGAAGATCAATGTCTGCCAGGGCCTGTGCGTGGTGGCCTCGGTGGCCGGGGTGGCCCTCATGGCCGCGGCGGGCCCGGGAGGCGCTGTGGAGAGCGGAGGGTCCCACCTGCAGGGCGTCCTGTGGCTCCTGGGGGCGGTGCTGGCGGCGGCCCTTTACACCATCCTCTCCCGCCGGGCGGGGTCCCACTTTTCCGCCTTTGAGGTAACCCTGGTGATGATGTGGGCCGGGGCCCTGGCTTTCGGTGCTGCCGGGCTGGCCGAAGGGGCGCTTACCGGCTGTGCCGCGGCCCTTGTCCATGCCTGGCAGCGCCCGGTGGTGCTTGGCGGCCTGCTCTATCTGGGGCTGATAGCCTCGGTGGCGGCCTTCTTCCTTTACAACTACGCCGTGGCGCACATGCCGGCTTCCCGCGCCGCCGTCTTCCTGAACCTGGTACCGGTGACCTCGTGCGTGGCGGGTTTCCTGTTCTTTGGAGAGCGGCTTGGTTCCTGGCAGCTGGCGGGCGCCGCGCTCATTCTCCTGGGCGTGTGGGGGACCAACTACTTTGCCGGCCGGGGGGGCCGGGCGCCCGTCGGGGAAGAGGTGGTTTACCGGCGCTAGCGCCGGGGAAAAATTATAGCCAGCGGGTTTCAGGAGAGGTGTTTTTTGTGCTGGTGGAAAAGGGTTTGCTGAAAGAAGTGCTGGATCAGGCCCTGGAAAAGGGCGGGGACTTTGCCGACATCTTTGTGGAGTATAAAAAGACCACGGGTATCAGCCTGGAGGGCGGCAGGGTGGAGCGCGTACATTCCGGCACCGATGTGGGCGCCGGCATCAGGGTGGTCAGCGGGGACACCACCTCCTACGCCTACACCAACGATTTGAGCAGGGAGGGGCTCCTGCAGGCGGCCGGGATCGTGGCCCACGCCTTTAGCGGACCGCGAAAAGAGTGTTCCCTCGACCTGCGCCGGCTCAGGCCTGTTGTTGAGTTCACCATTGCGGAGCGCCCCGATGAAGTAAAGACCGAGCAAAAGGCAAGGGCCGTGCAGGAGGCCGACCGGGCGGCCAGGGAAGCCGGGGGCGACAGGATCAAGCAGGTAATCGCCACCTACGGGGACGTGGTGCAAAAGGTGGTCATGGCCAACAGCCGCGGGGAGTATGTGGAAGACGAGCGCATCAGAACGCGCTTTGCCGTGCAGGTGGTGGCGGCGGAAGGCTCCCTCATCCAGACGGGCTATGAGGCGGCAGGCGCCCTGGCGGGATTTGAACTGTTAAAGGAGCACCAGCCTGCAGCAATGGCCGAAGTGGCGGCGCGGAGGGCGCTGGGTTTGCTGGAGGCCAGGCCCGCTCCTGCGGGCCGGATGCCCGTGGTCATGAGCGGTGAGGCCGGAGGCACCATGGTCCATGAGGCCTGCGGTCACGGCCTGGAAGCGGACCTGGTGCAAAAGGGCCTTTCCGTTTACGCCCGCAAAAAAGGCCAAAAGGTGGCGGCGGACATCGTCACCGTCATTGACGACCCCACCCTCCCCGGCCGCTACGGTTCGTACCGCTTTGACGATGAGGGGGTGCCGGCCCGCAGGACCGTGCTCATTGAAAACGGCGAGCTTACCGACTATATGTACGACCGGGTCACCGCCTCCCGCGAAGAAAGGGAGTCCAACGGCCACGGGCGCCGCGAGTCCTATCAGCACAAGCCCATACCGCGCATGGGGAATACTTATGTGGCGCCGGGTAAGATGGACCCCGAGGAGATCATCCGGGAGGTAAAAAACGGGCTTCTGGTAAAGAAAATGGGCGGCGGCCAGGTAAACACCACCACCGGGGACTTTGTCTTTGACGTGGCGGAGGGCTACCTAATCGTGGACGGGGACGTCGGCCCCATGGTGCGGGGAGCCACGCTGGCGGGCAACGGCCCTGAAGTCCTGCGCAACGTGCGCATGATCGGCCGGGACCTGGGGTTTACCATTGGCACCTGCGGCAAAGACGGCCAAGGGGTGCCGGTCAGTGACGCCCAACCGACTATGTTTATAGGAGAGCTGGTGGTGGGCGGCACCGGCCACGCCGGCAGTAAAGGCAAGGTAAAGCGGGTGTAAGAACAAAAGGGTCCTTTGGAGAAAGGACCCTCGTGCTTTAAAACGCGCCGTAATTTCCCTGCCTGTGCTGTGAGGCCAGCTTGGTCATCAGGTTGGCCAAGACGTGCTTTTCGTTTTGATCGGCCACGGTCCAGAGTTCTTTCATCACTTTTTGCTCCGGCGATGCAGGGGGCACGTGGTCGGCCAGTACCTGCCCGGCCTGCTGGGCCAGGCCCACGATGCGCTCGCGGGAGATGCCCAGTTCTTCGGCAAACTCCACAGCTTGGCCCAGGAACCGCTTCCAGGATTCCCAGTCCGCGCTCAACTGACGGATATCCAAGGCCTACCAGCACTCCTTTCTGTTCCTTTTTTAATATTTTGCCCTTTCCCTGCCCCGTTTATATCCACGCAGAGGAATAATGCGGCAGGCAAGGAATAATACTTATCCACGTAAGGGGGGGGCTTATGTTGTCCGGAACGTTAGACATTGCCCTCTGGGCCGTAGAAAAGGCCAGGAGCCTGGGGGCGGAACAGGCGGAAGGTTACATAAGCTTTGGGCGAGAGCTGGTCGTGGAAGTGCGGGACGGCAAGGTGGAAACCCTGAAAACGGCCCGCGAGCAGGGGCTGGGCCTGCGGGTAATTGCGGGGAGGCGTGTAGGCTTTGCCTACACCAGCGACCTGCGCAGGGAGGTGGTGGAGGAGTTGGCCGCCCGGGCCGTGAGCAACGCCGCCAGCACCTCGCCCGATCCCTGCAACCGGCTGCCCGCACCCGTGCCGGAGTATCCGGTGCTGGACCTCTACGACCGGGCCATCCTTGCGGCCACCGTGGAGGAGAAAATAGAGATGGCCCGCGCCCTGGAAAAATCGGCCAGGGAATACGACCGCCGCGTGCGGGCCGTGGAAACAGCCGCCTACCACGACGGGGAGGTGGAGGTGGGGCTGGTCAACAGCCTGGGTATAAAAGCCTCTTACCGGGGCGCGTACTGCGGCCTTTACATTTCCCTGGTGGCGGAAGAGGACGGCGAGGCCCAGACGGGCTTTGCCGTGGATTATACCCTCAAGTTTGCCCTCCTGGACCCCGTGAAGGTGGGCCGGGAGGCCGCTCAAAAAGCCGTGCGCATGCTGGGGGCCAGGTCCCTTGCGGCGCAGCGGGTGCCGGTGGTCCTGGAGCCCTATGTGGCGGCGGGCTTTCTCGGCCTCCTGGGCCCCGCCCTCACCGCCGAGGCGGTGCAAAAAAAGCGCTCCCTTTTTGCCGGCAGGGTGGGGCAGGAGGTGGCCTCCCCCCAGGTGACGGTGGTGGACGACGGGGCCATGGAGGGCGGGCTGGCCTCTGCCCCCTTTGACGGCGAGGGGGTGCCCACCGGGCGCACGGTGCTCATTGAAGGGGGAATCCTGCAGGGGTTTTTACATAACACCTATACCGCCGCCAAGGAGGGCGTTAGCTCCACCGGCAACGGCGTGCGCGGCTCCTTTAAGGCCACCCCGGAGGTGGGCACCACCAATTTCTTTATCCGGCCCGGCGCCTCTTCCCCGGAAGAACTCATCCGCAACACCCCGCGCGGCCTCTACGTTACGGAGGTCCTGGGGATGCACACGGCCAACCCCATCTCAGGCGACTTTTCTGTGGGGGCAACCGGGATTTTAATTGAAAACGGCGAACTTACCCGGCCGGTGCGGGGGATAACCATTGCCGGTAATATCCTCGACCTGCTTAAAAACATCGACGGCGTGGGCAACGACCTCAAGTTTTTCGGCGGCAAAGGTTCCCCCACCATCAGGGTGGCCGGGGTCAGCGTAAGCGGTTAAGACATGCCTTTGCAGGCCGCCCGTTATATGGTAAAATGTGTTGTTGTGGTCCGCTAGTTTGCCGCGGGCGGGGGAAGCGGTAAAGTGCGGGAGAGGATTGAGCGCCTGCTGGCCAGGCTTGAAGAGGAAAAGCTGGACGCCTTCCTGGTGGCCCAGCCGGAAAACCGGTACTACCTGAGCGGTTTTACCGGTTCTGCAGGTGCGCTGGTGGTGGGGAAGTGCGGCCTTTACTTCCTGGCCGATTTCCGCTACGCCGACCAGGCGGCCTCCCAGTGTCCCGGGTTTACGGTGGTCCGGTACAAGGATTCCCTGGCCGGGACGCTGGCCGAGAACCTGCCGAGCTGGGGGGTTTCCCGCCTGGGGTGCGAGGGGGACTACCTTTCCTACCGCCAGGTAAAGCTGCTGGAGGAAAAGCTGGAAGGTGTAGAGCTGGTGCCGCTGTCCGGTGTGGTGGAGGAGCTGAGGCAGGTAAAGGACGGGGAAGAGCTGGAGGCCATCTCCCAGGCGGCGGCCCTGGCCGAGCGGGCCTTCTGGCACGTGCTCGGCATCCTCCGCCCGGGCGTCACCGAGTGGGAGGTGGCCGTGGAGCTGGAAGCCTTCCTGCGCCGCCACGGTGCGGAGAAGATAGGCTTTGATACCATCGTAGCCTCCGGTCCCAGGGGTGCGTTGCCTCACGGCGCGGCCACGCACAGGGTCATCTGCCGGGGCGAGATGGTGACCATGGATTTCGGCTGCCGCTACCGCGGCTACCATTGCGATCTTACCCGCACGGTGGCCGTGGGGCCGCCCGACCCGCGCCAGGAGGAAATTTACCGGCTGGTGCTGGAGGCGCAGCGCGCGGCCATTGCCGCGGTGCGGGCGGGGGTGAAGGCCTGCGAGGTCGACCGGGCGGCGCGGGAGGTTATTGAGGCGGCGGGTTACGGGGAAAATTTCGGCCACAGCACCGGCCACGGTGTGGGCCTGGCCGTGCACGAGGAGCCTTCCGTTTCGGCCAAAAACGAAAAGCCCCTCCTGCCGGGCATGGTCATCACCGTCGAGCCGGGAGTATACCTCCCCGGGTGGGGTGGGGTGCGCATTGAAGACATGGTGCTGGTGGAGGAAGGCGGGTGCCGGTTGCTCACCGGCATTCCCAAGGACCCCATGATCATAGTGTGAGATGGGAGGTTGTGGCGAGCCGTGATCTCTACCAACGATTTCCGGACCGGGCTGACCATTGAGCTGGACGGCGAGGCCTACCAGGTCATCGAGTTCCAGCACGTCAAGCCGGGGAAGGGCTCTCCCTTTGTGCGGTCCAAGTTAAAGAACCTGCGCACGGGGGCGGTCATTGAGAAAACCTTTAACGCCGGCGAGAAGGTGCCCCGCGCCCACATCGACCGGCGCGAGGTCCAGTACCTCTACAACGACGGCAAGACCTACAACTTCATGGATATGGAGACCTTCGACCAGTTCTCCCTCACCAGGGAAGAGCTGGGTGAGGCCGTCAACTTCATGAAGGAGAACATGACCCTCACCCTCCTCATGTTCCAGGGGAAATCCATCGGCGTGGAGCTGCCCAATTACGTGGAGCTAAAGGTCATCGATACGCCGCCCGGCATTAAGGGCGACACCGCCTCGGGTGGTTCCAAGCCGGCCACCCTGGAAACCGGATATGTGGTGCAGGTGCCCTTCTTCGTGGAAGTGGGCGACGTGCTGCAGATCGACACCCGTACCGGCCACTACATTAAGCGGGTATAGCCGGCAATGGTTTTAAAACCCCCCTGAAAGGGCAATACTTTAGAATAGTCAGTTGGCCCAGATTAAATTCCAAGGGGGGTTGCATTTTTATGGACGACCTGAAGTCCAAGGTGGCTTACCTGCAGGGTCTTTCGGCGGGGATGAACCTGGAGCCGGACAGCAAGGAAGGGCGCTTGCTTTCAGGGATCCTCGACGTGCTGAGCGATTTTGCCCAGTCCTTTCACGAGCTAAAGGAGGCCCAGGGTGAGCTGGAAGATTACCTGGAGAGCATTGACAACGACCTCTATGCCCTGGAGGACGACTTTTACGGCACGCGGCGGGATTACGACGGGGAGGCGGAGGGTTACATGGAGGTGGAGTGTCCCCGCTGCGGTGAAATCGTCTGCTTTGACCGCGACATCCTGGAGGAGGACGGTGTCGTTGAGGTAACCTGCCCCAACTGCGATGAGGTGGTCTTCGTCAACGACGACACCTACGAGAGCGGCGACGAACCGGAGGTCATGGAGGGGCGGGCGGAAATTAGGGGCGAAGAGGACATATGAGGTTCCGGCCTGGCCGGAGCCTTCTGCTTTTGAGGGGCGCCCCTTGACGGGCCTCTACCGGCGGGGGTACAATGAGCAAAAGAAAAATAAAGAGGAGGCGCAACAGTAGGTGAGCAGGATTGTAATCATCGGCGGGGTGGCTGCCGGCCCGAAGGCGGCGGCCCGCGCCCGGCGGCTGATGCCGGATGCGGAAATAACCATTGTGGAGAGGGGCCGGCTCATATCCTACGCGGGCTGCGGCATGCCCTTTTTTGTTGCCGGCCAGGTCAAGGACTTCAACCAGTTGTTTAGCACCCCCTACGGGGTCCTCAGGGACGAGCAGTTCTTTGCACGCGAAAAAGGAGTTAAGGTACTGACGCGCACCGAGGCTACCTCTATCGACCGGCAAAAGAAAGAGGTGGCGGTGACCAACCTCGATACGGGGGAAAGCTATACCCTTCCCTACGACAAGCTGGTACTGGCCACCGGCTCAAGCCCCGTTATACCCCCCATTCCCGGCCTGGAGCTCAAAGGGGTGCACCGCCTCAACCATCCCGACGACGCTCTTAAAATCATGGAAGACCTAGAAGAGGTCAGCGAGGCAGTAGTCATCGGAGCGGGCCTCATCGGCATGGAGGCTCTGGATGCCCTGATCAAGCGCAAAATATTTGTTTCCGTGGTGGAAATTAAGGACCAGGTGCTGCCGGGGATTCTGGACCCGGAGCTGGCGGCGGTGCTGGCGGCGCGCCTGGAAGAGCAGGGCGTGGAATTGCACCTGGGTGAAAAGGTGCTGCGCCTGGAGGGCGACGAGGACGGCCGCGTGAGCCGGGTGGTGACCGACAGGGGAACCCTGGAGGCGCAGCTGGTCATCGTGGCCGTGGGCGTGCGGCCCAACGTGGAGCTGGCCCGCGCTGCCGGCCTGGAGATCGGCCAAACGGGCGCCATTGCCGTCAACGAGCACCTGCAGACCAGCGACCCCGACATTTACGCCCTGGGCGACTGCGTGGAAAACACCCACCTCGTTTCCGGGCAAAAGGTGTACATCCCCCTAGCCTCCACGGCCAACCGCCAGGGGAGGGTGGTGGGCGACAACCTGGCGGGCATCCCCAGCCGGTTTAAGGGTGTGCTGGGCACCGCCGTGCTAAAGACGCTGAACTTCAACATTGCCCGCACCGGCCTCGGCGAGCTGCAGGCAAGAGAGCTGGGCTACGATGTGGAAACGGTGGTTAACTCCACCCACGACCGCACCCACTATTACCCCGGCCACGACAACCTGCTCATCAAGCTGGTGGTGGACAAATCCACCCGCAGGCTGCTGGGCGCTCAGGCTGTGGGCGGCGGCGAGGCGGTCAAGCGCATTGACGTGGCGGCCACGGTCCTTTATTTCGGCGGCACCGTGGATGACCTGGCCGGCGTGGACCTGGGCTATGCGCCGCCCTTCTCCACGCCCATTGATCCGGTGCAGCACACGGCCAACACGCTGCGCAACAAGCTTTCCGGTCTGGCCAAGACCATAGGCGCCCGCGACTTAAAGGCCAGGATGGACGCCGGGGAGGACCTGGTGCTGCTGGACGTGCGCATGCCCGCGCAGTTTAACGCCAAGCACATTGAGGATGAAAGGGTCATGCTGGTGCCTTTGAACGAGCTGCGCCAGCGCATAGGAGAGGTGCCGCGGGATAAGGAAATCGTCATCCTCTGCGCCATGGGCACGCGGGCCTGGGAAGCCCAGCGCATCCTGGAAGGCGCGGGCTACACCCGGGTAAGGTTCCTGGAAGGCGGGCTGCAGGCCTGGCCGTACGAGATGGAGTGAACCGGGCTGCAGATTAGGACTCCCCTGCCGCAAGTGGCAGGGGGTTCTTTTTTTTGTCCCGGTGAGGCATATGTTCCCATATATCCCAATATCTATTTACCAGGGAGGGGACAAACATGGGCACGGCATCTCTCTTCAGAATGCTCCCTTCAGGCAGGCCGGACCCGCCACCGGACCCGGTGGCCGAGGTCTTGCATGTGCTGCCGCCCCACTTGCGCTCCCTGGTGGCTACCCTGCCCCCCGCTGTTTTGGGGCAGCTGGAAGAGATCCGCCTACGCCAGGACCGCCCCCTGGCTCTGGGCCTGGTGCAGGGTGATGCGTTTTTGAGCCCTGCCGGCTGCCTGGTTGGCGACCCGGAACAGGCCTACCGGGTTACTGCTCCGGACATGGAACGAACCATCCAGCTGGTAACCGGTTCGTCGCTATACGCCCTGGAGGAAGAGCTGCGCAACGGCTTCATTACCCTCCCCGGCGGGCACCGCGTGGGCCTGACCGGCAAGGCGGTGGTCGAGGGGGGGAGGGTGAGGACGCTAAAACACATAGGTTCCATTAACATCCGCGTTTCCCGGGAGGTACCCGGGTTGGCCACCCCCCTTTTGCCGCACCTCATTGACCGGCGGCACAGGACCGTCTACCACACCCTCATTTTTTCCCCGCCCCGCTGCGGGAAGACCACCCTGCTGCGGGATCTCATCCGCCAGGTCAGCAACGGCGTGCCGGAGCTCGAGCTTCCCGGGCAGCGGGTGGGCGTGGTGGACGAACGCTCGGAGCTAGCCGGGTGCTACCGCGGCATACCCCAGCGGGACGTGGGGGCGCGCACCGATGTCCTGGACGGCTGCCCGAAGGCGGAGGGGATGACCATGCTCCTGCGTTCCATGGCCCCCCAGGTGATTGCTACCGATGAAATCGGCAGGGCAGAGGATGTGGCCGCCCTGGAGGAGGTGTTCCACGCCGGCGTGCGCGTGCTGGTTACGGTGCACGGCTCTTCCCTGCGGGAGCTGGCCAGCCGCCCCGCGCTGCAGCACCTATTTTCCTTAAAAGTTATCCAGCGCTTTGTACTGCTGGGGCGCTCGCGCGGGGTGGGCACGGTGGAGGAGATCTGGGACGGCCAGACACTCTCTCCCTTGGGGGTGAGGGCATGCTGAAGGTCCTGGGCTGTGCCGCCATTCTCTTTGCCGGCAGCGGGCTGGGCGCGGTGGTGGCCGGCCTTTACGCCCGCCGCCCTGCGGACCTGCGGGCCCTGCAGGTAGCGCTAAAGATGCTGGAAACGGAGATCACCTACACGGCCACCCCGCTGGCCGAGGCCCTGCTGCGGGTGGCCGAGCGGTTACCGCACCAGGTGGCCCTCTTTTTTGCCCGCGCCGGTGCGGGGCTTGGGGCCGGCTGCACGCTGCAGGAGGCCTGGGAGGGCGCCCTGAGGGAGTGCTACGCCCAAAGCGCCCTGGCAGCCAGGGACCTGGCCATCCTGCGCCGCCTCGGCTACGTGCTGGGCATTTCCAGCACCGGCGACCAGAGCAAGCACCTGCGCCTGGCCATGGAACAGCTGGACCTGGAAGTGAAGAGGGCGGAGGAAGAGGCCGCGCGTTACGTTAAGCTCTGGCGCTCTCTCGGCTTTCTGGGCAGCCTGGCCCTGATTTTCACGCTCTGGTGAAGGAGGTTTTCAGCGCATGGGCTATGACGTGGGCGTGATCTTTAGGATTATCGGCATCGGTGTGCTGGTGGCCGTGGCCCATTACGTTTTGAAAAATTCCGGCAAGGAGGATTACGCCTTCATAGCCACCCTGGGCGGCATGGCCATTGCCCTTTTCTGGGTGGTGCAGCTTCTGGGCAATTTCTTTGACCAGGTAAAGTCAGTGTTCAAGCTCTTTTAAGAAGGGTGGCGAGAATGTGGAGATTGTACAAATTGTGGGCCTGGGAGTGGTGGCCGCCGTGCTGGCAGTGACCATAAGGCATAACAAGCCGGAGATGGCCATGCTTTTAAGCATTGCCGTAGGCCTTATCCTTTTCTTTATGGTCCTGGGGAAGATCGGGGCGGTCGTGGAACTTTTAAAGGAAATGGCCAGCCGGGCCAGCCTGAACATGGTGTACCTGGCGACCGTGCTCAAAATAGTGGCCATTGCCTATATAGCCGACTTCGGGGCGCAAATATGCCGCGATGCCGGCGAAGGGGCGGTGGCCAGCAAAATAGAGTTTGCGGCCAAGATACTCATCCTGGTTCTGGCCGTGCCCATTGTCATGGCCCTCTTGCAGTCCCTGCTGAAGCTTTTGCCCTGAGGTGGTGGGAATGGGGCGCGCGATATGGTGCCTCCTGGTGGCCGGCGCACTGTGGCTGTTCTGCTCCCTTCCGGCCGGGGCGCAGCAGGGGGCGGCATTTAAAGAGGCGGTGGATCTGGCCGGCGTGGAGGGTTACCTGAACTCCCTGGATGAGGAGGTGAGAAAAGCCCTGCCGGGGTTTCAGTTTAAAGAGCTGGTGGTAAAGCTGGTCCGCGGGGAACTGCATGCCACCCCGGCGGATGTCTTGTACCACCTCGCCTCCTGCGTTTTCCGCGAGGTAATGGCCAACGCCTCCCTTCTCGGCAAGCTGGTCCTCCTGGCCATCATTTGTGCCGTTTTGCAGGCCCTCACGGCGGCTTTCGAGAAGGGGACCGCCGGGCAGCTCACCCATGCCGTAGCCTACCTCTCCCTGGTAGCCATGGCCATAGGGCCTTTCGCCCTGGCCGTGCAGGTGGGCCGGGAAGCCGTGGATAAGATGGTCGGCTTCATGCAGGCCCTTTTGCCGATAATGCTCACCCTGCTGGTGGCCCTGGGCAACATGACTTCGGCGGCCCTCTTTCACCCCGTGATTATTGTCGGGGTGACCTTTATCGGCACGCTGATTAAGAACGTCGCCCTTCCCCTCATTTTCCTTGCAGCGGTGCTCACCCTGGCCGGCCACCTTTCCCCGCAATTTAAAGTGTCGAACCTGGCCGGCCTGCTGCGCACGGCAACCCTCTGGGTGCTGGGCATGTCGGGGACCGTCTTCCTGGGTCTCCTGGCCGTGCAGGGGGTGGCCGGAGCGGTGGGGGACGGGCTGGCCCTGCGGGTGGCCAAGTTCTCCCTGGATGCCTTCGTGCCCATTGTGGGCCGCATGTTTTCCGACGCCCTGGAAGCGGTGGTGAGCACTTCCCTCCTGATTAAAAATGCCCTTGGTGTGGCCGGAATGCTGGCCGCAGGGGCCATAATCATTGCTCCCATGCTCAAGCTCATTTCCCTGGCCTTCATATTCAAGCTGGCGGGGGCCCTCATCCAGCCTGTGGGCGATGCCCAGGTTGCCGACTGCCTTTCCGACCTGGGCAACAGTGTGATGGTTGTTTTTGCCGCGGTGGCTACCTTGGGACTGCTCTTCTTTTTTGCCCTGGCCATCCTCATCGGGGTGGGCAATCTCACCGTGATGCTTCGCTAGGAGGGAGGGAGGCGGTGGAACAGGTCCAGCGTCTGGTGCAAAACCTGGTGGTGGTTGTGGTGCTGGGGGTTTTCCTGGAAATGTTCTTGCCCCAGAACGAGATGAGGCGTTACGTGCGGCTGGTGGTGGGCCTGCTCATTGTGGTGGCCGTGCTGCAGGCCATCGGTGGACTGGTGAAGAGGGAGTGGCAGGAAGTGCTCCCCGAACCGGCCCTTTCCGTTCAGCCTCCGGGGAGCGCGAAGCTGCCGGAAATTATGGCCGCGGGCAAGGAGCTACAGGCCCTGCAGCAGGAAAGGGCACTGGAGGAGTACCGGCGCGGCCTCGCCCGCCAGATTTCCGCCCTGGCCGGCATGGGGGGCAACGTGGAGGTAAAGGAGGTACAGGTGGAGATTTACGACCGTGTGCAGGACAAGCATTTCGGCCAGATAAGGGAGGTCAGCCTCTTGCTTGCCCCGGCAGGAAAAGCGCCCCCTTACCGGACGGTGGAGCCGGTCACCGTCAGGATGGAGCAGCCCGGGCAAGAGCCGGGTGGGGGCGCGGGGGAAGGGCTGCCACCAGAGATGCAAGAGGCCGTGGAGCGGGTGACACGTATACTGGGCAATTTTTACAATCTTAACCCCTCGCAGATCAAGGTAAGGGTAGAAATGCCGTGACATAAAGGAGGGCGGGCACATGTCTTTCTGGGAAAGGTTCTGGGGGGGCTCCGGTGAGGGGGGGCTTCCGCCCAAGAAACAGCGCCAGCAGGCGATTTTCCTGGGCGGCCTGGCGGCGCTGGGGGTTTTGCTCTTACTGCTGGGGCACCTGGTGCCGCTAAAGGGGCCGCAGGCAAAAAATGGGCAGGCCGCCGGCGAGCCCCGGCTGGAGCACCAGGAGCTTACCATGGCCCACCAGGAGGCCGCCATTGAAGAAAAGCTGCGGGAGATGCTCGGCCAGGTAGAGGGGGCAGGGCGGGTGAAGGTGACGGTGCGCCTGGCTAGCTCCAATCTGGAAGAGTACGCCGTCAATACCACCACCAGCCATAAAACCACGCAGGAAAAAGACCAGGCCGGGGGGACCAGGGTGACCAGTGAGAACACCAGCAGCGACCAGCTGGTGCTCTTCCGCACCGGGCAGGGCGAAAAGCCGGTGGTCAAGCAGGAGGTGGCCGCGCGCATAGCCGGGGTGCTGGTGGTGGCCGACGGCGCCCGCGACCCGGTGGTCAAGGACCGTCTCTTCCGGGCCGTACAGGTGGCCCTGGGGATCGAGCCCCACAAGGTGATGGTTTTGCCGCGGGAAAGGGGGGAAATATAGGTGCGTACCGTCCTCATCAGGAAGCGCTTTTTGCTGGCCGGCCTCTGGGCCCTGCTGGGCTTAGCCTTGCTGTGGGCAGGCTGGCAGGGCTGGCCGGAGGCGGGCAAGCACCGTGGGGAGGGTGATGCGCCGGCTGCCGGCCTGACGCAGAGCGTTGAGCGCCCCGCCCTGCCCCCGGAAGGCCCCCAGGCAAGGGAGGCCCCGGATAAAGAGGAGATAGCTTTCTTTGTGGACTACCGCCTGGACCGCGAGCGGGCCCGCAGCCGGCAGGTGGAAGTGCTGCGGGAAGTCATCAACAACCCGCAGTCCTCTGCCGAGGCAAGGAAGGCCGCCCAGGAGAAGCTCCTGGCCCTCTCGCAAGGCATGGCGCAGGAGGTGGAAGTGGAAAACCTCATCCGCGCCAAGGGCTTCAAGGACGCCGCCGTTTACCTGGACGGCAAGGGCGCGACGGTGGTGGTGCGGGCAGCGCACATAACTTCCGAGGAGGCCAGGCGCATTGCCGAGCTGATCTCCCGGAGCACCGGCGTGCCCGAGCAAAATGTGGTCATCATTCCCCGGTCGTAGTTAAAAATAGGGAGCAACCTTAATTGGTGCTCCCTAAAAATTTCCATGAAGCGTAAAAGGACAAAAAGTGTTACAATATCTAGGAGTAAGCAACATGCAATCTCTCACCGGGAAAAGCTTCGGCAGATGCCATAAGCATTTTATCACAAGAAAGAAGGCAGAGGTGTCCGATAACTTGCAAATAATTCGTCAGTTACTTGACATTATATGGTGGGGGAGAAGGGTTCATGAAGGTGAAAAAAACAGGATTAGAGGATGAGCAGATAAAAGAGCAGTTGAAGGGTCATGGTACAGCCATTAGCTATCCCCGAGGCCAATTAATTTTTTCCTCAGGGGAAAGTGCGGACCGGGTTTATTTTATTCAAGAAGGGCTAGTTAAAATTTACTACCTGGCCGGGGACGGCCGAAAAATTACTGTGGCTTTACGTCATCCCGGAGAATTTTTTGGCTTGGCGGAGGCCTTGTGCGGCGCGGACCGTATCTGTTTTGCTGAGGCCGTGGAGGATGTAAATTTACTATTGTTTAAAAGGGATGACTTTCTCAAACTCCTTACCTCAAAACCAACTCTAGCCGTGAAAGTAGGGCAAATTTTGGGGATGAGGCTCCGGGAGGCCCAGAGCATTATATGTGAGATTGTTTCATGGCCAGTAGCAGGACGGCTGGCTCTTCTGCTTCTTAAACTGGCCGAGCGCACAGGAACAACAGGAAAAAAGGAACTGGTAGAAATCAACCTCCGCCTTACTCATGAAGAAATCGCATGCATGATTGGTACTTCTCGCCCCACAGTTACTACCATTATAAACACATTCAAACAAGAAGGAGCCATTGTTGTGGAAGGACGTGAAATTAGGGCAGTTCGACCCGAAAAATTACGGAGATGGATAGAGTAAGCTTACATAAATAATGCCCAGTTTTAACTGGGCTTTATTTTTTTGTAAGCAAAATAACAGTTCTTCGGTAAGGCAAGAAACTGCACAACTTAAAAGTTTCTGTTAAGTTTACTATAAGCAAATGCTAAATAACTGGTGAAGGGAAGTGAGAGCTCTATTTCGGCTAAGGAAAAATTAACAACAACAAATGTAAAAAGAAGTAAGAATTGAAAAGTAAATTTCACCGGGAAAAGCGGAGGCGAGTTTATGCAGGGTAACGGCGAACTCAAGTGGTATGTACGGTTTGTACCCGGGTTTATGGTCGAAAATGCCAGAAAGGCTGGGTTGGATCCTAACACTGTCTTCCCGGGTTTTTTGGTAGCGTGGATAGCCTTTTTCGCCATCCTCTCTTTACCCGTTCCACCGGGGCTAAAGCCCGCGGGATTGGCAGCGGCTGCGGTTGCCGTTTGGGCTGTCATTATGTGGATTACCGAAGCCATGCCAGTAGGTATAACGGGACTACTAATCCCGCTCCTTTTGGTATTAACTCGTGCACAGGAAAAAATTCCCCAGGCCTTTAGCGGTTTCACTCAAGATGTCTCGTTTTTAGTACTGGGTTCCTTCATTTTTGCCGCGATCATGCAGAGTACTGGTCTCGATAGAAGGATTGCCCTGGCAGTATTGAGCAGGGTGAAGCCACAAGTTGACCAGGTAATCAAGGGATTAATGACTGTAAATATTGCTTTAAGCATCATCATTCCTGCGGCGGTTTCCAGATCAGCCGTACTCCTCCCCATTGTAAGAGGCATCATGGATCTCTTTGAGGATACCCCTGAAGGCAGAAGGGCTAGGGGAGCGCTGGCCATAACTGGCCTGTGCTATTTCCCCATGGTTGGTGGAATCCTGCTTCTAACTGCCCACATGCCCAACGTTATAATGGCCGGTTTGTTTGAAAAAGAGCTGGGCTACCAGTTGAGTTATGCCAAGTGGTTCTGGTTACACTGGCCTATTTTGGGTCTGTTGCCTATCATGTTCCTAATCATTAGGAAGCAGTTGAATGTGGGCGGAATTTCGGTGCCCGGCGGAACTGATTTAATTCAGGCCGAGAAAAAGGTTCTAGGTAAGATGAGCTTGGTAGAGTGGCTTGTGCTGGCAGTCTTTGCTGTTGCGGTGATGCTTTGGATCACAGAACCCCAGCACAAGATAAAAACCGGTTTGGCCACTTTAATTGCCCTGGGAGTTTTCTTTGCCCCTGGATTGTTGCCCACACCATGGAAAACGTTACAAAACAAGACCATTTGGGGAACGTGGCTTTTGCTAGCCGGGGCACTCTCTTTGGCTAATGCCATCAGCGATACGGGCCTAGCGAAGTGGATTGCTGATTTGGCAGGGCCTGTCTTTAAGGGGCAACATTTCCTGGTCATCGTAGTCGGTTTTATCGTGTTCACCGCACTTGTCAGGATATTTATGCTCAGCAACGTGGCTGCAGTTGCCATGCTGGCGCCTATAGTGTTATCCCTAGCCAAAACGCTTAACTTAAATCCTGTTGCTTTTACTCTGTTGGTAGGTAACTTTGATACCTTCTCCTTCATCGTGCCAACACAAGTAACTGCCTGTGTGATTGCTTACGGTACGGGCACTTTTGATACAAAGACCTACGCTAAAGTCGGAATACCTGTTATGGTAGCAACTCTCCTTTACTTTGTGTTAATCATGATGCCCTGGTATGCTGTTAACGGCTTACCTGTTTGGGGAGGATATGTTACATGGAGGTGATTAAAGCATGGCTTAAGTTGTACGCAGTCGTAGCTACTTTAAAGTAAAGATTAACTTAGGGAGGTTTTAGAATATGCCTGCAAAGCTACCAACAAAACTTGAAGATGTGGCCGAAGTAAGGATCGAGACCGACATTTTAATCATTGGTGCTGGCAACGCGGGATGTTATGCTGCCATTGAGGCCAAACGTCGCCGTCCCGATCTGAGGGTTACCTTGATGGAAAAGGCCCACATCGATCGTAGCGGCTGCCTGGCCGCGGGCATGGATGCCATCAATACTTATATTAAGAAGAACGAAACCATAGAAAGTTTTGTTCGCTGGAGCCGTGCCCAAGCGGGGGGACTCCTGCGAGAGGACCTCACCATTACCATGGCTGAATTGTTAAATCAGGCTATTGAAGAATGGGAAGAGTGGGGCCTGCCCATTAAAAAGGACGAAAACGGAGAATATCTGGCCCGGGGTCGCTGGGATATTGCTATCCAAGGTTCGGAGATGAAGGTGATCCTGGCCGAAAAAGTACGGGAATACGGTTGCGAGGTTTTAAACCGGGTGGTAGCCACTAATTACCTTCTCGATGGCGATCGCGTTGTTGGTGCTATGGGGTTTGGTGTTCGGGACGGCAAGTTCTATATTATCAAGGCTGGAGCGACCATCGTAGCCACAGGGGGAGCAGCTGGACTGTACAAGCCTTACACCAACGACGGCAATGATTGTCACCACCAGATTTGGTACTGTCCCTTCAACGTAGGTACCGGCTATGCCATGGGCATTCGGGCCGGTGCGGAGATGACCACCTTTGAAATGCGCTGGTGCGCTGTGCGTACGAAAGACTTCAACGGGCCTATCGACACAATTTCCGTGGGTTACAAGGCGCCCATGATTAACGCAAAAGGGGAGAAAATTTTAGCCGAGCGGTACGCCCACATGGGCGGGGATGCTGCTCCTCGTTTTGTGCGGGCCAACGCACCAATGGAAGAGTGGCTGGCCGGCAGGGGTCCCTGCTACGTGGATACCCGTCATATGACTCCGGAACAGGTTAAGAACCTTAAAATCGACTACCTGAACGAGCGCCCCAGCTTTGTGCTCTTCCTGGCTGCCCGCGGGCAGGACATTACCAAGGAGCCCATTGAGGTTTACGGCAGCGATCCTTACATCGTGGGAGGCCATACGGCCAGCGGGTACTGGATTGACGTCAAGCGCGCTACCACCTTGCCCGGTCTTTTTGCCTGCGGCGATGTGGCCGGTGGCGTGCCGAACAAATTTGTCGGCGGTTGCGCCGCTGAAGGAATATTGGCAGCCCGGGGAGCTATCGAATACCTCGAATCCCTGGAAGACAAGGGCCAAGTCGATGAGTCTCTTGTAGCAGCAGAAAAGGCACGGGTTTATGCACCAGCCATCAGGCAGGCCAGGGAGGGAGATGGCATTACCCCCCGCGAAATGGAAGAACGCCTCCAGCGGCTAATGGATGAGTATGCGGGCGGGGTACACCAGTTTTACCGGATGAACCGGGAGCGGCTGGAATATGCCTTAAAACATCTGGCTATTTTAAAGGACCAAACCAAATATCTTATTGCTCGTGATTTACACGAGTTAATGGAAGCTCACGAAGTAATTGACCGGCTGGATGTAGCTGAAGTACTGGTACATCACCTGTTGTTCCGGGAGGAAACCCGTTGGCCGGGTTGGCAGAACAGAGTGGACTTTCCCGAGCGGGACGACAGCCGATTTGACTGCTTTGTGAACTCCCGGCGCGATCCAAAAACCGGTAAGATAGAGGTGTTTACCCGGCCCTACGAGCAAATAGTACCAGGAGATCGCTACCGCCCATAAGTCCGAGAGGAGGTTGATTGCTCGTGCCACCTAAGGTTAATCCCCAGAAATGCGATGGTTGCCGTGCCGAAAGCGAACCACTTTGCGTGCAGATTTGTCCTGGAGATCTGATGGTTTTAGATGAAAATACCGGGAAAGCCTACTGCCGCTCAGCTCGTGACTGCTGGGATTGCATGTCCTGTGTGAAAGCCTGCCCCCACGGGGCCATTGAAACCCGCCTACCCTACCAGTTGGGTTATTACCCGGCAAAGCTTATTCCGTTGGTGGGAAGCAATAAGATTAGTTGGACCGTGGTGGATATTCACGGTAATGTAGAACGCTTCACCTTTAAAACCAGAAACGACTAAGGCTTATGGGGCCGGCTGTTCATTGCCGGCCCCACGGCAATTTCAATTAGGGGGGAACACGGTGCCACCAAAAATCGGTATATATCTGTGCCATTGTTACGGTGAGATTAGCAAGATTGTTGACCTGGAAAAGCTGTCTCAACAGGCAGGCAAGTGGAAAGGTGTTACTGCCAGCATCCATCATCCTGCCTTATGCAGCGCTGATGGCCTGGAATTAATGGCTGAAGATGTGCGCCAGGGTCGTGTAGACCGTTTAGTAATAGGGGCATGTTCACCGGGTGTCCATCAAGATACCTTTCTTCGCCTAGTGCGCCAATTGGGCTTGCAAGAGCATTTACTGGAACGTTGTAACCTAAGGGAACAGTGCGCCAAGGCCCACCATGACCAGCCGGCGCTGGCGACGGTAAAGGCTCGGAATTTACTTAAAATGGCCGTAGGGCGGATACGCCCGGCGGAATCCTTTGAGCCGGTTACATCTTCAACAACTCGTTCTGTACTGGTAGTTGGGGGAGGTATTGCCGGTTTAACCGCGGCGGAGAACCTAGCCCGGGCTGGAGTTAACGTAACGCTGGTTGAAAAGTCCCCCTACCTGGGTGGCAAGGTCGCCCAGTTATACCGCTACTACCCGCGCTTTTGCTCGCCCCGGTGCGGGCTGGAAGTCCTGGTAGGGCGTTTGCTGGCTACGGGACGGGTAACGGTGCATACCTTGACCGAGGTAATCGATGTTCGCGGTAACACCGGTAACTTTACGGTGGAACTATTGAAACGCCCGCGTTGCGTCAAGGATACCTGCACGGGATGTGGTGCTTGCATTGAAGTTTGCCCGGTGGAGGTGCCGTACTCCCCGTCATTGCCAATAGGCAAACGTCGGGCTATTGAAGGTCCAGGGCCATTTCCCTATCCCCTTATCTATGCCATCGATCGTCAACTTTGCCGTGGTAAGTCCTGTGGCCGGTGCGCGGAGGTTTGCCCGGCAGAAGCCATTGACTTAGACCAAGAGGAAAGCAGGATTAACATTGAGGTGGACGCTATAATTCTGGCTACCGGTTGGGAGCCTTACGATGCCATACGGCTTAACAATTACGGCTATGGGCGTTTGCCTGGAGTAATCACCAGTGTGGAGATGGAGTGTATGGCTCGCCCTGACGGGCCAACTGGTGGACAGTTAATCCGGCCTTACGACAAAAGGTCCGTACGGCGGGTGGCCTTTATCCAGTGTGCCGGGAGCCGCGATAAACAGCACTTGGCATATTGTTCCGGTGTATGCTGCGCGGCCACATTAAAACAAATAAATTACGTGCATACCATGGATCCGGATGTTGACGTTTTTGTTTTTTATATGGACATCCGTACTCCGGGTAATCTGGAGGAACTTTACCGCCGGGCTAGGGAAGAACACGGGGCCGTTTTTATCCGTGGTAACCCTTATGCGGTTGAATGGGACTCTGTTAAAGAAGAACTGATAGTAACGGGCGAAGATACTTTAAGCGGTTCGCAAGTAGCAGTACGAGTTGATCTGGTGGTACTGGCTGTCGGCATGGTGCCCGGTACCGTTCCGGCTTTCGACCGCCTGGAAAGGGACACAACCGGCTTCGTTACCGGCCACTTGCCCTGTTCACCCATGGAGGTGCGTCGCGCGGGCATTTTCGTAGCCGGTTGCGCTCAGGAACCGATGGATGTAAGCACAAGCGTCAAAAGCGCTCTGGCAGCGGCAGCGGAATGCCTGGCCACCGTTCAAAACCAGCCAACAGTGTTTCCACCGGTAGTGGAGCGGCACAAGTGCGACCGGTGCGGGCGTTGTGTTGAGGAGTGCCCTTACGGTGCCCTAAGTTTTGGTGCGGATGGTTACCCATCGGTAAACCCGCTGGCGTGCCGTGGCTGTGGTATTTGTCAAGGTGGATGCCCCTTGAGGTGTATATATCTACCCGGGTTCAGTTCCCGGGAGGTTGCCGGACTTATAGAAGCGGTAGACACAGGTAGCATGGGAGAGCAACCATGCGTGCTGGCCTTTTTGTGTGCCAACGATGCTTACCGGGCACTGGATCGGGCTGGGGTCCAGGGAGTGAGCTACGGTGCTAATATTCTGACGGTTAGGGTTCCCTGTGCTGGCGCAGTGAATGTAGGTTGGATCAATGACGCTTTGCTCAACGGGATTGACGGTGTATTGGTTGCAGGTTGCCGAACGACGGAGTGCCATTTTGGACGTGGCACCTCTCTGGCCGAATCACGGATCAATAATTTGCGCGACACCTTAAAGAGTATGCTGGTGGAACCCCAACGGGTACAGGTGCTCAACGCTGGTATCGAGGATGGGCATAGTTTGGTGGCAGCAATTAAGAGATTTGTTCAGCAACTTCAAAAATTGGGTCCCAATCCCTTTAAGGAGTGAGTTTTTCCGGAGGTACACCTATGCAAAGGAACTCCACCCTCCTCAGGGAAATTACTCTTCAGGGTCTGAAATGGCTTGATCCAGTTATTCTCCATACCGCCCGGAGTTGTACCAACTGCGGACGGTGTGGCGGTGCCTGCCTTGCTCGTCTCCGAGATCTTTCGCCTGCGCGCGCATTCCGTTTGTTACAGTTAGGTCGACTAGACGAAGTGCTAACTTCCCGATTTCTCTGGGCGTGTATCGGTTGCCGGCGGTGTACTTGGTCTTGTCCCCAAGGGCTTGATGTGTCCAAGGCAGTGGTGCGGCTTCGCCGCTTAGCAGCAAGGCACCCCCAAGCTCGCTTCCCCGAGCACTTAATGCGCCTGATTATGTAACCGAGTCAATGGAGCCTCCCCTTTTGGGGGAGGCTTTAGCTTGTAAAAGGGAGTTACAAACAGATATATTGTATACTTTCGTTTGGCCTATTTCAGGGATGCGCCCGGTTTTTATATAATGAGGCATAGCTGGTATAATTGCGATCTTGCAATGTTTCGGGTTAGGGGAGGGTAAAACTGGTTAGAATACATTCTGGAGCAAAAGGACGCAAGCAACGGCGAAAAAAGCCCGAAGGGGGAAAAGGAGATGAACCTGCAGGAAATAAAGGAGTTAATCAAGCTAGTTGACCAGAGCGCCATAGCGGAGCTATCTCTGGAGGCTGCGGGGGTCAAAGTGGCCATTCGCAAGTCTGCCTCCGGTTCGGCCGGGAAAAAGGCGGATATAACCCTGGACACCAGCATGGACGGCCTGGTGGAAATAGGAGAGTTCCTTTCCCCCTCCTGCCTGTCGCAAGAAGAGGTTAAGGAACTGTGCGTGCCCGGGGCGGCGAAACCGGAGGCGCAAAACGGAACTAACGGCCTGCTCTCCGTCAGGTCGCCCCTGGTGGGCACCTTCTACCGCGCGCCTGCTCCCGACGCGCCGCCCTTCGTCCAGGTGGGGGATGTGGTGCAAAAGGGCCAGGTCCTCTGCATTATCGAGGCCATGAAAATGATGAACGAAATTGAGTCGGAGTTTTCCGGGAGAATAGTGGATATCCTGGTGGAGAACGGGCAAGTAGTGGAGTACGGCCAGGAGCTTTTCCTCATCCAGAAAATGTAGCCAGCAGGGTGAAGGAGCAATGTTTAAAAAAATACTCATTGCCAACCGGGGGGAAATTGCCGTCAGGATCATCAGGGCCTGCCGGGAGATGGGCATCAAGACGGTAGTGGTCTACTCCGAGGAGGACCGGGAGAGCCTGCCGGTGCGTATGGCCGACCAGGCCGTGTGCATAGGGCCCCCGCCGCCGACCAAGAGCTACCTGAACCTCACCAACATCATCAGCGCGGCCATAGTTTCCGGGGCGGACGCTGTCCACCCCGGCTATGGTTTTCTGGCGGAAAACGCCACCTTTGCCGGTATCTGCGAGAGCTGCGGCCTCACCTTTATCGGCCCCTCGGCGGAGGCCATTGAAAAGATGGGGGACAAGGCCCTGGCCCGGGAGATGGCCCAGCGGGCGGGCGTGCCTGTGGTTCCCGGTTCCCCGGGGCCGCTTGCCGACGTGCAGGAAGCCCTGGAGGTGGCCGGCCAGATCGGTTATCCGGTAATCGTGAAGGCCGCCGCCGGCGGCGGCGGCAGGGGGATGAGGGTGGCCCAGGGTCCCGAGGACCTGGCGCGGGCCCTGGAGGCGGCAAGGTCGGAGGCCCAGGCCACCTTCGGCAACGGTATGGTCTACCTGGAGAGGTATTTAGAAGAGCCGCGGCATATTGAATTCCAGATCCTCGGCGACAGGTACGGCAACCTGGTTCACCTCGGCGAGCGGGACTGCTCCGTGCAGAGGCGAAATCAAAAGCTCATCGAGGAGTCGCCTTCCGTGGCGCTTTCCCCGGAACTGCGCCAAAAGATGGGGGAGGCAGCCCTGAAGCTGGCCAGGGCCATAGGCTACCACAACGCCGGCACGGTGGAGTTCCTCCTGGACAAGCACGGCAACTTTTATTTCATCGAGATGAACACCCGCATCCAGGTGGAGCACCCGGTAACCGAGATGGTTACCGGCATCGACCTGGTCAAGGAACAGATCCGCCTGGCCGCCGGGGAAGCCCTGGGTTACACGCAGGATGACATATGCATCAGGGGGTGGGCCATCGAGTGCCGCATTAACGCCGAGGACCCGGACCAGAACTTTGCCCCCTCACCGGGAGCAATCACCGCTTACCTCCCGCCCGGCGGCCCGGGGATCCGCCTGGACAGCGCGGCCTATGCGGGATGGCAGATTTCCCCCTATTACGATTCCTTAATTGCCAAGCTAATTGCTTGGGGTAGGGACCGCGAGGAAGCCATAGCACGCATGCAGCGGGCCCTGGCCGAGTTCGTGGTGGAAGGCGTCAAGACCACCATTCCCTTTCACCGGCGGGTCCTGGGAAACGCCTTTTTCCGCCGCGGCGAAGTCTACACAAACTTTATCCAGAGACGTATCTTGGCGGGCTAGGGCCCGCCTTTTATGCTGAGTGATCCCCAGTTTTAAGGGCGTGATTTAGCTCGAAAGCGAGCGACTTGAGCTGAGCGGAAAGCCAAACTTAGCGAAATTGAGGGCGAAGGCGGGGCCGAGGCCTTGGATGGCCGAGGCCGGCTCGTGAGGCAAGGAAGCCGAATGAGCCGGGGACCCCGCCGGAGCCCGAAAATTGAGCGTTAGTTTGGCCCGCGAAGCTCATGAAGCGAGCGGGAGCTAAGTCACGCCAGGAAAAAAGGTGGGGAGACCTGAACCTTTTATGCGGTTGCGCCCGCCCAGTGGTTCTGATATAATCGTGCAAGGCAAATTATGACAGGAGGAGGAGCAAAGCGCGGTGGAACAGGCCGGTAAGGAAACGGTCGTGCGGGAGGAGCAGACAAGCCTCGGTTCCATCCGCATTGCCGACGAAGTGGTGCGGGTGATTGCGGGCCTGGCCGCCACGGAGGTGCCGGGCGTGGCCGGTATGAGCGGCGGCGTGGTGGGCGGCATCGTGGAAATGCTGGGCAGGAAAAACCTTTCCAAGGGCGTCAAGGTGGAGGTGGGGGAAAAGGAAGCGGCGGTGGATCTGTTTGTGATCGTGGATTACGGCACGCGCATCCCCGACGTGGCCCTGCAGATACAGGAGAACGTAAAGAAGGCCGTAGAGGCCATGACCGGCCTCTCGGTGGTGGAGGTCAATGTAAACGTGCAGGGAGTGGCTTTCCCGCAGGAGGGAAAGGAAGAACAGCGGGTGCGGTAGGAGGTTTTGGCTATGGGGCCATTTGACCGCGGCCTCCTGGCGTGTTATGCGCTGGCCGTTACCCTGGGCTTGGGCGTGCTGGCCGCCGGCCTGGCCGGGGCGCTGCCGCCCTACCTCTTGTGGGCGTGGCTGCGCGCGGGATTGGAAGAACCAGAGATCCCCTTGCTGGTGCTGGGGGCGATGATGCTGGTTGGCGCCCGCCTTTTCTGGGCGGCGGTCAGGGTAAGGCGCCCGCGGGTGGTCGTGCAGGAGGCCGCCATGGGGCAGGTACGCATTGCCCTGGCGGCCATAAAGGAGCTGGCCGAAAAGCTGGCCCTGGCGCAGGGCGGCGTGCGGGAGGCCGCTGCCCGGGTGGAGCAGGGAAAGAGCGGCATACGCATTTTGCTGGAGCTGGCCGTAACTTCGGACGTTAACGTGCCGGCAGTGGCCGCCGGCGTGCAGGAAGCGGTGAGCAACAGGATTAAAGAGGTTACCGGGGTAGTGGTGGAGGACCTGGTCGTTACGGTGAAGAGCTTTTCTGCCCGCAGGCCCCGGGTGGAATAAACGGGGTGTATCGGCCGATGGAAACAGGCAACCTGGCGGAGTTCTGGGGGCGGCACCGCGGCAAAATAATAGGAGTCGTCCTGGGGCTTGTTTTCGGTTGGTTTGCCATTACCTACGGGGTGCTGAAGGCCCTTTTTGTCTCCCTCTGCGTTCTTGTCGGCTATATCGTTGGTAGGTCGCTGGACGAGCGGTTGGACTGGCGGGAGCTGCTTGCCCGCCTTTTCAAGGAAAAGTAATGCTGCGTCTTGGTTTAGGGGGGCTTTCCCGATGGGTAGGAGGCGCGCTAGGGAAGTGGCTTTGCAGATCCTCTACCAGGTAGACCTGACAGGGGCGCCGCCCGAAGAGGCCTTCTCCTTCTTGCCGGAGGTAACCTTTGTGGAGGAAAAAGACCTGGCCTTTGCCCGGGAGCTGGTTTTCGGCACCCTCGCACACCGGGAGGCCCTGGACCGGGTAATTGCCGGTTTAAGCCACGACTGGCCGCTCTACCGCATGGCGGCGGTGGACCGCAACATCATGCGCCTGGCCCTGTACGAAATCTTTCACCGCGAGGACATTCCCAACAGCGTGGCGGTAAACGAGGCGGTGGAGCTGGCCAAGACCTTTGGCGGGCACGACTCCAGCCGCTTTGTTAACGGCATCCTCGGTCAGGTGGTCAAGGACCCGGGCCGATTCCTCGCGGCGTTTGAAGGTGAGGGAAAGTAAAGCGCCCTCATTTTCTTTTTGTTCGTAAAGCCTGCCTCCGGAAGGAAATCGCATAGAAAACTCGAATAACTTAGTTAAAGTTATTGCCTTAACAAGGCTTAATTTAAAAACTTTATCAAGGGGAGGGGAGCGGGAGGAGATGTTTAAAATCCTAGAAAAAGAAGTGTTTTCGCCCGTGATTAAGAAAATGGTCGTAGAAGCCCCCCGGGTGGCCAGGAGATGCCAGGCTGGCCAGTTTGTTATTTTAAGGGTGCAGGAAAACGGGGAGCGCATCCCGCTAACCATTGCCGACTTTGACCGGGAAAAGGGCACCATTACCATTGTCTTTCAGGAAGTAGGTAAGACCACCAAGCTGCTGGGAACGCTTAATGCCGGGGACTACATCCTGGACTTCGTGGGCCCCCTGGGAACGCCCTCGCACATCGAGAACTTCGGCACGGTGGTCTGTGTGGGCGGCGGCGTGGGCATCGCGCCGGTTTTCCCCATTGCCAGGGCCCTCAAAGAGGCCGGCAACTACGTCATCAGCATCATCGGCGCCCGCACCAAGGAACTCCTCTTCTGGGAAGATCGCATGAGGGAAGTGTCCGATGAGCTTTTGGTGACCACCGACGATGGGTCTTACGTGCGCAAAGGCTTTGTTACGGACGTCCTCAAGGAGCTTATCGAACAGCGGGGGAAGGAGAACATTAACCTGGTGCTGGCCATCGGCCCCCAGCCCATGATGCGGGCCTGCTGCAAGGTGACCGGGGAGTACGGCATAAAGACCATTGTCAGCCTGAACTCCCTCATGGTGGACGGTACGGGGATGTGCGGGTGCTGCCGGGTGACCGTGGGTGGCCAGACCAGGTTTGTTTGTGTGGACGGGCCGGAATTTGACGGGCACCAGGTCGACTGGGATATTTTGGCCCGCCGCTCGGCCACCTTCCGGCAGGAAGAGCAGCGGGCGCTGGAGCTTTACACCGGCCAGTGCAAGTGCGGAGGTGGCAACTGATGGCCGAGAAGAAGGAAATTATCCCCAAGAAGCATCCCATGCCCGTGCAGGACCCGCGGGAGCGGATAAGAAACTTTAACGAGGTGGCCCTCGGTTACGACGAGGAGACGGCTGTGGCGGAGGCCAAGCGCTGCCTGCAGTGCAAGAAGGAGCCCTGCCGCCAGGGCTGCCCGGTAGAGGTGGACATACCGGCCTTTATACGCATGGTGGCCGAGCGGGATTTCGAGGGGGCCATTAAAAAGATCAAAGAAAAGAACGCCCTCCCGGCTGTGTGCGGGCGGGTCTGCCCGCAGGAAAACCAGTGCGAGAAATACTGCACGCTGGGCAAGAAACACGAGCCGGTGGCCATCGGGCGGCTGGAGCGCTTCTGCGCCGACTGGGAACTTGCCCGCGGCGTGTTCCCCCAGGAAGTGGCGCCGCCCACCGGTTTTAAGGTGGCCGTGGTCGGTTCGGGCCCGGCGGGCTTAACCTGCGCCGCCGACCTGGCCAAGCTGGGGCACAAAGTGACGGTCTTTGAGGCCCTGCACGTGCCGGGCGGCGTGCTCATGTACGGCATTCCCGAGTTCCGCCTCCCCAAGCGCGTGGTCCAGGCGGAAATAGACAACCTCAGGAACCTGGGCGTGGAGATTGTCACCAACGCCGTGGTGGGCAAATTTGCCACCGTGGACGAGCTGATGGAGGAAGAAGGCTACGACGCGGTGTTTATCGGCACGGGTGCCGGCCTGCCCTACTTCATGAACATACCCGGGGAAAACTCCTGCGGGGTGTACTCCGCCAACGAGTTCCTCACCCGCGTCAATTTAATGAAAGCTTACCTCTTCCCCGCATGGGACACGCCCATCAAGGTGGGGCGAAAGGTGGCCGTCATTGGCGGGGGCAACGTGGCCATGGACGCTGCCCGGACCGCCCTGCGCCTGGGTGCCGAAGAATCCTGGATTGTCTACCGGCGCACAGAAAAGGAAATGCCCGCCCGCCACGAAGAGGTGGAAAACGCCAAGGAAGAGGGCATCAAGTTCGCCTTCCTTACCAATCCCGTGCGCATACTGGCCGATGAACACGGCTGGGTGAAGGGCATGGAGTGCCTGCGCTACGAGCTCGGCGAGCCGGATGAGTCAGGCCGCCGCCGCCCGGTGCCCATTCCCGGCTCCGAGTTTATAATGGAAGTGGATACGGTG
This sequence comes from Desulfovirgula thermocuniculi DSM 16036, assembly GCF_000429345.1. Lineage (GTDB taxonomy): Bacteria > Bacillota > Desulfotomaculia > Desulfotomaculales > Desulfovirgulaceae > Desulfovirgula > Desulfovirgula thermocuniculi. Next base: position 26,902 of record NZ_KE386887.1, on the reverse strand, counting down.
GTGGTAGCCATCGGCCAGGCGCCCAACCCGCTCGTTCCCAGGACCACGAGAGGCCTGGAAATCGGCAAGAAAGGCAACATCGTGGCCGACCCCGCGACGGGAGCCACCTCCAAGCCCGGCGTCTTTGCCGGCGGCGACGTGGTTACCGGCGCGGCCACGGTCATCCTGGCCATGGGCGCCGGGCGCATTGCCGCCAGGTCCATTCACGCCTACCTAATGAGCAAGAAGGCTTAAAGGCATTCTCCGCGGCATGAGGCTTTTTACCGTCAGCGAGCTAAACGCCTACATTAAGGAGCTTCTTGATAACGACCCCCTTCTCCTCAATATCTGGGTGAAGGGGGAAATTTCCAATTTTAAAAGGGTTTCCAGCGGGCACCTTTACTTTACCTTAAAGGACCAATATGCCACCATCAAGGTGGTCATGTTCCGCTCCCGCGCCTCCCGGCTCTCCTTCCAGCCGCAGGACGGCATGGCGGTGCAGGTCAGGGGCTACGTTACCGTTTACCCGCGGGACGGCACCTGCCAGCTTTACGCGGAGGAGGTAGAGCCGTGCGGTGTCGGCGCCCTCTACGTGGCCTTTGAGCAGCTCAAGGCCAGGCTGCAGCAGGAGGGGCTGTTTGATGCCCGCCACAAAAAGAGGCTGCCTTTCCTGCCCCGCCGCATCGGCATCGTCACCTCGCCTACCGGTGCCGTCCTGCGGGATATGGTGAGGATCATCCGCCGACGGTGGCCGGGCCTGCACATCATCGTGGTGCCCGTGACCGTGCAGGGGGAGAGCGCCCCGTGGGAAGTGGCGGCGGCCATCCAGTGGCTGAACCGCCTGCAGGCCTGCGACGTGATCATCGTGGGCCGCGGCGGGGGCTCGCTGGAAGAGCTGTGGGCCTTTAACACCGAGCTGGTGGCGCGCAGCATCTTCCTCTCTGCCATTCCCGTCGTTTCCGCCGTGGGGCATGAAACGGATTTCACCATTGCCGACTTTGTGGCCGACGCGCGTGCCCCCACGCCTTCGGCGGCGGCGGAAATGGTGGTGCCCGTGCGGGAGGAGGTGGCGCGCTACCTGGAAGCGCTGCGGGCGCGCCTCGTGCGGGCCGCGAGGGAAAAGGTGGTGGTCTACCGGCAAAGGCTTAAGGCCTGCTGCCAGAGCCGGGTCTTCCGCCAGCCCGTGGATGCCATCTGCGGCCTGCGCGCGCAGGCGGTGGACGAGGCTCTGCGCCGCCTGTTAAAGGCGGCAGAGCTGCACCTGGCCCGCAAGCGCAGTGAGCTGGCACTGCTTGCCGGTCGCCTGCACTCCTTAAGTCCGCTGGCCACTCTCTCCCGCGGCTACAGCATCTGCACGCGGGCCACTACGGGAGAGGTGCTGCGGCGGGCGGAGGAGGTTGCGGTGGGAGAAGAGGTTCGCGTGGAGCTTTACCGGGGGCGCCTCCACTGCTGTGTCAAAGAAACCGTGCCGGACCAAGCGAAAAACTTTCCCGGAGGAGGTTTGATTGATGGCGGCGACCATTCTGGATGGCAAGAAAATTGCCGCGGAGATCCGCGAAGAAGTTAAGGCGGAGGTAGCGCAGCTAAAAGAAAAGGGTATTCTCCCCAAGCTGGTGGCCGTGCTGGTGGGCGACGACCCTGCTTCGGTGGTTTACGCCCGCTCCAAAGAAAAGTCCTGCGCCAACGTAGGCATTGCCTTCGAGTTGTTCAATCTGCCGGGCGATACTCCGGAAGCAGAAGTGCTGGACCTCATCGACCGCCTGAACAAAGACGACAGCGTGCACGGTATTATGATTGAGATGCCCCTGCCCAAGCACATCAGCAAGCAGCGGGTGCTGGAAGCCATTTCCCCCCTCAAAGACGTCGATGGGTCCCACCCCATTAACCGCGGTTACCTTTTGAGCGGCGCCGACGGCCTCTTCCCCGCGACGCCCCAGAGCTGCATCGAGATTATGCTCCGCAGCGGTATTGAGATCAAGGGGAAGAATGCCGTCCTTGTCGGACGCGGCGAAACGGTGGGCAAGCCCCTCATCTTCATGATGCTAAATCAAAACGCCACGGTAACCGTGTGCCACACCAGAACCGCCGACCTCGCCTACCATACCCGCCAGGCCGACATCCTCATTGCCGCCGTGGGCAAGCCCCGCATGATCAAGGCAGAGATGATCAAGCCCGGGGCGGTGGTGGTGGACGCGGGGATCAACCAGGTGGAAGACGGCATTTGCGGCGACGTGGACTTTGAGGCGGCCAAGGAGGTGGCCGGGGCCATCACCCCCGTGCCCGGCGGCGTGGGCAGCCTGACCACCGTGCTCATCCAGAAAAACGTGCTCAAGGCCATTCGGCTCCAGGGCAAGGCTTAAGTGGGCGTCAAACTGCGGTGAATTTTTGCGTGAGGAGGGATCTCGGTGAGCGAGCTTTTTGATATGTCCTTTAGGAAGCTTTTGGCCGTAGCGGCGTCGGATTCCCCCACCCCTGGCGGCGGGAGCGTTTCCGCCCTCGTAGGGGCCCTGGGGGTGGCCATGACGGCCATGGTGGGCAACCTCACCGTGGGCAAACCCAAGTACGCCGACGTGGAGCCCCAGGCAAAGGAAATTGCCGGTGCCGCCTACTTCATCATTAACAAGCTGGAAAAGCTCGTGGCCCAGGATGTGGCCGCCTTTAACAAGTTCATGGAGGTCTACCGCCTGCCCAAGAACACGGAGGAGGAAAAGGCCCGGCGGGAAGAGCTCATGCAAAAGGCCCTGAAAGAGGCCACCGATACCCCACTTGAGGTGGCCCGCACCCTCCTGGAGGCCCTGGTCGTTACCGAAAAGCTGGCCAAGATCGGCAATAAGATGGCCATCAGCGATGCCGGGGTGGCCGCCTATGTGTGCGAGGCCGCCATTAACGCCGTGCTTTTGAGTGCCGACATCAACATACCCCTCATCAAGGATCAGGAGTACGTGAAGGCCGTGCTGGCCGAAAAGGAACGCATCGTCTCCGAGGCCAAGAGGCTGAAAGACGCCGCCGTGGCCGTGGTGCAGGAAAGGATGAAGTAGAAAGTTTAAAGGCGGGCTCGCCTTGCGCGGCGAGCCCGCCTTTTTCAACAGAAGTTTACCTCATTTAGCTTAATCCACCCCAGGAGGTCCAGAAGGTCCTCCAGCCGATCGAAGAGTTGCTTTAGCTCCTCAAGGGTAAGGCTCTCTATCTCCCGCACCAGCTCGTCCACCCGCGACACGTTTCCCCCTCCCGGTAAATTAAACTTAAGCAATGCGATTGGATGATTAACCTGGCCAGAAGGAAGGAGCCCCGGTTAAATAAATTAAACTCAAGCGGTGGCAAATGTCAACCTGTGCCCGGCAAAAGGCATCTTAACTAACCGTCCCCGCGTATGCTATGATAAGCTCTAAGGAGGGGAGCCTTATTGGCGGCCTTAAAGGCGCGCTACCGGGCCTACTCGGACTACCTCCGCGAGAGGTTCGGCACGAAGGTATACAAGCTGCCATTGAAGCTGCCCGTGACCTGCCCGAACCGCGACGGCACGCTGGGCGTGGGCGGGTGCATTTACTGCGACGAGGAGGGAGCCGGCTTTGAGTGCCTGCCCAGCTCCGTAACGGTGGAAGAGCAGTTGGCGCGGAATAAGGAATTTTTCCGCCGGCGCTACAAGGCCGGCAAGTTCATTGCCTACTTCCAGGCCTTTTCCAATACGTACCTGCCTTTTGAGCTCTTTCAGAAGTACATCCGGAGCGCCGCGGAGACGGAAGACCTGGTGGGCATTTCCGTTTCCACCCGCCCCGATTGCGTGAGCGATCCGTATCTTGATTTCCTGGCCGAGGTAGGGCGGGAAAAAAATTTGCTCATTGACGTGGAGCTCGGCCTGCAGACGGTAAACTACCGTACCCTCTTGAGGATAAACCGCGGCCACACCCTGGGGGAGTTCATCGATGCGGTGGGCCGGGTGAAAAAGAGGGGCCTGGAGGTCTGCGCGCACCTCATCCTCAACCTTCCCTGGGACGACATGGTGGACGTCATTGAAAGCGCCAAGGTGCTTTCCGCGCTGGAGGTGGATTACGTCAAGCTGCATTCCCTGTACGTGGTGCGGGGTACCGTGCTAGGGGAGATGTACCAGAAGGGCGAAATTAACATCATCCCCATGGAGGAATATGTGGCGCGGGCGGTTACCTTTTTGGAGTACCTGCGCCCGGATACGGTCATCCAGCGCCTGGTAGGCCGCGGGCCGCACGACAAGTTACTCTTTGCCAACTGGGGGGTCAGCTGGTGGCAGGTGGTGCAGCGGATTGAAGCCAGGCTGGAGGAACTGGATACCTACCAGGGGCGGCTCTGTGACTACCTGAACGGGCCGGCCCTGCGAAAGAGGTTTGGTGAGGCACAAGGTGGTGACCCGGGGGAGTGAGGGGCTATTAAGAAGATGACCTTTGAGGAAGCCCTGGCCAGGCTGGAAGCGGTGGTGAGGGAGCTGGAAGAGGGCCAGCTCTCCCTGGAAAGGTCCTTGGCGCTTTTCGGAGAGGGAATTGCGCTGGCCCGCTTCTGTCACCAGGAACTGGAGAAGGTTGAGGAGCGCATCTCCATTTTAACGGCCAACGAGCGAGGGGAGCCGGTCCTGAAAGATTTCGATCCCCACCTGGCCGACCTGCTTGGCGGCCGTAACGAAGGAAAGGAGTAAGGCGTGTGGACTTCTGGCGCGAACTGAAGGCCAGGTCGGCCCTGGTGGATGAGGCCCTGGACCGCTTCCTGCCCCCGCCGGACGCCTACCCGGAGGTAATCCACCAGGCCATGCGCTACAGCCTTTTTGCCGGCGGGAAGCGCCTGCGGCCCGTGCTGGTCATGGCCGCCGCGGAGGCGGTGGGCGGCGATCCCATGAGGGTTATCCCCGCGGCCTGCGCCATAGAACTCATCCATACCTATTCGCTCGTCCACGACGACCTCCCGGCCATGGACAACGACGACTTCCGCCGCGGCAAGCCCACCTGCCACCGCGTTTACGGCGAGGCCGTGGCCATCCTTGCCGGGGATGCCCTCTTAACGCACGCCTTTGGTCTTCTGGCCAAAAACGCCGGGTACTGCCAGGTGCCGCCCGAGAGGGTGGTGCAGGTCATCGAGGAGGTGGCCGCGGCGGCGGGCACTGCCGGGCTTATCGGGGGGCAGGTGGTGGATACCCTCACGGAAGCCTCCCGCGTGGATATGCCCACGCTGGAATACATCCACCGCCACAAAACGGGTGCCCTTTACCGGGCCGCCGTGCGAACGGGGGCCATCCTGGTGGGCGCCACGGGGGAACAGCTGAGCGCCCTTACGAAGTACGCCGAGCACCTAGGCCTGGCCTTTCAGATCCAGGACGACATCCTGGACGTGGAGGGCGACCCGTTAAAGCTGGGCAAGCCGGTGGGGAGCGACCTGCGTAATCGCAAGGCCACCTACCCTTTCTTCATGGGCGTGGAGGCGGCCAGGAACAGGGCCAGGGAGGCGGTGGAAGCCGCGATAGCTTCGCTGGAAATTTTCGATGGGCGTGCCGACTTTTTAAGGGAGCTGGCCAGGTTTGTGGTAGAGCGGGATTTCTAGATTTATGAACAAAGGCCTTTCCTTTGAAGATAAAAGGAGCTAGCGTGACCTTTAAAGATGGCACGTGCCTAAAAGGCGTCCTGCCAACCGGCCAGTGCTTTAAACGGTTGGCGGCTTCGTTTGCCCCCGCTGCGGGGGCGTGCTATAATGCTACTGCAAGGGGGTTTTTTGAAAATTCTTCAAAGGGGATAAGTGATGCAGTATCCTAGTCAGGCAGGCCTTTTTTGAAGGCGGGCCTAAAAATCCGCCGCGGGCACACCGATGAAGTTCCTGGTGCTGGCTGCCGACGCCCAGTCGGGGGCTGGTACTGGGAGTTAAGGAGTTGGGGCGAGCCGCAAGGGCATGCGGGCGTGGACCCCGGCTCCGCGGAGACCCAAGTGCGTGGGAAAGCGAAGAGCCGTACTATGGCTTGGGGTGTGAACCTGCACGTGGTGGAAGCTGCGTGCAGTGTAGCCTGCCTTGAGTGGTAGCGGTGGATGCCGTAAGAAAGAGCAGTCCCTTTAACGGGCCCGGGGTGGCTGCGGGGGCTGAAACCGCTACTGCAAAAGAGGCTAGAAAAAGGCCCTCCTGTGGAGGAAAGCTCCTAGGCTGTCCGGGAAACCGGGGTCATGCGGGGATTAAAGTGTGGTCTAAGTGGTAATCCAGCCCCGGAGTCGGCGACGCTCCGGAAGCGGTCCTAAGGGGAAACCGCCGGTCTGGCGACAGCCGGTGACCGCTTGGGAAAACCTGCTGGACCTTAAGCCACAACGTCTACCCGCGTGGCTATCACTTATCCCCTTTTTTCGTATTCAGGCTTGTCCAGAGGTGAATCTTTTGGGTAATAGCAGGCGGAAGATGTCTTTGGGATACGTCATCGGTGTCGGTGCGGCTTCGTTTTTACTGGCGGTAATTTTCTTTTGGATTTCCGAATTGCTGGCCAGTAAAGTACGAAGCCTTTTTATATCCCTCCTTTTTTTAGTTATAATTATACTGATCGGCATTGTGGCCGACATCGTGGGAACTTCCGCCACGGCGGCCAGCGAATCCCCCTTTCATGCCCGGGCGGCCAAAAAGCTGCCCGGGGCGCGGGAGGGTGTTTACCTGGTACGCCATGCCGACCGGGTGGCCAACATCTGCAATGACGTTATAGGTGATATTGCCGGGACGGTCAGCGGCGCCTTAGGCATTGCCCTGGTTATGCAGATATTGCTTTACTGGAAGGGCGCCAACCAGGTCCTGTTAAACATGCTGGTGACGGCCGTCATTGCCGCCCTCACCGTGGGAGGCAAGGCAGCCGGGAAAAGCTTTGCCCTCCGGCGGGCCAACGAGGTCATCTTCCTGGTGGGCAGAGTAATGGCCGCCCTAGAGACCCTGACGGGCATAAAATTTTTCCCGCGTCAGCGCAAAAAGCAATAACGCCGCCAGGCCATCTTTAACCGGGAAGGAGAAAAAAATGGGTGCCATACTCTCCACTATAAACTCCCCGCGCGACCTGCTTTCCCTGGACATAGGGGGCCTGCAGAGGCTGGCCCAGGAAATCCGCCAGGAAATCATCGAAACCGTGGCGGCAAACGGCGGCCACCTGGCGCCCAACCTGGGAGTGGTGGAGCTGACCCTGGCCCTTCACCGTGTTTTCCAGAGCCCCCGGGACAAGATCATCTGGGACGTCGGCCACCAGTGCTACGCCCACAAGATGATTACCGGCCGCCGCGCCGCCTTCAGAACCTTGCGCCAGTACGGTGGTATCAGCGGGTTTCCCCGCCCGCAGGAAAGCGAGCACGACGTTTTTGCCACCGGGCACAGCAGCACCTCCATCTCTGCCGCCCTGGGCCTGGCCCTCGCCCGGGATTTAAAGGGCGAAGACTACGCCGTGGTGGCGGTAATTGGGGACGGGGCCATGACCGGCGGCATGGCCTTTGAGGCCTTAAACCATGCCGGGCAGGTAAAGACCAATTTAATTGTGGTTTTAAACGACAACGAAATGTCCATTTCTCCCAATGTAGGGGCGCTGGCCCAATACTTAAGCCGGCTGCGTACGGACCCCATGTACTCTAAGGGAAAGGAAGAAATAGAGCAACTTTTAAAGCGCATTCCCACCATCGGGCCGCGCGTGGCGAGGGCAGTGGAGCGCATAAAAGACGCCCTGAAGTACCTGGTGGTCCCGGGAATGTTTTTTGAAGAGCTGGGGTTTATCTACCTGGGCCCCATTGACGGGCACAACCTGCGGGCCATGATCAAGGTCTTCGAGCAGGCCAGGTCTACCAAAGGGCCCGTGCTGGTGCATGTGCTCACGCGCAAGGGAAAGGGCTACCCGCCGGCGGAAAAGAACGCCGACAAGTACCACGGCGTGGGCCCCTTTGACATTAAAACGGGCCAGGTGAAGAAAAAACCGGGGGAGCCCCCGTCATACACCGAGGTTTTCGGCCGCACCCTGGTGGAGCTGGGCCGCCGCGACCGGCGCATTGTAGCCATTACGGCGGCCATGCCCTCCGGCACGGGGCTGGACCTTTTTGCCTCTGCCTTCCCCGAGCGCTTTTTTGACGTGGGGATTGCCGAGCAGCACGCCGTGACCCTCGGGGCGGGGCTGGCAGCCGGGGGCTTCAGGCCCGTGGTGGCCATATACTCTACCTTCCTGCAGAGGGCGTACGACCAGATCATCCATGACGTTTGCCTGCAGAACCTCCCCGTAACCCTGGTTCTCGACCGGGGAGGGCTGGTGGGTGAAGACGGCGCCACCCACCACGGCGCTTTTGATTTTGCCTACTTGAGGTGCATCCCCAACATGGTGGTCATGGCGCCGGCAAACGAAAACGAGCTGCGCCGCATGCTGCTGACGGCACTCATGCATCCCGGACCGGCAGCCCTACGCTACCCGCGCGGCGCGGGCACGGGCTGCCCCCTCGACGAGGAAATCCTGCCCCTGCCGCTGGGCAAGGCGGAAGTGCTGCGGGAAGGGGACGACCTGACCGTCCTGGCCGTGGGCAGCATGGTGCCTCTGGCCGCAGAGGCCGCCTCCCTGCTGGAGCGGGAGGGCGTGCAGGCTACCGTAATAAACGCCCGCTTTGTCAAGCCCCTGGACGAGGAGTGCATCATTAGGTATGCCGTGCGCACGCGGCGCCTCCTTACGGTGGAAGAGCACGCCCTGCAGGGAGGGTTTGGAGGGGCCGTACTGGAGTTGCTGGCCGACCGCGGGATTCAGGGCGTAAAAGTGACCCGCCTGGGGATCCCCGACGAATTCATCCAGCACGGTAGCCGGGCCACCCTGCTGGCGCGCTGCGGGCTGACGGTGGAAAACCTGGTTAACGCTGCCCTGGAGCTTGTCGGTGCCAAAAGGGTACTTCTGGGCAAGAGCTTGGCCGGGGTGCAGGGGTAGTGGGCGAAGGCAAGCAGCGCCTGGACGTGTGGCTGGTGCAGAAAGGCTACTTTGCAAGCCGCGAGAAGGCCAGGGTAGCCATTATGGCCGGCCAGGTGCGCGTGGACGGGCACCCGGTGGACAAGCCCGGCAAGCTGATCGGGCCGGAGGCCAAGATCGAGGTGGTCGGCTCCCTGCCCTACGTCAGCCGCGGGGGGTTAAAGCTGGAGAAGGCCATCCGCAGTTTTAACCTCGATTTCCGGGACAAGGTGGTCCTGGACGTGGGGGCCTCGACGGGAGGGTTTACCGACTGCGCCCTGCAGCACGGAGCCCGCCTGGTCCTGGCGGTGGACGTGGGCTACGGTCAGCTGGCCTGGAAGCTGCGCTGCGACCCGCGCGTGGTCGTCTTCGAGCGCACCAACATCCGCCACCTGCGGGCGCAGGACCTGCCTTGCCTGGCGGATGCGGCGGTGGTGGACGTTTCTTTTATTTCCCTGGCCAAGGTTCTGCCCTGCCTTGCCGGCTTAACCACCGAGGAGGCCTTTGGCGTGGCCCTCATCAAACCCCAGTTTGAGGCGGGGCGCGAGAAAGTGGGCAAGAGAGGGGTGGTTAGGGACCCGGCAGTGCACCGGGAGGTTATTGCCGCCGTATGCCGGGTGATTAAAGGGCTGGGGTGGGGGATCCGCGGCCTGGATTACTCTCCTCTTACCGGCCCCGAGGGGAACATCGAGTTCCTCGTTTGCTTTGACCGCACGGGAAAGGACGGTGTGGATGCTTTTTCCGCCCTGGCGGAGGTGGTGGCGCGTGCTCACGCCGCGCTGCGGGCCGGCGGAGGAGAGGAACGATGAAGAACATCGGGTTACTGGTCAACCTGGAAAAGAAGAATATCGCCCCCCTGGTAGGTCAGATTGTTGACTGGCTGGCGGCAAGGGGATGCCGGGTGTGCATACCCCTCGGGGCGGCTAACATGCTGGGCCTGGCCTCCCTGGGCCTGCCCCTGGAGCGCTTGCTGGGGCAGGTGGAGGTGCTGGTGGTGCTGGGCGGGGACGGCACGTTATTGCGCAGCGCCCGCAAGGCGGCTCCCCGGGGCATTCCCGTGCTGGGCGTCAACCTGGGGCACCTGGGCTTTTTAACCGAGATCGACCTGCCGGAGCTTTTCTCCGGCCTGGAAAAGCTCCTCGGCGGGGAGTTTACCGTTGAGGAGCGCATGATGCTGGAGGCCCGGGTGATCCGGGAAGGAGCCGTGATGGAAAAAATTATCGGCTTGAACGACGCGGTGATTACCAAGGGGGCCTTTGCCCGGCTGATTTTCCTGGAGACGTATGTGGACGACGACTTCGTCACCACCTACCCGGCAGACGGGCTGATCGTAGCCACGCCCACGGGGTCTACGGCATACTCACTTTCCGCCGGGGGCCCGCTGGTGACGCCGGAACTGGACCTCCTGGTGGTGACGCCCATTTGCCCCCACTCCCTCTGGGCACGACCGCTGGTAATTGATGCCGGCAGGGAGGTACGGGTGGTGGTGCGCTCGGAGAAGGGGGAAGTCATGCTCACCGTGGACGGCCAGCAGGGCTACCGCCTAAGGCTCGGCGACACGGTGTCTATTTGCCGCTCCGCCCACAGGGCACGCCTCATCCGGCTGAAAAAGCGGAGCTTTTTCTATCTCTTGCGCCAGAAGCTCGGCGAGGGGGGATACCGGCGTGAAGTTCCAGACCGGCAATGCGGTGAAACTGGCCCATGAGTTCATCGCCCCCGTGCTGGTGCCCGGTGCCCTGGCCGTGGACGCCACCGCCGGTAACGGCCACGATACTCTTTTCCTGGCAAGAGGGGTAGGCCCCCAGGGCCGTGTCTATGCCTTTGACATTCAGGAAGAGGCTATCGCGCAAACAAAAGCCCTCTTGGAGCGCCACGGCCTCCTGGACCGGGTCACCCTTCTGGCCGCCGACCACCGGGAAATGGACCGGTATGTGCCCCCGAACGTCCGGGCGGTGATGTTTAACCTGGGTTACCTTCCCGGGGGCGACCACCGGGTGGTTACCCGGCCCTCTTCCACCCTGGAGGCCTTGCAGACTGCCCTGGCGCTTCTGGCCCCCGGAGGGCGCATATCCATGGTCATCTACACCGGCCACCCGGGAGGGTTGGAGGAGCTGAGGGCGGTGGAAGACTTCGCCGCCACCGTTCCTCCCGCAGAATTCGTGGTGCTGAGAATTTCTTTCTGGAACCGCTCGGGCAGGGCCCCGGTTGTGTTTTTCCTGGAAAAGGCAGGTGCGGCCCATGAAGGCCATGAGGCAAAGAAAGATTCTTGAGATCATCCGCGAGCGGGTCATTGCCACCCAGGAAGAGCTGGCCCGGGCACTGCGGGAGGCCGGCTTTCCCGTAACCCAGGCCACCGTGTCGCGAGACATCCGGGAACTGGGACTGGTAAAGGTCCCTCTTGACCAGAACTCCTTTCGCTACGCGCCTCCCGGGGAGGCCGTGCCGCCGCGCCGCGATGAGCGCCTCAAACGCCTCCTGCGCACCTCGGTACAGTACATAGATTGCAGCGAAAACCTGGTGGTCATTAAAACCCTGCCGGGCGAGGCACAAGGGGTAGCCTCCGCCCTAGATCAAGCAGCCTGGCCGGAAATCATCGGCACGGTAGCCGGAGACGATACCATCCTGGCCGTGGTAAAGCCCAAGAAAATGGTTTTAAAGGTCCTCAAACGCCTTAGCGAGCTGTCCAAGGAGTGAGGGAGTTGCTTGTTTCCCTGGATATCCGGGACTTCGGCCTCATCGACCACCAGAGCATCGAATTTGGCCCGGGCTTAAACGTACTAACCGGGGAGACCGGCGCGGGGAAGTCTATACTGGTGGAGGCCCTGCAGGTGGCCCTGGGCGGGCGTGCCTGGTCGGAATACATCCGCACGGGGCGCGAAAAGGCCAGGGTGACGGCTGTCTTTGCGCTGGAGGGGCTGGCGGCCTTAAAGGAAAGGCTGGCCGCGTGGGGGGTCCTGCCGGAAGACGACGGGCTCCTGATCATGTCCCGCGAACTGTCCCGGAGCGGGCGCAACCTGTGCCGCCTCAACGGGCAACCGGTACCCCTGAGCCTCTACCGGGAAGTGGGTAGCTCCCTGGTGGACATCCACGGCCAGCACGAAAACCAGTCCCTTTTTTCCCCGGAAAAGCACCGGGACCTGCTGGACCGCTTTGGGGGGCTCTGGCCCTTACGGGAAGAGGTTGCCGCCCTTTACCGGCACTGGCGCAGCATATCTGCGGAGTTGGAGGAATGGCAGAGGGGGACGCAGGAAAAGGCGCGCCGCATGGACATGCTCTCCTACCAGATAAAGGAGATTGACCGGGCGTGCCTTGTTCCCGGCGAGGAAGAGGAGCTGGCAAGAGAAAGGCAGCGCCTGGCCAACGCGGAAAAAATAGCTTTCCTGGCCGGCAGGTGCTATGCGGTCCTTTACGGCGGCAGCGGCGGAGCGCCGCCGGTGGTGGACCTCCTGGGGGGCGTGCGCCGCGACCTGGAGGAGCTGGCCCGCCTGGACGGGGAGGTGGCCACCCTGCTTGCCGCCGCGGAAAACGCCCTTTACCAGGTGGAGGACCTGGCCAGGGAATTGTCCCGCTACCGCGAAGGGGTGGAGCACAACCCGTTGCGGCTGCAGCAGGTGGAAGAGAGGCTGGCCAGGATTAAGGAGCTGAAGCGCAAATACGGCTCCACCGTGGAGGAAATTTTGCGCTACCGGGAGGAAGCGGCGGCGGAACTGGAGGCACTTTCCACCGGCGAGGAGAGGGTGGCCGCATTGGGCAGTGAACTGCGGCTTTGCCGGGAGGAGTGGGAGGAAAAGGCGAGAGCCCTCTCGCAGGCCCGCCGGCAGGCGGCGGCGGTGCTGGAGAGGGAAGTTATGCGGCACCTCGGGGACCTAGAGATGGAGAAAGCGGCGTTCAGGGTTCTCCTGGAGGAGCTGGACCAGCCTTCTGCTGCCGGGCGGGAGCGGGTGGAATTTCTTATCTCGCCCAACCCCGGCGAGCCGCTGCGCCCCCTGGCCAAGTTCATTTCCGGCGGGGAGCTTTCCCGTGTGATGCTGGCCATACGGGCCATCCTGGCCGGGGTCGACGAGCTGCCCACGCTGGTTTTTGACGAGGTGGACACCGGCCTTGGGGGCAAGGCGCTGGTGGCCGTAGGGGAAAAGCTGGCGGAAATTGCTTCCAGGAGGCAGGTAATCTGCATTACCCATGCGGCCCAGGTGGCCAGCCTGGCCGAGACCCACTGGCGCATCAGCAAGGTGGTCAGGGAGGGGCAGACCCTGGCCAGGCTGGAAAAGCTGGACGAGGGGGGGCGGCTTGCCGAGCTGGCCCGCATGCTGAGCGGCCAGGAAGAGGATTTCCTGGCGAGGGAGCACGCCCGGCACCTCTTAAATCTTGCCCGCCGTAAAAATAGCTGATTAAAAATTGCCAAATTTCCCGCCAGGCCCTTGCGCGCGCAAGGGCTTTTCTTTTTGCAGGCAAAAGACGAGAAAATACACCATGCAACCACATTTAGCTAGAATAAATGAAATTATCTTAGGTAATCTTAAAAATGCACGCAATATCTCGAAAATGCTCTTAATTACGTGGGGGTGAGTGCGGCAAAGGGAGGTGATGGAGCCTGCAGAAAAAGAGGTTGCTTTTTCTCGGAATTTTCCTTTTCGTGCTGGCATTCATCCTTGTTGTAAGGGCGGGCCTCGGGTCTCTTATCCCGTCAGGGGTGAGCCACGTGGTGGTGGGCGACCCTCTCCTGCCGCGGGAGCTACCAAAGTGGCTTTTCAAGATAAAGGTCTTGCCGGCTGCGGGGCCGGCCCTGGACCTGGATTCCGTCCCGGTGGCCACCTCCCCCGGTCGGGTAAACCTGCAAGTGAGGTTGTGGGGCCTGATACCACTATCCCGCCTGGTCGTTAATGTCGTTCCTCCGGTAAAGGTAGTTCCGGGAGGCCATTCCATTGGAGTGCTGCTTAATGCCCGGGGAGTGGTGGTGGTGGGCTTTGCCGAAATTACCGACGCTGCGGGAAAGAAACGTTGCCCTGCCCGGGAGGCGGGCATAGCCGGCGGTGATATTATCGTGAGCGTTAATGGGCGGTCCGTGCACAGCGAGCAGGAGGTCAGGAACGAGATCCAGACCAGCGGGGAAAATGGCCGGGAGGTAAGGGTGGAAGTAAAGAGGGGGGACCGCCACCTGGTTTTCCGCGTCAAGCCGCTTTTTTGCCCTAAAACCGGGGGCTTTCGCCTCGGGCTTTATGTGAGGGACAGCGCTGCCGGCATCGGCACGCTGACCTTTTACGAGCCCCGCAGCAGGGTCTACGGGGCGCTGGGGCATGCCATCATAGAGGCGGCTGCGGGCCATGGGGCGGCGGCTGCGCAGGGCCGCATCGTGGAGGCCACCATCCAGGGTATCCGCCCGAGCCGGCGCGGCCAGCCGGGAGAGAAAATCGGCACGCTGGAAGGCGGCGTTATCTGGGGGGAGATAACCAGAAATACGCCTTGCGGCATTTTCGGCCCCCTGCGGGAACCCCTTTCTAACCCCCTGTATCCCCAGCCGCTGCCGGTGGCCATGGTTTACCAGGTGAAAAAAGGGCCTGCGGAAATGCTGACCGTGCTGAAGGGAAACCGCGTCGAACGCTTTCCCGTGGAGATCCTGCAGGTCATGCCCCAGAATAAAAGGGAAGGCAAGGGTATGATCATTAAAATTGTCGACGAAGAACTCTTGCGGCAGGCAGGCGGCATCGTCCAGGGCATGAGCGGGAGCCCCATTATCCAGGAAGGGAAGTTCGTGGGAGCGGTGACCCATGTCTTCATCAACGACCCCACGCGGGGCTACGGCGTCCTGGCCGAGTGGATGCTGTTGGATGCAAATTTGATGCCCGCAAGGGAAGAAAAAGCGGCATAATAAGCGGAGTTCGACTAAAAACGAGATATTGCGAGAAAAACGAAGCAAATTAGAAAAAACTGGCTCAATTGGTGTCACGTATTCGCAAAAATGGTAAATTTTTTATTCATTCTCCGCAGCAGGAGATTTTTTTTATGCGTCGAAGATGACAATTGGATATAAATACCAATAGTTATGTTTAGGAGGCGGGCTTCATGGCAAATACGGTAAAAAAGAATGTAAAAATCCTTATTGCCGACGACAACAGGGATTTTTGTGAATTATTAAAAGAATTTTTTAACCAGCAGGAAGACTTCCAGCTGATTGGCGTTGCTTACAACGGCCTGGAGGCCCTGGAACAAATCCGGCAGCAAAAGCCCGATGTGGT
This sequence comes from Desulfovirgula thermocuniculi DSM 16036, assembly GCF_000429345.1. GTDB lineage: Bacteria > Bacillota > Desulfotomaculia > Desulfotomaculales > Desulfovirgulaceae > Desulfovirgula > Desulfovirgula thermocuniculi. The sequence continues at coordinate 11,761 of NZ_KE386887.1, read as the reverse complement.
GGTGCTGGATATCATCATGCCCCACTTAGACGGCATCGGCGTACTGGAAAAGCTGAGCAGCACGCCTGCCAGGCCGAAGGTAATCATGCTTACTGCCTTCGGGCAGGAAAGCATCACGCAGCGCGCGGTGGAGCTGGGTGCCGACTATTACATATTAAAGCCCTTTGATTTCAGCGTCCTGGCCACGCGCATCCGCCAGCTGGCCAACGGCGTTAATATTTCGCCCTACCTGGCCACCACCAGGACCAAGAATCTGGACATTGCCGTGACCAACATCATCCACGAGATGGGCGTGCCGGCGCACATAAAGGGCTATCATTACCTGCGCGATGCCATCCTGGCCGTGGTCAAGGAAGTTAACCTCCTGGGGGCCATAACCAAGGAACTCTACCCCATGATTGCCCAGAAGTACCAGACTACCCCCAGCAGGGTGGAAAGGGCCATCCGCCACGCCATTGAGCTGGCCTGGGACCGGGGCAACGTGGAAATGATGAATAAGTTTTTCGGCTATACCATAAACTTACAGAGGGGCAAACCGACCAATTCGGAATTTATTGCCATGGTGGCCGACAAGCTGAGGCTAGAGCTGGCCCAAGTAAGCTAAACGAAAACCTGGCCGCTGGCCGGGTTTTCTGTTGGGAAGCATAACGGCCTCCCCGCATGCCATATATTAGAAGCATGAAGGCTGTTTGGACAGGGGGTGGAGCTTGCACCGCTTCATCCGGGAGGCCCTGCGGCGCGACTGGCTCCTTTACTTTGGCGTGGCGGCAGTCTTTGTTTTTGGCCTCTTGCTGGGCGCGCTCAAGGTAAACTTCCTTCACCCGGCACAGGCCGAAAAGCTTTACCGCTTTGTGGAAGCGTTTGCCAGGCAGGTTCCCGGCATCTTTCCCGCACCGGGCCAACTTCTCTGGGAGGCGGTATCCGCCAAACTGGCGGTCATTCTCCTTTTCTACCTGCTGGGCCTGTCTTTTTTGGGTATCCCTTTCATTCTCGCCCTGGTGTTTTTCGAGGGTTTTGCCCTCGGCTTTACGCTGGCCCTGATCTGCCGTTGCTTTCCCTGGCCCAAGGGGGCCGTGTTGTCGCTCTGCACTTTTTTGCCCCAGCACGCGCTTTACCTGCCCGCCTTGCTCCTGGGAGCCGGGGGAGCGCTCTCTTTTTCCCTGCTGCTGGTCCCCCGCCCCTCCTCTTCCTTTGGGGCAGTGTGGCCGTCGCTGCTCAACTATACCGCCCTCATGTTCTTTGCCCTGGCCATGGCAGCCGGCGGCGTTCTGGTGGAGGCTTTTTTGACCCCGTGGCTGGCAAAACTGGCGCTGGGCTTTCTGGGGTGAGAAGGTATGCTCATCATTGTTATTTCCCGCCTTAAACGGAGGGCCATGTTTTGCCTGCGCCTGCTGGTGGTGCTGGCCATTTTCGCCCTCCTCTTTCAGCACATGTGGGCCTTCGTGAAGGGAGGACTCCACAGAACCCCTCGGGACGTTACCTACCACCCTGCTTCCAGAACGTATGACATCATGGGAGAAGGAAAGTTTTTGGACCGTTTCCTGCAGTTCTGGCGCGATTATTACTACGGTCGTCCGGGGAAGAAGAGGGAAACGTAAAAAGGAGTTGCGGCAGGAACAGAAAAATATTTATAGAGTACACATACCCAGTACACGTACGGGTTTGGAGGGGATAACCTTTGGGCGCCAAGGTGTTTTTTGCCGGCCTGCGGGCCACCCATAAGGAAAGCCTCCTGGACAAGGTGGGGAAGCTTTTTGAGCGGGCGGGGATGGGGGAACTAATTGCCCCCAAAGACCTTGTGGGCATCAAGCTCCACTTCGGGGAACTGGGCAACACGGCCTACATCCGGCCCCAGTTTGTGCGGCGCGTGGTGGACAAGATCCGGGAAAGAGGGGGGAACCCCTTCCTAACCGACGCCAATACCCTGTATGTGGGCAGCCGCTCCAATGCCGTGGATCATCTGCGCACGGCCATCTTAAACGGCTTTGATTTTGCAGTGGTCAACGCCCCGCTGGTCATTGCCGACGGGCTGACGGGAAAGGACTACGTTAACGTGCCGGTCAACCTCAAACACTTTAAGGAAGTCAAGATCGGCAGCGCCGTCTACCACGCCGATGCCTTGATTGTCATGAGTCACTTCAAGTGCCACGAGCTCACCGGCTTCGGCGGGGCCATTAAAAATCTGGGCATGGGGTCGGGTTCCCGCAGCGGTAAGCAGATGATGCACTCCGACGTGCTCCCCGAGGTAACGGTTGCCGAGTGCCAGGGCTGCGCCCGGTGCACCCGCTGGTGCCCCGCGGGGGCCATAGCCGTTTCCCGGGAAACAAAGAAGGCTTACATTGACCACGGCAAGTGCATCGGGTGCGGGGAGTGTACGGTGACCTGCACGGTGGGCGCCATTAAAATTAACTGGAAGACCGAGCCCGAGGCCATCCAGGAAAAGATAGTCGAGTACGCCGCCGGGGTGCTGCAAAACAAGCAGGGAAAAGTGGGTTATATTAATTTTGTGCTCAACGTAACTCCCGACTGCGATTGTTACGGCTTCTCCGATGCCCCGGTGGTGAGGGATATTGGCATCCTGGCTTCCCTGGATCCGGTGGCCCTGGACCAGGCCTGTGCCGACCTGGTGAACCGGGAGGCCGTCCTGCCCGGCAGCCGCCTGGAGGGGCGGGAAGTACAGGACAAGTTCCGCGCCCTCTGGCCGCAAACGGTATGGGAGAGGCAGCTCACCTACGGGGAAGAGGTGGGCCTGGGCACCAGGGAGTACGAGCTGGTGGAGATTTAAAGGCGTGGGGCACGCTACGCGGAAGCTGCGCTTTGCCGGTACTCAATAAGGGCTCCGGGGGTGGGTTCCGTGCAGGCTTACGTGGAGGCCTTCCTACATTATTTAACCCTGGAAAGGGGGCTCTCCCCCAATACCGTCGCCTCATACCGCTTCGACCTGACCCAGTTCTGGGCCTTTTGCCGCTCCCAGGGCATTAGCCCGCTTGCAGAAGGGCGCAATGCCGTTACCTCCTATCTCCTGCAGCTTAAAACGCGGGGTCGCACTCCGGCCACCATTTGCCGGCACCTGGCGGCGCTGAAATCCTTTTACCGCTTTCTCCTGCAGGAAGGCGTTATTGCCGAAGACCCCACCGCCAACCTGGAGTCACCCCGCCTTGGCCAGCGCCTGCCGCGGGTTTTGACTCCCGAAGAGGTGGACAAGCTCCTGGCCCAGCCGCGCACTTCCACGCCGACGGGCCTGCGGGACAAGGCCATGCTGGAGCTCCTCTATGCCACCGGCCTGAGGGTGAGCGAGCTGGTGTCCTTAAACGTGGCCGACGTCAACCTGGAGCACGGCTTCGTGCGCTGTATGGGCAAGGGATCCCGGGAGCGCATCATCCCTCTGGGTTCGGTGGCCAGGCACTTCCTTTCCGCCTACCTTGCCCAGGCCAGGGCCAGGCTGGCCAAGGGAAAGAATACCCAGGCCCTCTTTATTAACCAGCAGGGGAGGCGCCTCACCCGCCAGGGCTGCTGGAAGATCATCAAGGTTTATGCCCGCAGGGGGGGCATTGCCAAGAGCATCACCCCTCACGTCCTGCGCCACTCCTTTGCCACGCACATGCTGGAAAACGGTGCCGACTTAAGGTCGGTGCAGGAATTGCTCGGTCACGCCGATATCTCCACTACCCAGATTTACACCCACCTGACCCGCAGCAAGCTGCGGGAGATCTACAACCGCGCCCACCCAAGGGCATGAGCCGGAGGAGATGGTTTACTTTTGAAGGCAAAGGCCGCACGCGTAACTCTGATCGTACTGGACGGCGTGGGCATCGGTGCTTTGCCCGATGCCCCTCGCTACGGCGATGAAGGCAGCAACACCCTCCTGCACGTTTCCCGGGCCGTAGGGGGGCTGCACCTGCCCCACCTGGCCAAAATGGGCCTGGGCAATATTACCTTTATAGAGGGCGTCCCACCGCAGGACCGCCCCCTGGCCGCCTTTGGCCGCATGGCGGAAGCCTCGGCGGGAAAGGATACCACTACCGGCCACTGGGAGATTGCTGGCCTTATTTTAGAGCGCCCCTTCCCCGTTTACCCGCAAGGGTTTCCGCCGGAGCTGATCAGGCTCTTTGAGGAGCGCATAGGACGCCCCGTCTTGGGCAACAAGCCGGCCTCGGGGACGGCCATTATTGAAGAGCTGGGCGATTTGCACATGCGCACGGGCTACCCCATCGTTTACACTTCCGCGGACAGCGTCTTCCAGATTGCCGCCCACGAGGAAGTCATCCCCTTAGAAGAACTTTACCGCATGTGCAGGATTGCCCGCGAGATCCTCACCGGCGAGCACGCGGTGGGAAGGGTCATTGCCCGCCCCTTCACGGGGGTACCGGGGAGCTTCCGGCGCACGGCCAACAGGAAAGATTTCTCCCTGCCCCCACCGGAGCCCACCCTACTGGACCTCTTAAAGGAAAACGGCCTGGCGGTCCTGGCGGTAGGCAAGATTGAGGACATCTTTGCCGGGAGGGGGATAACGGAGGCGCTGCACACCAAAGACAACATGGACGGCGTGGACGCCATCCTGCAATTCATGCACCGCCGCGAGCCGGGTCTCATCATGGCCAACCTGGTGGATTTTGACACGCTTTACGGCCACCGCAACGATCCCCACGGGTACGCGCGGGCCCTGCGGGACTTTGACGAGAGGCTTCCGGAAATCGTGGAGGCCCTTTTGCCGCAGGAGGTGCTCATCATCACTGCCGACCACGGCTGCGATCCCACCACGGCCAGCACCGATCACAGCCGGGAGTTCGTGCCCCTTCTGGTATACGGGCAGAAGATCCGCGCAGGGGTGGACCTGGGCACGCGGCAGACCTTTGCCGATGTGGCGGCCACCGTGGCGGAGCTTTTCGGCCTCCGTTACCCGCGGGGCACGAGCTTTGCGCGGGAAGTATGGGGGTGAGGAAGCGTGCGCGCTTACGACATCATCCTCAAGAAGCGGCAGGGGCAGGAGCTCTCCCGGGAGGAAATCGAGTTTTTCGTGCGGGGTTACGCGGGCGGAGAGATTCCCGATTACCAGGCTGCCGCTTTTTTAATGGCCGTTTATTTCCGCGGGCTCTCTTTCCGGGAGACGGCGGATTTAACCATGGCCATGGTAGCCTCCGGCGAAACGGTGGACCTTTCCTCCATACCGGGGCGCAAGGTAGACAAGCACAGCACCGGGGGCGTGGGGGATAAGACCACCCTGGTGCTGGCTCCCCTGGTGGCGGCTGCCGGGGTGCCGGTGGCCAAGATGTCCGGGAGGGGGCTGGGGCACACGGGCGGCACCATCGATAAACTGGAGTCCATACCCGGCCTGCGGGTGAGCCTCACCCCGCAGGAGTTCATCTCGCAAGTGCGGAAGATAGGCCTGGCCGTGGTGGCCCAGAGCGGCAACCTTGTGCCGGCCGACAAAAAGCTCTACGCCCTGCGGGACGTGACGGCCACGGTGGACAGCGTTCCCCTCATTGCCTCCAGCGTGATGAGCAAAAAGATTGCCGCAGGAGCCGAGGCCATCGTGCTGGATGTAAAGGTGGGTGACGGCGCCTTCATGCGCACCATGGAGGAGGCCCGCTCCCTGGCCACCACCATGGTGGCCATAGGCCGGCTTGTGGGCAGGCAGACCACAGCCGTAATCAGCGACATGGACCAGCCGCTGGGCTTTGCCGTAGGGAATGCCCTGGAAGTAAGGGAAGCCATCGAGGCACTGGCCGGAAACGGGCCGGCAGACCTGGTGGAGCTGTGCCTGGTGCTGGGCGGTCACATGCTGTTCCTGGCCGGTGCTGCCGCCACGCCCGGGGAGGGTGCGGGGCGCCTGGAGGAGGTGCTCAGGAGCGGGAGGGCCCTGGAAAAGTTTAAGGAAATGGTGAGGGAGCAGGGGGGCGACCCCAAAACGGTGGAGGAACCGGATCGCCTACCTCTTGCCCGCCACCGCGAGGTCGTTGTAGCCCGCGGGGAGGGCTACGTGTGCGCCGTAAAGGCAAAAAAAATAGGCCGGGCGGCCATGCTCCTGGGGGCGGGAAGGGAAAAGAAAGAAGACTCCATCGATCACGGGGTGGGCGTGGTCCTGCATAAAAAATCAGGGGACTACGTTAAGTCCGGGGAAGCCCTGGCCACGCTGTACGCCAGCGACGCCGCAAGGATTCCCCCGGCCAGGAGGGAGGTGGAGGAGGCTTTTGCCCTGGGAGTAGAAAAGCCGCCCGCCTCCAACCTCATCCGCGAAGTGATAGGGTAAAGGATGGTTAATGGTGAAAAAAGATGAGTGGAAGGGCTTTTTATTTGTGGTGGGAGCCGCATGCCTGTGGGGGCTTTCCAGCAACGTGGCCAAGTACCTTTTCAACCGCCAGGTTAACGTCTGGGATCTCGTGCAGATGCGCGTGACCCTTTCTTTCCTTTTTCTGGCGGTTGTGCTGGGAATTGGCCGCCGCGCCCTCCTGGCCGTGAAAAGGGAGCACTACCTCTATTTTTTTATCTTTGGTGCCGTGGGCCTTACCTCCGTACAGACAACTTACCTTTTAACCATTAGCCTGACTAACGTGGCCACAGCCGTCTTCATGCAGTACCTGGCGCCTGTTTTTGTTTTTGCCTACGGTCTCTTGCGGCGCCAGGAAAGGCTGGCCCCCGGCAACGCCCTGGCCCTCATGCTCAGCACCCTGGGAGGCTTTTTAATTGTCAAAGGGAGCCCCGGCGGCGGCCTGGCCATCAGCCTTTACGGCCTGGCCACTGGCTTATCCGCCGCCCTGGCCTTTGCCTTTTACACCCTTTACGGCAAAAAGGGCCTGGAAAACTATTCCCCGTGGACCCTGCTGGCTTACGGGTTTGCCGCCGGGAGCCTTGTTTATGCCCTCTTCTACCGCCTTCCCTGGAATACTTTTCTCGGGTACGGGTGGCAGGAATGGCTCTTTTTTGTTTATATTGCCGTCTTTTCCACCATCCTCCCCTTTGGCTTTTACTTTAAAGGGCTTAATTACCTGGCCCCCGTGAAAGCCAACCTTACCGCCACCCTGGAGCCGGTGATAGGGGGTACGCTGGCCTACTTCCTGCTCGGGGAGACGCTTACCCCCTGGCAGGTCCTGGGGTGCCTGCTTATTGTGGCGGGGGTTACCGTTATCCAGCTCCACAAGCGAAAGGAGTGATTACTCTTCGATACCGGCCAGCTCGCGGGCCATTTTTTTCTTGCTTTCGAGATCGGTCAGGGCATAGAGGGTCAGCTTCTGCGCCTGGGGCGATCCTGCCCCGTGCCAGGTACCGGCCCCGTGCAGGCCCGCACACCAGTTCTGCAGGAATTTGGCAATGCGCAGCCTCGGTTCGGCAGGGGCGGTGGCCCTCATGAACTTGCGCACGTAATTAGAGGTCTGGGGGTTTTCCAGCTCCAGTTCCGACGGGGCGGTGACCACCATCCCGCCCCCGATGTCGGCGGCCCATTTCATTAAATCCCAGAAGCCGTCGGCGGCGGCCAGCTTGGCCACGTTGCCGAAAATATCATCGGGCTGGTAAAAGCCGGAGCCGGCAGGTTCTTCTTTGCCCTTGTAGGCGGCGGCAATGGTGCAGGCATAGCAGGTTTCCCTGATGCGGATCATCTCGGTTATCTTTTCAACGATGTGCGGGGCCTTGCTTACGCCTGCATACTCTGCTGCCAGCTGCGCGGCACCAATCATCAGGTCGGCAAACCCCACCTTGCAGGCGCCCCCGCAGTTCATGCGGTGGGTTTTGGCAAAGCGGGCAATAAGCCTGCCCGTGTACTGGGTTTCGCCGCACAGGAAGACCCTTTCCCAGGGCACGAACACGTTTTCAAAGACCATGATGCAGGTTTCCCTCTGGCCGTAAAGGGGATTGCCGAGGTACTTGACGTCAGGAATTAATTCCCGCTCGGCGGTAAAGGGAGTGTACTGGCAGATGTAGGTAATGCCCGGGGCGCCGTTGGGCACGGCAAAGGCCACGGCAAAGTCTTCTTCTCCGGGGCGCATGGCCATGGTGGGGATGACCACCGTTTCGTGGCAGCCAATGGCGCCGCTCTGGCTGACCTTGGCCCCCCGCACCACGATGCCGTCGGCGTTCTTCTCCACCACGTGCACGTACACGTCCGGGTCGTCCTGCTGGGCGGGCCTCTTGGTCCTTTCCCCTTTGGGGTCGGTAACCGCCCCGCTTACGGCCAGGTCGTTTTCCTGCAGGTAGCGGAGGTAGCTTGTAAACCGCCGGTGGTAGTCTGTCCCTAGTTCCCGGTCCATTTCCCAGGTTACTCCCGCCAGGGCGTTGAGCACGTCTGCTCCCACGCACCGGTAGTTGCACGTCCCCAGCACCTGGCTGGTGAGCAGAGCCATTTCGGCCCTCATTTCCAGGTCGCGCACGCTCTGGGCGATGTGCAGGCAGCGGCTGACCCGCTCCCCGGTGTAGGGAGAAAGGGCCGTCATTATTTCCCGGTACCGAGGGTCGGTTGACAGCTCGTATACCCTGGCGTTGGCCCTGACCACGGTAAGGGTGGTCGGGTTTTCCAGGAGCTTGACCTCACGGCCACCAAGGAAGATTCTGGGGTTTAAGTTCTTCATGCTTTCCAGGTACTCCGCAGCCGTCTTCACTTTTCGCCCACCTCGCGTAATCTTTTGGTGTTTTTTCTTGCAAAGTCCGGGCCAGCACGTACAGGGTGCGGCCCTTTTTCTTTAGAGGTATTTTCGGGCGGCGGCTGTACCCCCGTGAAGAGGCGGTTTATCCTGTAACCTTTTGAAAAAGTGTAAATTTTGCGAAACACATTGCCGTAGTTTTTTAGAAACATAGTTGATAACCGGTTATGAACATGCTAAAATAAACGTAACCTTAGTGACAGCGAACCATAAGATAATAATTTTTGAAGTCATAAGCAAAAACTATAAATCCATTTCACTTATGCTATAGTAAGGCAGGTGTGATTTATGGGGAGCGGCAGGCGGATCTCGGGTTCCGTGCTGGTGGTTGGGGCGGGAATTAGCGGTATGCAGTCGGCCCTCGATTTGGCCGAAAGCGGCTTTAAGGTGTACCTGGTGGATGAAAAGCCGGCCATTGGCGGCACCATGGTGAGGCTGGATAAGACCTTTCCCACCAACGACTGTGCCATGTGCATTGTTTCTCCCAAGCTGGTGGACGCGGGGAGGCACTTAAACATTAAAATCCTCGCCAATACGCAGCTAGTAGGACTCAAAGGGGAGCCGGGCAATTTCCGAGCCTTGCTAGAACAAAAGGCCCGCTACGTGGATCTTGCTAAATGTACTGGCTGTGGCGAATGTGCCCGGGTTTGTCCGGTGGAGGTACCCAATGAGTTTGACGCCGGCCTCGGTAGCCGAAAGGCCATTTACAAGCTGTTTCCCCAGGCCACGCCCGGCGCCTATGCCATTGACAAGCGGGGCATTTCCCCCTGCCGGGCGGCGTGTCCCGCCGGGGTTAACGTGCAAGGCTATGTGCAGTTAATTAAAGCGGGAAAGTATGTTGAAGCCTGGCAGCTCATTTACCGGGATAATCCCTTACCGGCCGTCTGCGGGCGCGTTTGCACCCATCCTTGTCAGTCTGCCTGCTACCGGGCAAGCGTGGACGAGCCGGTAAACATTAGGGCCTTGAAGCGCTTTGCGGCTGAGCAGGCCTACCAAGATATGGATTCACTCCCCTTGCCCGAGGTGGAGGCGCCCCGCCGGGAGAGGGTGGCCGTTGTGGGCTCCGGCCCGGCCGGTCTTTCGGCAGCTTATCATCTGGTAAAGAAAGGCTACCAGGTGACTGTTTTCGAGGCTTTGCCGGTGGCCGGGGGCATGATGCGGGTAGGTATTCCCGAGTACCGCCTGCCGAAAAAATGGGTTGACCTAGAGGTGGGATTGCTGGCACGCCTGGGTGTGGAATTTAGGTACAACACCAGGCTTGGCAGCGACATCACCTTAGAAGAGCTGCGCAAGGATTACCAGGCTGTCTTTTTAGCCATTGGGGCCCATCAGAGCAACACTCCTGGCCTGCCCGGAGAGGACTTGCCAGGAGTGGAGCATGGCATTGCTTTTTTGCGCCGGGTGGCTCTGGGTGAGCCGGTGACGGTGGGGCGGCGGGTGGCGGTCATCGGCGGCGGCAATACGGCCATGGACTGTGCCCGCACGGCCTTGCGTTTGGGAGCAGAGGAAGTCTACATCGTTTACCGCCGCTCGGAAGCGGAAATCACTGCCCTGCCGGAGGAAATAGCTGCGGCCAGGGAGGAAGGCGTTAAGTTTATGATGTTGACCAGCCCCGTTCGCTTCATTGGCCGGGAAGGCAGGCTGGTGCAAATGGAATGCGTGAAGAACCGGCTTGAGGATAAAAAGGACGGCAGCCGCCCCCGCCCGGTGCCCATAGCGGGTAGCGAGTTCCTCATGGACGTGGATATGGTCATTTTGGCCATAGGACAAAGGCCGGACTTGTCCTGCTTGAAGGATAATGCCCTGGGAGGCAACACCATACTTGTGGATCCCGACACCCTGGCTACCGATATTCCGGGGGTTTTTGCCGGGGGAGATTGTGTTACCGGGCCGCAAACGGTAATTGACGCCATCGCTGCCGGCAAGAGAGCTGCCGAATCCATTCACCGTTACCTTACAGGACAAGATTTAAAACAGGGCCGCCAGTTTCGGGTGCCGGAAGAGAAAATTGCACCAATGCGTCAGGCGGTTGAGGAAATACCTCGCTGCGAGCCTCAACCCGTTGCCCACCTGGACCCGCAAGAGCGCGTCAAAGGATTCGTAGAGGAAGCAAAAACCCTGTCTTCTGAGGAGGCGAGAAAAGAAGCAAGTCGCTGTCTTAACTGTGCTGTTTGTTCGGAATGCCGGGAGTGTGTCAAGGTTTGCCTGGCCAAAGCCATTAATCACGAGATGCAGGATGAAGTAATGGAAGTGGATGTGGGGGCGGTGATCCTCAGTCCTGGCGGGGAAGTTTTTGATCCGGCACAACTATCCTATTACGGTTATGGACGTTACTCCAATGTGGTAACCAGCATTCAGTTCGAGCGCATTTTAAGCGCCTCCGGGCCCTACCAGGGGCACCTGGTGCGTCCTTCCGACGGGAAGGAGCCCCGGCGCATTGCCTGGATTCAGTGTGTTGGATCCCGGAATGTTCGCCTCGGACACGACTATTGTTCCTCAGTTTGCTGTATGTACGCCATCAAAGAAGCGGTTATCGCCCAAGAGCACAGTCACGGTTCCCTAGAAACCACCATCTTCTTCATGGATATGCGTACCTACGGAAAGGACTTTGAGCGCTACTACCGCCGGGCTGAGGAAGAATACGGCGTGCGTTTTGTGCGCAGTCGTATCTATAACGTGGAAGAGGTTGCCAATAACAATTTGCGTATCCGTTATGCTTTACCCGATGGCCAGGTGCGTGAAGAGGAGTTTGACCTGGTGGTCCTTTCTGTAGGCCTATCTTCCGGTGAAAAGGCAAGAAAGCTGGCCTCTCTTTTAGGAGTGAGAACGGATGACACGGGCTTTTGCCTGTGTGATGAACTAAGCCCGGGTGTAACTTCGGTGCCGGGGATCTTTGCCAGTGGCATCTTTGCCGGTCCCAAGGACATCCCGGAGACGGTCACCGAGGCCAGCGCGGTGGCGGGCTACGTCTCCCGGCTTTTGAGCGCCGCCCGGGGTGTTGAGGTGCGGGTCAAAGAGTACCCGCCGGAGCGGCCGGTGGGAAATGAGCCGCCCCGCGTGGGGGTGTTTGTCTGCCACTGCGGCATCAACATTGGCAGCGTGGTGCGGGTGCCCGAAGTCGTAGAGTA
>NZ_AUBR01000001.1 GCF_000429345.1 Desulfovirgula thermocuniculi DSM 16036 | reverse complement strand
GCCGGGGTTGTCTTTGGCTTTTTGGGCCAGCTTGGCGACAATTTCCTTTAATCCTGCGGGGTCGGCCGGCTCGCATTGCGCCCCGCCGTGGAAGACGACGGCCTTGAGCTTTTTGGCGCCCATGACCGCGCCCATGCCTACCCGGCCCAGGGAGCGCCAGTAGTTGTTTTCTATGCAGGCGTATTTGACGAGGTTTTCCCCCGCCGGGCCGATGACCGCCGCCTGGGCCCCCTTGACGCCCACCCTGGCCAGGGCCATGTCCTCGGCGGTGTAGGTGTCTTTGCCCCAGAGGTCCGCGGCGTCGTGAAAGGTTACGCCCCGGTCGCTTATTTCTAGCAGCGTGGGCTTTTCCGCCCGGCCCCGGATGACGACGGCGTCGTAGCCGGTCTGCTTTAAGGCCGCCCCCACGCTGCCTCCGGCGTAGGATTCGCCGTAGAAGTCGGTCAAGGGGGATTTGGCAAAGGCGCCGATGCGGTTGGAGCCGGGCATGATGGTGCCGGTGAGGGGCCCGACGGCAAAGATGAGGCAGTTTTCCGGGCCCAGGGGGTCGGCCCCCGGCGGGATGTGTTCTAGCATGAGGTGGGTGCCCAGGCCCTTGCCCCCCAGGTAGTGGGCCGTAACTTCCGCCGGCAGCTCTTCTACCCGCCAGCTCTTTTCCGTGAGGTCCACGTGCAAAACGCGCCCGTAAAAGCCGCGCATGTGTTCACCGCCCATCCCAAACTTTTCAACCGCTTACCCTGGCCATTACCTCTTCCAAGATGCCCAGCCCCGCATCCAGCTGCTCATCTGTGATAACCAGCGGCACGAGCAGGCGGATTACGTTGCTAAAGATGCCCGCACTGATAACCAGGAGGCCGCGCCTATAACATTCTTCAATAATGAGCTTGGTTTCGTCTTTTGCCGGCTCCTTGGTCTTCCTGTCCTTGACCAGCTCCATGGCCACCATAGCCCCCAGGCCGCGCACATCCCCAATGAGCCGGTACTTTTCCTGCATGGCCCGCAGTCGCTTCAGGGCTACCTCCCCAATGCGAGCGGCCCGCTCCGCCAGCCGCTGCTCCTGGATGTATTCAATGGTGGCCAGGGCTGCCGCGCAGGAGACGGGGTTGCCGCCGAAAGTGCCGCCGATATGGCCGGGGTCCGGCGCATCCATGACCTCCGCCCGGCCTACCACTGCGCTTAAGGGCATGCCGGAAGCAATGGACTTGGCCAGGGTCATGAGATCCGGCTGCACGCCCCAGTGTTCCACGGCAAACATCCTGCCGGTGCGGCCAAAGCCGGTCTGCACTTCGTCAACTATAAAGGTAATTCCATATTTTTCGCATATTCCCTGCAGGCCCGGCAGAAATTCCGGCGGCGGCACAATGAAGCCGCCTTCGCCCTGCACCGGTTCCACAATGACGGCGGCTATGTTTTCCGGCGCCACTTCGGCGGCAAAGAAGCGCTCGAAGTTCTCCAGGCAGTGCAGACCGCACCCCGGGTAAGTAGAGTTGAAGTAGCAGCGGTAGCAGTAGGCAGAAGGAACCTTGTATACCTCCGGCACGAAGGGACCAAACCCGAACTTGTACGGTTTGACCTTGCTGGTCAAGGTCATGGCCATGTACGTCCGCCCGTGAAAGGCGCACTCAAAGGCAATGATGCCGGGCCTCCCAGCGTAAGACCTGGCAATCTTTACGGCGTTTTCCACGGCCTCTGCCCCGCTGTTGGCAAGCATCACTTTCTTGCTCTCGCCCTTCACGGGACACATCCCGGCAAGCCTTTCGGCCAGGTTTACATAACCCTCGTACATGGTCACCATAAAGCACGAGTGCAGAAGCTTTTCGGCCTGGCTCTTAATAGCAGCCACCACCGGCTCCGGGCAGTGGCCGGCATTTAAGGTACCAATGCCGCCGTAGAAATCAATGTACTCGTTTCCATCCACGTCCTTTACCAGGGCACCCTTGGCCTCAGCAATAAAAATAGGGGCAACATTGGAAATGCCGCGGGCAACGTATTTGTTCTTTTTTTCTAAAATAGCACTGGATTGAGGACCGGGCACGGAATGCATTCTTCAAGCGCCTCCTTTGCCATGATAGCCTTATGCACTCTGCGATATGCCATCTTCGCGCTCTTCGCGAAGGACCACCTGGCGCATAATCTCATCGGCCACATTGCCGTAGGAGATGCGTGCCCAAATGTAAAAGACTATTCCCAGCAGCGACCACCCGAGAAAAATCAGCCATTCGTACGGCCACACCAGTGCCGAGGGCGTCCCCGGCATGTACAAAAGGATCATGCCTATGCTGAGTACGGTAGCCAAATAACCAACAAGCTTGCCATTGGGGACCACAAAGGGTCGTTTCATTTCCGGTTCGCGGTACCTTAAGATTAAAAACGAAAGGGAAACCATCGACCAAGCGATGACAATGCCCAGGCTACCGGCATCCACCAGCCACACCAGCATTTTGCGCCCGAACAGGGGGGCCATTACTGAAAACAGGCCGATTAAGAGAATGGCGTTGGAAGGTGTCTTATACTTGGGGTGAAGTACACCTAAAAACCCGGGCAACATCCTGGCATGGGCCATGGCATATATAGCGCGGCTGGCGCCGATGTAAAAACTGTTCCAGCTGGTAAGGATTCCGGCTATACCTCCCAGGATGAGCAATTTTGCCGCCCAGCTCCCCCCAAACAAAGCGGCCATCGCATCCGCAGTAGGAAGCTTGGAGGACGCGGCCTGCTCGAGGGGAAGGGCACGCGAAACCGCAAAGATGACCATCATATACCAAAATGCGGCCAAGAATACGGAGAAAATGAGAATTTTCCCTATAGTTTTGAAGGGGATTTTAATTTCTTCCGCCGCTTGAGGAATCACGTCAAAGCCGACAAACATAAAAGGTGTCATAATCAAAACCGCAAAAAGGCCCTTTAAGCCGTTGCTAAAAAATGGCTGCATATTTGCCGTATCTCCACTGAACAACCCTCCGCCAAGAAGCATAAGGCCAACTATGCCAATCATAACAGTTAAAATATTTTGCAAAAATGCTGCCGGTCTTATCCCCAAGTAGTTGATCACCGTAAGGATAACAGAACCGATCACACCCACTGCTACCCACGTTGCATAGACGTCCCACCCTGCTACGGTCCAGAGATAGCCCTGCTTGTAGTTAGGGAACAGGTACTCCAGCACGGTGGGCAGGGCCACCGCTTCAAATGCCACTACGGATACATAGCCTAGAATAATGGCCCACGTGCAGATAAATGATCCCGTAACACCCATGGCGCGGTAGCTGAAGACGTGCTCTCCGCCACATTTGGGCATGGCCGGGGTCAGTTCGGCATAAGCCAGACCCACAAAAATAACCATGATGCTCCCGATCAGGAAGGCCAGCATCGCCCCCAGGGAGCCACCCTCTTTTATCCAGGAGCCGGTCAGGACGACCCAACCCCAGCCAATCATTGCCCCGAAAGAGAGGGCCAGCACGTCGCCCCGGGAAAGAACCCTCATGAAGCCACCCTGCTGGTTAGCTTGCATGCGCTTAACCCCTTTCCTGAAAAATTAATTCACTGGTTAAGTTAGATTCATGAAAAATTAAAAAATTTGGCTTGCAAGACAAACAATACCCGGCTACTTTCAGCCCCCTTGGTATCACAGTTTTTTCTGATAGTTAATACTCAATCCTCTATTTTCCCAAGTTGCAATTTTCATTCCCTAGAAATCCCTAGAAATTAGGAAAGGTCCAAAAGAGCGCCTGCCGTACCAGCAAGGTGAGCTTAATGCAGTTAGACATCGGTATATCTCAATTTTAAACATTGGAGCACTTGTATGCCTTGCACGATGCAATACTACATTGTTAAATGCTGCAGTGCATCTCAAGCCCGCGCCGCCTCCCTTTGCTCGTGGTGTTCGTAGCCTTTGCCGAGCCACCCCCTCAGCCACATGGCCTCGCCAAGGCGCTGCACGGCCACCGTGTAGGCGCAGTCCCGCATGCTGAGGTCCTTGCGCGCTTTATACATCTGGTAGACCTCTTTAAAGGCGGCCACCATTTTTTCTTCCAGCCTGCGGTTTACTTCATATTCGGTCCAGTAGAGCCCGGTGTTGTTCTGCACCCACTCAAAGTAAGAAACGGTTACCCCGCCGGCATTGGCCAAGATGTCCGGCACCACGAAGACCTTTCTTTCGGTGAGGATTCTGTCCGCCTCGGGCGTCGTGGGACCGTTGGCCCCCTCGGCGATGATCCTGGCCTTTATTTTGTGAGCGTTCTGCTCGGTAATTTGATTCTCCAGTGCTGCCGGAATGAGAATATCGCATTCCAGGGCCAGGAGCTCCTCATTGCTGATTTGCTGGCTGCCCGGGTAACCCTTCACCCTGCCCGTGCTCTTCTTGTACTGGCAAACCCCTTCCGGGTCAAGCCCCTTGGAGTTGTAAATACCCCCGGAAGAGTCGGAAACGGCAATAATGCGGCATCCCATCCTGTGCAGCAGCCTGGCCGCAACGCTACCCACGTTGCCAAAGCCCTGCACGGCCACGGTGGCGCCCTGCAGCCTTATCCCGAGTACCGTAGCGGCCTCCCGCGCGGCAATGACACACCCTCTGGCCGTAGCCTCCTCACGCCCGCTGGACCCGCCGACGACCACCGGCTTTCCAGTTATCACACCGAACTCGTTGTAACCTTTTATCTTGGAATATTCGTCCATCATCCAGCTCATCACCCGGGCATTGGTGTACACATCCGGCGCCGGGATATCCTTTTCCTTGCCTAAAAGAGGCCACATGGCCCTTACGTAGCCGCGGCTTAGCTGTTCCATTTCATCCGGCGACATGCTTTTGGGATCGCACGCCACCCCTCCTTTCGCCCCCCCGTAGGGAAGGCCCATTACGGCACACTTCATGGTCATCCACAGGGCGAGAGCCCTCACTTCATCCATGTCCACATCCGGGTGAAACCTGATACCCCCCTTAAAGGGCCCCAGAACGCTGCAGTGCTGCACCCTGTAACCGACAAAAACCTTGACCGTGCCGTCATCCATTTTTACCGGTATGGCCGCGGTAAGCTCCCGTTCGGGGTACTTCAAAATCTCGTAAACGGTGGGGCTGAAATTGAGCCTTTTTACTGCCGCGCCAACATTTTGCATGGCCAGCTCAAAACTGCTCACTCGCTTGCTCATAAAAAATCACCTCTCCCGGCTAGATTACCCCCGTTCAAAGGGGCCTAACCCAGGAGAGGCGCAAATTCTGTGCCACTGTAAGAGGCCTGATTTCAGGCACATGTCGATGCAGTTATGCAGTAAAATAGAAGGCTCAACAGCTGGTTTTTGGGAAGCATGCAACTCTTAAGTCGGGTTGGTTAATGCTGTTTGAAATTGAATTCAATGCATATGTGCATGCCAAGGCCAACTTTATTACGTTTCCCCCTTCATTTTCGCCCGGTATTTTTTCATTTTTCTTACGACCGTAGATTGGTTGACCTGGAGCAAACCGGCCATCTCGTAAGTAGTCCTGCACTTTTGCGCGGCCAGTTCTATTAACTGCCTCTCCACCTCATCCACTGCCTGCTTGAGCGGGCAAATCCCCACCACATATACCCTCCCGGGAGTCTCTTTGCCGGAGTTCACAATGTAATCAGGGAGGTGCGCGGGCAGGATGACGCCAGCGTCAGTGGTAACCAGCAGCCTTTCCACCAGATTTTCCACCTCCCGCACGTTCCCCGGCCAGTGGTATCTCTCTAAAATTTCCAGGGCTTCCGGCGAAAATTGCTTGTTCATGTCGTATTTTAAGTTAAGCCTTTCCACAAAGTGCTTCACCAGCGGGACAATGTCTTCTTTGCGGTAGCGCAGGGGCGGGATGGTGACGGGCACCACGTTCAGGCGGTAGTACAGGTCTTCCCGGAAAAGTCCTTCCTTGACCAGTTTCTGGATATCCCGGTTGGTGGCGGCAATAAACCTCACGTTAACGGGAATCTCCTGGGTTCCCCCCACGCGCACCAGCTTTTTCTCCTGGATAACCCGCAACAGCTTAACCTGAAGGCTCAAAGGGAGCTCCGTCACTTCATCCAGAAAAACGGTGCCCCCGCTACCCATTTCTATCAGGCCCTTTTTCCCCTCGCGGCGGGCGCCGGTAAATGCCCCGGGCTCGTAGCCAAAAAGCTCCGACTCCAGCAGGTTCTCCGGTATGGCCCCGCAGTTTATGGTTATAAACGGTCCCCCGGACCTTTTGCTCATCTTATGAATGCGGGCGGCAATGATGCCCTTGCCCACCCCGGACTCCCCGGTTATGAGCACCGTGGAGTCTACCTGCGCCACCCGGTCCACCAGGTCAAGCACCTGCTTCATCTGGGCGCTGCGGGCGATTATCTCCACGCTTTCCAGCTTTTCCTGGCGCAGGAACATTACCAGCTGGCGGTATTTATCTACCAACTGCTCGGTATCTTCAAGCCTCTGTTTTAAATTAATCAGCTCGGAAACATCCCGCGAGTTCACCACAATGCGGGTGATCCTCCCTGCCTCGTCAAAGACGGGATTACCGGTTACTATGAGGACCTTCCCCGTCTTGGTACGCTGCATGACGGTTACCCGCTTCCGCTCCTGGAAAACCAGGCGGGAAACAGAGGGATAAAAATACCCCTCCCGCTCCATTTCGCTGTAATGCTTGCCGATTATCTTGCCGGTATCCACCCCGTAATAGGTTTCCCCGATCTTGTTCACCCTCCGCGTGAATCCTTCCCCGTCCACCACGTAAATCTCGTCAAAAGAGGAATCAAATATGGCCTCCAGCTCCTCCTTGGCTTCCCTCAGGGCCTCGTATTCGGTTATGTCCTGGAAGATCACCACCGCTCCTGAAGGTTGCCCGCCCTGCACAAGCGTCTTAACGGTGGCGGCCACCTTTTTGCCGTTTATTTCCATTTTTTCCGCCAGCTCCGGGCACAGCTCGCCCAGCTGCCTCCCCAAAAGGGAATCCCTAAGGCTGCCGAAGATCTGTTCAGCAGCCCGGTTGAGAAAGGTTATCCTCCCCCCGCCGTCTATCAAAAGCACCCCCACGGGAACTGCCTCGAGAACTTCCAGAAACTTTTCCTCCAGAGTGCATCCCTCCCGCCCTGTCACGCCGCTCCTTCTTTTAATTCAATCAAAAGTTAGCGCCCCGGGTGCCCCTTTCCTGCTGCTCCAATCATCATTCGACAAAGCCCTTCATATGGTGGTTATATAAGCTAACCAATGGGGAGGGCTGGTCCTTGCAAAAGGGAAGGCTTAAAAAAGTTTTCCCCGGGGGAAATACCTGCCGGGGCTTTCACTCCTTCTACGACTATATCATTGAGCCGGACGCCGCACGCATATTTGTCATCAAGGGCGGGCCGGGGGTGGGCAAATCCACCTTCATGAGGAAAATAGGCGAGGAAATGCTCTCGCGCGGCTACGATGTGGAGTTCCACTGCTGCTCTTCGGACAACGGGTCCCTGGACGGGGTAGTTATCCCGGCCATCAGGGTGGCGCTCTTGGACGGCACCGCCCCGCATGTGGTGGATCCTAAGAACCCCGGTGCCGTAGACGAAATCATCCATCTCGGGGATCACTGGAACGAGGAGGGGCTGCGGGCGCACAAAAAAGAGATCATGGCCTTAAACCAGGAAGTGGCCAGGCTCTTTCGCCGTGCCTACAGCTACCTGGCCGCAGCCCACCTCTTCCTGGAGGAGGTGCGCCGCTTTTACCAGGAAACAGGCGCCTTCAACCAGGGCACTTTCGATAAGCTTTCCCTTGAGCTGATCCACCAGATCTTTGACGGCAAAGAGCGCCAGACGGACAGCCCCCGCGCCCGCCACCTCTTTGCCACCGCCATCACCCCCGACGGTGCGGTAAGCCATCTGGAAACCATCGTCGGCCATCTGCCCAAGCGTTACATCATCAGCGGCGACGACGGCACGGGCAAGACGCTCTTGGTGCGGCGGGTCATGGACGCCGCCCTCATGCGGGGCTTCGACGTGGAGGCCTACCACTGCGCCCTGGACCCCTCCCGCATCGAGCACCTAGTCATCCCCGCCCTGCAAGTGGCTGTAGTCAATTCTGTGGAACCCCACTTTTACAGGCCCCACGAGGGAGATACGGTGGTGGATACCATGCGCTGCGTCAGGCCGGTGGGCGACCCGCAGCTTCTGGCCGAAAGGGACACCGCCCGGGAGATGTATCGCCGCGCCCTGGAAGAGGCGGTAAACTTTATCCGCCGCGCCAAAAAGGTGCACGACGAAATGGAAGCATACTACATCCCCCACATGAATTTTGCCGACATTGAGGCCAGGCGCCAACAGGTGCTGGCCAGGATTTTGGAGATGGCGGCGGCTCCTCAAACCCCATAGATTCAGAAGGGGGCGGTTAACCGCCCCCTTCAGTTTACCCCTACCAGCCCACCATCTCGCCGATTCCTTGAGAAATCCGCGAACGAAAGATCGTCAACATGGGGGGAAATTTTTACAGGTGCAGGCACGTGCCTTCTATGCCCTCCAGGGCCTCCTTTAAGGCCTCCGGGAGGGTGGGGTGGGCAAAGATGAGGCGTTCCGCCTCGCCGGCCTTAAAGCCCGCCTTCACCAGGAGGGCCGCCGTGGCCACCAGGTCTGCCGCGTGGGGGCCCACAATGTGTACCCCCCTGACCACTCCCCCGGTATCGGCCACCACCTTGACAAAGCCCTCGGTTTCATCCATGGTCACGGCCTTGCCCAGGGCACTGAAGGGAAACTTGAAGGTCCGCACCCCTTGCGCCAGGAGATCCCTCTCGGTCAGGCCTACCCCGGCGGCTTCGGGAAAAGTAAAGACCGCCGCGGGAACCACCTGCAGTTCCTCCCTGGCCTCGTAACCGGCAGCATTCAGCGCCGCCACCACCCCCTGGTGGGCGGCCACGTGGGCCAGTTCCCTCTTGCCGGTCACGTCCCCCACGGCGTAAATGCCGGGGACGCTGGTGCGCGTCCTCTCGTCGGTGGCAATCTCCCCCCGCGGACCCAGGGCCAGGTTCAGCTCCGGGCGGGCCACCTCCCGGGAGAGGTAGCGCCGGCCCACGGCCACCAGCACCTTTTCCACCTCTAGTACCTCCCCGCTATCCAGCTCTACGAGCGCACCACGGCCCGTCTTCTCTACCCCGGCCACCCTGGCCTTTAACTTCACCTCGATGCCCCTCTTCCGAAAGGCGGCGCCCAGGGCCTTACCCACGTCTTCGTCCATGGCCGGCAGGAGACCGTCTTGGAGCTCGATGACCGTCACCCGGCAGCCAAAGGCGTGAAAGATGCCGGCCAGCTCGCAGCCGATGACGCCGCCGCCCACCACGGCCAGGCTCCGGGGAAGCTCCTTCAAAGAGAGGGCCTCGTCACTGGTCAGTACCGTCTCCCCGTCAAAGGGGAAACCGGGGGGCTTTTGGGGAGCCGAGCCGGTGGCAATAATGACGCTTTGTGCCTTCAGCCTCTCGCTGCCCCCCGAACCCACCACCTCCACTTCGCCCCTGTCCACCACCGTCCCCTTCCCCCGGTAAAAGGCCACCCCGTTCTTCTTCAGCAGGTAGTGGATGCCCGCGGTAAGCTTTTTAACTATCCCCTCCTTGCGGGCCACGGCGGCGGCCAGGGAAAAGTCCTTGAGCTCGGCACTGATGCCGTTCCTTTCAAAATGCTTAAAGCACTGCAGGTAAAAGGCCGTGCGGTGCAGCGCCTTGGTAGGAATGCATCCCAGGTGCAGACAGGTTCCCCCCACCTCCCTTTCCTCCACCAGCGCCACCTTCAGGCCCTCCCTGGCCGCCCGCAGGGCGGCCACATACCCGCCGGGCCCCCCGCCTACAACCACCACGTCAAAGCCGCTCATCTAAATCTCCCACCTTTCGCTCCTTGAAGTTCCACTCCCGGCTGCGGTACTTTTGGGCCAGACACCTGATTTCCCCCTCATGGGCAAAGAGGTCGAATTTACGCAGGGAAATCCCCAGGCTGGCGGTAAATCCTCTGACCAGGGCCTCCCTGAGGGCCGAGAGATTAAGCGCCGGGTCTATCTCCCGCAGGGCCACGGCCTGCCCGAGGAGGGCCTCCGCCGGGCCGGCGCCCTTTACCACTCCTGACAGCAGGGCGCGATCCATGGTCAGGGGTATGGAGCCGTGCTGCAGGTAGGCCCCGCGCTTCCTCACCTGGGCGCTGCCGATGAGCTTTTTCCCCCGCCAGGTAATTTCATACCGGGAGGGGGCGTCAAAGCACAAAAACGACTTCCCGCCCCCTCCTCCCCGGCAGACCTCCACCCGGATACCCAGAAATTCCAGGGAAGCCGCCAGCGCCCCGGCCAGGCGCAGGTAGGTGGCGCGCAGGTCGCCGCCAAAAGCGGGGTGGGAGACGGGGGCGGCAAAACTGTAGGTCAGCTCGTCGTCATGGAGCACCGCCCGGCCCCCGGTGAGGCGCCGTACCAGGACCATGCCCCTTTCCTGCAGGAAGCCCAGGTCTACCTCCTCCCCCGCTTTCTGGAAGTAGCCCAGGCTCAAAGTGGGCACGCTCCAGGTATAAAGGCGCAGGAAAACCAGCCCGCTTTTGGAAGCCTGGAGCAGGCAGAATTCGTCCACGGCCATATTTACATAGGGATCTCCCATGGGCGTTTCCACTAAAAAAACCTCGTACACCGGAATTCCAGCTCCCTTTCCAGCACGGCCAGCGCTTCTTTTGCCTCTTCTTCCGTCAACTCCCGGGGGTAGTTATAGAGGGGGCCGCGGGGCGACTCGTTGAAGTAGGGGCGGTTGCACCCCGGGCAGCCCCGGGTGCGGAAGGCCGCCCCATCCTCCAAAAGGGCGAGGATCTCCGACCGGTCTTTTTTCAGCCCCTTCACCCGGCCTCCCGCGAAAACCATGTCACGCAAGCTGAGCCGCCCTTTCTCCATGAGGTAGGTGAGGGCCTGCACCACCCGGTAGCGCCCGAGAGGGGGCGGGTCCCGGTCCGCAAGGGGGGTGTTCTTTAAAGGGGTAAAGGCAAAAAGCCCCACGGTTACCCCGCTATCTACCATTTTCTGGTATACAGCCAGGAACTCCTCTTCATTTTCCCCCAGACCGAAGATGAGATGGGTGCCGATCCTGCCCGGGTAGCGGCGGGCCATCTGCAGGACAAACCGGTAAGGAGCAAAAGGTTCCTCCCCCTTAACCCCAGCAAAAACGGAGGGCGCAGCGTCCAGGGGCAGGGAAACCCTCTCCGCGCCCAGGGCCAAGAGGCGCCGCACGTGCTCCTCCCTCTGGAAGAGGTAGGAAACACAAACGGGGAGAGCCACTCCATGCTGCCGCAGGAGGGCCAGGCCCTTTTCCGTTTCCCGCAGGACGCCTTCCTGGCACACCAGCTGGAAGCAGATCCTTTCCAGGGAGCTGCGCCGCAACCCCTCCAGCACCGCCTCCCATTCCACAGGGGGAAAATCGACCCGGGAGAGCATCACGCTTGGGGGCGCATCCCTCCGCTGGGCGCAGAAAAGGCAGTTGCGGCGGCACTTCGTCCCGAGCATGAGGTAGGCGGTGGTGGGGAGCACGGGACCGGCCGCTTTTTTCAGGCCCAGGGCGCACAGGGTGCCGCTGGATGCCCTCAGCATAGGGCACAGCACTCCCTTTTGACCTCAATTGCCCATCCCATTTCCTCCACCTCCCGCCGCAGCACCGGGTGGGGCCGCACCACCACATCCACCCCTTCTCTTATGGCCAGGGAATCCAGCTGGTAGCGGTAGCCGCCGCCCGGGCGCATGCACCCCAGGATAAGCTGCCCGCAGGGGAAAAGGTCCCGGGCGGCGGCCAGGACACCCCTTACGTCCTCCAGGGGGACTTTCTCCTGCCCCCGCCCGGGAATCAAAACTAAGAGGACGACCCTTTCTTCCCCCAGGCGCCTTAGTACCTTCAGGGCCTCCAGCTCGCCCCTGACCTGCCCCTGCAGGGCTCCCACCAGGAGGTGGGGGACAACGCGGGGGAAGTGCTTTTTGGCCAGGAGGTAGTTGCGCAGGTAGTCCCGGCTACCGTAGCGGCCCGCGGTAAGGTAGCGGGCGGTTTCCTCGTCGGCCACGAAGTCAAGGGAAAGGCAGTCGACGAGCCCCTTTAAGCAGCCGACGTCCTCTTCCTCCAGGAAGCCCGGGTGAACGTTAACGGTTTTGCCCATTTCCTTTAAACGGGCCAGGAAGGGCAGGTTCTCCCGCAGGGGAACCCTCCCCCCCTCCGTAAAGCCGCCGCTGACCAGGAAGGAGCGGTAATTGGCCGGGTCAACCCGGTCAACGGTTTCCATGGCCTTTAAATATCTGCCCCGGCAGTGGGGGCAGCCATAGGCGCAGTAAGCCCCGGTCAGGGAAACGGCCCTAGTTTCTTCGGGGTAGATAAAGGTAACCCGCCGCACGCTCTCTACCACTTCAGCTTCATGTCCCGGGCGGCCTTGACCTCATCTAAGCGCCGCACCGGCAAACTCAGGGGAGCCTCCTTCAAAAGTTCGGGCCTGGTGCGGGCCTCCTCGTGGATGTCCAAGAGCGCCTGGGCAAAGGCATCCAGCGTCTCCTTGCTCTCCGTCTCCGTGGGCTCAATCATCAGCGCCTCTTCCACAATGAGGGGGAAGTACATGGTCGGCGGGTGGTACCCGTAGTCCAGCAACCGCTTGGCAATGTCCGCCGCCCGCACGCCGTAATTTTGCTTCCAGTTCTTGGCACTGACCACGAACTCGTGCATGCAGGGGCCACGGTAAGGCACGACGAACAGGTCTTCCACCAGCTTTTTTAAGTAGTTGGCGTTGAGGACGGCCATTTCACTGGCCTCCCTTAAACCCTTCGCCCCCAAAGCCCGGATGTAGGCGTAGGCCTTTATGGCCACGCCCACGTTCCCGTAAAAGGCGCGCACCCTGCCGATGGAGCGCGGCAGCCGGTAGTTAAGGAAGTACCTGCCGTCTTTCTCGTCCACCACGGGCACGGGCAGGTAATCCCGCAAAAAGGCCTTCACGCCCACGGGACCGGAACCCGGGCCGCCCGAGCCGTGGGGGGTGGAAAAGGTCTTGTGCAAATTTAAATGCACCACGTCAAAACCCATGTCGCCGGGGCGGGAGCGGCCCATGATGGCGTTTAAGTTGGCCCCGTCGTAGTAAAGCAGGGCGCCCCTTTCATGGAGGACGGCGGCAATTTCCCTGATCCTCCGCTCAAAAAGGCCCAGGGTATTGGGGTTGGTGAGCATCAGCGCTGCCGTTTTCTCGTCCACCGCCTCCTTTAACTTCTCCACGTCCACCAGGCCGTCCGGGTTTGACTTGACCTCCACCACTTCAAAGCCGCATTCCTTGGCCGTTGCCGGGTTAGTCCCGTGCGCGGAGTCGGGCACGATAACCCTGGTGCGCTTCTCCCCCCGGTCCTCCAGGTATTTTTTAATGATGAGCATGCCGGTGAGTTCGCCGTGGGCCCCTGCTGCCGGCTGCAGGGTGACGAAATCCATCCCGGTGATTTCGGCCAGGTAAGCCTGCAGCTCGTAAAGCAGCTTTAAGATGCCCTGGGCCAGCTCCTCTGGCACGTACGGGTGCAGGTTGGCAAAGCCGGGCAGGGCGGCTACTTCCTCGTTGATCTTGGGGTTGTACTTCATGGTGCACGAGCCCAGGGGGTAAAAGCCGTCGTCCACGCCGAAGTTCATCCTGGCCAGGGCGGTGTAGTGCCTCACCACGTCCACTTCCGAGACCTCGGGCAGGTCCAGCTCGGAGCGCAAAAAGTCCCTGCCCAGGGTGGCCCCGAGGTCCACCTCCGGGACACCGGGATCCCCCAGGCGAAAGCCTTCCCGCCCGGGGCAGGAGCGCTCGAAAATCAGCGGCGTCCCCTTCATTTATTTCACCCCCAGCACTTCCAGGAGCGCATCGATTTCGCCCCTGGTTCTCTTTTCCGTGAAGGCCACCAGGAGGCGGTTTTTCTCTGCCGGGAAAAAGCGCTCGAGCTTCAGGCCGGGAAGGATCTTCCTCTCCAGCGCCTGCTGGTACTTTTCCTCCAGGCCCTCTACCTCCACCACCAGCTCGTTAAAAATGCGGCGGCAGAGGACCCGCACGCCCCGCCCGGCCTCATCAATGCGTGTGAGGAAGTAGCGGGCGCGGGTATGGGAATGGTAGGCCACATCCCGCAGGCCCCGCGGCCCCAGGTAGGCCAGGTAGACGGCGGCCAGGAGGGCGTTTTGCGCCTGGTTGGAGCAGATGTTGGAGGTGGCCTTCTCGCGGCGGATGTGCTGCTCCCGCGCCTGCAGGGTGAGCACAAAGGCCCGCCTCCCCAGGGCGTCCACCGTTTCCCCCACGAGCCTGCCGGGCATACGCCGCACGTAGGCCGCCCGGGCCCCTAAAAAGCCGAGGTACGGCCCGCCAAAGGAAAGAGCGTTGCCCAGGGGCTGGCCCTCGCCCACCACCAGGTCCGCACCGTAGGCCGCGGGCGGCTTTAAAAGGGCCAGGGATATGGGGTTGGCCACCACCACCAGGAGCAGGCCCTTTTCCCGGGCAAGCTCCTGGGCCCGCCGCACGTCCTCCACCACGCCAAAGAAGTTGGGGACGCTTACGACCAGGGCCGCCGCCTCCCCGTCGGCCGCCTTTTCCGCTGCCCCCCAGTCGGTTTCGTACCCTGGGGTGTAGGGGACAAGGGACACTTCGCCCCCCACGCCGTAGCAGTAGGTCTTTACCGTCTCCACGTATTCCGGGTGCACGGCCCCGGAAACGACCACCTTCTTTTTGCGCTTCAGGTCAAAGGCCATGAGCACGGCCTCGGCCAGGGCGGAAGCCCCGTCGTACACCGAGGCGTTGACCACATCCATGCCCGTAAGCCGCGCGATCATCGTCTGGTACTCGAAAATGGCCGCCAGGGTGCCCTGGCTGCGCTCCGGCTGGTAGGGGGTGTAGGCGGTGAGGAACTCCGGGCGGCTGGCCAGGGCCCTGACCGCTGCCGGCACGTAGTGGTCGTAGGCGCCGGCCCCCAGAAAGCTCACGTAGCCCGACCCCGGGTTGGCCCCGGCCAGGGCCTCCAGCTCCCTCCGCAGCTCCACCTCGTCCAAAGCCGGCGGCAGGGAAAGCTCTCCCTTGAACCGGACCTCCTCGGGGATGACGGCAAACAGCTCGTCTACGGCGGAAAGGCCCAAAAAGGCCAGCATTTCCGCCACCTGACCGGGGGTATGAGGCACGTACCTCACGGCCCTACTCCCCTTCCCCGGCCAGGAGCTTTTCGTACTCCTCTGCGGTGAGGAGCTTTTCCAGCTCCCCCTCGTCGGCCATCTCCACCAGGATCATCCAGCCCTCGCCGTAAGGGTCCCGGTTGACGAGCTCGGGGCTCTCTTTTAACGCCTCGTTAACCTCCACCACCACGCCGCTGACGGGGGCGTAAAGGTCGGAGGCGGCCTTTACCGATTCCACCACCCCGAAGGGCTCTCCCTGGACCACTTTATCCCCCACCCCAGGAAGTTCCACGTAAACCACATCGCCTAAAGACTCCTGGGCATAATCGGTAATGCCCACCCGGCCCCGCCCGCCTTCCACGAGGAGCCACTCGTGCTCCCTGGTGTACCTCAAGTTGGGCAGCACTCTGGACACGTCAAATCCCTCCCCGACGGAAAAATTTTAAAAAGTTTTTGGGCAAAACTTCTGCCTCCAGCCTCTTGCCCCGCACCTCCACGGCCAGCACCCTCTCCCGGTGGTAGGGCGTATCCACCAGGGCCAGGGCAAAGTAGCCCTTGAGGTAAGGGGCATAGTTCCCCGTGGTTACAAAGCCCACCTGCTTTTCACCGCTCCAGACGGCATACCCTTGGCGCGCCACCCCCTTTTCTTTGAGCCTTAAGCCCACCAGCCTCCTGCCCGTCCCCTGCTCCTTCTGCGCCAAAAGCACCTGCCGTCCCAGGAAGTCCTTTTCTAACTTAATAAAGGGGTCCAGCCCGGCCTCAACGGGGGTAATGTCCTCGCCCAGCTCGTGGCCGTACAAGGGCAGCCCGGCTTCAAACCTTAAAGTGTCCCGTGCCCCCAGGCCGCAGGGCACCACCCCCTGCCGGACAAAGGCCCTAAAGAGATCCCTTACGGCCCCGGGCGGGCCGTAAACCTCAAAGCCGTCCTCACCGGTGTAGCCCGTGCGCGAAACCAGCACCTCATCCCCCCCGTACGGCGCAAAGGTAAAGCCGAAAGGAGGCAGGCCCGCCACTTCCTCGCCCAGCACGGTCTTCACGTGCTCCCGGCTCCGCGGCCCCTGCAGGGCTATCCCGGCGTAGCCTGCGCTGAGGTCGCGCACCGCTACCCCCGGCGGCAGGTGCTGCCGCAGGTGTGCGTAATCCTTCCGGATGTTGGCCGCGTTGACCACCAGCAGGTAGGCGCTTGCGGCCACCCGGTAGGCAATGAGGTCGTCCACCGTCCCGCCGTGCCCGTAAGTCATGATCGTGTACTGGGCCCTCCCGGGGAAAAGCAGCTCGAGGTCGTTGGTAAGCAGGCGGTTTAGAGCCGGCCCTGCCCCCTCGCCCTCCACCAGGATCTCGCCCATGTGGGAGATGTCGAAGACCCCCGCCCTTTCCCGCACGGCCAGGTGCTCTTCGATAATAGAGGTATATTGCACGGGAAGAAGATATCCAGAAAAGTCTATCATTTTAGCCCCGAGCTTGAGGTGTTCCTCGTAGAGCGGCGTCTTTTCGGGCATGATACCTGCACCCCGCTTTTAAAAGAATTAAGAGGTTTAAGCCGCAAGCAATCTCCCCTAGCGGCTTAAACCTCTGTCCTTGGGCCTGAAAGATTTTCCTCTTCGGCGCCCTTTATTGGCGGGCTCTCCAGAGGCCGGTCGGGGAAGCGGTCCTTTTGCCTGAGAGTTTTGCCCTCACAGCCGCCGCAACGGAGGGCTTGCCCCTTCGGCGCCCCAGCGGGTCTCTCCCGCTCCCCGTCATCCCCTACGCTATTTTTTTTACTTTTAGTTTTCCAGCTCGCCCAGCACTTCTTCCAGACGGCAACAGGGGAGCCCGTGAGCCTCGGCCACCCCGGGGTTGGTAATCCTGCCCAGGACCACGTTTACGCCCCTGGCCAGGGCAGGGTCCTCTTTCACCGCCCTCTTCCAGCCCTTGCTTGCCAGGGCAAGCACGTAAGGCAGGGTGGCGTTGGTGAGGGCCAGGGTGGAGGTGCGGGGAACGGCACCGGGCATATTGGCTACGGCATAGTGGACTACCCCGTGCTTGATGTAGACCGGATCCTCGTGGGTGGTGGGCCGGTCGACGGTTTCCACGCAGCCCCCCTGGTCCACGGCCACATCCACGATCACGCTGCCCGGCTCCATGGCACGCACCATCTCCTCGGTAACGAGGCGGGGGGCACGGGCCCCGGGGATTAAAACGGCACCGATCACCAGATCGGCCTCACGCACCGCCGCGGCAATGTTCAGGTGATTGGATGCCAGGGTTTCAATCTGGCCGTGGAACACGTCATCTAAGTAGCGCAGGCGGTTCAGGTTTTTATCTATCACCGTCACCCTGGCTCCCATGCCTATGGCCCGCTTTAAGGCGCTGGTACCGACGGTACCTCCGCCCAGGATGACCACATGGGCCGGCGGCACCCCGGCTACGCCGCCCAGGAGGATGCCCTTGCCCTGGCGCGGCTTCTCCAGGAAGGTGGCGCCCACCTGCACGGCCATGCGCCCGGCCACCTCGCTCATGGGCGTCAGCAGGGGAAGGGAACCGTTGGGAAGCTCCACCGTCTCGTAGGCTATGGCCGTGACCTGTTTTTCCGCCAGCACCCGTGTTAATTCCGGTTCTGCCGCCAGGTGAAGGTAAGTAAAGAGGACCAGCCCGGGCCGGAAGTATTTGTATTCCGCCGGCAGGGGCTCCTTTACCTTCACCACCATGTCGGCCTGGGCCCAGACCTCGCCGGCCTCCGCAGTTATCTGGGCTCCCGCCTGGCGGTAATCGGCATCGCTAAAGCCGCTCCCTTCGCCTGCGCCCCTCTCTACCAGCACCCGGTGGCCCGCCCGGACCAGGGCATCCACCCCCGCCGGGGTCAACCCCACCCGGTGCTCCTGGGGCTTGATCTCCCGCGGCAGCCCCACAATCATGCCAAACCACCTACCCTCCCCGTAGCACGCTTTCCCCAGGGGGTTGCAACAACCGTTACCTGCAAATTCAGTGCCAGAAGCTGTTACCTCTCCGGTCCCGCCAACGCTACGGGGAGGGTGGCAAGTTTTATTTCCACTGGCCTGCCTGGTTGCCACCAAGGCGGTAACGCCGCATCTTGTTGATTACCGTGGTATGGGAAACCCCCAGGATCTTGGCCGCCTTGCGCACGCTGCCTCCCTGTACCAGCGCTTCCAAAACGGCCTGCCGCTCCACTTCCTCCACCGCCTTTTTAAGCTCGTTAAAGCGCCTCTCCCTGGGGGCCCCTTCCGGGAGCAGTATGTGGGTCGCGTCCAGCTCTTCCCCCTCGGCCAGGTTCACCGCCCGCTCGATAACGTTTTCCAGCTCGCGTATGTTGCCCGGCCAGTCATAGACCTCCAGCCGCTCCAGGGCCGCCCGGGTTATGCGGGTGATGTTTTTACCCAGGCGCTGGTTGAACTTGGCCACAAAATGGCGGACCAGGACGGGGATATCTTCCTTCCGCTCTCTTAAGGGAGGAAGGTAGAGGGGTATGACGTTCAGCCGGTAGAAAAGGTCCTCGCGGAAGGCCCCCGAGGCAATCATTTCTTCCAGGTTGCGGTTGGTCGCCGCAATTACGCGCACGTCGACCTTATTTTCCACCATCTCGCCCAGGCGGCGGACGCAGCCATCCTGCAGGACGCGCAGGAGCTTGGCCTGCACGTGGGGCGGTATCTCGCCCACCTCATCCAAAAAAATGGTGCCGTGGTGGGCAAACTCAAAGAGGCCGGGCCGCCCGCCCTTTAAGGCGCCGGTGAAGGTTCCCTCGGCGTAGCCGAAAAGCTCGCTTTCCAGCAGGGTGTCGGGGATGGCCGCGCAGTTGACCACCACAAAGGGGTTGTCCCGGCGCGGGCTGGCCATGTGGATGGCCCTGGCAAAGAGCTCCTTTCCCGTGCCGCTCTCACCGCGCAGGAGAATGGTGGAATTGCCCCGGGCCACCGTCTTGGCCAGGGCCACCAGCTGGGCCATCTTGGGGCTGGCGTAGATGATTTCCTCGAAGGTGATCATCACCGGGCGGGTGAGGGACTGAATGAGGCGCCTGACCTTGGACATCTTCTCTATGGTGATCATGGCCCCCGATGCTTTCCCGTGCTCGTCCACCAGCCGCTGGCTCTTAACCAGGCAGCGCAGCCGGCCGTAAGGGGTGCTGAGCACCACCTCCTGCTGGCTCAGGCGCCCCACCGCCAGGGACTGGAGGACCTCCTGGGGGAAGCCTAGTTCTTCCAGGAAGCTGCCCATGATGGTGTTTCCCCACCCCAGCACCTCGGCGGCCTTGCGGTTGCAGAGCGTGACGGCGCCCTGCTCGTTGACCAGCAGAATCCCTTCATCTACCGCCTCAAAGACGGCCTGGAGCCGCTGCTGGGCCAGCTCGTGGGGCAGCCACTCCACGGGCGTAACTTCCAGAACATCGGGTATAGCCTGAACTTTCTGTAACATATTGGCCAGCACCGCCGCGGAAATGCTCTCGATCTGGAGGTGCATCTCCCCGGGCTTGACTTCCAGGGAGAGGATGTTGGCACCGTGCTCCGCCACCACAGAGGCCACATCGCGCACCATCCCCACCCGATCACAAAAGCGGATGCGAAAGCGGAAACGCTGCACCTCTTTCATCCCCTCTTTTGCGAACTCATCCAGGCCGGCCTCCCAAAAACCAAAAGGGCGCCTTTCCCCGGTGGTAGCATCTTTGCCACCTGCAAAAGCGCCCTTGCCCGTTCGCCATCAAAACCCTGCCGGGCAACAGAACCGGTGCCTGCCCCTCACGGTCCTTTGGCCGTCAACCTCCAAAGGACATCCCTGCCTCACAAAATTTTGCTGTTTATAAGCCATTGCCCGTTTAACTAGCCTATATCATAAAGCATGGCCCGGCGCTTGTCAACACCGACAGGATGGTACAAGAAAATTGCCATGGAAATTTTCCTTGCCGGAAAGCTCGTAAAAGCGGGAATTGTGTCACAAGTTTCCCCGGCTTCCTCTCCCGCCCGCACCGGCACCGCAGGCCAATTGCCGAAAGCTGGCACAGGTTTTGCTCGCCAAGTCAAGAATGTAAAATGTTAAAGCAGGCCCGCTGTTCCGTCCCCAAATTCAAGCGTGAGAGGTGGTACACGGTATGCAAGCCCTGGAGACGTTTTTAGGCAAGCTGAGCGACATCGTCTGGGGCCCGCCCATGCTCATCCTGCTGCTGGGCACGCACATTTTCCTCACCTTCCGCCTGGGCATCATCCAGCGCTACCTGGGCAAGGCCATTAAGCTCTCCTTTACCAGGAAGACCGAGGGAGAAGGCGACATCAGCCACTTCGGCGCCCTCACCACGGCCCTGGCGGCCACCGTAGGCACCGGGAACATCGTGGGCGTGGCCACGGCGGTGGCCGCCGGCGGGCCGGGAGCCGTGTTCTGGCTGTGGATCACCGGCGTCTTCGGCATCGCCACCAAGTATGCCGAGGCCCTGCTGGCGGTGAAGTACCGCATCACCAACGAACGGGGCGAGATGGCCGGCGGGCCCATGTACGTCCTGGAGCGGGGCTTAAAGATGCGCTGGCTGGGGATGCTCTTTGCCCTCTTCACGGCCATTGCCGGGTTCGGCATCGGCAGCTCGGTCCAGGCAAACTCCATTGCCGAGATGCTCAAGACTTCCTACGGCGTTCCCGGCTGGGCCACGGGTCTCGTCCTGGCTTTTCTCACCGCCCTGGTGATCATCGGGGGTATTAAGAGCATTGCCCGGGTCTGCGAGCTCCTGGTGCCCTTCATGGCCGTATTTTACATCCTGGGCTGCCTGGCCATCTTAATTGTTAACTACCAGGCCTTACCAGGGGCCATCGCCCTGATTTTCAAGAGCGCCTTTACGGGCCAGGCAGCCGTGGGGGGCTTTGCCGGCGCCACCGTCATGGCCGCCATACGTTACGGCGTCGCCCGCGGCCTCTTCTCCAACGAGTCCGGCCTGGGCAGCGCGCCCATTGTCGCCGCCGCCGCCCAGACCAGCAACCCGGTGCGGCAGGCCCTGGTGTCCAGCACGGGCACCTTCTGGGACACCGTGGTCATCTGCGCCCTCACCGGCCTCGTCCTGGTGACCACCGGCAGCTGGACCACGGGTTTAAAAGGCGCCGCCCTGACCAAGCAGGCCTTCAGCACCCTGGGCATTATCGGGCCCCTCACCCTCAGCGTGGGCCTCTTAACCTTCGTCTACTCCACCATCCTGGGCTGGTCGTATTATTGCGAAAAGGCCGTGGAATATCTCTTTGGCACCCGCGCCGTCTACCCCTACCGCTGGCTGTGGGTGTTAATGGTCTTTGTGGGCAGCGTGACCACGCTTAAAGTCGTCTGGTCCTTTGCCGACATCGCCAACGCCCTCATGGCCATCCCCAACCTCATTGCCCTGCTGGCCCTAAACGGGGTGATTGTAGCCGAGACCAGAAAGTACCTGGGCGAAGAGCGGGTCCTGCCCGCATACTCCTCCAGGCAAAGTTAGGGCGGGGCAAAGCCTCCGGAATAAGCACCCGGGGATGGAACAGCGGTCCTGGTTTTTATAAAATACTGGTGTTAGGCTGTTGCTGAAGGTGGTGGGCTTTCGTGGCGCAGGGGCAAGTTCCCGCCCGTACCTGGGCGGAAGTGGACCTAGAGGCCATTGGCCACAACCTCCGGGAAATTAAAAAGCTCTTGCGGCCCGGCGTGCGGGTAATGGCCGTGGTAAAGGCCGACGGGTACGGCCACGGCGCCCTGGAGGTGGCCCGCGCCGCCCTGGGAGAGGGCGCCTCATTTTTAGGCGTGGCCACGGTGGAAGAGGGGATCAAGCTCCGCAAGGCAGGCCTCACATCCCCCATCCTGGTGCTGAGCTCCTGTCCTCCGGAGCAGGCCGACCTCATCATGGCCCACGACCTGACCCCCGCCGTCTTTTCCCCCGCCCAGGCCGAAGCCCTGGCCCGGGAAGCCTTTAACCGCGGCAGGAAGGTCAAGGTACACCTTAAGGTGGACACCGGCATGGGCCGCCTGGGACTAAGGGGGCCGGAGGAGGCGGCGGCCTTCTGCCGTCGCATAAGTTCCTGGCCCCTGGAAATAGAGGGCATCTTTACCCACTTTGCCTGTGCCGAGGAACCCAGTAAGGAAAAGTCTTCACGCCAGCTGGAGGGCTTCAGGGAGGTTTTAAAGAGGCTGGAGGAGGAAGGTGTTTGCCCGCCCCTGCGGCACGCCGCCAACAGCGCCGCCGCCCTGGAGTTCCCTCCCGCCCACCTGGATATGGTGCGCATCGGCATCTCCCTCTACGGCTACCACCCCCGGGGTAAAGGGGCGGGAGGGCCGGACCTCCGCCCGGCCCTGAGCTGGAAGGCGAAGATCACCCAGGTCAAGCGCCTCCCCCCGGGCAGCCCGCTCAGCTACGGGTGGACCTACACCACCAGCGCGGAGGAGATAATTGCCACCGTGCCGGTGGGCTATGCCGACGGCTACCGGCGGGCGCTTTCCAACCGGGGCTGGGTCCTGGTGCGGGGGAAAAGGGCACCGGTGGTGGGCAGGGTGTGCATGGACCAGCTTATGATCCGCCTGGACGAAGAAGTGGCACCGGGCACCCAAGTAACCCTTTTAGGCTGTGAGGGAGAGGAAAGCATTACTGCCGACGACCTTGCATCGTGGGTAGATACCATTAGCTACGAAGTGCTGACCTCCATAGGTCCGCGCGTGCCCAGGATCTACCGCCACGGTGAGGTAGCGCCAAATGGGTAGTTCTGGGGCCTGGTTGGGATTTTAAGGCCGCCCATAAGGGCGGCTTTAACGTTACGGTAGGGTTGACTTCCTCACCCAGGGTTAAAACCCGGGGATTCCTTCAGGCGGCTCGCGCCGCCATCCGGTTGCCGCTCGCCGCATACAGCGTACCGGCGGCAGATTCGAAGCGGCTCACCCACCGGTGGCGGTCCCACCGGAGGGCGAGCGGCTTCAGGGGCGTGGCCTCCGCCCCGTGCCCCTTCGAGGAGCCCAAAAGCAGTATGTTGAGCGCCGCGTTGGCGTCAGCGTGCCAGACGCAGCCGCAGTTTTCGCACGCCACCTTATGCCTGGCGGGACGCTTGACGGGGGAACCGCAGACGGCACACCCGGAAGAGGTGCCGCGCGGCTCCACGGGCACTACCCGTATCCCGGCCCGCGTACAGGCGGCCTCGATGAGGTTTCTCAGCTGTCTCACGGCCCAGAAGTTGTGCACCAGGAGGTTCTTCGGCCCGAAGTCCATGTCCTCCCGGATGCCCGTCAGGGGGGTCTTCGAGGAACAGGGTGGTCACGCGGTGCTGGGACAACGTGCGTGCGATTTCCGCGGCCAGGGCCAGATAAGCGTGTCTGAGCCTGCGGGCGCGAGTTTGGTAGAGCTTCCTCAACTGCCGGGAGGTTTTACGCCCGGCCCGGGCAAGCCTTGCCTGCTCTTCTGCAATTCGCTTCGTCCAGTACAGGAAGTCTTTCCAGACTTTGCGACCGGAGAAGAGAATCTGGCGGCTTACACCTTCGATGGCCAGGGCTGCCAGTATCCTGGCTCCGAGGTCTAAAGCGGCGTATTTCTCAGGCTTCGCTTTTCGCTCCGGTTCCGGCACTTCCACGACCTGGTGGGCGTACCAGCGCTTCTTCGCCCGGTCGTACCTGAGTTCCAGGGTTTTGGGGGTACCATGGAAGCGCAAGACACCCTTCGTGCGCAGGACCAGGCGGCCTCCATGCTTTTCCCGGAGATCCCGCGGTAGTGTGAGGGAGAGGGTGCGGGAGTTCAACGTGTAGGACGTGGGCGCCTTGACGGGGATGACGCAAAACGTGCGCTTTCCCGTCCGGCGGTCTTTCCAGTAGCGGGGTATGCGCGGCGGCCTCTCCAGTTCGCCTTTCCGGTACAGCCGCAGGCAAGCAAAGAAGGAGTCCCACGCCTTCCTCGCTTTCTTGATGACCTCCTGCCCTATGTGAGCGGGCAGGGCACGATACGCCGGGTGCTCCTTGAACTCGGAGCACAGAGCCGCATATGAAGGCACGGGTTCTCCTTTAAAGAAGGCCTGCCTGCACCTGTACTGGACGGCATTCCAGAGGGCAGCACAGCGGTCCCCGATGGTTTCGAGCACTTGCCTCTGTTGCTTGCCGGGCAAAACCCGGACAACGTTTGTTCGCCTCATGCTTCCATTTTAGCACACCCGGCTGCCGCTTTCATCCCCAGGCTTAAAAGCCGGGGCCTTCAGCGGCGGACTTTCTGGTAACCTCACCCCGGGGCGCTGCTTTTCCTGCTCCAACTAACGGCAACCGGGCCTACGTGCGGACGATTTCCCTCTTTAGGGCCACGAAACAGCGCAGCAGCTCCAGCGATGTGCGGGCCAGTTCTTCCGCCTTTTCCGCCCGCGCCTCCTCTGCCAGGTCCGCCCCTATGGCGTGGAACACCCGGTGCGGCTCGTCTATGGCCCGCCAGGCGGGCAGGTGGCCGAAGCGCTTTTCCCCCTCGCCGCGGTACCACCGCCCGAAGGCGCATTCGGTGTGGTCGGGGAGCCTCTCGCCCGAGCCCGCCTTTGCCACCAACCGGCCATCCCGCCAAATTATTGCACACTTCCTTGCCGGTGGCAAAAAAATTTGGGCCACTCCTCGTGGCCCGGCGGTGAAAAAGGTACCGGCAGGGGTTAGGTTACAGGGCGGCGTGCTCCGTGCGGGCGATGATCTCCTCCTGGAGCTCCCGGGAAAGGTCACAGAAATAGTCGCTGTAGCCGGCCACCCGCACCAGGAGGCCCCGGTACTCCTCGGGCTTTCGCTGCGCCTCGCGGAGGATCTCGGAACTGATGACGTTAAACTGCACGTGGTGGCCGCCCAGCTTAAAGTAGGTCCTGATCAGGCGGGCAAGCTTCTCTATCCCCTCCTCGCCGCTTAAAACCTGCGGGGAAAACTTCATGTTCAGCAGAGTGCCGCCGGTCCTGGCGTGGTCCATCTTGGCCATGGAAAGGATGACCGCCGTGGGGCCCTTCCTGTCCATTCCCTGCACGGGCGAGATGCCCTCCGAAAGGGGCTTGCCGGCCAGGCGCCCGTCGGGGGTGGCCCCGGTTACCGCCCCGAAGTAAATGTGGCAGGTGGTGGGGAGCATGTTGATGTGGTAGGTCCCGCCCCGGGGAGCCGGGCGCCCGTCCACGGCGGCAAAAAATGCCTGGAAGGCCCTCCGCATGAGCTCGTCGGCGCGGTCGTCGTCGTTGCCCCATTTAGGCGACTTGTTAAGGAGTAATTGCCGCAGCCTCTCGTAGCCGGCGAAGTTCTTTTCCAGCGCCAGGAGCAACTCCTCCATGGACACGGTTTTCTCCTCGAAGACGTGGTACTTTATGGCGGCCAGGCAGTCGGTAAGGGTGCCGATGCCCACCCCCTGGATGTAGGTGGTGTTGTAGCGGGCCCCGCCGGCGTTGTAATCCCTCCCCTTCTTTATGCAGTCGTCAATGATGATGGAGAGGAAGGGCGCGGGCATCTCCTGCGCGTAAATGGACTGCACGATGGCGTTGCCCCGGATCTTAATATCGATGAAGTGGCGCAGCTGCGCCTCCCAGGCGTTAAACAGCTCGTCGAAGGTCTTAAAGCTCCTGGGGTCACCGGTGCGGGGGCCCAGCTGTTTCCCGGTGCGGGGGTCAACACCGTCGTGCAAGGCCAGCTCTAAAATTTTCACCAGGTTAAAGTAGCCGCTCAGGATGTAAGCTTCCTTGCCGAAGGCCCCCGTCTCCACGCAGCCGCTGGTCCCGCCTTCCCGCGCATCCTCCAGGGCTTTCCCCTGCCGCAGCAGCTCTTCGACAACCGCATCGCAGTTAAAGACGGAGGGGTAGCCGTAGCCCTTGCGGATGACGCGGCAGGCCGCCTTTAAAAAGTGATCCGGGTTCTTGCGCGAGAGCTGGATGTTGGTGCCCGGCTGGAGGAGGTGCATTTCGTCTATTACTTCCAGCAGCAGGTAGGAAACCTCGTTTACCGCGTCGGTGCCGTCGGGGCGCACCCCGCCGATGTTGATGTTCACGAAATCGTTGTAGGTGCCGCTTTCGGCAGCCGTCACGCCCACCTTGGGCGGCGCGGGCTGGTTGTTAAACTTGACCCACAGGCACTCCAGGAGTTCCTTGGCCCCCTCGCGGTCCAGGGTCCCCTCGCGCAGGCCCCGCGTGTAAAAGGGCTCCAGGTGCTGGTCGAGGTGGCCGGGGTTAAAGGCGTCCCAGCCGTTTAGCTCCATGATCACGCCCAGGTGGTAAAACCAGTAGGCCTGCAGGGCTTCCCAGAAATCGCGGGGCGGGTAGGCAGGCACGCGCTCGCAGATCTCCGCAATGCGCAGGAGCTCGGCCCGGCGCCCGGCAGCGGCGGTTTCCGCGGCCATCCGGCGGGCCAGGGCCGCATGGCGGCGGGCAAAAATGATCATGGCCTCGGCGGCAATGTCCATGGCCAGTAATTGCTCGCGCTTGGCCAAGGCCTCCGGGTCGCGGGCAAAATCGAGCCCGGCCATGGCCTCCGCAATCTCGCGCTTAAAGTCCAGGAGGCCTTTTTGGTAGATCTTGCCGTCGGCAGCCGTATGCCCCGGCGCGCGCTGCTCCATGAACTCCGTAAAGACGCCCGCCTCGTAGGCATCCTTCCACTCCTGGGGCAGGCAGGCAAAAATCCTATCCCTGAGCGAGCGCCCCCGCCAGTAGGGGATGATTTCCTCCTCGTACATACGGAAGACCTCTTCCCCCACCTCGTAGCTCGTTTTTTCCCTGGTGCCGAGAATGCGCAGGTCCTCGAGGGAGTGACAGGTGAGCTCGGGGTAGGTAGGCACCCGCTTGGGGGCAGGCCCCCTCTCCCCGACGATCAGCTCGTCTTCCCCGATGTAGATGGTTTGGTGCTCGCAGAGGTACTTAAAGGCCATGGCCCTCATTACAGGCGGGGAGTACTTGCCCAGGTTTTGCTTGTAAAATTCGGTTATGAGCTTTGCCCTCTCGCCGTCTATGGCCGGCCTGGCCTCCAGCGTGCGCTCGCGCAGCCTTTTTATGCGGTCCCGCATTGCTCAACCTCCCACCTTCACTTCAAGGCCTTTTTCCCGGAAAATGCCGGCCGCCTCCTCCACTTCCTGCGCCGCCGGCTCTTTTAAGTGCCGCAGGCGGTATTCCCTTCCCAGCCTCCGGTACTTGTCGGCGCCGATGCGGTGATAGGGCAAAAGGTGCACACGCTTTACGCGGCGTAAGGAGGAAATAAAGCCGGCGACCTGCTCCAGGTTCTCGCCGTCGGTGATGCCCGGTATCAGCGGCACCCTCACCCATACCGCGGCCCCGAGCTCGTCGAGGAGGCGCAAATTTTCCAGCACGGGCCTGTTGGAAACACCGGTGTAGAGGCGGTGCCGCTTCTCGTCGATTATTTTGAGGTCAAAAAGGAAAAGGTCGGTATTGGCGGCCACCTCACGCAGAATGCCGGGGGAAGCATAGCCGCAGGTGTCCACCGCCGTGTGCAGCCCCCTTTCCCGGCAGGCTTCCAGGCACTGGAGCAAGAAGTGCGGCTGCATGAGGGGCTCCCCCCCGGAAAAGGTAACCCCCCCGCCCGACTCCTCGTAAAAGGCCCTGTCCCGCAGCACCTCCTCCAGCACTTCCCCCGCCGTCACTTCCCTCCCCGCCTTTTCCCTGGCCCCGCTGGGACACGCGACGGCGCAATCCCCGCACCGCCGGCAGGAATTATCCCCCTTCCCCGGGGAACTCCCGGAGGAGGGAGCGCGGGAGCAAAAGCTCACGCAGGAGCCGCAGCCGATACACTTTTCCGGCAGCAACAAAAGCTCCGGCTGCTTTTTCTGACCCTCGGGGTTGTGGCACCACCAGCAGCGCAGGGGGCAGCCCTTTAAAAAGACGGTGGTGCGTATGCCCGGCCCGTCGTGGATGGAGTAGCGCTGGATGTTGAAAATAATGCCCCTGTGGTTTTCGATAAGCTTCATCTTCCGCACCACATGTTTGGATAATGTTTAGATAATTTTAGCACAAGGTACCTCCAGCCAAAAGTAACCCTCTCAAATAAAGACGTAGGCCCGCACACAGGCGCGCGCCGTTGCCCGGGAAAACGGCGCGGTGGTATAATGCTGCCGGAGGAAGGTGAGCCCGCCATGCTGGAAATGGTGGCCTTTGATATGGACGGCACGCTGACCCCGGTGCGCAGTTCCTGGGAGTACGTGCACCGGCGGCTGGGGCTCTGGAGTGAACTGGCCGTGCGCTACCAGGAGGATTTCCTGGCCGGCAGGATATGTTACGCGGAGTTTTGCCGGCGCGACGCCGCCCTGTGGCGGGGCATGAGCAGGCGCCGCCTGGAAGAAGTGGTGCGGGAAATACCCCTGCGCCCCCTGGCACGGGAGCTGGTGCGGGCGCTGAAAGAGCGAGGGGTAAAAGTGGTACTCATTTCCTCGGGGCTAGATCTTTTAGCCGAGCGGGTAGCCGCAGAGCTGGACCTTGACGGCTATGTTGCCAACGGCCTGGCCGCGCGCAACGGGCACCTCACCGGGGAGCCCGTGGTGCGGGTTTCCCACGACGAGCCGGGAAAGCTGAAAAAAGACCACCTCCTGAGTTTTGTGGCCCGTTACGGCTGCCGGCGGGAGGCCGTGGCCGCCGCGGGCGACGGCCCGGGGGACCTGGACATGCTCTCCGTGGCCGCCCGGGCCTTTCTCCTGGCAGAGGACTTCCGGGAAGCCGCACGCCTCCGCGCCGCGGTGCCGCACCTGCGCGTGGTGCGCGATCTGGGCCAGCTGGCCAGTCAACTGGGCATACGGGAGCTGGAAAAATGAAGGTAATCGACCTGCGCAGCGATACCGTCACCGTCCCGGACAGGGAGATGCGGGCGGCCATGGCCGGCGCCGCGGTAGGGGACGACGTGTACGGGGAGGACCCCACGGTAAGGCAGCTGGAAGAAAAGGCGGCCGACCTGGTGGGCAAGGAAGCGGCCCTTTTCGTCCCCAGCGGCACCATGGGCAACCAGGTGGCCCTGCTGGCCCACACGGAAAGGGGCGATGAGGTCATCCTG
This sequence comes from Desulfovirgula thermocuniculi DSM 16036, assembly GCF_000429345.1. Classification (GTDB taxonomy): domain Bacteria; phylum Bacillota; class Desulfotomaculia; order Desulfotomaculales; family Desulfovirgulaceae; genus Desulfovirgula; species Desulfovirgula thermocuniculi. Next base: position 154,237 of record NZ_AUBR01000001.1, on the reverse strand, counting down.
GATGAGGAGGCCCACATCTACTACTACGAGGCCGGGTCCCCGGCCATGCTGGCCGGCGTGCAGCTGAAGCCGGTGGCGGGCCTCCTTTCGGAGCGCGGCCCGGAGGTGCTGCGGCGCGCCTTTCGCCCTCCTGACATCCACTTTCCTCCCACGCGGCTGGTCTGCCTGGAAAACACCTTCAACCGGGGCGGCGGCACGGTCATGCCTCCGGAAGTGATGCGGGAGATATTTGCCCTGGCCAGGGAAAGGGGGTTGGCCGTGCACCTGGACGGGGCCAGGATATTCAACGCCGCCGTAGCCTTGGGTTGCGACGTGCGGGAATTCACCCGCTACTGCGACAGCGTCATGTTCTGCCTCTCCAAGGGGCTGGGGGCGCCCGTGGGGTCGCTCTTGGCCGGGAGCCGGGAGTTCATCGCCAGGGCGCGGCGCTACCGCAAGGCCCTGGGCGGGGGTATGCGCCAGGCCGGCGTGCTGGCCGCCGCGGGGCTGGTGGCTTTGAAGAACATCCCGCGCCTGGCCGAAGACCACGCCAACGCCCGCCTCCTGGCCGAAGCCCTGGCCGGGATGCCCGGCATGAGCGTGGACCTGCGCACGGTGCAGACCAACATCGTGGTGGCCAGGCTCACCGGCGGATGGCCGGCCCCTGCCTTTGCGGAAAGGCTGGCGCAGGAGGGGGTAAGGTGCCACGCCATCGGGCCGAACGCCGTCCGCTTTGTCACCCACCGGGACGTAAGCCGCGCGGACATTGAAGCGGCCATCGCCATCATCGGGAAGGTCCTGGCCGGCGCGGCCTAAAACACTAGTTCCGCGTGGCCTGGCAGGAGGAGGCACCGGCCCTTTCCTTTTTCTCCCTCCCGGAGCAAACCCACCCGGCTGCCAGGACCAGAACCGCAACCGCTGCCGGGAATAGAACCTGCCACGGTAAAAAGGCCAGCCGGGAGTCGGCCAGCAGCCCCTGCACAAACCCGTCCTCCACCACCATTTTTCCGGCCGTCCAGCCAAGCACCGCCGCCCCGGCAAAGAGCAGCACGGGGTACTTTTCCACCAGGAATGAAACCAGCTGGCTTCCGCCCACGAGAATGGGCACGCTCAGCAGAAGGCCCAAAACAACCAGGTAGACGTTTCCGTGGGCGGCTCCGGCCACCGCCAGCACGTTGTCCAAGCTCATCACCACATCGGCTACAATAATTGTTTTTATAGCTTCAAAAAGACTTTTCGCGTCATTTAACGGGGTTACCTGTTTATCCGGCCACAGGAGCTTTAGGGCCACCCAGATCAGTAGCAGCCCTCCGATGGCGCTGAGAAAAGGAACGCGCAAAAGCAGGGTGGCCGCAGAGGTTAAAATTACCCGCAGGATAATTGCGCCCCCCGTCCCCCAAATCAGCGCTTTCCGCTTCTGGAGCGGCGGCAACCCGCGGCAGGCCATGCCGATGACCAGGGCATTGTCGCCGGCAAGCAAAAGATCGGCTACAACAATGGTAAACACGGCAAAAAGGACTTCTGCGTTAAGGAAGTTCATTTTAAGTTACCACCTCCTTGGAAAAATTAAAAAGACCTTCACCTGCTTAACTAGGCGAAGGTCTCGCAGGCGGCTGCAGGCCGCCCTGGCAGCGGGCGCTTGGCCGTACTGACGCCGCCAGGCTAGCTGCTACTCCCCTTCTTTAAAAAGGCATATGCTGCTCCCTGCGTAGCTATTCTACCAGACAGCCGGTGCACCTTGTCAAGGGCAGCGGACCTTTTTGGAGCGTGAGCCGCAAAGTGAACCCGGCAAGGCTAAAAACCCTCGCCGCGTGCCTGCTGGCCTGCCAGCTTTTTTTGCTCCCAGCCCCCCGCCCGGCCTGCGCCGGCCCGCCGGAGTCGCCGGCCGTTTTCCTTTCCCGTATGCTGGCCGTGGAGCTGCAAATAAAAGCGGTGCGGGAAAGGGAGGAGGAAAAGGCCAGGCAGGTGGAGTCCCTGCGGGCAAAAATTCTTACCGCCCAGAACGAGCTGCAAAGCCGTCGCCAGCAACTGGCCGCCGCCCAAAAGGCCTTTTTGCGCCAGCTGTCCTTTTTTTACCGGCTGGGGCCGGCCAGCCTCCTGGGGGTGCTCCTGGGGGCGGAAAGCTTCGGCGACTTTGTTAACCGCTCCTTTTTCGTCGGCGCGCTGCTGGCCCGCCAGGTGAGGCTTGTGGAAAGCATCCGGCAGCACGCGGCGTCTATCGCGGAAAGGCTGGGCGAGCTGGAAAAGCTGGAAAGCGACCTGGCCGGTGAGCTGGAAGCGCAGAGGCTCCTTTTAGCCCGGCTGGAAAGGCTGCGAAACGACAAAGCCCTCCTCGAGGAGCAACTGCGCTCGCTCCCGCCTCCCCTGGCCCGGGAGCTGCTGGAAACATCCCGCAGGTGGGCGGGGCTGCTCTTCGGCCTGCAGGGCACCATGGCGCGGCTTGGGGAACTGCCCGCCGGGACGCTCACCGCCGACCGCTTTTCCCTCACGGCCTCGGGCATGGTGGTGGAGATAAGCGAGAGCACCCTTAACCGCCTCCTGGACCTTGCCCGGGACGGCGCCCTGGAGGCCGTCTCGGTGAGGTTAAGCCCGGGAGGAGCAACGGTTGAAGGCAGGCTGGCCGGGGGCGGCGAGCCCTTTTACCTGGAAGGGGAGCTGGGCTTTGACAGGCGCGAAGGGGTGGTTTACCTCTCTCCCCGTGCCATCGGCCTGCAGGGCCAGGCCCTGGAGGGGGAACTGCTGGACTTCCTGGCCGCCTCCCGCTTCCTGGCCTGGAGGGTGGGGGATTTTGCGCCCCTGGAGGTGGCCTCCGTCACCGCGACCCAGGGCCGCCTGGCCATTACCCTGGCCGGGAGGAGTTTTCCCTTTTAGCAGCGAATGGTCAGACCATAGATAAATTAACATACAGGAGGGTAAGGAAGTGGAATTGCACAGGGAGGTGGCCAGGCAGATCACCGACTTCATCTACCAGGCCACCGGTCACCATGCCATCGTCTGCGACCGCACGGGAACCATCATTGCCGACTCTGCCGGCACGCGCCTGGGCGTGGCGCACAAGGGGGCCATGACCATCCTCTCGTCCGATACAGACGAGTACAGTGTCACCGCCGAGGAGGCCGCCGCTTCCGGGGGCACCATGAAGGAAGGCTTTAACCTGGCCATTAAAGCCAACGGAGAAAAGATCGGTACCTTTGGCATTGCCGGCAGGCTAGAAATCGTGCAGCCCATTGCCAGGATTGCCTCCGCCCTGGTGGTGAAAATGCTGCGGGACGAGGAGATGAAGGCGCGCATCCAGGCCCAGGCCCAGGAAGTGGCCGGGGCCATCCAGCAGGCCGCCCACGCCATCCACGAATACACCGCTTCTTCCCAGGAACTGGCCGCCACCAGCGAAACCCTTGCCCGGGAGGCCCAGGAGGCTTCCCAGCACGTCAAGAGCACCGCCCAGATCTTAAGCTTCATCCAGAACGTGGCCGACCAGACCAAGCTCCTGGGCTTGAATGCCGCCATCGAGGCCGCCCGCGCCGGGCAGGCAGGGAGGGGCTTTGCGGTGGTGGCCAGCGAGGTGCGCAAGCTGGCGGAGGAAAGCAGCCGCTCCGCCCGGGAGATAGAAAAAACCCTGGCCCAGTTCAGGGTTTCCATGGAAAAGGTAGCCAGGGGGATAGAGAGAAACAGCACCATCACCCGGGAACAGGCCCAGGCCATGGAGAAGATTGCCGAAATGGTGGAAAAGCTGGAGAGAATAGGCTCCCAGCTGCACGAAATGGCCGCCGCCCTTAAGTGAGGGCTTCCGGCGTGCGCAAGGTTTCCCCCACCCCTTCCAGGGTCCCAAGCTCCCTGCCCGGCGGAACGGCCCCCAGCTCTTTGAGGCGCCTTGCCCCCGGGGCCACCCGCCCTTCCCAGGAGCCCACGGCGCTGTTGTATGCCGAGACGGCCTTTTGCAGGCCGTCTTTAATTCTGCCCAGGTGCTCGCTGAACCTGCACAGCCGTTCGTACAGCTCCGCCCCGGCCTGGGCGATGAGGCGGGCGTTTTCGGTGAGCGCGTGCTGCTGCCAGGAGAGGGCCACGGCGCGCAAGAGGGCAATTAAGGTGGTGGGCGTGGCCAGAAGCACCCGGCAGGCGAGGCCGTCTTCAATGAGGTGGCGGTCCTGCTCTAAAGCGGCGGCAAAGAAGGACTCCCCGGGCAAAAACAACACCACGAAGTCGGGGCTCCTGTCAAACTGGCTCCAGTAGGCCTTGGAGGCGAGGGCCTGCATGTGCTCCCGCACGGCCCGGGCGTGCCGGGCAAGGGCCGCCTGCCGCGCGCCCTCGTCGCCGCTCTCCATGGCTTCCAGGTAGGCCTTCAGGGGCACCTTGGCGTCCACCACCACCGTCCTGTCACCGGGAAGCTTCACCACCAGGTCGGGCCGCAGCCGGCCCCCTTCCCCTTCCACCGGCACCTGCTCCGCAAAGTCGCAGTAGGGAGAAAGCCCCGCCACCTCCACCGCCCGGCGCAGGGTGATTTCCCCCCAGCGCCCCCGCACCTGGGGCATCTTCAGGGCCGTCACCAGGTTGCCTGTCTCCTTCTGCAGGAGCTGCTGCGTGCGCTGCAACTCCTCCAGCTGCCTCATGAGGCTGCCGTAGGCTTCCCGGCGGGCGCTCTCCATGGCCCTCACCTGGGCCTCGTAGCGGGCCAGCTCCTCCTTCAGGGGCCGGATGAGGGCATCGATGGCCTGCCTCTGCTGCTGGAGGTCGCCCCGCGCCTCGAGGACCACGCTTTCCAGCGCCTGCCTGGCCATTTGCACAAGGGCCTGGCTGTTGGCGTGGAGGGCGTCGGCCGACAGGGCCTTGAAAGTATCGGCGAGCCTGGCGCCCGCCTCTTCCAGGGCCCTCCTCTGCTCGGCCAGGGCCGCCTCCGCCCTCACGCGGCCTTCCTGCTCGCGCAGGAGCTGGTCCCGCAGCCCGGCCACCTCTTCCGACAGGCGCTCCACCTGCTGGCGCAGGGTGTCGCCAAGCAGCTCGGCAGAACGCGCGCGGGCCTCAAGGAACCTCTGGCGCCAAAGAGCCAGCAGGCCGGCCAGGAGAGCCCCCAGAGCCAGCCCGCAAAGAAACCAAACCGCCTCGCCAGGCATCATATTTCGCAGCTCCCGTTCCCCTTGGACAGCTCAAAGACCGAGGTGCAGCGCTTGCGCTTTTCCACAAAGCCGATTTTCTCCTTGACAATGCGCACGCGCGTCTCCAGGTCCCCGCTGACTACGGTGTAGGGCACGTTCATGAGATCCAGGAAATCCCTTATCTTGGTGTCCACCGCCAGGGCCATCTGGTCATCCTGGTAGCGGATGCCGTCCTTCTCCACGGAAAACTCCCTGGGCACGTAAAAGATGTCGTATTCCGGCAGGTCGCGCATGGCCCACTCGTAAAGTTTCATGAGGGCGTAGACTTCCTTGGGGTTCTTAAAGTCGCAGGTTAAGAGGCCGTACACGTAGTTTAAGATCGTGGCGTTGTCGCAGAAGATGATGTCGCAGTAGCTGAGCTCTTCCTCCCGGCGCTTCTGGCCTTCGTAAAGGAGGAACTGCTCAAAGATGCTCTTGGGAGGGCCGTACCAGGCAATGTAGGAGCGGGCAAACTCCAGGCAGACGTCGCTGATGTAGCCGGCCATGCTGTAGTCCACATCCAGCTGCTTGCACAGGGTCGTCTTGCCCGTGCCCGGCCCGCCCAGGATGGCAATCTTGCGCGGTTTCTTTTCGGCCATGCATACTCCCCCTAATGTTGCCGTGTTTTTATTTACACCATTCGCCGCTGGGCTACGCCTCCCCTCTCTTGCTGCGGCCAAAAATTAAAGGCCCCGGCGGGCCTTCAATCCAGTCCAAAGCCCGTGGGCCCCTTGGGTATGCGCCCGGTGCGGATGCACTCGCTCCGCAGCCGCCGCCCGACAATCTTTTCCACCATGCGCCCGATCTCCAGCACCCTGTCCACGTCCACCCCGGTGTCAATGCCCATCTCGTCCATCATCACCACCATGTCCTCGGTGCACACCAGGCCGGTGATGTTGGGGTCCTGGTAGTAGTAGGATCCGGTGCCGGCTACCGGCACGCCGTCCACAAAGTTGGCCGGCTGGCCGCCGATGCCCCCCAGGGTGCTCTCGTAGCGGATGATACCGGCCTGCAGGGCGGCCAGCACGTTGGCCAGCCCCCAGCCGCGGGTAACGTGGAAGTGGGCAATGTGCAGGTTCGGGTCGGGAAAGGCATCCAGGACCATGGAGAAGTACTCGTAAACCCTGTTGGGGGGAGCGGAACCGTCGTGATCCGCGTGCTCGATGTCGTCCGCCCCTAGCTCCAGAAACCGCCTGGTTACCTCCAGGGCCTTCTTCATGTCCGTGGGCCCCTCAATGGGGCAGCCCCAGATGGTGCTCACGGTGCCGTTGAACTTCAGGCCCGCGTCCTTGGCCTTCTTGATGCAGCGCTCCACTTCCGCCCAGTAGGCCTTGTGGTCCAGGCCGGAGTTCTTGATCTGGTGGGACTCGGAGGTGGAAACCATCATGAGGATGCGGTCGGGCCCGTAGCCTTCCTCTCTGGCCTTTATAGCCCGGTCCACAGCCCGCTCGCGGATGGTCACCGCCGTGAGCACCACGTCCTTTAGCTTGTCCTGCACCTTTTTACTGGTACGCAGCAGCTTGAAGAGCTCCTCCGCATCGGCAAACTGGGGCATGCCCCGAGGGTTGCCGAAGTTGGTAACCTCCAGGTGCTTAAAGCCCGCCAGGATGAGCTGCTCCAGCACCCACAGCTTGGCCAAGGTGGGGATGAACTTTTCCTCGTGCTGGAAGCCGTCCCGGACCGTGATGTCCCCCAGGATGACCTTCTTGGGATACTTTAATTCCGCCATCGGCACTCCCCCTCACCTGTTTTTGTACACCGGCTTTCTCTTTTCGTTGAACGCCCGCAGGCCCTCGTCCCGGTCCTCCGTGGCCAGGCACACGTTGTAGCATTCGGCCTCCAGGGCTAGCGCCGTGTGCAGGTCTAGCTCCAGCCCGTAGTTAATGGCCCGCTTGGCCTGCTGCAGGGCAATGGGGCCGTTCTGCACAATTTCCGCCATGATTTCCATGGTCTTTTTCCTGAGCTCTTCCGGCAGCACCACATAGTTGACCAGCCCGAGGCGGTAGGCTTCCCGGGCGTCGATGCGCCGCCCGGTAAAGATCAGCTCTTTGGCCCTGGCGCGGCCAATGAGGCGCGGCAGGAGCTGCGTGCCTCCCCCGCCGGGGATGATGGCTAGGCCTACCTCCGGCAGCCCGAAGACGGCCTTCTCCGAGGCCACAATGAAATCGCAGGCCAGGGCAAACTCGCAGCCGCCCCCCAGGGCGTAGCCGTTTACCGCCGCCACCAGGGGCTTTTTAAACATGGCCACGGCGGTAAAGGCCTTAACAAAAAGCTCCCGCTGTTTTTTCATTTCCTGCTTGCTCATGTCTTTTCTCTCTTTGAGATCCGCCCCCACGCAAAAGGCCTTTTCGCCCTCGGCGGTAAGCACGGCGGCAAAAATCTCGTCGTCCTGCTCGAGCTCCTCTAAGGCCGCCAGGATCTCCCGGGCCATCTGGGTATTCAAGGCGTTTAAGGCCTGGGGCCGGTTGAAGGAAAGGATACCCACCTTCCCCTCCCGCTCCAGCTTGATGGTTTCGTAACCCACCGGGTCGCCCCCCCTTTTTACACCGGATAAACCGGGTGCTTGCGCTCGGAAAAGCGCTGCCTCTTGGACTCGTACAGGCTAAAGCGGGCAATGAGCTCGGCGCGCAGGTCCTTCGGCCTGACGATGTGGTCCACTACCAGGTCGGAGGCCAGCCGGTAAATGTCGATGTCCTTTAAATACTCCTCCTGCTTCTGCTTAATGAAAGCGGGCCTTTCCTCCGGCGGCAGGGCGTTGATCTTGTTCTCGTAAACGGCCTTCACCGCCGCTTGGGGGCCCATCACGGCAATGCGGGCGCTTGGCAGGGCCATGCAGCAGTCGGCATCGTAGGCCGGGCCGCACATGGCGTACAGGCCCGCCCCGTAGGCCTTGCGCACGATCACCGAGATTTTGGGTACGGTGGCCTCGGCCACGGCGGCAATCATCTTGGCCCCGTGGCGGATGATGCCCTGGCGCTCCACGTACCCGCCGACCATGAAGCCGGGCACGTCGGCCAGGAAGAGCAGCGGGATGTTGAAGGCATCGCAGAGGGTGATGAAGCGGGCCCCCTTGTCAGCGGAATCCACAAAGAGCACGCCGCCCTTTTCTTTAGGCTGGTTGGCCACGATCCCCACCACGCGCCCGCCGATGCGCGCAAAGCCGGTGATCAGCTCGGGGGCAAAGAGCCTTTTAATCTCAAACCAGCTGCCCCGGTCGATTATGCGGTCAATCAGCTCGTACATATCAAAGGGTTCGCTTTCGTCAACGGGAATGATGTCCTCGATGTCCCGCCCTTCCGCCGGGGGCTCCTCCATGGCCATGGGCGGGCGGCCCATGTAGTTCTGGGGCATGTAGGTCAGGTAGCGCCGGCAGAGCTCAATGGCCTCCTGCTCCGTCTTGCAGAGCACATCCCCACAGCCGCTCACCGTGCAGTGCATGCGGGCGCCACCCAGGTCCTCCAGGGTGGTCTTTTCGCCGATGACCATCTCCACCATGCGGGGGGAGCCCAGGTAGATACTGGCATTCCCCTCCACCATGAAAACCACGTCGCAAAAGGCCGGGATGTAGGCGCCGCCTGCTGCCGAGGGTCCGAAGAGCAAGCAGATCTGGGGCACCATGCCGGACATTTTCACCTCGTTGTAGAAAATGGCCCCGGCGCCCCGCCTCCCGGGGAACATTTCCACCTGGTCGGTGATGCGCGCCCCGGCGGAATCCACCAGATAAATCATGGGCACCTTTAAGTCCATGGCCGTCTCCTGGATGCGGATGATCTTTTCCACCGTGCGCCAGCCCCAGGAACCGGCCTTTACCGTGGAGTCGTTGGCCATCACGCACACTGTGCGACCGTTAATCTTCCCTATCCCGGTGATCACCGCGTCGGCGGGAAGGTCGCCGGCCAGGTTGTTGGCGAAAAGGCCGTCCTCGCAAAAAGGCGCGTCACGATCCAGGAGGAGCTTGAGCCTTTCCCGGGCAAAGAGCTTGCCTTTGGCGGCATTGGCCTGGTGGTACTTCTGCGCCCCGCCGGCCTTGATGCGCTCTTCCTTGGCCACCAGTTCCTCGTCCAGGGTCCTCAAGTTCACCGCCACGCTCCCATCTCCTTACCACCTGTCTGGGGTTAAATCACGGGAGTCCATGAGCTCTACCAGTCCCGCCCGCTTCCAGGGGTTCTTTTGCGGACGAACGGCCACCACCCTCTCCCTTTCGCCGATAAGGCCGCCGGCCAACAAGGCCCCGCATATGGCCGCCACCACGGCGGGCCTCACACCAAAAGAATACAACTCCTCGTCCTGCCGCTCCCAGTTAACGTAATCCTCTTCCCACGGCCCCGCCGCAAAGCCACCCGCGCTCAAGGCAACCGCATACCTCCCCTCGCCAGAGATGCCTGGGGGAAAACGGGTTGCAAAAATACCGCCTGAAACGCCGCCCTCTACCCGAGCGGTAAAATAAGGGCCTCCAAAGGTCGAAAAGGCCACCCCAGCGGGCAAAGTGTTAACTCCAGCCCCCGGCCCGCTGTTTCCGATTGTTGACAAAAAAGACCGGGGATTTCCCCGGTCCCTGCCAGGTTTGCCTTACCAGGTGCGCGTTTCGGGGCCGGGCCCCACGGTGCCCGGCGCCACCCTGCCCATGGGGCCCTCGGGCCCTTGAATACGGGTGACCTCCGGCCCCATGGGCCTGCCAGTATAGACGGGGTCCAGCGGGTACCAGCCCCGCGCATGCATGAGGTCGAAGATCTGCTTCTGGGCGTTCATTTCCTCGTTGTTGATGTGAATGAGGGTGTTGCGCACTCGGTCGTTGGCCGCCTCCAGCACGGCCATGTGGTAGCCCATGGAAAGCATCTTGGTGCCGATAAGCATGTCGGTAAGGATATCCCGGTCGGTAAACTCCATTTTTCCACCCTCACCTCCCAATTTTACAAAAACACCGTTAAATGCCCCTAATGCCGCGCCAGGCCGCTTAGGCCCGCGTCTTGGAGCAGGTTGTTTAAGGTGCTGATGTGGCGCTGCCCCTTGTCAATGCAGGACTGCAGGAGCCCCTGGATGGCCGGGTCCCTGGTCTGGTTGAGGTAAAAGCGGGCCTTTTTCACGCACAGGTCCTCGGCCTTGAGCTGTTCCATGATGTGCAGCTTTTCCATTTCCGTCATGCGCCAGTGGTGCACGCCCACACACCCCCTTTCCAGGGGGTAGTATGCCAAAAAGACAAAAATTTATTCCCTTTGCCTGCTTTTTTATTTAAGGGTAGAGGCGGTAGAGCCCGCACCGCCTGGCTATCTCCCGCGCCTCACGGTATTCCTGCGCGGTAATGCGCCGGGAAAGCTCGGGATAACGGAAGGCCTCGTGAGCGGGGTAGTATTGGGCCATGATGTTGACAAAAGTGGCGGGGGATACTTCCCTGGCCAGAAACTCCATCACCGCCGCCGTGCGGGCCAGGTCCCCGGGCATCACCAGGTGGCGGACCAAAAGGCCCCGTACGGCAATGCCCCTCTCGTCCACCTCCAGGTCGCCCACCTGGCGGTGCATTTCCTTTACCGCCTGCTTGGCCACGGTGAAGTACTTCTTTGCCCCCGTGTAGCGCTCCCCCACCTCGTCGTCCCCGAACTTGATGTCGGGCATGTAGATGTCCACAATGCCCTCCAGCAGCCTCAAAACGGGCAGGGCGTCGTAGCCGCCGGTGTTATAAACCAGGGGGACGCTCAAGCCCTCCTGTACGGCCAGGTAAAGGGCCTCCAGTATTTGCGGCACGCAGTGGCTGGGGGAAACCAAATTTATATTGTGGCAGCCCATTTCCTGCAGCTCCAGCATGGCCAGGGCCAGCTCGCGGGCGGTCAGCTCCCTGCCCTCCCCGCACTGGCTTATCTCGTAATTCTGGCAAAATCGGCAGGCCAGGTTGCAGTTGGCAAAGAAGATGGTCCCCGAGCCGTAACGGCCCACGAGCACCTTCTCCTCCCCGAAGTGCGGCCCCCAACTGCTGACCACGGCCAGTCTCCCGGTGCGGCAAAACCCCTTCTCCCCCCCGAGGCGGTTCACGCGGCACACCTGGGCGCACACCCGGCAGTCCCGCAGCATTTCCACGGCCTTCTCCACCCTGGCGGCCAGCTCCTCCCTGCTCATGCGGCGGTAGCCCACCATTTGAGCGCACGCTCCTTTTAAAAGACTGCCGCTTTAAAGCTCGCGGCTGGCCTTCCCGGCAACCCGCGGTACCCCTATTTGCTTTAAGTACTCCACCACCTGCCGGGGAAACACGCCGCCGCTGGAGATCACCTCGCCGTCCACCAGCACCAGGGGCAGCGCCCCGTGCTCCGCAGGCGAAACGGAGCGGTAGGTGAGGGTCACGGCATCACCGTAAATGCGCTCCAGGAGGCCCTCCAGGAGCCGGTACTCAAACGGCAAAGCGCGCTCGCCAGGCGCGCAGTTCCCCCCGGGCAATCACCCCGGGCGCCCGGAGCCGTCGGCCGCATAGCTGCCCCACACTTCTACTTTGACCGGCACCGCCATCCCCCCTAAACGTTAAAGCGAAAGTAAATGACGTCCCCGTCCTGCACCACGTAATCTTTGCCTTCCAGGCGCACCAGGCCGCTTTCCCTCGCCCTGGCCATGGAACCAGCCCGGAAGAGGTCGTCAAAGGAAATCACTTCCGCCCTAATAAAGCCCCGCTCCATATCCGAGTGCACCTTTCCCGCCGCCTTTTTGGCCGTAGTGCCGCGGCGGACGGTCCAGGCCCTCACTTCCTCCTCGCTGGCGGTAAAGAAGGAAATGAGGCCCAACTGCTCGTAGGCGGCACGCACCAGGCGCTCTGAGCCCAGCTCTTCCACCCCCAGGTCGGAAAGGAAGGCCTGCCGCTCCTCCGGCGGGAGCTGGGCTATTTCCATTTCCAGCTGGGCGCAGATGGTGAAGACCTTCAGGCCCTTCTCCAGTGCTATTCTTTCCACCTTCTCCTGCCCCGGATACCGGCGGCTCTTAAACTGCTCCTCGTCGGTGTTTACCACGAGGATCATGGGTTTTTCGGTGAAGAAGCTGTAGTTCCTAAGGGCCAGCCTCTCTTCCTCCGTAAGGCCCGCCTGGTGCAGGGGAATTTCGTTTTCCAGGGCCTGCAAGCACTTGGCGAGCACCTCGAGCTCAAAGGCGGCTTCCTTGCTCATCTTTTTGCCGCTCCTGATGCGCTCCATGCGCCTTTCCACCAGCTCCAGGTCGGCCAGCAAAAGCTCCAGCCGCACCGTTTCAAAGTCCCGGTAGGGATCGACGTCCCCTTCCACGTGGAGCACCGCGGGGTTGCGGAAAGCCCTGAGCACGTGCACCAGCAGGTCCGCATTCCTGATGGCCTCCAAAAACTGGTTGCCGAGACCCATGCCCTCGCTGGAACCGCGCACCAGGCCGGGCACGTCGCTGCACTGCACCTGCGCGTAGGTCGTCTTGCGGGGTCTATAAAGGGCGGATAAAAAGGCCACGCGGCGGTCCTTCACCTGGGCCGCGCCCACGTTGACCTCCGCGCGGGAGCTCATGAAGCGGGAAGTCCGGGCGTTGCCCCTGGTGAGGAGGTTAAAGACGGTGGTCTTGCCCACCATGGGCAGGCCGATAATGCCGAGGGTCAGCAATGCTCTCACCCCGTTAAAAGCTCCAGCCGGTAGACGTCCTCGCGCCGGTGGCGCAGGAGCGGCAGTTCCCGGCGCACCTTTTCCACCCGGGCGAGGTCCACTTCGGCCACGAGGATCTCCTCGCCCTCCCCGGCGCGGGCCACCACCTGCCCCCAGGGGTCCACCACCAGGGAGTGTCCGTAGGCCACGTAGGCCGCACCGGGGTCCCGGGCCGGGGAAGCGCCGATGAAGTACGCCTGGTTGTCCACCGCGCGCAGGCGGAAAAGCAGCTCCCAGTGGGCCGGGCCGGTGGTCATGTTGAAGGCGGCGGGGACGGCCACCACCAGGGCTCCTTTCAAAACCATCAGCCGCATGAGCTCCGGAAAGCGCACGTCATAGCAGACCGCCACGCCCAGGGGCCCGAACTCGCAGGGTACCACCGTTACCCCGCTACCCGCGGCTAAAGTGCTGGATTCCCTTACCCGCAACCCCCCGGGAAGGTCCACGTCAAAAAGGTGCATCTTGCGGTGGCGGCCAAGCAGCGTGCCGTCCGGCGCAAAGACAAAGCTGGAGTTGTAGATCTTGCCGCCCTCCTCTTCCGGGATGGACCCGCCCACCAGGTAGACTCCCTCCTCCCGGGCCGCCCGGGAGAGCATCCGGAGGCTCGGGCCCTGGGGATAGCTTTCAGCATAGGAGGGAAAGAGCGCGGCCACATAGGGGCAATTAAACATCTCCGGCAGCACCACCAGGCGCGCGCCGGAGGCGGCGGCCCGGGCAATCATCTCCCGCGCGCGGCCCAGGTTTTCCTCCTTGCTTTCCGCCACCCGCATCTGGCAGACGGCTACCTTAAATTTCTGCACCCAACTCCCCCCTGTGAAAAAAAACCTCTGCTCGCGCAGAGGATGTGCATGCAAAATCCCAACGGGAACCGCTTGTTAAACCTGAACTACTTCTTTGACTTCGGGCACCGCTTGCTTCAGCGACCGCTCAATCCCCAGCTTTAGCGTATATGTGGACATGGGGCACCCACCGCAGGCACCCTTTAGTCTCACCTTGACCACGCCTTCGGGGCTGACGTCCACCAGCTCCACATCGCCGCCGTCCCGCTGCAGGGCCGGGCGGATTTTGCTGAGGACCTCCTCCACCTTTTCCCGCACTTGGCTTACCCTCCTTCCCAAAAACGGCGCTTGCGGCTAGTATAGTTCTTCGCGGAAAGCATGCCGCTTATGCCTCCGCGCCTTTAACCTATTTTAACTCCCCCCGGCACCGCTGGCAAGAAGAAATTAATAGGCCTCCGGGCGGGACGTGCAGCCGCTTCCAGAGGAAAGAGAACGGCGCTCCTAGAAAGATAACATAAAGCCCAAAACCAAGCAGGCCGCATACCGGGGTGAGAAGAGCCATGGGCTGCCCCATTGATAGCCGCCTGGCCACCTGCCTCCTCGACAACCCCCACGAAGCCGCCATCTTCGTCGACGCGGAGGGGATTATCCGCTTTATAAACCAGGCCTACTGCGACTTCTTGGGGGAGAAAAGAGAGAAGCTCCTCGGGCGCCACATCAAGGAAGTGATGCCGCAGAGCAGGCTGCTTGAGGTGATGCAGTGCGGCCAGCCGCAGTTCGGCGAGATCTGGGAAATCAAGGGGCGTCAGGTCGTCGTGCAGCGCCTGCCCATATACGACGGCGACAGGGTTATCGGCTGCCTGGGGCGGAGCGTCTTCAAGGACGACCTCTCGCTGGTAAAAGAGTTTATGGCCAGGATCAGGCAGCTCAAACTGGAACTGGACCAGTACCGGCAGGAACTGCAAAAAGCGCAACAGGCCAAGTACACCATCGAACACATCGTAGGCAACAGCCAGCTCATGCAAAGCCTGAAAAGCAAGATCCTGCGGGTGGCCCGCACCAACTCCACGGTGCTAATTACCGGCGAGAGCGGTACGGGCAAGGAGCTCGTGGCCCACGCCATCCACAGCGCCAGCTCCCGCCGCCACCGCCCCTTTATCCGCGTCAACTGCACCTGCATACCCGCGGAGCTATTGGAATCGGAGCTTTTCGGCTACGAAGAAGGCGCCTTTACCGGCGCCCGCAGGGGTGGAAAGCTGGGCAAGTTCGAGCTGGCCCAGGGCGGAACCATTTTCCTGGACGAGATTGGCGACATGGACCGCTCCATGCAGGCCAAGCTGCTCAGGGTGCTGCAGGAGAAAGAAATCGAGAGGGTCGGTGGCACCAGGCCCATCACCGTCGACGTCAGGGTTATTGCCGCCACCAACCGCAACCTGGAAGAGCTCACCTCGCGCGGGATCTTCCGCGAGGACCTGTACTACCGCCTGAACGTGGTGCTCATCAACACCCCGCCCCTGCGCGCGCACAAAGAAGACATACCGCTGCTGGTGGACCACATTATCGACCGGCTCAACCGCAGTCTGGGCACCGCCGTGAAGGGCGTCACGCCGCGCGTCCTGGAACTCTTCCGGCAGTACGACTGGCCCGGCAACGTGCGGGAGATGGTCAACATGATCGAGCAGGCCATAAACCTCTGCGAGGGCGAAGTCCTGGACGCGGAGGATTTTCCCGTGCTCCTGAAACGCCTGCACTTCAAGCAGGCAAGGGGCTCCTTTCCGGGCAGGACTTTTGCCGAGGCCATGGCCGAGGCGGAGAAAAACATCCTCCTGCAGGCACTCTCCCTGGCCCAAAACAATAAGCAGGAGGCCGCGAGAATGCTGAAAATACACCGCTCCGTGCTCTACCGAAAGCTGAAAAAGCACCGCCTCCTCTAGTTTCCCAAACGCAGGCGTCGCGGGAAAGGGACGGTGTTGCTCTCCCGCCACACCCGCCAGCCGCCAAAAGCCTGCTTCGCGCCGAAAGGCGTGTCGCCGCCAGAGGACGGTTCCCTCCCTCGTCACCTCTCCTACTTAAAAATTTCAGGCTATTTACTTTCGGCATAAAATTTGCGTTGTTAAAAATGCGGCAATAACTGTAATCGTCAAAATTGCCGAAAACAGGCTATTCTTTAAAACCAAGGCAACCGCAGGGAGGAGTTGCACCGTCTATGAGCGCGAACTTCGCCAGGGAATACCGAGAAAAGCTGAGAACCCCCGACGAGGCGGTAAAGGCGGTGAGGTCCGGCACCTGGATCGACTACGGAACCTTCCTCGGCCAGGTGGTGGAGCTGGACAAGGCCCTGGCCCGCAGGAAAAACGAGCTCCGGGACGTCAAAATTCGCTCTGCCGCCCGGGTCAGCGGCGTACCCGCCGTCGTCCAGGCAGACCCGCACCAGGAGCACTTCATCTACACCAGCGGCCACTTCACCGTCATCGACCGCAAAATGCACGACTTCGGGCTGGCCTACTACACGCCCATTCTCTTCAGGGAAATAGCCGAATATCACCGCTACGTGGAGCCTCCGGACGTGGCCATGGTGGCCGTCTCCCCCATGGACAGGCACGGCTTCTTCAACTTCGGCCTGCACAACGTCTACACCCTGGAGACCCTGCGGAGGGCCCGCGTGCGTATAGTGGAAGTCAACCCCCACATCCCGCGGGTCCCCGGCGGCACGGAGGAATGCATTCACATCTCCGAAGTGGATTACATCGTGGAAGCCAGCTGGCCGCTGGTGCCCGTGCCTAACCAGCCGCCCTGTGCCGCCGACCAGAAAATTGCCGAGCTGATCGTCGGCGAAATTGAAGACGGCGCCTGCATTCAGCTCGGCATCGGCGCCCTGCCCAACGCCATTGGCAGCCTCATTGCCCGCTCGGACCTCAAAGACCTGGGCGTGCACAGCGAAATGTTTTGCGACGCTTTCATGGAGATGTACATGAGCGGGCGCATCACGGGCTACAGGAAAAACATCGACCGCGGCAAGATGGTTTTTACCTTTGCCCTGGGAAGCCAGCAGCTTTACGAGTTCCTCCACGAAAATCCCGCCGTTGCCTCCTACCCCGTCAAGTACACCAACGACCCGCGCATCATTGCGCAAAACGACAAAGTGGTCTCCATCAACAACGCTCTGGAGGTAGACCTCTACGGGCAGGTGGCAGCCGAATCGCTGGGCACGCGGCACATAAGCGGCACAGGCGGGCAGGTTGACTTCTGTGAGGGTGCCTTCCTCTCCCGCGGCGGCAAGTCCTTCATTGCCCTCCACTCCACCTACACCGACAAGGACGGGCGCCTGCGTTCGCGCATCCGCCCCACCCTGGAGCCGGGCACCATCGTCACCACCCACCGCGCCATGGCCATGTACATCGTCACCGAGTACGGGATCGCCTGCCTCAAGGGCAAGTCCACGTGGGAAAGGGCGGAAGCGCTTATCAACATTGCCCACCCGGACTTCCGCGAGGAGCTGATTAAAGAGGCGGAGAAAATGAAAATCTGGGTGCGCAGCAACAAGCGCCCCACCATGGCCCAGGCCGCATGCTCCTAGCACCCGCGGGTACCCCGAAGAGGCACCCTCCTCGGGACAATTGACACTGCCTCCCGGCTGTGCTATGATGTTTTTTAGCAGTGTGCCGAAGTGGTGGAACTGGCAGACGCGCCGGACTCAAAATCCGGTGGGGCTCACACCCCGTGCGGGTTCGACTCCCGCCTTCGGCACCATTTATTTTTCCCCGGGGTGGTGCATCACGAAAAGGATGGAAAAATAAGGCCTCTTGCCTTTTTTTTTATTTTATGTTAAAAGAATATGCCTGAAGGGATATGCACTACCTCGTGTGGGGTGGCGGCGTGGTGGCGACACGCCTGGAGAGTAGCTTGCTGATTTACCGGCTACCTGTCCAGTAAAACAGGTGCGCAAACACCTGAGCCGGTTCGAATCCGGCCCTCCCCAAGGCACCACAAGCCTCGGACTGGGCAGTGGTAGAGTCCGCGCGGAAAGCCAAAAAGTCCACAAAATGACCAGTGTTGCAAAGGCACTGGTTATTTTGTTTTTTCAGGAGGAGCACCCCTTCATGCCAGCGAATATACCACAAGACATTTCCCGCGGGGGTGAAGGCCACATGCAAAGCGAAATTGCGAGGGCCCTGAACCTGAGGTACTCCCCGGTGGCCATCCTCCTTTCTAACGAGAAACCGCCGGACGCCCTGCAGTTTAAAGAGGGCCGCTGGGGGTGCGTGGTGGCCATGTTCATGGCCGCGGCGAGAGGGAAAACAGCCGTCTTTGACCGCAAGACTTACGGGTGCCTTGGCGGCGGCGTCGGCCTCGGCTTCGGCAACCTCTACGTCAACTTCCCGGGCGGCATTGAGTATTTCCTCTCCACCGGGAATAAGGAATTCTGCCGGTCGGAAGCGGCCAGAAACCTGGTGCGCAACATGCCGGCGCTGGAGCACGGAGAACGATACTTCAAGAACCCGGAGGTGGCCAAAAAGTTTATTGATGCCCTCCCCTATACCGAAGTGCCCACCACCTACGTCATCTTTAAGCCCCTGGAGCAGGTTACGGAGGGCGAAACCCCCGAGGTGGTGGTCTTCCTGGCCAACGGCGACCAGCTGTCGGCCCTGGCGGTGCTGGCCAACTACGACCGCGGCGGGGAGCCAAGCGTAATCGTTCCTTTTGGGGCAGGCTGCCACACCATCTTCCTCTTCCCGTACCATGAGGCCAAAGCAGAGCGCCCCCGGGCGGTCATCGGCCTCACCGACATCTCCGCCCGCAAACACGTGGAAAAAGACCTGCTATCCTTTGCCGTGCCCTATAAAATGTTCCTGGAAATGGAAAGCAACGTAGCCGGTAGCTTCCTGGAATTGGAGGAGTGGCAGAAGGTAAGGGAGCGAAACCTTTAAACAAGGTGGGCAAGGATGCGCATTGTGGTCATAGCGGATACCCATGTGAAGCGCCCGGGAAACTGGTTGCCCCCGGGCATGGAAAAGGTGCTCAGGGAAGCGGATATTATCGTCCACTGCGGGGACCTGGTGGCCCTCTGTGTGTATGAAGACTTGAGCAGGATGGGCAGGGTCATTGCCGTCCACGGGAATATGGACTACCCCGAGGTAAGGGAAAAGCTGCCGGCCACGGCTGTCTTTGAGGCCGGGGGCTACAAGTTCGGCGTCGCCCACGGCTCCGGCAGCCCCCTGGGCATTGAAAAGAGGGTGATGGCCTTGCTGCCCGGCGTGGACGTTATCGTTTACGGCCACACCCACTGCCCGCGCAACGAGTTTAAAGACGGCGTGCTCTTTTTTAACCCGGGCAGCCTTTTGGACAGGCGCTTTGCCCCCTACAACTCCTACGGCATCTTGGAAGTCGGCCCCGGGGGCGTGAGGGGAGAAATCATCAGGCTGCCCTAGCCCCTGGCTGCCGCGGAGACGGAGGTGTGCCCGGCCATGCACGTCGGACCCTGCGGCTTGGCCTGCAGCGCGTGCGGGCTCTACCACCGGGGAGAGTGTGCGCCCTGCGGCCCGGGCAACACCATTGAAGCCCGCCTCAAGATCGGGGCCCAGGAACGGCTGGGCTTCCGCTGCCCGGTGCTGGCCTGCGCCATCAGCCGGGGCGTCGATTATTGCTCCCGGGACTGCCCGGAGTTCCCCTGCCCCCGCTTCGAGCGGGGCCCGTACCCCCTAAGCCACGCTTTTTTACAGATGTACCGCCGGCGCAGCCGGAAGCTTCCCTGCCGGGAAAACAATTAAAAAGCCACCCCAAAATGATAAAACCGCCTTTGTTGACTTCCTCACCCAGGGTTAAAACCCGGGGATTCCTTCAGGCGGCTCGCGCCGCCATCCGGCTACCGCTCGTCGCATACAGCGTACCGGCGGCAGATTCGAAGCGGCTCACCCACCGGTGGCGGTCCCACCGGAGGGCGAGCGGCTTCAGGGGCGTGGCCTCCGCCCCGTGCCCCTTCGAGGAGCCCCAAAGCAGTATGTTGAGCGCCGCGTTGGCGTCGGCGTGCCAGACGCAGCCGCATCTTTCGCACACCACCTTATACCTGGCGGGACGCTTGACGGGGGAACCGCAGACGGCACACCGGGAAGAGGTGCCGCGCGGCTCCACGGGCACTACCCGTATCCCGGCCCGCGTACAGGCGGCCTCGATGAGGTTTCTCAGCTGTCTCACGGCCCAGAAGTTGTGCACCAGGAGGTTCTTCGGCCCAAAGTCCATGTCTTCCCGGATGCCCGTCAGGTCTTCGAGGAACAGCGTGGTCACGCGGTGCTGCTTGAGGATGCGTGCGATTTCTGCGGCAAGGGCGACAAAGGCGTGTTTGAGCCTGCGGGTGCGAACTTGGTAGAGCCTCCTCAGTTGCCGGGAGGTTTTACGCCCGGCCTGGTTAAGCCTGGATTGCTCTTCTGCTATCTGCTTAGTCCAGTACAGGAAGTCCTTCCAGACTTCGCGGCCGGAGAAGAGGATTTGGCGGTCCAGGCCTTCGACGGCCAGAGCTGCCAGCACCCTGGCGCCGAGGTCTAAAGCGGCGTATTTTTCGGGCCGGGTTTTTCTCGCTGGTTCCGGCACTTCCACAACCTGGTGGGCGTACCAGCGCTTCTTCACCCGGTCGTACTTGAGTTCCAAGGTCTTGGGGGTACCGTGGAAGCGCAAGACGCCCTTCGTATGCAGGACCAGGCGGCCTCCATGCTTTTCCCGGAGATCCCGCGGTAGTGTGAGGGAGAGGGTGCGGGAGTCCAACGCGTAGGACGTGGGCGCCTTGACGGGGATGACGCAGAACGTACGCTTTCCCGTGCGGCGGTCCTTCCAGTAGCGGGGTATGCGCGGCGGCCTCTCCAGTTCGCCTTTCCGGTACAGCCGCAGGCAAGCAAAGAAGGAGTCCCACGCCTTCCTCGCTTTCTTGATGACCTCCTGCCCTATGTGAGCGGGCAGGGCACGATACGCCGGGTGCTCCTTGAACTCGGAGCACAGAGCCGCATATGAAGGCACGGGTTCTCCTTTAAAGAAGGCCTGCCTGCACCTGTACTGGACGGCGTTCCAGAGGGCAGCACAGCGGTCCCCGATGGTTTCGAGCACTTGCCTTTGTTGCTTACCGGGCAAAACCCGGACAACGTTTGTTCGCCTCATGCTTCCATTTTAGCACACCTGGCCGCCGCTTTCATCCCCAGGCTTAAAAGCCGGGGCCTTCAGCGGCGGACTTTCTGGTAAGGCGGCTCAACCTGCGCTCACGCGGCCCTGCAGGCAGGGCCTTTTCTCTTTACGGCCTTTATGGCCCCTCAGCACCCGCAGCTTTACCTTTTCGCGGCCTCTCTCTTTCAGTAACATTTCCGCGCGGGCCAGCTCGGCCTGGCAAAACGGCTCCTCCCAGTACTTGGCGATCAATGCCTTCAGCCACTCCCGCATCGCACTCACTCCCTGCTGTCCGTAATCCCGGCTCCGACGGGGTTAGGCCTTATTATAAAAAAGGGGGCGCAAAAAGAAAAGAGAACCCCCTCCAATTGTCGATTTGGCTCGGCTATTTTTTCACAAGCACCGGGCCGGGACCCAAATACTTTGGCGAACGGTTCACATTATCAAGAACACCAAACCTGGCAGCCGGCAACCACTTAAAGTAACGCCCGAATAACCATAAGGGAAACAATACCGCAAAAGACGGTAAGAAAGATATTCCTGTATTTTACGGCTACTAGAAATGAGGGAATGGCTGCCAGCAAGTAATGGTTATTCAGCTGGAGAGCCAGTTGACCATTCTGAACCAAGAGGCCGGGAACCAACAGCGCTGAAAGTACCGAAACCGGAACAAATTGTAGCCAGCAGCGCAAGCCGGGAGGAATCTCCCTGCGAGAAAGTATAACCAGAGGCAACACCCTGGGAATATATGTAACCAAGGCCATTCCGATGATTACCCACAATGGTTGCGCCATTTTTTCCACCCCATTCCAAAGGACGCCGCAAGGAGCGTGGCCAGGAGTACGTTCCAGCTGCTCTGCACAAAGAGGGACAAGATAAGGGATATCAGGCCGGACACCAAGGCGGTAACGGCCAGCAGGCGGTCTTTTACCTGGGGTACCAAGAGAGCAATGAACATAGCGGGTAAGGCAAAGTCCAGGCCTAATTGTTGAATGCCACCTACCAAGCCGCCCAGGAGTCCGCCAAGAAGGGAACCAGTATTCCAGGCCAGATATGGCGCCAGGTGTACGCCGGCCAAGAACATAGTCGACCTAGGTCCCCGGGAGAGTTCAACGATATCAAGAGAAAAGGTTTCATCGGTCACGCCAAATCCCAGGCCGGCCAGGCGGGCCATGCCTACCCGGCGGAGATAAGGTGCCAGGGAGGCACTGTATAACAAGTGCCGGAGATTGACCAGAAAAGTAGTGGCAATGATGGCCGCCGCGCTGGCCCCACCCGCCAGCATGCCGACGCCAATGAATTGGGCCGAACCGGCATAAACCAAAGTAGACATGAGCACGGTTTCCACCAGCCCCAGGCCGGCCTGCCGGGCTAAAATACCGTAGGCCACGCTAATGGCCAGGTATCCTACCACCACCGGTGTGGAAACAGCTACCCCATGAAAAAAAGATTGCCATTTTTCCACCCTTTGCTCTAAAAGGGGTGAAATATCCTGTCCGAACAACAAAACGCCCCCTATGCCCTTTTACTTGCAGCAAAAGGGCCGAGGCTCCTCCTCGGCCCGTGGCTAATGTTAGAGTGGTGTCGGAGGCGGGACTTGAACCCGCACGGTTTCCCACACGCCCCTCAAACGTGCGCGTCTGCCAATTCCGCCACTCCGACACGCTACCCATAGGCTATTATATGATTAACACAGCTGGCGTGTCAAGGGTATAATATTCCTTGACCGTTTCCGGAAGGTGGTAAGGGAAGTGCCCAACTCCATCTGGCTCTACCGCATTTTCGACGTGGCCGACGAGATAAACCTGAACAAGGTGGAGGAACTGCTGGCCCACACCAAGCCCACTTCCCGCCTCCGCCTCTCCCGCCTCCCTTTAAGGGCCGTCCACATCCCCAATCCTCCGGTTACGGTGGAGCTGGGAGAGGACGTGGTGGCCGTGGGCGGGCGCCCGCTCCAGGTACGCTTTGCGGGGAAAATTTACGACCTAGGCGTGATCAGCCTGGTCATGCACGTGCTGATCCCTCCCCACTTTGGCTACGAGGAAATCCGGGACCTGGCCGTCTTCCTGGACGAAAACCAGCAGGCCGCAAGGGAAATAAACGCCATCTTCGAAGGCAAGCTGAAGGAAATAACCGGCATCTTGAGCGCGGCCATGGTGCGCCCGGGGACGCGGAACGCAGAGGAGGACTATACCCTCTTTTTCTTCCAGGAGTGGCGCGAGGAGTGGGACCCGGTGCCGCTTTTGCTGGCCGATCCCGATCCGGTCAGCCCCCAGGTGCGCAAGGAAACCCTGCAGCACACCTTCTCCTACGGCCCCGGCGACATGGCCATCATCACCTGGGCCTCGGCGCTGGTTTACGACGCCGCGGGCAGTCAGGATATACCGGACCTCCTGGAATTTGCCCTCACGCAGCTGGTGGAGTTGCGCTACTACGACAAGCTGCTCAGCGAGGAAATGGGCAAGATGTACGATGACATTGAGGAAGCCGAGCGGGCCACGCAGCTCCGCCGCCTGGGCTACTACCGGCACATCATGAACCGGCTCATGGAGCTGGTGGTGGACATCAACGAGATCCTGGAAAGGATCCAGAACTCCATCAAGGTTACGGAGGACGTCTACTATGCCCGGGTGTACGGGGCCGCCCTCTCCGTCTTCCGCACCCGCGCCTGGGTGGAGAGCATCGAGCGCAAGCTCTCGGTGATCATGCAAAACTATACCATGCTCAGCAACCGGGTGATCAACCAGCAGTCCACCCTCCTGGAGGCGGCCATCGTGCTGCTCTTTGCTCTGGAGATCCTGCTCACCCTGGCCAACATTGCCCACTGAAAAAGCCGGTCATATTTGCCTGCTCCCCAAAATATATACCAATTAAGCAAAACTGGGGGAGCGTGCAAAAAAATGAAGGGCGACGGACACATAGCCCCCGTCATCGCCTTCATGGGCACCACCGGAACCGGCAAGTCCACCTTGGTTAACGTTCTCCTGAGGGAAGAACTCTCGCCGGTAGACGTGCTGCCCTCCACCCCCTGCCCGCTCATCTTCCGCCACGGGGAAACCTTCCGCGCCGTATTTTACGCCAGAACGCCCAAAGAAATCTCGGAGCGCAGGGAGTTCGCCCGCCGCCTAAAGGCGCCGGGCGAGCACTTTAAAAAGGTGGAGGTTTCCCTGCCGCACCCGTGGCTGGAGAAGGCCACGCTCATCGACACGCCGGGCATCGAAGCCGGAAGGAAGCCTGGCTGGCTGAAAGAGGTGGCGGAATCCGCCGACCTGATCCTCTACCTTTTTCACCAGCGAGGGTTGGGGGATGAGGACCGCTACATTTTACACCACCTGAAAGGCCTCCTTCCCCACCTGTACACAAAGCTTTCTTTCTGGATCAACGCCAATTACGGCTCCCCGGACGGCAGCGCTTTAAAAGCCACCCGGGCGGCGCTGGGGGAAATATGGGGCCGGGAGGTGCCGCTTCG
Organism: Desulfovirgula thermocuniculi DSM 16036; assembly: GCF_000429345.1. Taxonomy (GTDB): domain Bacteria; phylum Bacillota; class Desulfotomaculia; order Desulfotomaculales; family Desulfovirgulaceae; genus Desulfovirgula; species Desulfovirgula thermocuniculi. The sequence continues at coordinate 130,107 of NZ_AUBR01000001.1, read as the reverse complement.
TTACCTGCACCCGAAGCAGGAGGCCTGGCGGGAAAAGTTCCGCCTCCTCCTGGAGGTGGAAGCAGAACTCGCGAGCGCCCGGCGCCTGGAGGAAAAGTGCCGGGAAGAGGATGCGGCCATTCCCCGGCAGCTGAAGAGGGCCGCCTCGCTGGAAAGCAACGCGGAATTCCTCTGCACTTTTTGGGAAATCCGCCGCCGGGCCGGAACCATCATCTCGCTGAGGGAACGGCGGGAAAAGCTGCACGCGCAGAAGACCGCCCTCCTGAGGGAGCTGGAAGGATACGGCCAGGAGGCCTCCCCGCCCCTCGCCACCTCCGCCGGCGGGGACGGCGGCTTCCAGACCGTCAATTTCGCGCTCCTAAAAGAGCGCCTGCTGGACCTCCTCCGCCGGCTGCTCGAAGATGTGGCGGCCCTGCCCTCCGTGAACGCAGAGCCCTTAAAGGAAGTGGCCCGCAGCCTGGCCGCCGATTCCTTTTTCATCACCATTTGGGGCCCCTTTTCGGCCGGGAAAAGCACCTTTGCCAACGCCCTACTCGGGGAACCACTACTGCCCGTGCAGGACTGCCCCACCACCCCCTGCCTTACGCACCTCCACCACGCGGCCGAGAAAGCCGCCGCAGCCAGCTTCCCGGAGCAGGTGACCCTGCCGCTCCTTGCCGAGCGCGGCGGGGAGGCCTACCCCTGCCGGGAGGAAATGGCCGCCCTGGCAAAGTGGCTAGAAGACCCCGGCTTTCTCCGGCAGGTGCGGCAGGTGGAAGTCCTCGCGGGGAACAGGTTTTTCCCCGTGAGCCTCACGCAGCTGGGGCACTGGCTGGAGCAAACCAGAAACCTCTTCCGGCCCCCGGCCCTAGCCGTCCCCCGCGCGCCGGGCACCGCTTTAACCCTCGCCCGCTCCCTGCCGGCCAGGCGAGCCGCGCGCGCCGCCGCTGCCGTGCGCCTGACCTTTTACCGGCCCAGAAAGGAGTTCTTTTGCCTGGACGACCCCCGGGACCTCAGCCGCTTCCGGCAGCTGCTCACCTCCCGGGAAGCCATGCTGCTGGAAAAGGTGGAGATCGGCCACCCCGCCGAGCCGCTGAAGCTGGCCACCTTCATAGACACGCCCGGCCTGGACTCCGTGCACACCCGCTACCTGCAGCTGGTCGGCCGGTGGCTCGGCAAGAGCGACGTCCACCTGGTCTTCTTTAACGGCAGGCACGTCCTCTCCCCCACCCACCGGCAGCTCCTGGAGCAGGTGGACCGGGAAAGCGCCGCCTTCAAGGACAACTGCCTCCTGGTGGTGAACTTTGCCGACGTCTTAAGCCACCGGGAAAGGGAGCGCATAGCCGGCTACCTACGCCGGGAAATCGCCCTAGCTTCCCGGGCGGAAATCCACTTCCTCTCCGCCAGGGAAGCCCTCAAAGACCCCCGCAACTTTGCCTTCAAGCACCTGCTGCGCCGCCTGGAACAAATGGTCCTTGCCCAGCGGGGCGAAAAGATCCTCCAGCGCCGCCTGCTGCAGGTAAGGGAATTCCTGGATACAATCCCTGCCGCCCCGCTGGCCAAGTACCGCCAGGAACTGGCGGAAATCCAGCACATGCTTGCCAAGCCAGGAGGTTACCGCATATGGAAAACGCCCGCATCCTTGAGGAAAGGCTGAAAAACATCATCCGGGAAATAAGCAGCCAGACGGGCCAGGAGATCAAGCGCCACCTCCTCGCGGACCTGGAGCGGGAGGTAGCCCAGCTCTTAAAGCACAACTCCCGCCAGGAACTGGCCCGCTTCCTCCACCTGGTTAAAGGAGCCGTGGAGCAACTGTGAAGGGAGGAAGGCGCCCCATGGATTTCAAGACGGTGACACCCGACGACTCCCTGCAGGAGTTAATAAAAGAGGTCCTGGCCGGCTTCCGCGACAAGCTGCTCGTGCCCCTCATCAGCGAAATAAACCGCCTCGCCCTGGCCGTGGGGGAAATGCAGGAGCAGCAGGTGGCGCTCCACCGCGAAACCCGGGAGCTGCTCGGCCAGCTGGAGAAAAGGATTGCGGAGGCTCCCGTGGTTACCCTTTCCGCCCTGCGGGACGCCCTCCGCCGCGCTGGGGAGGGTTAAGCGGTGAGCTGCCCTGCGGAGGATTTAAAGAAAAGGGAAGTGGTGGATTCCCTGGCCGAAACCATAAAGCACCGCTTTGTCGCCCCTACCAGGTCGTGGCTGGCCAGGGTAGAAGAAAAGGGCCGCGAAGTGGAGGGGCGCCTGGCCCGGGCAGAGCAGGAGCTCGCCCGCACCAGAAAGCAGGTAAAGGCCCTCTTTGGCGCCCTGGCCCTGGTCCTGGGCTGCCTGGGCTACCTCTTCTTAAAAGCGCTGGCGTGAAGGTTCATGAAGGTTTAAAGGAAAGGGGACCTCCTGGGGCGAATATGGATCTCCCCAGAGGAAAGCCACCGGGGGAAAAGGCCTTGTACCCGCAAACCCATGTTTACTTTGCACAGAGAGTCTGCGGCACCCTCTCCCTGGCCCTGGCCCTGGGGAGCATTTTCCCCGACATAGTGGCCGGCCTCACCGCCAGCCGCACCGAAAGCCACGGGCGGGGGAAAGAGCTCTACGAGGCCTTAGCGGGCGACCCCGAGCTGCGCGATTTTGCGCGGGGAGTCATCACCCACGGCGTGACCCCCAAGGGCCTGGATTATTACGGGGACGAGAAGTTCCTCCACTACGAGCGGGGTTACTGCTTTGAGAAGGCACGCGCGCTGGTGGAGGAAACCATTGTGGCCTGCAACCTGCCCCCTTCCCTGGGCTGGTGGAAGAGCCACAACATAGTGGAGATGGGCATTGAACTGCACATCGGCCAGGAGGAGCGCTACGGGAGGGCCCTGGCCGCCGCCCTCGGCGACCGGGGGCTTTTGGCCAAGGTAAGCAGCCGGGTGGCCGCATTTTACGGCCTCGACCCCCAGCTCCTCTTCCGGCGCATACACAACTTCCTGCACTACATTGAGGTCGCCCGCCCCACCCCCGAAAAGCTGGCCGCCAAGTACGACGTGCAGATGTTTTCCCGGCACCGCATCCGCATTGACGTGGAAAGGACGGCCCGCCTCATCACAGCCGCCCGGGAGGCGGTCATGCCCGACCTGGAGGACTTTTTTGCCTATGTAGAGGAACGGGTGCGGCAAGGCTTAAGCGATATATAAAAAATTTAAATTAAACCAGGGCATATATCCAGGAAAAGGTATGTACGGTATATGTAGGTATAATGTGCGGGGAGAGCGGCGGCGTGGAATGGCTCCTGCTCCCGGCAATCCTTTTCCTGGCCCTGGTTTTCGATTTTATAAACGGCTTTCACGACACGGCCAACGCGGTGGCCACCTCCCTGGCCACGGGCGCGCTCACGCCCCGCCGGGCCATCATGCTGGCCGCGGCCATGAACTTCCTGGGGGCGCTGTTTTTCAGCGGCGTGGCCCTGGCCGTTGCCGAGGGGGTGTGTGACCCGGCGGCCCAGCATCCCGGAGCCGTGGCGGCGGCCCTGCTGGCGGCCATCACCTGGAACCTGCTCACCTGGTTCTGGGGGCTGCCCAGCAGCTCCTCCCACGCCCTGGTGGGGGCCCTGGCCGGGGCCGCCCTCGCCTCAAGCGGCCCCGCCGCCGTCAACGCGGAGGGCCTGGCGCGCATCCTCAGGTCCCTAGCCCTCTCCCCCCTCCTGGCCGCGGGCACCGGCTTTGCGGTCATGAAGGCCCTGGGCCGGCCCGGGCCCTCCCTCTACCCGGCCTTTAAGTCCTGGCAGCGCCTGGCCGCCGCCCTGCAGGCCTTTTCCCACGGCACCAACGACGCCCAGAAGACGGCGGGCGTAATCACCCTGGCCCTCTTTCAGGCGGGCTACCTGGAAGCGCTGGCCGTCCCCCTGTGGGTAAAGCTCCTGGCCGCGCTGGCCATGGGCCTGGGCACCTCCTGCGGGGGATGGCGCATCATCCGCACCGTGGGCAAAGGCATCACCCGCCTGGACCCGCCGACGGGCTTTGCCTCCGACCTCAGCGCCGGGCTGGTCATACTGGGCGCCACCTTATGGGGGCTTCCCGTCAGTTCCACCCACGTCGTCTCTTCCGCCGTCACCGGTGCGGGCCTGGCCCGCGGGAGGGGGCGGGTAAACCGGGATACGGTGGCCAGGATGGCCCTGGCCTGGGCGCTGACCCTGCCGGCCTGCGCGGCCCTGGGGGCGCTCTGGTTCCTGGCGGTAAACGCCTACCACCGCGGGTAGTCGTTGTAGAGGCGGAAGCGGGGGGCCATCACTTTAATTAACACCATGCCCGCCACAAAGCCGCCGATGTGGGCCCACCAGGCCACCGGGTTGGCCGCGCCGCCCAGCGACGCCGCGCCGTTGAAAAGCTGGATGAAAAACCACAGGGCCAGGAAGATGACCGCCGGTACCTCCATGAGGGTAACAAAAAAGAAGACCGGCACCAGGGCCAGGATCCTGGAGCGCCGGAAGGTAACGAAGTAAGCGCCCAGCACGCCGGCGATGGCCCCGCTGGCCCCCACCACGGGCACCGGGGAAGCGGGATTGGCCAGCACGTGGGCGGCGTTGCCCGCCACGCCGGCCAGGAGGTAAAAGAGGAGGTAGCGGAAGTGGCCCAGGCGGTCCTCCACGTTATCCCCGAAAACCCAGAGGTAGAGCATGTTGCCCAGGAAGTGCACCCACCCGCCGTGCAAGAAAATGGCCGTCACGAAAGTTACCATTACGGGCTCGAGGGGAGCCCCCACGGCAAGGTCGTGAACCACCCTGGCGGGGATGACCCCCCAGCGGTAAAAGAGGTGGTTTAGCTCTGCCGGGGTAAGTCCGAGTTCCTTTATGAACACGAGCAGGTTGGCAAAAATTAAAAGCCAGTTGATAAAAGGCCTGTGGCGGGGCCTTATGCTGTCCCGCAAGGGAATCATTTCCTCAAACCCTTTCGCTTGATTTTCCCCTGGCCATAGTCTAACCGCATCCCGCAACGCTTACCCGGCCAGCACCAGGCGGGCATCGGCCACCACGAGCCCCCGCTCGTACACCAGCACCGGGTTTAAGTCCAGCTCTCCAATCTCCGGGTGGGCCTCCATCAGCCCCGATACCTTCACCAGCAAGTCCGCCAGCGCCTCGATGTCGGCAGGAGGTACGCCCCGGTAACCCGCCAGCAGCCGGTACCCCCGGAGGGAGCGGAGCATCCTCACGGCTTCCTCTCGCGCCACCGGTAGGAGGCGGAAGCTCACGTCCTCGAGGATCTCGGCCAGCACTCCCCCCAGCCCCGCCATGATTACGGGCCCGAAGTGAGGATCCCCGGTCACCCCCACGATCACTTCCCTCCCCGGCGGGGCCATGGGCTGCACGCTGACCAGGGCCCGGGGGTCCAGCGCCGCCGCCCGGGACAATATGCCGCGGTACGCGCGGCGGACTTCCGCCTCCCCCCGCAGGTCCAGCGCCACGCCGCCTGCCTCCGTCTTGTGCACGATAAGGGGCGAGCGCACCTTTAAAACCACCGGGTAACCCATTTCTTCGGCCAGGGCCACGGCCTCATCCTCGCTTGCGGCCAGGCGGCAAGGCACCACCGGTACGCCTGCACGGCGCAGCACCTCCTTGGCCTCGTCCTCGCATAAAATGCGGCGGCCTTCACGGCGGGCAGCAGCCACGATCTCCCCTGCGACCATCTTTATTCCCCCTCTCCCCGGCGCAAGGCGTAGTGGATGAGCGCGGTGGCCCCCCACGACGCCTCCTCGGGCGTAAGATAAACGGGCACCCCGCGGCCCTGCAGGATATCCCTCTCCGGCCTCACCTCATCCAGGGCGGCAATGTAAAGGGCCACCACGGGCTTGCCGTAGCGCTCCCTGACGGCCAGGATCTCCGGCGTAGGGCAGCGCCAGTGCCTGTGCTGGCAGAAAATAGCCGCCAGCAAGTTTACCCCGGGATCCTGCGCCACCGCTTCCAGCAGGCGGCCAAAGGTGGCGGCCTGCATTCCCTGCCCCGCCGCATCCAGGGGGTTCTTTAACACCACCGGGGGATTTTCTCCCAGGATCCCCTTGATTTTCTCCATTGTTTCCGGCGCAAAGGCGGGGAAAACCCCTCCCCCCATGGCCACTTCGTCCAGAAAGACGATGCTAGGGCCTGCCGTGTGCGTAACCACCCCCACGCCGTTCCCGGCGGGGCGAGGGGCCAGGGCCAGGGCCTTGCAGGCGGCTACCATGGCCAGGGTATTCTCCACCATCAGAAGGCCGAACTGCTCGCCGAAGATTTGCCGGTACATGCGGTAGCTCCCGGCCATGCTGCCGGTATGGGTAAGGGCCGCAAAGTCCGCCCTCCCCGAACGCCCCACCTTGTAGACCACCACGGGCTTCTGCCGCGCCACCTTTCCGGCCACCCGCGCCAGGCGCCCGGCGTCCTCCGTGCCTTCCAGGAAAAGGCCGATGACGGAGGTGCTCTCGTCCTGCGCCAGGTATTCCAGGTAGTCGGCAGGCTCCAGCGTGCTGCGGTTTCCCACCCCTACCCACTTGCCGATGCCCAGCCCCTCATCCCGGGCCTTCTGCAGGATGGCCAGTCCCACCCCGCCGCTCTGGGTAATAAAAGAGGCGCTGCCCCGCGGCAATTCCCCGAGAGGGTAGAAGGTGGCGTTTAAGCCGGCGTGGGTGTTGAGCAGCCCCAGGGTATTGGGGCCCACTACTTCCATGCCGTACCGCCGCGCCACTTCCACCAGCCTCTTCTCCAGGGCCTCTCCCTGCGGGCCCGTCTCTTTAAAGCCCCCGGCCACCAGGACGACGCCTTTTACCCCTTTCCGCCCGCACTCCTCCACCACTTCCAGGGCCGCCAGCTGGTTGACCCCCACCACCGCCAGGTCCACCGGGCCCGGCACTTCTTCCAGAGAGCGGTAGACCGGCAGCCCGGCCAGCGTCTCCAGCCGGGGGTGAACGGGATAAATTCGCCCCTTAAAGCCGGCGGAAACAATGCTCTCCAGGAGGTTGTAGCCCACGCGCTCGGGGGAGGCGGTCACCCCGATTACGGCCACGGCCCGGGGGTAAAAAAGGCGGGCGATGACCTCCGCTTTCTGTCCCACAGCCGATCACCCCCGGCAAAAGCCTTTATTAAAGAGTAATTCTCTTCCTTTCCGCCTATAACCTCCCCCGCACGCCTTTTTTAAGGGATGACCTTGTTAAGGGGGTACTCAATGATATCCTGGGCGCCGGCGCGCTTTAAGGCCGGGATGAGGTCCCGCACCTTTTTCTCGTCGAGGATTACCTCCACGGCCACCCACTCGCTGTCCACCAGCTGGGAAATGGTCGGGTGCTTCATGGCCGGCAAAAGCGCCAGCACCTCCGCCAGCGCCCCGCGGGGCACGTTCATCTTCAGGCCCACCTTGGCGTCCGCCCGCAGGGCCCCCTGGAGGAGCACGGCCAGGTTCTCCAGCTTCTCCCTCTTAAAGGGATCCGCCCAGGCCTTCTTGTTGGCGTGGAGGCGGGGAGTGGAGACAAGAATGGTGGCAATCTCCCGCAGGTTGTGCGCCTTTAAAGAAGCCCCCGTCTCCGTCAGGTCGGCAATGGCATCCACCAGGTGGGGAACCTTTACCTCCGTGGCGCCGTAGGAAAACTCCACAAAGGCCTCCACGCCGTGCTCCGCCAGGAACTTCCTGGTTACCCGCACCAGCTCCGTGGCAATGCGCTTGCCCTGCAGGTCCTGCACGGTCTTAATGGGGCTGTCGTTGGCCACCGCCAGGACCAGCCGGATGGGATTGGCGGTCTGCTTGGAGTAGACCAGCTCGGCCACTTCCACCACGTCGGCCTCGTTTTCCATAATCCAGTCCAGCCCGCTGATGCCCGCATCCAGCATCCCCTCGCTCACGTAGCGGGGAATTTCCTGGGCGCGCATGAGGACTACCTCCAGCTCAGGGTCGTCCACGCTGGGAAAGTAAGAGCGGCTCCTTACCGCCAGGTTAAAGCCCGCCCGCTTGAAGAGCTGGAAGGTGGCCTCCTGCAGGCTCCCTTTGGGCAGTCCCAGGCGCAGCTTCATCTTGCGGCCTCCTTTAGCTATTTAATATGTTAATATGCTATCATGGCAGCGAATCTTTTTCCAGTATAACCCCCTCCCCCTTCCCTGTCAATATGCGCCCCGCATAAAATGCTCCCTCCCATGCCAAACTGATACCTGTGCGAGCCAAAGGGGGCCTTGCAAGCTCATGCGCTTTCTAGCCGGTTTGCTGGCAGCCCTTTTCCTCCTGGGCCCGGCACGGGCGGCGCGCGCCGGCGAAGACCAGGCCGTTAACGTGCTCATCTTCTGGACCGATCACTCCCGCCTCAAGGCCGTCACCCTGATGAGCATCACCCCACACAAAAAGCCGGTGGGCATAGTTTCCATTCCCGTCAACGCCCTGGTCCGCGAAGGCGGTGCCGCCACACTGGAGGAGCTCTTTTACCGCGCGGGGAGGGAAGGGGTCACCGCCTACCTTGAAAAGCGCTTCGGCATTCCCATCACCCACTACGTGGACGTGAGCCAGGAAACGCTGGCCCGCACCAGCGAGGCCCTCGGCCCCCTGGCCATTGACGGTAAGAAAACCTCCCTGCTGGAAGTCTTTGAGGGCACCTACACCGCACAGCGCCTGGACCTGCAGGCGGAAATCCGGGCCCTGGCGGCCAGGCTCATTGAGCCGCCGGTGCTCGTGAAGCTGCCCCGCCTCCTCTGGATCTTCACCACCGGCGTGGAGACAAACCTGGGGGTGGGGCAGATCATAGCGCTCTACCAGGCCCTGCAGGGAAACGGCCCGGAGATCCTGCGCAAAAAGGCCCTGCCGGGATACGAGTTTTCTGCCGGCGCCCGCAGGTACTGCGAGGTGCCCCCGGAAGCCTGGTGGCAGGTCCTGCGGGAGGTAACCCGCGAGTATTAGGGAGGGGGAAACATGCGCCTGTGGACGACCGTCCTGCCGCTGCTCCTCTTCTTTAACTGCCTTGCCGGGGGTGCTTGCGCCCAGGGCACGGCCCCCCCTGCGCCCGCAAAGGAGGAGCTCATGGCCGCGTTAAACGAAATTTTCGGCTTCCGGGCAAGGGCCCTGCTTACGGGCGCTCCGCCGCCGCTGGATAAATACTACGACACCGACACCAGGCTGGGCCGGTGGGCCCTCGCCCACGAGCAGGGCAAGGTGAGCTACGTGCAGGCCTGGGCCGCCAAGCGGGGGGTACGGTTCGTGGAGGCCAACGCCGCCCTGCGCGTACCCTGGTGGCGCTGGGAAAAGGACGCCGCCGAGCTTCTGGTTCACCACAGCCTCCAGCTGGGCTACGTGTACCCCGGCGACGCGCAAATAAATCGCTTTGGCATCGGCACCCGCCACTGGATGAAATTGGTCAAAAAGGACGGGCGGTGGCTCATCCAGCAGGACTTCTACCTCGACGGCCTGGGCGACGATTCCCTGGCCGAGAAGCCCACCCCGGCAGACGGCCCGGCCCTAGTGCAGCCGGTTTCCGGAGCCGAAGGCGAGGGGAGGGAAAAGAAGGCCCCGGGCACCGGACCCAAGGTGTTTGACCGGGAAGGGGCGGTGCGCTATGCGGACAAGTATGCCGGGCTGGCCTGGGGGGCAGGCAACGACCACCGCTACAACTCGCGATACCGGGACCTAAACGACCGGGGCGGCGACTGTACCAACTTCGTCTCCCAGTGCCTGGGGGACAGAGAAGAAGGGGGCAGGCTCCCCATGGACGGCACGTGGTACTACCGCTACGACCGCCAGGGCGGCTCCGGCAGCCGGGCCTGGGTACAGACGGAGGCCTTTGCCCGCTGGCTCCTCTACAGCGGGCGCGCCAGGCGCATTGCCCGGGGAACTTTTGCGCAAGTAAACCAGCCCACCGCCGCCTTCCCCAGGGGGGCGGTGCGGGAGCTGCAAAAGGGGGACCTCATCGGCTACGAAGAGAAGGGGCACATCGAGCACTTCGCCATTGTGGTGGGCGCGGATTCCGGGGGCTACCCGGTGGTGAACGCCCACACGGTGGACCGCTACCACTGCCCCTGGGATATCGGCTGGGACAAGTCCACGGTCTTCCACCTATTTAAAATCAGGGACGAGCTTTAAAAGCTCTGGCGGCGGGTCTTTTCACCCGCCGCCGCGTCCTTAGAACAGCCGGGCCTCTCCCTCGTCCTCCCGGTCGTTGTTGACCTGATGGTGGAAAATGGCCGTTAAATCCTCCTCGTCGTACCCCCCCGGGGGAAGAAGTTTCACCTGACAGACCACTTCCTTTACCCCGCGGGCCTTAGCCGCCGCAGCCCTGGCCCTTTCTATTTCCGCCGGGCTGTCCGCGAGGCCCGTTAAATAGACCACCCCTCTCACGCTCTTCACCCCTATGTGGTGCGGGTTCACTCCCGACGCCCGCAGCTCCTCGCTCACCTCAAATTCCACGTCCTCATCCCTGACGGCTCCGTCGGTGCTCACGGCCACCGCGCTCCTCACCCCCCGCACGCCGGGGACGGCGGCGGCGATTTTTTGCGCCTGCTCCTTTTCCGCCAGGGTGTCCACCACCCCGGAAACGGTGACCCACCCGTCCACCACCCGGGCCTTTAGCCCGTACTCCCGGGTGCGCACGTCGCCGTCTAAAGCCTCCTGCACTTTCCTTTCCAGGAGCTCGTCCAGGTCTTTTTGCAAAGCCCCTTCCCTCCCTTCCAGCCCCTTATTATTCCCGGTCTCCGGCAAATATATGGCCTTTGGGAAGGAATGAGGCTCTTTTTTTGCGAATAAATAAGTGATTTTAGGAGAAATCGGGGGAACTCCATGCACCGCTACTTTGCCCTGCTGGCCGCGGCACTCTTCCTGCTCGCCGCCTGTTCCCCGGCGGGGGAAAGAACGCCGACAGGCGGCCAGGCCGGGCCGCCCGCCCGGCAGGAGGAGGCCGGAGAGGAGCCGGTCTACCCGCCGGGGGTGCCCGTGCTCATGTACCACAAGATCGGTGACGAGCCCAACAACGACGCGGTGATCTCCAGGGAGAAGTTTCTCGAGCAGATGGCCTACCTGTACCAGAACCGGTACCACCCCATCTCCCTGGAGGAACTCTACGCCTACCTCACCCGGGGCGAAAAGCTGCCGCCCCGGCCCGTGGTCATCACCTTTGACGACGGCTACCGGGACACCTACGAGGTCGCCCTGCCGGTGCTGAAGCAGTACGGCTTTAAAAGCGTGCTCTTCATTCCGGGGATGCAGGTGGGCAAGCGCCTGAGCAGAGAAGAGCTCCTGGAGATGAAGGCCGCGGGCATGGAAATTGCCGCCCACGGCTTCTACCACCGCTCCCTGGGAGTGCTTTCGCCGCGGGAGCAGGAAGAAGAGATAAGAAAATCGAAGGAGATTCTCGATCAGACCCTAGGGCAGGACACGCGCTTCTTCTGCTACCCCAACGGGAGCTACAATCAGGAAACGCTACGTATCTTAAGGGAGACGGGCTTTGTCATGGCCTTTACCATGGAGCCGGGGTGGGCCAAGCCCGGCGATAACCTGCTGGCCTTGAAGAGAATCTGGATGGGCAACCGCATAGACCTCACCCGCCTGCAGCAGAGGCTGGCCCGGGAAGATTACCCCCGCACCTGAGGAGGGACAACTGTGAAGAGGCTGCGCGTGGCCTTAAAGGTAATCCTGCGCTTTATCCTCATCAACCTTATCTTCTTCCTCCTCACCTCGCCCGTGGTGGTCCTTTTCGGCCCCTTTGAAAACATCAAGCGCAGCGTGGTGGGGGCCATACTCACCTCCCGCCACCCCCACTATATAACCTGGCTCCTCTCGGAAGAAAAAATTGCCGCCATCGTGGGCAACAAGGGGGCCACGGAGGCCCGCCAGGACCTGTTCCACATCAACCGCCCGAAGAACGACGACCTCCTGCGCCTGATGCACATTAAGGGCGCGCGGTTTGTGGGCTACCTCCTGGAGGTGAGGGACCCCACCAGGGTTAAGGTGGCTACGGCCCGCGACCTGCACGAAAAAGGGGACACCGTGAGTACCATAGCCATTAACAACAACGCCATTGCGGCCATCAACGCCGGGGGCTTTGACGATCCCCAGGGCACCGGCACGGGGCGCCTGCCCTACGGTGTGATCGTGCACGAAGGCAAGTTCCTGGTGGGGGGAGACATCCAGGGCAAGGTGGACGTGGTCGGCCTGACCAGGGAGGGAGTGCTGGTGGCGGGGAAGTACACGGTGGAGGAAATGAAGAAAATGCACCTGGCCGAAGCGGTGACCTTCGGTCCCCCTTTAATTTTAAACGGGCAGAAGATGATCACGCAGGGTGACGGCGGCTGGGGCGTGGCCCCCCGCACGGCCATCGGGCAGCGCAGGGACGGCACCATCCTCATGCTGGTCATTGACGGGCGCCAGCCCGGTTACTCCCTGGGCGCCACCCTGCTGGACATCCAGAACATCCTCTACGAGCAGGGCGCGTACGTGGCCGCCAACCTGGACGGCGGCTCCAGCACCACCATGTTTTACAACGGCAAGGTAATCAACAAGCCCTGCGACATGCTGGGGGAAAGGATGGTCCCCACAGCCTTCATCGTCAAGTAGCGGGGGGATGGGCCGGTGCCTAAAAGAGCGGGGAAAATAGGCAAGCTCCTGGCCTGGCTGGCGGCTGCCGCCGTCCTGCAGGCGGGCGTGTACCTCTACCTGGACAGGGTCCTCCTTGCTCCCGCTTCCCCCTTCCAGGTAGGCGCAGTAACGGGCAAGGAAGACATTGTCACCACCGGCAAGGTCTATTACTCCCGGGACCGGCGCTACATGGCCCATGTGAAGAACGACCAGGTGGAGATTTACTCCATGAAGGACAAGAAGCTGGTGCGCACCGTGGACCTGGAGGAGAAGAGGGTTTCCTACTTTAAATGGCTGGAGGACCGGGACCTGGCCCTCATGGGCCTTTACCACGACGGCGCCGCGCAGACCGAGGTCACCCTGACCCAGCTGTTCCCCGAGCCGGGCATCCACGAGGTGGCCACCACCATCAAGGAGCTGCCCAAGGGGAGCAGGATTACCGACGTGGCCTACTCCGTGGCCACCAACGTCATCTATATCCAGGTCAAAACGGCATCCAACATCTACCGCATCTACCGTACCGACGCCAACCACAACCTGGCCCGCATCTACCTCAATACCAACAACATCGGGCGCATTGCCGTGCTCTTTGACCAGGACACCCTCATTTACGACGACCTCACCCACAACACCGTCAACATGCGGGAAGGAAACGGGCGCTGGAGGGTGATCTCTCCCCCCAACGGCAGGTACCGCCTGGTGGGAGTGGACCACGACAACAACATCTACATTGCCAAGCTCAACGAGGAGGGCTTGAGCGAGAGCATTTACCGGGGCAGGTTGCAGGTGGGCTTTTTCCACCAGCGGGACCTGCGGGCGCCGGTGGACGCCCGGGAGCTGACGCTCTCCGACGTCATGGGCTAAAAAACGCATAGCCAGCACGCAGGCGGGCCAGAATATGGCCACAAGAGAGGGGGTTTTCCCGTGGTGGACGCAAAAGAGATGGCCTTCCGCCTGGTGCTGGCTTTTTTGGTCGGCTTTTTTATCGGCCTGGAGAGGGAGAGGCGCCACAAGCCCGCCGGCGTGCGCACCCACACCCTGGTCGCCCTGGGAGCCGCCCTTTTCACCCTCATCGGCAGCTACGGCTTCCCGCAAAGGGAAGCCGCCTACCTGCCCGCAGACCCCACCCGCGTGGCGGCGCAGGTCGTCACCGGGGTGGGCTTCATCGGCGGAGGCATCATCTTTAAAGACCACGACCACATCCGCGGCCTGACCACCGCCGCCAGCATCTGGGTAACCGCCGCCCTGGGCACCGGCATTGCCGCCGGCCTGTACCTGCCCGCCCTGCTGGGCGCCCTCCTGGGGTACATCACCCTGCGCCTCAACTACCTCCTGCGGCGGCTGGGCATCGAGGAGGCAGGGGAAGAGTAGGCCCCTACCTCACCACGATATTCACCAGCTTCCCGGGAACGGGAATGATCTTGAGCACCTCTTTGCCTTCCAGGAGCTGCCTCACCCTGGGCTGTGCGAGCACCACTTCCTTCATTTCCTCGGTGGAGATACCGGCGGGCACCAGCACCCGCTCCCGCACCCGCCCGTTGACCTGCACCACAATGGTGATCTCGTCCTCCACCAGGGCCTCTTGGTCGTAGGCAGGCCAGGGCTGCCGGTGGATGCTTTCCCGGTGGCCGATGGCCTCCCACAGCTCCTCGGCAATGTGGGGGGCAAAGGGGGCCAGCAGGAGGAGCAGGTGCTCCACGGCCTCCCGCATGACCGCCGGGTCGCGGTCCGTTTCCGGCACCTCCCTGTACTGGTAGAGGGCGTTGACCAGCTCCATGATGGCGCTGATGGCCGTGTTGAAGTTGAAGCGCTTTTCGATGTCCTCGGTAACCTTTTTAACGGCCTGGTGGGTCAGGCGGTGCATCTCCCGGTTGACCCCCACCAGCCTGCCGGAGGGCCGGGAGGGAGCACCGGCAATTTCCGGCGCCACAGCCGTCACCAGCCGCCACACCCGGTTGAGGAAGCGGTAGCAGCCCTCCACGCCCTGGTCGCTCCACTCCAGGTCCTTCTCTGGAGGTGCGGCAAAGAGGATGAACAGCCGGGCCGTATCGGCGCCGTACCTTTCCACAATGTCTTCGGGGCTCACGATGTTGCCCTTGGACTTGGACATCTTGGCCCCGTCTTTTAAAACCATGCCCTGGGTGAGGAGGTTGGTAAAGGGCTCCTGCACGCTGACCAGACCCAGGTCGTAGAGGACCTTGGTGAAGAAGCGGGAGTAGAGCAGGTGGAGGATGGCGTGCTCCACGCCCCCGATGTACTGGTCCACCGGCAGCCAGTAGTCCACCTTGGCCCTGTCCCAGGGCTGGTTTTCATCCCGCGGGCTGGTATAGCGGTAGTAGTACCAAGAGGAGCACACAAAGGTGTCCATGGTGTCGGTTTCCCGCCGCGCCGGGCCCCCGCAGCGGGGGCAGCGGGTGTTTACAAACTCGGGGCAGCTGGCCAGGGGTGACTGGCCGGTGGGCTTAAACTCCACCTCCCGGGGGAGGAGCACCGGCAGGTCCTCCTCGGGCACGGGCACCGTGCCGCAAGCTTTGCAGTAAATGATGGGGATGGGGGCTCCCCAGTAGCGCTGGCGGGAAATGAGCCAGTCCCGCAGGCGGTAGTTCACCGCGCTCCGCCCCAGGCCCTTTTCCTCCGCGTATTTGACAACTGCCTTGATGCCCTCTTCTTTGGTAAGACCGTTAAACGGCCCCGAGTTAACCATCACCCCGTCCCCTTCGTAGGCACAGGTCATGGTTTCCGGGTCGAGTTCCTCGCCGGGGGGCTGGATGACCACCCTGATGGGCAGGTTGTACTTGCGGGCAAATTCAAAGTCCCGCTGGTCGTGGGCCGGCACGCCCATCACCGCCCCCGTGCCGTACTCCATGAGCACGTAGTTGGCCACCAGGATGGGCACCTGCTCCCCGGTAAAGGGGTTCACGCAAAAAACCCCGGTAAAGACGCCTTCCTTTTCCAGGGTGGTGGAGGCGCGGTCGATCTCCCGCATGTTGCGCACCCGGCGCACGAACTCCCGTACCTCTTCTTCCTGGGGCTTACCGGCAACGAGCTTTTCCACCAGCGGGTGCTCCGGGGCCAGCACCATGTAGGTGACTCCGTAAACCGTGTCGGGACGGGTGGTAAAGACGACTATTTCCTCCTCCATGCCGGCCACCTTAAAGCGCAGCTCCGCCCCCTCGCTCTTGCCTATCCAGTTCTCCTGCATTACCTTGACCTTCTCCGGCCAGCCCTCCAGCAACTCCAGGTCTTTGAGAAGGCGCTCGGCGTAGGCGGTGATCCTGAAGAACCACTGCTCCAGCTCCCGCCTTTCCACGGGGGTCTTGCAGCGCTCGCAGACGCCGCCGCCGACCACCTGCTCGTTGGCCAGCACGGTGGCGCAGGAGGGGCACCAGTTAACCGGCGCCTTTTTCTTGTAGGCCAGGCCGCGGTGGTAGAGCTGCAGGAAGAGCCACTGCGTCCACTTGTAGTAGCCGGGGTGGCAAGTGGCCACCTCCCTGTCCCAGTCGTAGCTGATGCCCAGCTGCTTCAGCTGCGCCCGCATGGCCCGGATGTTGTCCATGGTCCAGTCGGCGGGGTGCACGTTGCCGTGCTTGATGGCCGCGTTTTCCGCCGGTAGCCCGAAGGCGTCCCAGCCCATGGGGTGCAGCACGTGGAAGCCCCGCATGGTTTTAAAGCGGGCCACCACGTCGCCGATGGAGTAGTTGCGCACGTGTCCCATGTGCAGCTTGCCGGAAGGGTAGGGGAACATCTCCAGGCAGTAGAACTTGGGCTTACGGCTAAAGTCGGGAGTTTTGTACAGCTTTTCCTTTTCCCAGCGCGCCTGCCACTTGGCCTCGATTTCCTTAAAGTTGTAGCGTTCCCTCACCTGCACACCCACTCCTAAAACTGCTCATAAATTTAAGCCTCCCGCCCCTTGCCTTTAGGGACGGGAGGCCAATCCCGCGGTACCACCCTAATTGGTAAGTGGTGGAGCTGACGGGACTTGAACCCGTGACCTCTTCCATGCCAAGGAAGCGCGCTCCCTCTGCGCCACAGCCCCACGTATTACCCGCTTTGCGGTGAGCTAACGGTCACCCGCCGTCCCGGGGTACCTCTCTTCCCCCGGGAAGCTCCAGGGCGAGTTCGGCAGGCCGGACCACCGCCTCGCACCTGCCGGCGGCTCTCTTGAGGTGCCTTCCCTGCCTACTGCTCCCCTTCACGGCCTTTCTCCTGCTCGCAGGCAATGTTAATTATACGATAAGCTTGCCCTTTTGTCAACGGTCTGCACGCGGGCATTGCCCCACAGGCGCTCCAGGTTGTAGAACTGGCGCTCCTGCTCCCTGAACACGTGCACCACCACGTCGCCGTAATCCAGCAGCACCCACTGGCCCCCCCGCAGGCCCTCCTGGCGGGGCACGAGGCCGTGACTCCTGGCCACTTCCTCGATGATCTCCTCGGCAATGGCCTGTACGTGGGTGACGGAGCGCCCGCTGAAGATGACGAAGTAATCGGCAATGATGGAGAGCCTGCTGATGTCCAGAATGATGGCGTCGTAGGCCTTCTTGTTTTCCGCCGCTTTCACGATGGTGTCAAGCAGCTTGCGAGGGGAAAAGGTCAAAAGGCATGCCTCCCGGTGAAAAAGTCTTTGATCATTATACTACCCAAGGCGCCCTCATTTGTATAGGCCCCGGTTTAAAATGTAGGCCTCCACCGGCTCGGGAAGGAGGTACTTGATGGGGCGCCCTTCCCGCACCCTGGCCCGGATGTCCGTGGAGGAGATGGCCAGGGCCGGCACCTCCATAGGTATGATGCGCTCCATCTGGGACTCCTTGATTTTCCCCTTCAGGCGGGAGCGCAGGTTCCCCAGGGGGTAGCCGGGGCGGGTAGCGGCAATAAACCAGCACATCTCCAAAAGCTCGTCCACGTCCTTCCAGCTCAGGATCTCCAGCACGGCGTCGGCGCCGGTAATAAAGTAGATTTCCGTGTGCGGGTAGAGTTCCCTGACCTGCCGCACCGTGTCAATGGTATAGGAGTAGCCCGGGCGCTCCACCTCAATGGTGGAGGTTTCAAAGTACGGGTTGGAGGCCACGGCCAGCTCCGTCATGATGAAGCGGTGGTAGGGATCGGTAATCTGCCTGGCTGACTTGTGGGGGGGCCTGCCGGCGGGAACGAAGATCACCTTGTCCAGCGCAAAGCTGTGGCGGGCCCCTTCGGCGGCCACCAGGTGCCCGTAGTGAATGGGGTCGAAGGTGCCGCCCATAAGTCCTATCCTCTTCCATGCCTTCATAACGGCCCAAAACCCCTTGTTGACTTTAAATGACGGGCTCCATAGAATTATGACAGGTTGAGGAGGGTCGTCAGGCTATGCTGGATCACCAGCTGCGGGTTTTCGTCACCGTTGCCGAAAAGAAAAGCTTTTCCCGGGCCGCCAAGGCCCTCAGGCTTTCCCAGCCGGCCATCAGCCAGCACATCCAGGCCCTGGAGGAGCACTACCAGGCCAGGCTTTTCGAGCGCTCCAACCGCAAGGTAGAGCTGACCCAGGCCGGCACCATCCTCTACTCCTACGCGCAGAAAATCCTTAAGCTGCACCAGGAGGCCGAAAGGGCGCTTTCAGACCTCATGGGCCTGGTAACGGGCAGGATCGTGGTAGGCGCCAGCATGACCATCGGGGAGTACGTCCTCCCGGGCCTGCTGGGGGCCTTTGCCCGCAAGTACCCGGAGGTGGAGCTGGCCATGATCACGGGCAACACCGCCATGATCCTCGAACAGGCCGTAGAAGGGAACATCGACCTGGCCCTGGTGGAGGGGCCGGTGGAGCACGCCCAGCTGGTGGCGGAGCCCTTCCTCACCGACGAAATGGTGCTCATCGTGCCGCCGGACCACCCGCTGGCGGCCAGGCCCCAGGTATCGGCCAGGGACCTGGCCTCCTGCACCATCATCCTGCGGGAAGAGGGGTCGGGCACCCGCCTGGTGGCCGAAGGCGTCCTCAAAAAGCTTAACGTAAAGCCGACCCGCATCATCCAGCTGGGCAGCATCCAGGCCATCAAGCAGGCGGTGGAGGCGGGCCTGGGCATCTCCTTCCTCTCCAAGCTGACCATCAAAAAGGAGCTGGCCCTGGGCACCATTAAGCCCGTGCGCCTAAAGGACCTCACCATCACCAGGGAATTCAAGATCGTCCGCCACCGCACCAAGTTCCAGTCCCGGGCCTGCGAGGAATTCTGCCGCTTCGTCAAGGAAGGGGAGGCTCTCGCCGCCCTGCAGGCCAAGGCCTAGCCGCGCACCTGCCCCTCCCCGAAGACCACGTACTTGTACGTGGTCAGCTCCCTCAGCCCCATAGGGCCGCGGGCGTGGAGCTTTTGCGTGGAGATGCCGATTTCCGCCCCGAAGCCGTACTCGTAGCCGTCGGTGAAGCGGGTGGAGGCGTTCACGTAAACCGCCGCCGCGTCAACCTCCCGCAGGAAACGCCTGGCCCGCGCGTAGTCGCGGGTGACGATGGCCTCCGAGTGCCGGGTACCGTACCGGTAAATGTGGTCCAGCGCCTCGTCCAGGGATTCCACTACGCGCACGGCCAGGATGAGATCCAGGTACTCGGTGGCCCAGTCTTCCTCCGTGGCCGGCACCACCCAGGGCACCAGCTCCCGGGTCTGCCCGCAGCCCCGCACCTCCACGCCGTAGGACCTGAGTTCCTCCAGGAGCCCCGGCAGAAGTTCCGGCGCCACCGCCCGATGCACCAGCAGCGTCTCCATGGCGTTGCACACTCCCGGACGCTGGCACTTGGCGTTGATGACGATGGTGCGGGCCATTTCCAGGTCTGCGCCTTCGTCCACGTACACGTGGCAGTTGCCCACGCCGGTTTCGATGACCGGCACGGTGGCGTTCTGCACCACCGTCTGGATGAGGCCCGCCCCGCCCCGGGGTATGAGCACGTCCAGGAGGCCGTTTAACTTGAGCATGACGTTTACCGCCGCCCGGTCGGTGCTCTCGATGAGCTGGATGGCCCCGGCGGGAACCCCTGCCCGCTCGGCGGCCAGGGCAATGACGGCGGCAATGGCGCGGTTGGAATTAATGGCTTCCGACCCTCCCCGCAGCACCACGGCGTTGCCGGCCTTTAGGCACAGCCCGGCGGCATCCACGGTCACGTTGGGCCGCGCCTCGTAAATTACCCCCACCACCCCCAGGGGAACCCTCATGCGGCCGATCTGCAGGCCGTTGGGCCGCTGCCACATGGCCTCGATTTCCCCCACGGGGTCGGGCAGGGAGGCCACCGTGCGCAAGCCCTTGGCCATGTCTTCGAGGCGCTCCGGGGTGAGCAGCAGGCGGTCGATGAGGGCGCGGGAGAGCCCCTTCTCCCTGCCGGCCCGCACGTCAACCTCGTTGGCCTCCAATATGGCCTCCTGGCTGCGCAGCAGGCTTTCGGCCATGGCTAAAAGGGCGCGGTTTTTGACCTCTGTGGAAAGGTAGGCCAGGTGGCGCGCGGCCTCCTTTGCCTTGCGGGCCTTCTCCCTCACTTCCCTTTCGATATCCTCCAGTGATGCCGTCAAGGAAACTTCCCTCCCCGTCTCCTAGATCTCCAGCACCATGTTGTTGCGGTGCACCACTTCGTCGTAGTCCTTGTAGCCCAGCACCTGGGCGATATCCTTTGTCTTTAAGCCCTTAATGCGCTCCACCTCGTGAGCAGAGTAATTAACTATCCCCCGGGCAATCTCGCGCCCTGCCGGATCGCATATGCTTACGGTGTTGCCCACTTCAAAGTTGCCCTCCACCCTGGTGATGCCCGAGGGGAGGAGGCTCTTGCCGTTTAAGAGGAGCGCCCGGGCCGCCCCCTCATCCACGTAAATGCGGCCCTGCACGGCGGCGCCAAAGGCAATCCAGCGCTTTCGGTTTTCCAGACGGCCCTGCGGCCAGAAAACCGTGCCCAGCGGCTCGCCGGCCAGGATGCGGCGCACCACGTCGGGGCAGGAGGAGTTGGCCAGCACGGTGGTGATCCCGGAGTGCATGGCCACGCGCGCGGCCTGCAGCTTGGTCACAATACCCCCGGTGCCCACCGCCGAGCCGCTCGCCCCGTTGAGGGCCTCCAGCTCGGGGGTTATCTCGCTCACCTCAGCAATGAGGCGGGCCGCAGGGTTCTTGCGCGGGTCGTCGTCGTAGAGCCCGTCGATGTCCGAAAGGAGCACCAGAAGGTCGGCATCCACCAGGGTGGCCACCAGGGCGGCCAGGTTGTCGTTGTCCCCGAACTTTATCTCCTCCACGGCCACCGTATCGTTCTCGTTAATGATGGGCACCACGCCCAGGCGCAGGAGCGTGTAGAGGGTGTTGCGCGCGTTTAAAAAGCGCCGGCGGTCGCTGAAGTCCTCCCGCGTCAGCAGCACCTGGCCCACGGTAATGCCGTACTCGGCAAAAAATTTTTCGTAAATGTGCATGAGTAGTCCCTGGCCCACCGCCGCCGCCGCCTGCTTTTCCGGCAGGCTCTTGGGGCGGCGGGCGTAGCCCAGCCGGTGTTGGCCCATGCCGATGGCCCCCGAAGTGACTAAGAGGACCTCCCGTCCCTGGTTGTGCACGTCGGCCAGCTGGCGCACCAGATGCTCCAGCTGCGCAATGTTGGGGCGCCCGGTGGGGTAAATGAGGGAGCTGGAGCCCACCTTAACCACCAGGCGCCGCACGTTGCCCAAGTTTCTTTTGGCCATAAAAACACCACCGCCACCAGTATACCACAAAGTGCCGCCGGGATCTCCTTTATTCCAGGTAGGTAAACTCAAACTTGCCGATGCGCACCGTATCGCCTTCTTTAACGCCGGCCTCCCTCAAGGCCTCTTCCAGCCCTAACCGCTCCAGGATCCGCTGCATCCGGCGCACCGCCTCCTCGTTGTCCAGGTCGGTCATGGCCACGAGCCGCTCCACTTCCCTCCCCCGCACCACAAAGACGCCGCCCTCGCGAAAGATGCTAAAAGGCGCTCCTTCCTCGATCCCAACCGCACGGCGGGGTGCGGCGGGGGGCGCCTGCGGCGCCGGCAGCCGGTCCAGGAGGTCGCCTATACGGTACACCAGGGCGGGGAGGCCCTCGCCGGTGAGGGCGCTCACGGGAAAGATCTCGTATTTCCCGCCCAGGGCCTCCCGCAGGCGCGCAAGGTTTTCCATGGCGCCCGGCAGGTCCATCTTGTTGGCGGCCACGATCATGGGCCGGGAAGCCAGGCCCGGGTCGTATAGGACCAGCTCCCGGTTGACCACCTCAAAGTCCCGCAGGGGGTCTCTCCCCTCGCTGCCGGAAACGTCCAGCACGTGCACCAGGAGGCGGGTGCGCTCGGTGTGGCGCAGGAACCGGTGGCCGAGGCCGGCCCCGGCATGGGCGCCTTCGATGAGGCCGGGAATGTCGGCCATGACAAAGCTGCGCCCCTCGTCCAGGCGCACCACCCCTAAATTGGGCACCAGGGTGGTGAAGGGGTAGTCGGCTATCTTGGGCCGGGCGGCGGAAACCCGGGAGATGATGGTGGACTTCCCCACGTTGGGGAAGCCCACCAGGCCCACGTCGGCTAGGAGTTTTAGCTCCAGCTCCAGCCACCTTTCCTCGCCGGGCTCGCCCTTTTCGGCCATGCGGGGGGCCTTGTTGGTGGGGGTGGCAAAGCGGGCGTTGCCCCGGCCTCCCCGCCCCCCGCGGGCCACCACCACTTCCTGGCCCGGGTGCACCAGGTCGGCAATGACCTCGCCCGTCTCGGCATCGCGCACCACCGTGCCCGGGGGCACCCGTAGGATCAGGTCCCGCCCGTTCCTGCCGTGCATGTTCTTGCCCATGCCGTGCTGCCCCCGCTCGGCCCGGTAGTGGCGCTGGTAGCGGAAGTCCACCAGGGTGCGCAGGCCCGGGTCCACCCTCAGGATCACGCTGCCTCCACGCCCGCCGTCACCTCCGGCAGGTCCCCCGTCCGGCACGTATTTCTCCCTGAGGAAGGCCACGCAGCCGTTCCCGCCGTCGCCGCCTTTAACGTAGATCTTGGCCGTGTCGTAAAACATGCCCCTTCACCTCACTCCCCTTCCCGCAAGGGAAGGCTTAAAACAACCTCCGCCAGCAGGCCTCCGGCGGCAGGCCGCACGCCTAGCGCCGCGCCGCCCCCGCACCCGGCCAGCTCTTCCCCGGCAGCGTCCACCGCTTCCCTCAGGTCCCCGTGGTCCTGCACCGGCACGCTCACGCGGAAGAGGCAGCGGCTGCCGTCCTTCTCCAGGGAGACGGAAAGGGAGCGGTGCCGTACCTCAGGAGGAGAGAGCATCCTCACGGCCCGCAGGAGAACCGCCTCCAGGGCCCGCCCTATCCTCGTTCCCGGTACGGTGCAGGAAACCAGGGAACAGCGGATGTCGTAACGCAGGTCCACCTGTGCCAGGGCCGCCTCCCTTAAAGCGTAAAGCAGGGCAAAGGCGGCCTCCGGCACCCCGAGGTGCAAAATCGCCCCCTGCCGCTCCAGCTCCCGGGCCACTTCGCGGATGTATGCGCGGGCCTCCTCGCCCTTATGCAGCTGGATAAAGCCGGAGATGACCTGCAGGTGGTTGAGGAAGTCGTGCCGCTGGGCACGGAAAACACCCAGAAGGTCGGCCATTTCCATAAATAACTTTCCCCCGCCCGTACAAAAAGGTACAAGAAAAGCCAGCCTGGTGTGGCTGGCCGCAAAACCGCTTCTCGGGGCTTCCTACATGGTGGCTGCCGCCGGGATCACGCTGACCTGCTTTTTGTGGCGCCCCTTGCGCTGGAAGGCGACAATGCCGTCCACGAGGGCAAAAAGCGTGTCGTCGCCGCCGATGCCCACGTTGCGCCCGGGGTGGATCTTTGTGCCCCGCTGGCGCACCAGGATGGTCCCGGCCCTCACAAACTGCCCGTCCTGGCGTTTGACGCCCAAAAACTTGGGGTTGGAATCGCGACCGTTGCGCGAGCTGCCGACGCCCTTTTTATGCGCCATTTAACTCACCTCCCGGACGTCGATCTTTTCCACCACTACCTGTGTGAACGGCTGCCGGTGCCCCTTCTTGCGCCGGTAGTTTTTCTTGGGCTTGTACTTAAAGACGATGATCTTTCTGCCCCGCCCGTGGCGAACGACCTTTAAGATTACCCTGGCCCCTTCCACAAAGGGCGTACCGGCAACCAGCCTGCCGTCTTTTTCCACGGCCAGCACTTCCCGGCACTCTACCGTCTCGCCGGGCTCGGCGGGCAGCTTCTCCACGTAGAGGGTGTCCCCCTCGCTAACCCGGTACTGCTTTCCCCCCGTGGCGATGATGGCGTACAACGGCAAAACCCCCTTCAAGCAGGACTCGCCGGGAGCAGGCAGGGCGCCGCCGGCCCGTTTGGAGCCCCTCCCGTGCGGTTGCGGCAGCCCGGGGCTGCCTACGGGCAATATTTTAGCATATGGCCGCGTTTTGTCAAGGAAAGCTACTCGTTTAAGGCCGGTGCGCCTGGCCCGTGGATATTCCTAAAGCATGCGCGCAGGTGCTCTCGGGGGAGCGATTGCGAGGCCAGGCTCACCAGCACGAGGGCCGCGGCGGAAGCCGGCAGGGCCACCACCAGGGGGTCGATGATGTTCCAGGGGAAAGAGGCCAGGTAGGGCTTCCCCGTAAGGGCCTTGGCTACCCCGAAGATCACCGCCTCCTTCTGGTGCACGAAAAGCACCATGAAGGCGTAAACCGCCGAGCCCGCCAGCATGCCCGCGGCGACCCCGCTGCCCGTCGCCCGGGGCCAGTACAGGGCCGCCAGGAGCGCCGGCAGGAAGCTGGCCGCGCAGAGGCCGAAAAAGATGGAGGTGGCCAGGGCAATGATGCTGGGAGGGAGCTTAAAGCCCAGGTAAAGGGTCACGGCCAGGCCCACCAGCACCCCGCCGCGGGCAACCATCATGCCGGCCCGCGGCGAGGCCTCCGGCTTGCCCATGAAGTAGAGGTCGCGCACCGAGGTACCGATGACGTGGAACTGGCTGCTTAAAGTGGACATGGCCGCCGCCAACAGGGTGAGCATGAAAATGTAGACAAACCACGGGGGCAAAGCCTGGTTGATGTACAGGGGGATGATGCGGTCGATGTTCGGCGTGTTGGTAACCGGATCGGTGACCATGGCCAGGGCAATCTTGCCGCTGGTGCGGTAGAAGTAGACGTTGGAAAGGGCGCCCACCACAAAGGCGGTGCCGGTCATGGCCAGGATGAAAATGCCGCCGGTAACCATGCCGCGGTTCAGCTCGCGGGTGCTGCGCAGGGTCATAAAGCGCACGGCCAGCTGCGGCTGGGCCAGCACCCCGATGCCCACGCCGAGCACTAGGGTGGTGAGCACGTACCACCACAGCTCCGACCCCACCAGGGGCATGGACGTCCAGCCCGCGTGGCCCTTGGCGGCCAGCGAGGGCGGCACCAGGCCCTTTAAAGCCGACAGCGCTTCGTGGGCCGGAGTGATGCCGCCCAGCCGGGCGTAGGTCAGCACGAGCAGCAGCACCATGCCCACGAACATGATCCCGCCCTGCAGGGCGTCGGTGTAGATGACGCCCCGCAGGCCGCCGTAAAAGACGTAGGCGGCCACTAGGAGGGCAAAGACGACCAGGGCCAGCGAGTAATCCAGGGAAAGCACCTGCTCTAAAAAGCGGGCGCCACCGATCATCACCGCCGCCGCGTAAAGGGGCATGACCAGGGCAATGAGCAGCGCGGCGTAGGCGTGGATGAAGCGTGAGTTAAAGCGCCTGGCCAAAAGTTCCGGGAAGGTCTCCACTCCCAGGTTGGACCCCATGAGCCGGATGCGCCTGCCCAGGAAGGCAAAGGCAATAAAAATGCCCACCAGGATGTTTAAGGCGGCCAACCACAAGAGGCTCATGCCGTAGGCGGCTGCCGCACCGCCAAAGCCCACGATGGCCGAGGTGCTGATGAAAGTCGAACCGTAGGAAAGGGCGACCAGAAAGCCGTTAATCTGCCCGCCCGCCAGCATGTAGTCGGATGAGGTGCGCGTCTGGCGCCACCCCAGGTAGCCCAGGAAAAAGGTCGCCGCCAGGTAAGCCGTCACCACCAGGTAAAAGAGCGGGTCGCGCAAAGCAAATCTCCTCCTTCCGTCCTGCCGTCCTGGTAAATTTTAGTCGCCGGTATTCCAGCGCACCGCCCCGTAAACCACGCAGAGCAGGGAAGAGGCGATGCAGAGGATGTAGGCCAGGAAAACCCCTGCCCCTTCAAGCCCCAGCAAGGTACCACCTCCTGTTAAAAATTTAAGGCTTTTCGTCCAAGGGACGAAAAGCCTTTGCTTTCCGCGGTACCACCCTTCTTGGCCGCCCCCGCTCCGGCCCGGGCGGCCCCCTCGTTCAGGCACAAAGCGCCTCCTTGCCCGCTCACGGGGGCAGCCGGCGCCGCCTACTTTTGCCGCCAGGCCAGCGGCTTTCAGCGGCGCAGCTCCGGGGTGAACTTCGGCCGGATGCGCCTGGAGGGGCTTGCAGCCGGCGGCCCCTCCTCTCTGCCAGGCCACCCCCGGCCTACTCTCCCGTTCATCGCCGTTCTCGTTATCTGCCTGCCGGTGCCTTAAGTGGCATTATAGCACAGCGGACAGAGCACAGGCAAGGGGATAAATTCTTTCAGCGGCTTGGCTCCCGCTCGCTCCGTTCGCCCTTAGAGAACGTTCACTTTGCCGCCTCCACAGCCGGCGAGGCTTTCTTAAAGTCGAAGTAGCGCTTGACGGCCAGCACGATGACCGCCAGGGCCAGGACCATGAGGGCGATGTCCGTGACCACCAGGGGGTAATTGTGGGTGGGCAGGTAGCGCGTCACCAGCAGCTTGTAGAGGGCCATCAGGGTGGTGCACATCATGAAGGCCGCCGGTAGCACCGTAAACCAGCTGGGCTTGCCGCGGTAGGCCAGCCAGGTGGATACGGCTATTAAGGCCAGGCCGGAAAGCAGCTGGTTGGCCGAGCCGAAAATGGGCCAGATCACCGTGTAGGCGTTGGTGTAGCCCAGGTAGAACATGACCAGTACGGAAAGCCCGGAATTAAACCAGAAGGTCTTGAAAAGGGGCGGCACCTCTTTAAAGATAAACGACCACAGCTCCTCAAAGAGGTAGCGGTTCAAGCGCACCGCCGTGTCCAGGGTGGTGATGATGAAGCCCTCGAGCATGAGAATGCCGAACACCGTGCCGATGACTATGGGTATGCCCAGCGACTTTTCCAGGAGGCCGCCCATGCCCAGGGAAAAGCCTAGGATGACGTTGGCGCCCTTGGTGGGCCAGACGATCTGCTTGTAGATGTCGTAGCCGATGCCCGTGGCCACCGCCACCACCACCAGGGTGGCCAGGATGCCTTCCAGGATCATGCCCCCGTAGCCGACCTTGCGCGCGTGGGACTCTCTGGCCACCTGCTTGGAGGAGGTGCCGCCGGCCACCAGGGAGTGGAAGCCCGAAATGGCTCCGCAGGCCACGGTAATGAAGAGGAAGGGCCAGAGCAGGCCGAGCTTTTCCACCCCGTAGGCAATGTTATAGGCTGGTGCCTGGGTGGTCAGGCCGCCAAACCCGCCCAGCAGGGCTCCCAGGAAAAGGAGGGCCAGGCCGCCGTAGAGCAGGAAGGCGTTGGTGAAGTCGCGCGGCTGCAGGATAATCCACACCGGGATGCCGGCGGCAAAGAGGACGTAGATGGAGATGATGACCATCCACACCTTGGGGTTGAGCATCACGGGGTGGGACATGCCGACGATTACCGAAACCACGCCCACGGCAATGGCCAGGAGCGCCACCAGGTAGACGTTGGCGCGCCGCCGGTAGAGCAGGTAGCCGATGAGGGGGCTGAAGAGGGTGATGATAATGACGGAAGTGGAAGCAATGCCGCCGATGACCACCTTCTGGGTTCCCTCGTGCGTGATCACCTTTAGCGCGGTCTTGGCCGGGTCGACGCCAATGGCGCTAACGGGCACCAGGGAGGATAAGGCCGTGGCCGTCAGGCCGAGAAAGGCGGAAGTAACCAGCACGATCATAAAGAGGGTAAAGAGGACAAACAGCAAATAGCCGGCCCTCCCCAGGGTGGTCCCGGCCACCTCTGCCATGGAGCGCCCCTTCTCCCGCATGGAGACGAAGAGAGAGGTGTAGTCGTGCACCGCCCCGATAAAAATGGTGCCCAGGAAAATCCAGAAGAGGGTGGGCATGTAGCCAAAGGCCAGGGCCATGGTGGGGCCCAGGATGGGGCCCGCGCCGGCAATGGAGGCAAAGTGGTGGGAGAAGACCACCAGTGGGTTGGAAGGGCAGTAGTCCTTATCGTCGCAGATCTCAACAGCAGGCGTGGGCCGGCTGTCATCCTCGCCCAGCACGTTTTTAATGTAGCCGCTGTAGTAGCGGTAGGCCAGGAAAAAGCCTATAAAAACGAGAAGGATGATGACCAAGGGGTTCACCAAAAATCTCCTCCTAGCAAAGATTTAATCGGCAGGTTGGGCAGCCAGCTGGTTGTTATTTTTTCCTATCACCTCCATTCCGCCCTGCGGAAAAACTTTTGCAAAGATTTTATATTTTACTTCTATTTTGCTCCCGTTTTTCCTGCACCCCGGGCGCTTTTTTTGTAGTATGTGCACACATCCTCTCTCCCCGGCATACCCATAAGGGAAAAAGGTAAAAAGGAGTGTGCCCCGTAATGCCGGAAGATAAAAGGGAAGCCGCCCCGCAGGGGACAGAAGAAATGGCCGCCAAAGGCATCCTCGACCAGATCAAGGAAAGCCTGAACCAGGAAATTGATTTTGAGCTGCCCTTCCCCCAAGATGCCAACATCCAGACGCTCCTCAACAGCCTGCACGTTCCCGGCAGCCACCAGAAAATCGGGCTGGAGTTTTCGTGCGGGGACTGCTGCAAGAAGGTTTTAAACGGCGCGCGGCTCTTCTTCGTCTTCGGCCTGGCTGTCCTGCTCCCCGCCCCCGGCGACTGCCTGTTCATGAAGGTCTTCAGCGGCGGCAAGCTGGTCGACAAACAAATCATGAGGGCCATCATCGTGCCCGTAAGAAACATCTGCGCCATTGAGATCCAGCCCGTGCAGGTAGACCCGTAGGGCGGATTTATAGCGGGGCCGGCGGCGCAGCGCCGGCCCCGCTTTCCCTGCGGGCAAATTTTTACGCCTGCACGCGGCCCTGGCCCTCGCAGCAGGGGCAGGGGCGCAGCAGCAGTTCGGCCAGGCTGGGGCGCGTTTTCTTGCGGGTCATTTCCACCAGGCCCAGCTGCGTGATGCCTAGCACCTGGGTGCGCGTGCGGTCCCTCTGCAGCCCCTCTTCCAGGACCTCCAGCACCTGCCGCCGGTGGTCTTCCCGGGACATATCGATAAAATCAATGATGATGATGCCCCCGATATTGCGCAGGCGCAGCTGGCGGGCTATCTCCCTTGCTGCCTCCACATTTGTCCGCAGCACCGTCTCCTCGAGGCTGGCGCCGCCCACGTACTTGCCCGTGTTCACATCAATCACCGTGAGGGCCTCGGTCTGGTCAAACACCAGGTACCCGCCGCAGGCAAGCCACACCTTGCGCGCCAGCGCCCGCCTGATTTCCGACTCGATGCCGTAGAGCCAGAAGAGGTCTTCCCCTTCCCTCAAGAAAACACGGTATTTCAAGGCCGGCGCCGCCAGCTCCAGCCAGTCCATGATGGCCTCATAGGCCGCGCGTGAATTCACCACCAGCCTGTGCACTTCTTCCGTGAAGACGTCCCGCAGGGTCCGCTGCACCAGCTCCAGGTCGCGATGCAGCAGCCCCGGCACGGGCTGCTCCCTTGCGCGGCGGCGGATTTTCTCCCAGAGACCGCACAGCAACTTCATTTCCCGCGCCAGCTCCTCCGCGGCGGCGTCCTTGGCCGCCGTGCGCACGATGACGCCCATCCCCGGGGGCCGGCAGCGGGCCGCCAGTTCCCGCAGCCTCTCCCTTTTCTCCTCTTCCCCAATGCGCCGGGAGATGGCTACGTAATTTACCGTGGGCATTAAAACCAGGTAGCGCCCGGGGAGGGTGATGCGGGTGGTAACCTTGGCCCCCTTGGTACCCATGGGCTCCTTGACCACCTGCACCACAATTTCCTGGCCCGGCTTTAAGAGGTCGGAAATCCTGGGCAAAAAGGGCGTTCCCGGGGGCACCAGGTCCTCCACGTGCAAAAAAGCGTTCCTGGCCAGGCCGATGTCCACAAAAGCCGCCTGCATGCCGGGCAGCACGTTTTTCACCCGGCCCCGGTAAATGTTGCCCACCAGGCGGTCCCCGGGGCCTTCCTCAAGGTACAGCTCTACCAGCACCCCTTCCTCCAGGAGGGCCACGCGGGTCTGCTCCGCGCTCACGTCCACGACAATTTCCTTTTTCAAGGCCCGCCCGCCTCCACCGGGAAGAGGCCCGTGCGCACGACCCGCGGCTCCCCCCCGGCGCAGAGATGCGGGCAGAAAGCGGCCAGGGCGTTTATTACCTCCTGCGGGCGCACGTTAAGCCGGTCCCCCACGGCCAGGGTCATTTCCAGGCACAGCACTCCTCCCTCCACGCGCCCGCAGAGCCGGTAAATGCCCGGGCGGATGTTTACGGTCTTTTCTTCCCTCCCTTCCCGGCGGCGGGTCACGCTCACCTCCTGCTTCTCTAAGAGCAGTTGCAGGCAGCGGCGCACCTCTTCCTCGCCGGCTTTTTCTGCCAGGGGCATTTCCACCCGGTAGGAGGCCCTGCCGACAGCGGCCATGAGGGCAGGAGCGCCGGCGGGAACGCGCCGGACGCTTTTAACCGCCAGGCCCGCGGGAAGCTCCCGGGAAAGGCGCCGCTGCACCTCCTCGGGAGCCAGCTCCTCTACAAGCTCCACGTCCAGGCACTCCCTCTCCCCTTCCATCCCCACCGGCAGGGGCGGCCCCGGGCTGATGAGGGGGTGGGGGTTAAATCCCCGGGAGAAAGCCAGGGGAAGCCCGGCCCTGCGCATGGCCCGCTCAAAAGCCCTCACCAGGTCCAGGTGGGAGATATAGCGCGCCGGGCCGCTCTTGCCGTACTCTACCCGGTAGCGGGGCATAAAGGGCTAACCTCCAATCTCCGGCTCGATTTCCAGCGTGGGGCACAGGCCGCAGCCCGGGCAGCGGCCTTCCCGGCAGTCGGGCGTGGTCAGCCCGGCCAGTGCCCTCCTGTGCTCCCTGATCAGGTACTCCCGGCTGACCCCGGCATCGATGTGGTCCCAGGGGAGCACGTCCTCATAGCTGTAGCGGCGGTAGGCGTAACAGGCGGGGTCCAGGCCGGCCCGCGCAAAGGCCTCCCGCCAGCGCGCAAAGTCAAAACACTCCGACCAGCCGTCGAACCGGCAGCCGAGCCGCCAGGCCTCCTCCAGGGCCCGGCCCAGGCGCCTGTCCCCGCGGGCCAAGGCGGCTTCCAGGAAGCTGGCCTCGGCCCCGTGCCAGCGAAACTCCAGCCCCTTTTCGCGCAACCTGCGCCGCAGGTATCCCTGGCGGCGCACCAGCTCTTCCATCTCCGCCTGCGGCTCCCACTGGAAGGGCGTGTGGGACTTGGGCACAAAGGAAGAGACGCTCACCGTAACTTTCAGCCTCTTCGGGGGAACCCCCATTTCCTTCCCGCGGGCCAGCACCCGCCGTGAAAGCGCGGCAATGCTCTCTAAGTCCTCGTCCGTTTCCGTGGGCAGCCCGATCATAAAGTAAAGCTTTATGGCCGTCCAGCCCGCCGCAAAGGCCGCCGCCGCGGCGCCCAGCAGGTCCTCCTCGGTGACCCCCTTGTTGATGACGTCCCGCAGGCGCTGCGTGCCGGCCTCCGGGGCAAAGGTAAGGGTGGAGCGGCGTACCCGCTGCACCTCCCGCGCCAGGTCCACGGAAAAAGCGTCCACCCGCAGGGAGGGAAGGGAAACGCTCACCCCCATTCCCTCAAAGGAGTCCAGGAGGGAGCGCACCAGCTCCCGGACCCGGGAGTAGTCGGCGGTGCTCAGCGAAACCAGGGAGAGCTCCTCGTAGCCCGTGTTTTTGATCAGCTCGGCGGCCTGGCGCAAGAGGGTGTCCGGGTGCTTTTCCCGCACCGGCCGGTAGATCATCCCCGCCTGGCAGAACCTGCAGCCCCTGGTGCAGCCGCGCTGTATTTCCAGCATGCCGCGGTCGTGCACCACGCCCAGGTAGGGCACCACCGGCCTGGTGGGAAAGGGCGCGCCGTCAAAGCGGCGCACCACCCTCTTGGTCACCCGGGGCGGGACGCCTGCCGCCACGGGCTCCACCCGGGAAACGGCGCCGTCGTCCCGGTAAAGCACCCGGTAGAGGGAGGGGACGTAAACGCCGGGGATGGAGGCGGCGCGGCGCAAAAAAAGCTGTCGATCACCCCGGCGCCCGCCCAGCTCCAGGTAGAGGTCGAGCAGTTCCCCCAGCACCTCCTCGCCCTCGCCGATGACAAAGAGGTCCACGAAGTCGGCCAGGGGCTCCGGGTTAAAGGCGCACGGCCCCCCGGCCACGACCAGGGGGTGCCCCGGGCCGCGCGCCGCGGCGCGCAGGGGCAGACCGGCCAGGTCCAGCATGTTGAGGACGTTGGTAAAGGTGAGCTCGTATTGGAGGGTGAAGGCCAGGATGTCAAAGTCGCGGACCGGACGGCGGGACTCCAGGGTGAAAAGGGGCACGCCCCGGCGGCGCATTTCCCCTTCCATGTCCACCCAGGGCGCAAAAACCCTCTCCATCAGGGCGTCCTCCCGGCTGTTCACCAGGTGGTAGAGGATCTGCAGCCCGAGGTAGGACATGCCTACCTCGTAAACGTCGGGGAAGGCAAAGGCCACCCTGACCGCCGCCTTATCCCAGTCCTTGCGTACGGCGTTCCACTCCCCGCCCGCGTAGCGGGCCGGTTTCTGCACCCGCGCCAGGAGCGGCTCGATGTCCAGCATGGGGTCCTCCCTAAGGGCAGGATTTTTCCACAAGCAAACTGCTTCAATAATTTTACTTCATTCGGGTCCCGCAGGCAAACGGCCCACGGGCAAATCCGTGCCGTATTTTAAAAGGCTTTCCACGAGCTGGGCCTCGGTGAACAGCCCCTTAACGCGCCAGTGCCGGTCCAGGACCAGCACCATGCAGAAGCGGCGGGGCAAAAACGAGGAGACGATCCGCCCCAGGGGCACCTCCTCCAGGGCCACCAGGTGCTCCACGGGAAGCATCCCGCATCTCAAAAGCTCGCCCTTCTTGGCGGCCAGGTGCCAGGCCACCAGGTAAGGGGCCCTCAGGCGCTCGCGTCGGGCGGCAAAAAATAAAAACAGGGCGACGAACAGGACGTCCAGGCCGCTGACGCCCAGCCACAGCCCCAGGACCCCGCAGGCCATGACCAGCACGGCCACCACCTGCCCCAGGGCCGCCGCGCGGTAGGTGGCCTCCCGCAAATTCAAGCGCCCGGCCAAAACCGCCCGGTAGACCCGCCCGCCGTCTAAGGGCAGCGCCGGAAGGAGGTTAAAGGCCGCCAGCAGGAGGTTGCACTGGACGAAAAAAGGCCCCAGCTCCTCATGCCAGAGGCCGTACCTTTTGGCGCCCAGGGCCAGGAAAACCAGGAGCAGGTTGCCCAGGGGGCCCGCCAGGGCCACCCAGAACTCCCTGGCCGGGTGCAGGACCAGCTGTCCCCCCACGCGGGCCACGCCGCCAAAG
This sequence comes from Desulfovirgula thermocuniculi DSM 16036, assembly GCF_000429345.1. Taxonomy (GTDB): domain Bacteria; phylum Bacillota; class Desulfotomaculia; order Desulfotomaculales; family Desulfovirgulaceae; genus Desulfovirgula; species Desulfovirgula thermocuniculi. The sequence goes on along the minus strand of NZ_AUBR01000001.1, from coordinate 97,065 downwards.
GGCAGGAGCTCCACCTCCTTCACCGGCACCCCCAGGCGCCGGGCGGCAAAGGCGTGGGCCAGCTCGTGGGCCAGCACGCAGGCAAAGGCCAGCAGGCCCCTGGCGAAAATGCCGGCCACAAAGAAGAGCCCCAGGAGGGCCAGGAAAAACGGGTTGAGGTATACGTCTACCCCCAGGATTTTGCCCAGGCGCAAGGCTACCCACCACCCCGCCTCTAGTAGCGCAGCCTGAGCAGCGGGTCGATGAGCTTCTCCTTTTCCCGCACCTCAAAATGCAGGCCGCCGCCCTTGACGTCGCCCTTCTCCCCCACCTCGCCTATTTTCTGCCCCGCCGCCACCCGCTGCCCTTCGGCGGCTGCCAGGCGCCCCAGGCCCGCGTACAGGGTGTAGTCGCCGTCCCCGTGGTCGAGCAGCACGAAGCGCCCTAAGGCGGCGTCCTCCCCTACCCTGGTCACCCTGCCGTCCCGCGCAGCCTTCACCGGGCTGCCCGGCGGGGCGGCAATGTCGATGCCGGGATGAAAGCGCTCCAGGCCGTCCAGGGGATCCCTGGTCCAGCCGTAGCCCCGCACCACCTTGCCCGAGGCGGGGAGCTGGTAGGGCTTTGCTTCCTCCGCCGGCCCCATGGCCTGGCGCGCGCCCGGGGTGAATTCCCCGGGGTAGGGCTGGTCCACGTTAACCATCTGCAGGGCCGCCTGCACCGCCCTTTGCAGGACCGGCTGGTAGTTCCACTCGGTGGTCAGGAGGTAGCGTAGGCCCTCCCGCACCTGCTCCCCGCCCGGGTAGGGAAACTCCCGAGCCACGAGCAAAAGGGCCAGGATGAGCATCGCGGCCATGCTGCGCCAGAACCAGCCGTAGGCGCCCCTGTGCTGCGCCGGGAGATGGCGGGGCGGGTAGCCGCGGGGCCAGCCGCCCGCCGGAGGCGGCTCGGGAACGGCGCTTCCCCTTCCGGGCTTCTTCTGCCACGGCCTCTTCCACAAGGCACATCCCCCCTGTCACTAAATCATACTGGACAAGGGGGTGAAAATATGACCGGTCGGGCCGCCTCACCGCGGCATTTTCTCTTCCTCCCGCCGGCGGTAAAGCACAAAGTTCACCGTATCCCGCAGCATGAGCACGGCAATCTCTTCCTGCGGCTCGTAGCCCTCCGCCTCCACCCGCACGCGGTAGGTTCCCGCATCGCAGTCGGCAAAAGCATAGGTGCCGTCGGCAGCCGTAGTGGTCTCCCGCACCGCCCGCCCGTTTTCCATCTCCAGCAGGATGACCCTGGCTCCCCCTACGGGCTGCCCCGTGAGGAAATCCGTCACCCTCCCGTCCAGGCTCACCGGCGAGAGGTACTCCACCTCCAGCTCCAGCGTGCCGATAACGCTGATGCGCCCGGGACGCACGGTTACCTTGGCGATGTCCACGCGGTGGCGGATGGAAAGGATGTCGCGGGGGTGGGCAACAGGCCTCAAGCGCATGAAGGTGGAGGCGTGCACCAGGGTGCTGTAACCGCCGGGGTAATCCCCGCTGCCGAAGACGGCAAAAAGCTTGATGGCCGCGTTGACCTGGAGGATGTGCTCCTCCAGCAAGCGGTGTTCCAGGGACTCCACCCGGGCAAAAATCTCCGGCTCCCCCGTCCCGGGCCTGGTGGTTATGCTCCCGTACCAGTTAATGCGCTTGGTATCCAGCCTGCGGATGGAACCCAAAGCAAAAGACCCCCGCTTCAAACAGCCGCCCGCAGTTTTCCGCCGGGACATCTCTGTGGAACCCCGGCACATTTATTTTCCCCCGCAGCCAGCAGGGTTAACCAGACGCACCCTGCCTTGCTTTGGGGGCGCAAGCGCCACGCGGGCCGGAAAGGGGGCGGCAAAGGCGGCGCCGGGCGAAAAGAATTTGGCCGTAGAACTCCGGTTTGGCCTGCGGAACTCCCGGGGCGGGTAAGGGCATAAACCGCATGTTTTGCCCGAGGGTGACTAAATATTTTAGTGGTGGTGAGCAAGCGTGCCCAAGCAAAACCTGTTTGCGGTTATACTGGCCGGCGGCTCCGGGGAGCGCTTCTGGCCTCTTTCCCGCCGGGCAAGGCCCAAGCAGTTCTTGGCCCTGGTGGGGGAGCGCACCATGCTGCAGCTCACCGCCGAAAGGCTGGCCGGCATTGTAAAGCCGCAAGATACCTTCGTGGTCACCGCCCGTGCTTACCTGGACCTGGTGAGGGCCCAGCTGCCCGGGTTGCCGGAGGAAAACATCCTCGCCGAACCCGTGGGCCGCAACACCGCCGCCGCCGTGGGCCTGGCCGCCGCGCTCCTGGCCCGGCGCTCTCCCGGCGGCATAATGGCGGTCCTGCCGGCGGACCACTACGTGGCCGACGTGGCCCGCTTCCAGGCGGTCCTTCGGGCGGCCATTGGCGCCGCGCGCGACGGGCAGTGGGTGGTCACCATCGGCATTACCCCCACCCGCCCGGAAACCGGCTACGGCTACATCTGCCGGGGCGAACAGCACGCCGTCTTCATGGGCATCCCCGCCTATCGCGCCCTGCGCTTCACCGAAAAGCCGGATGTAAGGCAGGCCCGAGAGTTCCTGGCCAGCGGGCGGTACCTCTGGAACAGCGGCATATTCGTCTGGCGCGTGGATTTAATCAGCCGGTTGATTGCCCGGTACCTTCCCGAGCTTCACGGGGGCCTGCTGCGGCTGGCCGGGACCATAGGCGACCGGCTGGCAGCGGCCATGGAGGAAGTCTACCCGGACCTGCCCGGCATTTCCGTGGACTACGGCATCATGGAGCGCGCCCCCAACATCCTGGTCCTGCCCGGCGACTTCGGCTGGGACGATGTGGGCTCCTGGCCGGCCCTGGAGGGCTATCGGGAAAACGACGACCTCGGCAACGTGTTGGAGGGGCGCGGCGTGCTGCTGGACACCAGGAACACCCTGGTCTACGCCCCCCACAAGGTGGTGGCCACGCTGGGGGTGGAAAACCTCATCATTGCCGACGCCGGAGACAGCCTCCTGGTCTGCCGCAAGGAGCGCGCCCAGGAAATAAAGCGCCTCCTGGCGGCCCTGAAAGAAGCCGGGCTCGGCGAGGTGTTATAAAAGCGGCCATGGCTCTGGCAAACCCGCACATTTTCCGCCAGTACGATATCAGAGGAGTGGCCGGGCGAGACCTGACGCCGCAGGTGGTGGAAGCCCTGGGGCGGGCGTTTGGCACCGTGGTGCGGGAGCGGGGCGGGAGAGAGGTGCTGGTGGGGAGGGATAACCGCACGAGTTCCCCGCGCCTGCGGGACGACCTGGTGCGCGGCCTGGTGGCGTCCGGCTGCCGGGTCCTGGACCTGGGCCTGGTGGTTACCCCCATCCTTTACTTTGCCCGCGAGCACTGGGGCATTGAGGCCGGCGTGATGATCACGGGCAGCCACAACCCCCCGGAGGAAAACGGCTTCAAGCTGGCCCTGGGCCCGGGAACCATCCACGGCGAAGAAATACGGCGCCTGCAGCGCCTCATGGAAAAGGGCCTCTACGCCGGAGGCCGCGGGAGCGTGGAGCGGGTGGATGCGGTGAGCCCCTACCTGGCCATGCTCGCCCAAAGGATCCGCCTGGGACCACGCCCCCTCAAAGTGGCCGTGGACTGCGGCAACGGCGCGGCGGGGATCTTTGCCCCCCGCATCCTGGAGGCCTGGGGCTGCCGGGTGGTGCCTCTGTACTGCGAGCCCGACGGCACCTTCCCCCACCACCACCACCCCCGGCAAAAAGGGCCAACCTCAGGGAACTGCAGCACGCGGTGGTGGAGGAGGGCTGCGACCTGGGCGTGGGCTACGACGGCGACGCCGACCGCCTGGGGGTGGTGGACGAAAGAGGGGAGGTAATCTGGGGGGACCGCCTTATGTGCCTTTTCTGGCGGGAAATCCTGCCCGGGCACCCCGGCGCCCCGGCCCTCGTGGAGGTCAAGTGTTCGCAGGCCCTGGTGGAGGAAATAGAGCGCCTGGGGGGCAGGCCCGTGTTCTGCAAGACCGGCCACTCGCTCATTAAAGCCCGGATGAGGGAAATGGGGGCCCCCTTCGCCGGGGAGATGTCCGGGCATATGTTCTTTGCCGATGAGTTCTACGGCCACGACGACGCCTTTTACGCCACCGGGAGGCTCCTGCGCATACTCTCGGGCACCGACCGGCCCCTTTCCGCGCTTACGGCGGACGTACCGCAGTATTGCTCTACCGCCGAAACCCGCATCCCCTGCCCCGATGAGGTAAAGTTTGCCGCCGTGGCCAGGCTGGTGGAGTTTTTCAAGGGGAGGTACGAGGTGGTGGATGTAGACGGCGCCCGGGTGCTCTTTGCGGAAGGCTGGGGCCTGGTGCGGGCCTCCAACACCCAGCCCGCGCTGGTGGCCCGCTGCGAGGCCAGGACCAGGGAGGGCCTGGAAAAAATCTGCGGCCTCATGCACGAGGCCCTGGTAAAGATCGGCGGTGTAAAACCGTTTGCGTGGGAATATTAAAACAGGATCTTCCTGCGCCTCACGTATACGTTAAGCAAGAGGCCCAGGGCGGCCAGGTTCATGATCATGTTGGAGCCGCCGTAGCTGAAAAAGGGCAGCGGGATACCCACCACGGGCATGATGCCGATGGTCATGCCCACGTTGACAAAAACGTGGAAGGCAAACATGGACACCACGCCGCCGGCCATCAGCGCCCCGAGCAGGTCCCTGGCGCTGGCGGCAATCCTGATGCCCCGGTAGAGGATGAGCAGGAAAAGGCCCAAAAGAAACACCGAGCCCAAAAAGCCGGCTTCCTCGCCCACGACGGAAAAAATGAAGTCGGTGTGGCGGATGGGCAGGAAGGTGAGGTGGCTCTGCGTGCCCCCCAGCAGGCCCTTGCCCCAGAAGCCGCCGGAACCCACGGCAATGAGGGACTGCCAGATGTGGTAGCCCGCCCCCAGGAGGTCGCTTTTGGGGTCCAGAAAGATGGTCAGGCGGGTTACCTGGTACTCCTTGAGGGTGTGCCGGTGGAAGAAGTCGTGCCTCCTGCTGGCCTCCTGGTACTCCCGGAACACCTCTTCGTACTTTTTGTTTAGCTCTTCCCGGGCGGGAGCGGCCACGGCGGTCTTCTTTTCCTCCTCCAGGGCCAAAAGCTGCTTTTCCAGGAGCGCTTCTGCCTGGTGGAGGTGGGCGTGGAGCACAAAAAGGGCCACTAAAAGGGCCATCCCGGCTCCCAGGAGGGCCGCCAGCGTGGAGGGGCGCGCCCCGGCCAGGAAAAGCATGCCGAACATGATGGCCACGAAGACCATGGAGGTGCCCAGGTCCGGCTGTTTCAAAACTAAAAGGGTGGGGACGCCCACGTGAACAAAAACGGGCAGGAGATCCCGCAGGCGCTGGAGGCGCCCCTCCCGGGAGACCAGGAACTGGGCCAGGGTCACGATGAGGATGAGTTTGGAAAATTCAGAAGGCTGGAAGACAAAGGGACCGACCTGTATCCAGCGCTGGGCCCCCAGAGCTTCCCGCCCCACAAAGAGGACGGCTACGAGCATGAGGAGGTTTAAAATATAAAGCCCCCGCGCATGCTTGGCCAGGTCCTCGTAGGGGATGTAGAGGACCAGCGCCATGACCACAAGCCCTATCAGCACCCACAGCACCTGCTTGAGCACAAAGGCATAGTCCAGGTGCAAGAGGCGCAGGGGAAGGAAAAGGTTTTTTAACTCGCTGAAAGACTCGTCGGTAAACTCCAGGGTGGCGCTGCCGATGGCCACCAGGCTGAGGAGGATGACCAGGCCCGTGGCAAAGACAAGGGTGTGGTCGATGCTGCGTACGATGCGCCGGTATACCAAGGGAAATCACCGCTCTTTAAATGCTTACTGCCGGCGTCCTGGTGGCCCGTTTCATGCTCTTCACGGGGATGCTGGCCACCAGGGCCACCTGCCTTTCGTTGCTGTCCAGGGTGACCTCCATGGCCTTCTCGTCGATGTCCATGTACTTGGAGATCACCTGGATGAGGTCCGTCTTTAAGGCCTGCAGGAGCTGGGGCGATACGCTGGCCCTGTCGTGCACCAGGACCAGGCGCAGCCTCTCCTTGGCAATCTCTTTGCTGCCGCCAGATTCCCTTCCCAGCACGCGGTTGATGAAGTCCAGCAAGGCCCTTCCCCCCTTCCTTCTACCCCCTGATCATCCGGCGCCAGAGGCGCGCCAGGAACCCGCCTTCATCCAGGTTCATCAGGGGCACCTGCTCGCCCAGAATCCGCCGCGCGATGTTGCGGTAGGCCTGCCCGGAACGGGAGTGCTCGTCCTGCACGATGGGCTCGCCCCGGTTGGTGCTGATGACCACCATCTCGTCCTCGGGGATCACCCCCAAAAGGTCTACCGCCAGGATGTCCACGATGTCCTCTATGCTCATCATGTCCCCGGCGCGCACCATGCGGGGGCGGATGCGGTTGATGATCAGCTTGGGGTCCCGCAGCTCGGCGGCCTCCAGGAGGCCGATGACCCGGTCGGCATCCCTTACGGCAGCCACCTCGGGGGTGGTCACCACAATGGCCTTTTCGGCCCCGGCAATGGCGTTCTTGAAGCCCTGCTCGATCCCCGCCGGGCAGTCTATGATCACGAAGTCAAACTCTTCCTTAAGCTCGGCGCAGAGGGCCTTCATCTGCTCCGGGCTGACCGCCGTCTTGTCCTTGGTCTGCGCGGCGGGCAAGAGGAAGAGGCCCTCAAAGCGCTTGTCTTTAATCAACGCCTGCCGCAGGCGGCAGTGGCCCCCCGTCACGTCGGTAATGTCGTAGACGATGCGGTTTTCCAGCCCGAGCACCACATCCAGGTTGCGCAGCCCGATATCCGCATCCACCAGGGCCACCCGGCGGCCCATGAGGGCAAGCCCCGCCCCCAGGTTGGCCGTGGTGGTGGTCTTCCCTACCCCGCCCTTGCCGGAGGTCACCACAATAACTTCTCCCATGAACGCTGCCTCCTTCCCCACACCTTCTTACGGTGAATAAGCTTCGATGGTCACCACACCGTTTTTAATGCGGGCCACTTCGGGGCCGGTGGGCTTCTGGAGCGGCCCGTCCGGGGAACGGGTAATGTGGTTGGCAATGCGCAGCTGGATGGGCTCCAGGCGGAAAGCCAGGACCATGGCCTTCTCGTTGCCGCCGGCCCCGGCGTGCACCACTCCCCGCACCGTGCCCATGACGATCACGTTGCCCGTAGCCACCACCTCCGCCCCGGGGTTCACGTCGCCCAGGATGACCACATGCCCGTCGTAATACACCTTCTGGCCGGAACGCAAAGTGCGCCGGATTAAAATGGTGTTATCTTCCACCTCCGGGGTTCCTCTCTTCAAGGCCGACTCCCCCCGCTGGAGTTAAAAGTTCTACAGGTGGTAACCAAATCCTGCTAGGGTTTTATAATTTAAGCGCCCGCACCCGCGGCGGGTGAGGGATTTGTCCCCCGGGGCGCCTGCTGGCCGGCAGGAGCCGGCGGCTCCCGGCGCGCTCCTGGCTGCGCGGGAGGAGCCGCCCCGGGCCCGCCGTCTAAGGGCTCGGTTAAACCGGCCAGGGGAGAGGCGGTTTTCAGCTTGAAGTAGGCGTCCAGGATGTCGCGGGCCACGGCACCGGCGGCGGAGCTGCCGTGGCCGCCGTACTCCACCACCACGGCCAGGGCTATTTCCGGGTTTTCGTACGGGGCAAAGGCCACAAAGAGGGCATGGTTGTCGTGGCCGTGTACCTCGGCGGTGCCGGTTTTCGCCCCGGCTGTGTAGGGAGCCCCCCAGAAGACCCCGGCGGCGGTCCCGTCGGGCGGCAGGGTGGCCTCGCGCATCCCCTGACGGATGATCTCCAGGGTGCGGGGAGAAATGTTCACCCGGCGGATTTCCTGGGGGGCAAACTCCTTCACCACCTGCCCGTCGGGGGCCACCACCTTTTTCACCAGAAAGGGCTTGTAGAGGGTGCCGCCGTTGGCAATGGCGGCCACATAGTTGGCCAGCTGCAGCGGGGTGTAGTAGTTGTTGCCCTGGCCGATGGCCATGTCCAGGGTGTCGTACTCGCGCCACTCCAGCTCCCAGGCAATTTTCTCGTACCTCTCCTGCAGGGAGGAAAGGCGCCCCTGCATTTCCCGCGAAAGCATCGCCCTTTCGGCCTCGCCGGCGGCGGCAGCCATGCGCCGCTCGTACTCCTGGCGCACGGCGTCCATTTCCTTCTGCACGCCGTCCAGGTAGGGCTTCCACAGGTTGTACTTTTGTTCCGGGCCGGGAACGCGCCCGGCGTTTTCCCCGGGCAGCTCCACCCCTGTTTTTTGCCCCAGGCCCAGCTCGCGGGCGTAGCGGGCTATCGGCTCCGGGCCCAGCATGGCCCCCACGGTCCAGAAGAAGGTGTCGCAGGAAACCTTGATGGCCCGCACCAGGTCCACCCTGCCGTGCCCCCCCGGCTGCCAGTCCGTTTTATACTTATAGCGCCCCGTATCGCTGATGGCAAAGTCCGGCGTGATCTTGCCCGTCTCCAGGGCCGCCGCCGCCACCACCATCTTAAAGGTGGAGCCGGGAGGATAAAGCCCCAGCGCCCGGTTCAGCAGGGCCTGCTCCCTGTTGATCTTGGCCCAGGCCTCGTTCCACTCCCGGCGGGAAAGCTCCCGCGTGAAGATGGTGGGGTCGTAGGTGGGGTGGCTGGCCAGGGCCAGGATCTCCCCCGTGCGCACGTCCAGCACCACCGCCGCCCCCGCGCGGGCCTCGGGGTAGCCCTCCCGCTGCAGGCGCTGGAGGTTTTTGGCCAGGGCGTCCTGGGCGGCCCGCTGCAGGCGGGCATCCACGGTGAGCACCAGGCTGTTCCCCGGCACGGGCTCCTTCACGCCCAGGTCCCGCACCGGCCTACCCTGGGCGTCCACCTCCACCTGGCGGGCGCCGCGCTCCCCCCTGAGGTAGCGCTCAAAGGACTTCTCCAGCCCGTCCTTGCCCCAGCTGTCGCCCATCTGGTACCCCTCGTCTTTGTGCTCCTCCAGCTCCTGGCGGTCCATCTGACCCACGTAGCCCAGGGCGTGCACCAGCAGGTCCCCGAAGGGGTAATCCCGCACGGGCTGCACGTCGATGAGCACGCCCGGTAACTCCAGGCGCTGCTCCTCAATGCGGGTGACCGTTTCCAGGGAAACCCCGCGGGCCACGGGCACGGGCTCATACAGCCGCAGCTTCTGCTCGCCCAGCCGGCGGTGTATTTCCTGCTCGATCTCGGCCACGCTCATGCCCGCAAAGACCCGCTCGCCGGCCAAGATGCGGGCCAGCCGCGGCACCACCTGGTCGGTGTTCTTCACCCCCAGGTAGGCCAGCGAAACGGTGTAGATGGGCTTATTGCCCACCACGCGGACGCCGTTGCGGTCGTAAATCTCCCCGCGGGGAGCCATGATGGGGATGAGGCGCAGGTGGTTCTGCTGGGCCATCATGCGGTACTTATCGGTCTGCACCAGCTGGAGGTAGGCCAGCCTGCAGACGAGCACCGCAAACGCCGCCAGCACGACGGCCAGCATGACCTGCAGCTTCTTTTCCAGCTTGGGGGCCGTTCCCGGCGCGTTCATGAAGGGCTAGCCACTCCCCATCCATCCTCTCTGGTAAAGGCGGCTGAACAGGGGGTAAAAAAGGGGCACAAGGGCGGCGGAGTACACGGCTGTGGGTAATATGACCCTCACCACGGCCGTCACCAGGGGCACCTTCACCCCCACAAAGAACAGGAGGGGGTAATAGATTAACTGGCTGGCCAGGGAGCACCCCAGGGTGGTCAGCAGGGCTACCGCCGTGCTCTCCTTGTAGAGGCGGGATTCGGCCCAGCCGGCCAGGTAACCGGCTGCGGACAAACTGAGAGCGCTCAGCCCGAGGTAGTGGCCGCAGAGAAAATCCTTGCCCAGCCCTGCCGCAAAGCCCCACAGTGCCCCTTCCCTTGACCCCCTCCAGAGGCCGTGAAAGACCACCGGCAGAAGGACCAAGTCGGGCACCGCCCCCCAGAGGGAGATCATGCCGGCCAGGGTCACCTGCAACAGGAGGGCCAGCCCGAAAAGGGCGCCTAAAAAAAACAAGCTCCGCACCGCCGGCACACACTCCTTCGGCCTAGGGTGAGCGCACCCCGGTAACCACCAGCACTTCTTCCAGGCGGTTGAAGTCCACAAAGGGCTTTACCTCTGCCTCCAGGAAAAGCCCCGTGGAGTCCCTCTTCACCCTGGTCACCTGCCCGATGGGCACGCCCTTTACAAAAAGGCTCCCCGTGCCGGAAGTGACCACCACCTGGCCTTCCTGCACGGGCTGGTCGTTGGGGATGTGGATCATGTGCAGCCGCCCGGTACCCCCAGCCTCCCCCTCCACCAGCCCCGGGGTGCGGGTTTCCTGGATCAGGGCCCCCACCGCGCTGCGGGGGTCGGTGATGAGGAGGACGGTGGCGCTGTGCTCGCCGGCGCCGATAACCCGCCCCACCAGGCCGCGGGGCGTGAGTACGGTCATGTTTTCGGCCACGCCGTGGGCGCGCCCCCTGTTAATGGTAATGGTGGCAAACCAGCTTCCCGGGTCCCGCCCGATCACCGCCGCCGCGCGCACCTCCAACCCCGCCGCGGCCGCCGGGCCGCTCTTATAATCCAAGAGCTGTTTTAACCTCTCGTTTTCCAGGCGGTACTCCCTGGCAGAGAGCAGCTCGCCCTCCAGGGCGGCCACGCGGCGGGAAAGCTCCTCCGCCCGCCGGGAGGCGTGCACCAGGGAAACGGGAAAGGACAGCGCCTTACGCGCCCCCTCCCCCAGCCAGGTCAATCCCTGCTGCAGGGGGGCCAGGAGGTCTCTCACCGCCCCCCCGGCGGGTGCCTCGCCGCGGGGCCCAAAGGCGCTCACGCGCATCAGGTAAAGGGTGAGTGCGAGCAGCAGGACCAGGAGGAAAACCTTCTTGCCCGCAGCCAAGCGCACCCCCACCCGTCAGGACAGCCTGCGGGGGTGAACCAGCACCCGCCGCAAGACGTCGATGTTTTCCAGCACCCTGCCGGTGCCGTAGGCCACCGCCAGGAGGGGCTCGTCCGCCAGGTGCACGGGCATGCCCGTCTCCTCGCTCACCAGCCGGTCGAGGCCCTTCAAGAGCGAGCCGCCCCCGGCCATGACAATGCCCCGGTCCATGATGTCGGCGGCCAGCTCGGGCGGGGTCTGTTCCAGGGTGCCCTTGATGGCCTCCAGGATGGCCTGCACGGGCTCGGTGAGGGCCTTGTAGACCTCCTCGTTGGTGATGCGCACCGTCTTGGGCAGGCCGGTGACCAGGTCCCTGCCCCGCACCTCCGTGGTGAGGATCTCTTTAGGGGGATAGGCCGTGCCGATTTCGATCTTGATCTCCTCCGCCGTGCGCTCGCCGATCATGAGGTTGTAGGTCCTCTTTACGTGCTGGATGATGGCCTCATCCATCTCGTCGCCGGCAATGCGGATGGAGCGGCTGGTGACGATGCCCCCCAGGGAGATCACCGCCACCTCGGTGGTGCCCCCGCCGATGTCCACGATCATGCTGCCGGTGGGCTCGTGCACGGGCAGCCCGGCGCCGATGGCCGCCGCCATGGGCTCCTCGATGAGGAAGGCCTCCCGGGCGCCGGCCTGGATGGCCGCTTCCCGCACCGCCCGCTCCTCCACCGGCGTCACCCCTGTGGGCACGGAAACCACCACCCGGGGCCGGAAGAGGAAGGTACGGTTGCGCAGGGCCTTGTTGATGAAATACTTGATCATGGTCTGGGTAACGTCGAAATCGGCAATGACGCCGTCCTTCATGGGGCGGATGGCCACGATGTTGCCGGGTGTGCGGCCGATCATCTGCTTGGCCTCCTCGCCCACCGCCAGCACCCGTCCCGTGTCCCGCTCAATGGCCACCACCGAGGGCTCCCGGAGGACGATGCCCTTGCCTTTAACGTAAACCAGGGAGTTGGCGGTCCCCAGGTCTATGCCCATGTCGCGGGAAAAAAGACCTATACGCATTTTTCTCTCCTTTCCCCTTTCACAAAATCCCTTCGGCCTTCAAGCTGACGTAGCGGTTGTCGCCGATGATGAGGTGATCGAGCACCTCGATGCCGAGGATGCGCCCGGCCTCCACCAGCCTCCTGGTAACCGCCAGGTCCTCCGGGCTGGGAGCGGGGTCGCCGCTGGGGTGGTTGTGCACCAGGATGAGGGCCGCCGCGCTGCGGCGGACGGCGCTCTTAAAAAGCTCCCGCGGGTGCACCGCGGAGGAATTAAGGGTGCCTATGGCCACGACCTCCCGGGCAATAACCTGGTTCCTGGTGTTGAGCAGGAGCGCCCAGAAGTGCTCCCGGTCGAGGTGGCGCATCTCCTCCATGACCAGGGCGGCGGCGTCCGCGGGGCTCCTCACCGCCGGGCGGGAGCCGTCGCGGCTGGCGGCCACGCGGCGGCCCAGCTCCAGGGCCGCCTTAATGACGGCGGCCTTGGCCGGCCCCACGCCTGCCAGGCCGCTCAGCTCCTCCACGGAAGCCTGCACCAGGGCCTTCAAGCTCCCGAAGCGGGCCAGCAGGGCCGCGGCCAGCTCCACGGCGCTGGCCGTGGGCGTGCCGGTACGCAGCAACACGGCCAGGAGCTCGATGTCCGTCAGCGCCCCCGCCCCCTCCCGCAGCAGGCGCTCGCGGGGGCGGGACTCCCGGGGCATGTCCTTGATGGTCACGCGGTAAACCGGCACTTCCATGGCGGCCCTACTCCCCCGCCGCCCCCCCGGTCCGGTACTCCAGGGGGTCGACACCGAATTCTCTTAAAACCGCCGCCAGCCTGGCCACCGGCAGGCCGACCACGTTGAAATAGCAGCCCTTTATGCCCTCAATAAAAATGGCCCCCAGGCCCTGGGCGGCATATGCCCCTGCCTTATCCATGGGCTCGCCGGTGGCCACGTAGCGCGCGATCTCTTCCTCGGAAAGCGCCCTAAATTTTACCTCCGTGCGCTCGTGGGCGAGCACCCGGCGCCCGGCGGGCTTTTCCAGCACGGCCAGGCCCGTGTAGACCTCGTGGACGCAACCGGAAAGGAGACGCAGCATCTCCCTGGCCTCTGCTTCCCCGGAAGGCTTGCCCAGCACCTTCCCACGGCAGACGACCACGGTATCCGCGGCCACGATGATGCCGCGGGCCACGGCGCCTTCCACGGCCAGGGCTTTTTTGTATGCCAGCTCCTCCACCAGCCGCGCGCAGGGCAGGCCGTCGACCGTTTCCTCTTCCACCTTTGGCACGATGACGCTGAAGGGAAGGCCCAGCTGCGCTAAGAGCATGCGGCGGCGGGGAGAGGAAGAAGCCAGGTAAATGGGCAGCACGTCCGTTCCCCCTCGCGAAAAGCCCTACAGCTTGCGGTAAAGAAAATAGCCCAGCAGAAGGCCCAGCGCGGTCATGGGCCCTAAGGTGAGGGTAAAGCCGAAGGTGAGGCGCAGGAAGTGGAGGTCGGCGGTGGCCGGAGCCAGCCCTATGGAGGTAAAGGGCTTGAGCAGAGGAAGGTAGGGGATGAGGATGGCCCCCAGCGCATCACCAACCAGGGCCCCCACCAGGAGGAGGACGAAAAGCAGCCAGAGGCTTTTCTGGGGCTTGTAGGCATTGGGCATGAAAAACCACCGTCGAAAAAAGTCAAAAATAAACGAAAAGCCTTACTAACGGGGCGAAAACCCCGTCTTCTCCTGTACCAGTTTATCATTTTGCCCCCGGCCTGGCAAGCTCCAAAACGTGCCGCGCGCCCCGCCGCCTAGCCCATCATTTTTTGCAGCAGCCTGGTCACCGGGGCATAGATTACCTCCACCGCCCTGGCCGGGTTGGGCACGGGAAGCTCCAGGGCCACCCCGTAGCCGTAGGCCATGGCCAGGATCATGAGCGCGGCAAAGGCGGCCAGCTCCCGCCACCTCCTTTGCTTCCACAGGGGCGGCACCTGCAGGGCCCAGACGGCGGCAAAGAGAACACTCAGTAGAAAGACCTTCATTAGCTTTCACCCTCCTTGGATTCCCTTGATTTTATCCCCTCCCTTGGGCACCAGGGGCTTTTTGATGAGGCCGGTGCGGCGGATGCTGGTCTTGACCTCCACCTCCACGGGCAGGGCGGCAAAGTAGCCCTCCCACTCGCCCTTGATCTGCCTCCAGGCCCGCGGGTACCGGCGGTGCACCGCCTCCCCAAAGCCAAAGGCGTCGGCCCGGTACTCCCCCTGCAGGCGCGCCAGGGCCGCCTCCACCTCCCCGCGTATGGCCCGGGAAAGCTCTTCCTCCAGCCCGTAGATGACGGCGGGCTTGTCCAGCTCCAGCCCCGGCGCCTGGGCCTCCACCAGGTTCACGCGGGTCTTTATCCTCACCCTCATGGAAAGCCGGCCCTCGCTGAGCACCGGCTCGAGCTTCACCGCCCCCCGCCCGGCCCGCAGGATCTCCACGGCCACCCTGCCTCCCCCGGGCAGCGCAAACTCCACCGGGCCGCCCCTCACTTCCCCCCGCAGCCAGAGGAGGCCGCGGGCCTCCCGGTTGTCCAGAAAACCGGCCAGCTTATCGCCCTTGAACACCGCCGCCCCGGTAATCCTGATGTCTTTCGCCGGGTCGGGCCCGGCGGCGCCGGGGGTAAGGCCGATACGGCTCACCGTTTCGCTGGGCACCATCTCCACCACTCCGGTGTAGGCCTCCCTGCCGGGGCTCTCCAGCATCTCCACGAAGTCCCCCAGGCGCGTGGCGGCCACGCGGGAGGAGAGGTCCCGGTTGTCCACCACCCCCAGGATGTGCCTTCCCGGGAGGGGATCTAAAATGCTGCTCACGTCCATCAGCTCTTTTAAGTCCCCCCTGGCCACCAGGAGCCAGGTGTCCCGCCGGATCTGGGGGTTGCGCTCGAAGAAGTCCACCACCGGCCCCACGCCCCTCTCCCTGGCCAGCCGCTCGCCCACCAGGATCACCTGGTTGTGGGCAAAGAAGAGGCGCCGGGGGGCCTTGGTGGTGAGGTCGCGGAAGGCCTCAAAGAGGGTGTCCGCCTCCGCCAGGTAGTGGCGGTAGGGCTTGCGGGCGCCCCCGCCGCGCGCCGCTCCCCCGCCAGCCATCCCTCCCGCCCCGCCGCCCCCGGCCAGGGCCGCAGGCACCAGCACCTGCACCCGCAGGCAGAACTTGCCTCGGTGGGTGAGGTCCACGGAGGTGAGCATGACGTGGCCCATGTCCTCCACTTCCTTGTAGTCCCAGCAGCCGGCGGCGGCCAGGACGAAAAGGGCCGCCAGCAAAAGGCCCGCCGCCCGCCGCACCCCCCTAAGCACCGCCGCCGCCTCCCCCGGGGGGCCTGCGGCTGCCGGGGCGGGGCACCTGCCCAGGCGCCTGGCGCCGCTTGTCCCCCTTGACCAGCTCCGTGGGCCGGTGGTCCATGGCCCAGGTGGGCGCGCGCACGAGCATGTCCTTTAAATCCCGGCGGTGGAGCGGCGCCAGGGGGGCCAGGTAGGGGATGCCGAAGCTGCGCAGGCCCGCGGCATGGACGAGGATGGCCAAAAGCCCGGCCACAATGCCGTAGAGCCCTAGGGTGGCCGCGCAGACCATCATGGGAAAGCGCAAAAGGCGCATGGTGATGGCCAGGCTGAACACAGGCGCGGCAAAGGAGGCAATGCCCGTTAAGGCCACCACGATGACCATGAGGGGGGAGACGATGTTGGCCGAGACCGCCGCCTGGCCGATGACCAGGGCACCGACGATGCTCACCGCCTGGCCCACCTGCCGGGGCAGCCTGATGCCGGCCTCCCGCAGGGCCTCGAAGAAAAACTCCATGAGCAGGGCCTCCACAAAGGCGGGGAAGGGTATGCCCTCCCGGGAGGAGGCCACGGAGGTGAGCAGCCGGGGCGGGATCATCTCCTGGTGGTAGGTGGTCATGGCAATGTAGAGGGAGGGGAGGGTGAGGGAGGTCACCAGGGCAATGTAGCGCAGCCAGCGGATGGCCGTGGCCAGGAAGTAGCGCTCGTAGTAGTCCTCGCCGGCCTGCATGAAGACGGCAAACTCCGCCGGCACCACCAGCACGATGGGCGTGCCGTCGGTGATGATGGCCACCCTCCCCTCCAGGAGCATGGAGACCACCCGGTCGGGGCGCTCGGTGTGAAAGACTTGGGGAAAGGGGGTGTAGGGGTTGTCCTCGATGAGCTCCTCGATCTGGCCGCTCTCCAGGATGCCGTCAATGTGGATGCGCGAAAGGCGGTCCTTTACTTCCTGCACCAGCTCCGGGGCGGCCAGCCCACGGATGTAAACGATCTCCACCTGGGTGCGGGTGCGCTCTCCGAAGCACAGGCCCTCCACCACCAAATTCGGATCGCGCAGGCGCCGGCGGATGAGCGCGGTGTTGGTGCGCATGAGTTCCGTGAAGCCCTCCCGGGGACCGCGCACCAGGCCCTCGCTGGCGGGCTCCTCGATGTTGCGCACTGCCCAGCCCTTGGCGTCAACCAAAAGGGCCCTGTCCTCGCCGTCAATGAGCAGGGCCACCTCGCCGTAGAGGAGGCCGTTTAGGAGGGCAAAGTAGTCGGCGGCCTCCTTCACGGCGGCCACGCTGACCAGGAAATTTTTGGCCAGGAGCAGGAGATCCCCGGCGTCCCCGGCCTTCAGACCCGCCATGCGGCCCTCCAGGGTCAGCCCCTTGATGAGGGTGTCGCTAACGATGGCTCTATCCACCAGGCCGTCCACATAGGCCAGTGCCGCCGGCACCCCCGCCCCCACCCCCAGGCGGATCTCCCGCAGCACGAAGTCGCTGTTGTGGCCCAGGACCTCGTTTAAAAAGGAAACGTTCTCCACCAGGCGGGCGCTCACGGGCCGTTGTTTGAGCTCGGCGGCCTCATAGCTCTTTTCCCACTGCACCCCGCTCTCAACCGCCTGCAGGCTCTTTTTCTTTTTGGGTAAGAGGCGGGCCAGCTGCCGTAAGACCCTGCGCACCACCAACACCCCGGCACCTTTTGTGCATACGGCACACGGCTTTCCTGTGGTGGTATTATGAATCGCCAAAGGCGCTTTTATCCGGGAGGGAAATTTTAAAGGGGCACCGGAAATCCGGTGCCCCTCTGAGCATCTCCCTAGGTCCCTGCCAGCAGCACTTCCCTGGCCTCCGCGACCATGTAAAGCGAGCCGGTGACCACCACCGCTTCCCCGGGGCGGGCCAGCGAGAGGGCCCTCTGCACGGCCCCGGCCACCTTTTCCTCTTCATACACCTCCTGCAGGTGTTTTCGCGCCTCATCTGCCAGCTCCCGCCAGTTGGCCGCCCGGGGGCTGTCCGGCCTGGTGACCACCACGGCGCGGGCCAGCGGGGCCAGCTCCGCCACCACCTTCCCCCGCTCCTTGTCCCCCAGCATGCCGATGACCAGCACTACGCCCCTGCCGGGGAAGTGGTCGGCCAGGGCCCGGGCCAGGCTCCTGGCCCCGTCATAATTGTGCGCCCCGTCCAGGATCACCAGGGGCTCCCCTTTGAGCACTTCCAGCCGGGCCGGCCAGCGGGTGGCGGCCAGCCCCCGCCGCAGCGCCTCCTCCGTCACGGCATACCCCTGCTCCCGGAGGATCTCCAGCACGGCCACCGCCCCGGCGGCGTTTTCCAGCTGGTGCCGGCCCAGGAGGGGAATGAAGAGGCGGCGGTAAACCCCGTGCCGCCCGCAGACGGTCAGGTGCTGGCCCGCAAGATCCGGGGCGGCACCCTCCGCCTCCCAGGTGACCAGGGCGGCGGGGAGGCCGGACAGCCCCTCCCCGGGCGGCTCGCCTGCCGCGCGCACCAGCACCAGCGGCGCGCCCTTTTCGCGGCAGGCCCGGGCCACCACCTCCAGGGCCTCCCCCCGGCAGGCGGTAACCAGGGGCACGCCGGGCTTGACGATGCCCGCCTTGGCGGCGGCAATTTCCCGGATGGTGCGGCCCAGGTAGTCCATGTGGTCCATGCCCACGTTGGTGATCACCGTGACCAGGGGTCTCTCCACCACGTTGGTGGAGTCGATGATGCCTCCCAGGCCGACTTCCAGGACCAGGAAGTCCACCTGCCGGCGCGCAAAGTACAGGAAGGCGGCGGCGGTGCAGACCTCAAACTCCGTGGGGTGCTCGTAGCCCTCGGCCACCATGGCCTCAAGGTAAGGCCGCAGCTCGCCGATGAGCCTGCCCAGCTCCCCCTCGGAGATCTGCCGCCCGTTGATCTGGTAGCGCTCCGTGTAGGAGTGCAGGTGGGGGGAGGTGAAGGCGCCCGCCCGGTAGCCGGCGGCGGCCAGCACGGAGGCCAGCATGGCCGTGGTGGACCCCTTGCCGTTGGTGCCCCCCACGTGCACGACCTTTAGCTCTCTGTGGGGGTTCCCCAGGCGGCGCAGGAGTTCTTCGATCCTTCCCAGGCCCAGGTTAAAGCCGAATTTGGTGAGGTTTTCTAAAAAGGAAAGCGCCTCCCGGTACTCCAAGGCAGCAAGCACTCCTTTTTTAATCCCCCACGGGCGCCTCCCGCTTTTTCCGCCCGGCATGCTCCGCCTCCCGCCCGCACGGCAAGCTTTGCGGGCCGGGCCGGCGCCCGCTTCCCGGGTTCCTGCCGGGGACCCCGGCCCATGCGGCATCCTTCGTTGCGGGTTGGCGCCCCGCCGGCTAGCCCCTTAAAACGGCCAGCCGCTGCCGCAGGGAGGCGGCCCTGGCGGAAAGGTCCTTCTCTTTGGCCCGCTCTTTTTCCACCACATCCGGGGCGGCCTTGGTTAAAAAGGCCTCGCTGGCCAGCTTGCCCTTTACCCGCGCCAGCTCTTTCTCCACTGCCGCCAGCTCTTTCTCCAGGCGCGACGCTTCGCGGTTTATGTCGATGAGGCCGGCCAGCGGCACGTAAATCTTTACCCCCCGGGCCACCCCGTGGGCGGACTGGGGCGGGGGAGCGTCACACGCGGCGCGTAATTCCACGCGGCAGCGCGCCAGCCCTTCGACGTAGTGGCGCCAGCCTGCCAGCAGCTCCCGGGCGCCCTCTTCCTCCGCCACCAGCACGGCGGTAGCCGTCTTGCCCGGCGGCACGTTCATCTCGCTGCGGATGTGCCGGATGGCGCGGGTGACCTCCATGAGCAATTCCATGGCCGCCTCGGCCCCCTCGTCCACCAGCTCCGGCTGGTAGACCGGCCAGGGGGCCAGCATGATGGTACGCCCCCGGTGGGGCAGGCGCTGCCAGATCTCCTCGGTAATGAAGGGCATAAAGGGGTGCAGCAGCTCGAGGGCCCCTTTGAGCACGCGGGCCAGCACGTGCTGGGCCAATTGCCTGTCGCGGGGCTCCCGCGGGTGGTAGAGGCGGGGCTTGGCCAGCTCGATGTACCAGTCGCAGAACTCGTCCCAGAGGAAGTCGTATATGGCGCGGGCGGCCTCCCCCAGCTCGTAGGCCTCGAGGCTCTCGGTCACCGCGCGCACGCACCTGGCGTAGCGGCTCAGGATCCAGCGGTCGGCTAGGGTATAGGCCTCCGGACCGGGGGCCTCCTCGGGCCGGTACCCGTCGAGGTTCATGAGCACGAAGCGCGAGGCGTTCCAGATTTTGTTGGCGAAGTTCCGCGCTCCGTCTAAGCGCTCGAAGTGGAAGCGCAGGTCGCTGCCGGGCGTGTTTCCTGTCACCAGCATGAAGCGCAGGCTGTCTGCGCCGTGGCTCTCGATGACCTCAATGGGGTCCACCCCGTTGCCCAGGGACTTGCTCATCTTGCGCCCCAGGGCATCCAGGACCAGCCCGTGGATGAAAACCTCCTTGAAGGGCACTTCCTCCATGGCAAAGAGGCCGCTGGTGATCATGCGGGCCACCCAGAAAAAGATGATGTCCCGCCCGGTCACCAGCACCGTGGTGGGGTAGTAATACTCCAGGTCGCGGGTCTTCTGGGGCCAGCCCAGGGTGGAGAAGGGCCAGAGCCCCGAGGAAAACCAGGTGTCTAAAACGTCCGGGTCCTGCTCGAGCCGCGGGCTGGCGCAGCGGGCGCATTTCTCCGGCGTTTCGCGCTCAGCCATGGTCTCGCCGCAGTCCTGACAGTACCAAACCGGGATGCGGTGGCCCCACCAGAGCTGGCGGGAAATGCACCAGTCCCGGATGTTCTCCATCCAGTGGAGGTAGATCTTGGTGAAGCGCTCGGGCACAAAGCGGATGCGCCCTTCCTTTACGGCGGCAATGGCCGGCTCGGCCAGGGGCTTCATGCGCACGAACCACTGGCGGGAGATCATGGGCTCGATGACCGTCTCGCAGCGGTAGCAGTGCCCCACCGCGTGGGTGTAGTCTTCCACCTTTAAGAGGTAGCCCTGCTCCTTTAAATCCCGCAACACCGCCTTCCGGCACTCCCAGCGGTCGAGGCCCCGGTAAGGGCCGGCCTCCCCGTCCATGACGGCATGCTCGTTCATCACTTTAATTTGCGGTAGGCCGTGCCGCCGCGCCACCTCAAAGTCGTGGGGGTCGTGGGCGGGGGTGATCTTCACCGCCCCGGTGCCGAAGGAGGGGTCAACGTACTCGTCGGCAATGACCGGTATTTCCCGTCCCACCAGCGGCAGCACGAGCACCTTCCCCACCATGTGCCGGTAGCGGTCGTCCGCGGGGTGTACGGCCACGGCCACGTCACCCAGCATGGTCTCCGGGCGGGTGGTGGCCACCACCAGGTAGTCGCCGCCTTCCCTGGCGGGGTACTTGATGTAGTACAGCTGGCCGGGCTTCTCCAGGTGCTCCACCTCGATGTCCGAGATGACCGTCTGGCAGCGGGGGCACCAGTTGACAATGTAGTAGTCGCGGTAAATGAGGCCCTTTTCGTAGAGGCGCAGGAAGAACTCCCTCACCGCCGCCGAGCAACCCTCGTCCATGGTGAAGCGCTCGCGGTCCCAGTCGCAGGAAGCCCCCAGGCGGCGCAGCTGGCGGGTAATGCGCCCGCCGTACTCTTCCTTCCAGGCCCAGACCCGCTCCAGGAACTTTTCCCGGCCAAGGTCGTACTTGCTCAGGCCTTCCCTGGCCAGCTGCTCCTCCACCTTGGCCTGGGTGGCAATGCCCGCGTGGTCGGTGCCGGGCAGCCACAGCACGTTGTAGCCCTGCATGCGGCGCCAGCGGATGAGCACGTCCTGCAGGGTGTTGTCCAGGGCGTGCCCCATGTGCAGCTGTCCGGTAACGTTGGGCGGCGGCATGACAATGGTATAGGGCACCCGCGAGGGGTCGACCTCGGAATGGAAAAACTTATTCTCCTCCCAGTAGCGGTACCACTTTTCCTCCACGTCACGGGGGTTGTAGGCGGTGGGCATGTCGGTTCTGGCCATGCGCTTTCCCCTCTCCTTGGTTCCAGCCTCCAGCAGTTGCCGATCAGCATCATTATAATGGCGGCCTTTTGCTTTGACAAGAACAGACCGGACGCCCGTCAAAAAAGGCGGGGGCGAAAATAAGTATTTAAGTAGCCAGTCAATTCTTTCCGCGGGAGGCGGGGCAATGAAGAAGCCGGGAGTGTTATTATTGCTCCTTACCTTTAGCCTGGCCCTGGCGCTGGGGGCGATGGTCCTCAAGAGGGGCCGGGAGGGGGGGCCGGAAGTAAGGACGGTCCGCCTGGTGGAAGGGCCGCGCACGCTCCTCTACCTGCCCCAGTACGTGGCCCTGGCCCTGGGCTTTTTCGGCCAGGAGGGGCTGGAGGTGCTGCTTTCTCCTGCGACCACGGAAGAGGCCGCCCTCCTGGCCCTGGAAGACGGCAGGGCGGAGGTGGCCCTGGTGGGCCTGGAGCAGGCGGTGTACGCTTGCGCGCAGGGACCCGGCGGCCTCAAGGCCTTTGCCGCCGCAGCGCAGGCCGACGGCCACTTCCTCCTGGCCCGCAAGGCCGGCGCCGCCTTCCGCTGGCAGGACCTAAAAGGCAAAACGGTTATTGCCGGCTGGCCCGACAGCCGGGAAACGGTGCTCCTGGAAGGCATCCTGCGGCAAAACGGCGTCGCCCCCTACCGGGAGGTTACCCTTTACACCAACATTCCCGCCAACCTGCGCCTGGGGGCCTTCACCGCCGGGTCGGGGGATTTCATCGTCCTTGCGGAGCCCCAGGCCTCCCTGGCCGAGGAGCGGGGGCTGGGCAGGGTGGTGGCCTCCCTAAGCCGCGATGCCGGCAGGTTCCCCGCCGCGGTCTACGTGGCCGGGGACGCCTTCCTCGCCGCCTGCCCGCACACCGCACAGCGGTTTGTTAACGCCGTCTACCGGGCCCAGCTCTGGCTGGCCGGCCACACCGCCGCCGAGGCCGCGCAGGTTGCGGCCCCGTACTTTAAACATCTGGACGGGGAGGTGCTGGCGCGGGCCGTGCAGCGCCTTGCAGACGGGCAGGTCTGGTCGCCCGGCCCGGCGGTGCCCCCCGATGGCTACCGGCACTTTGTGGGCTTCCTCCTGCAGAGCAGGGAGGTGCGGCGGGAAGTGCCCCCGGAAGAACTCCTCGACAACCGCTTTGCCTCCGGCGCCCCGGAAGGGCTTCCCCCGGAGGGGGCAGCAAAAAAGCCGCGGCTCCCCTTCACCCGCGGCAACTAGCTTATCCAGCCGGCAATTATTTTCAACAGCTCGGCACGTCCCTCGCGGGTGACGGCCGAAAAGGCCACCAGCGGCACCCCGCTCTCCAGGGCCATGGCCTCTCGGATGACCTGCAGCGAGCGGGCCACCTGCCCCCGGGAGATTTTATCCGCCTTGGTGGCCACCACGGCCGCCCTGATGCGGTAGTGCTGGAGCCACCGGTAGAGCTGCAGGTCCATCTCCGTGGGCGGGTGGCGGATGTCCACGATCTGCACCACTCCCGCCAGCGTGCCCCGCTGCGAAAGGTAGCCTTCAATCAGGGGCCCCCACTTCTCCCGCTCTTCTCTGGACACCTCCGCGTAGCCGTATCCCGGCAGGTCCACCAGGTAAAAGCGGCGGTTTATGAGGTAAAAGTTGATGGTGCGGGTCCGCCCGGGAGTCTTGCTGGTGCGGGCCAGGTTCTTGCGGTTGGCCAGGCAGTTTAAAAGGGAAGACTTGCCTACGTTGGAGCGCCCGGCCAGCGCCACCTCGGGGAAGCGCTCTGCCGGGCACTGGGCAAGCTCGGCCGCGCTCTTTACCAGCTCAGCAGCAACGATGTTCATGGATGGTGGAAGGACCCTCCCCGGGAGGCACCACCGGCGGGTAGGGAACGCCGGGCAGGTCCCCGGCAGCCCCCAGCGCCACCTCTTCCTCCGCCGGCTCCTTCTCCAGCAAGGCAATCTTCAGTACCTCATCCATGTGCTCCACATGGATGAACTCCATCTTGTTCCGCACGTAGGGCGGTATTTCCTCCAGCTCCTTGTTGTTGTCTTTGGGCAGAATCACCGTATTGATGCCGGCCCGGTGGGCGGCCAGCACCTTTTCCTTGATCCCGCCCACGGGCAGCACCCGGCCCCGCAGGGTGATTTCCCCGGTCATGGCCACGTCGTGGCGAACTTTCCTACCGGTAATGGCCGAGGCCAGGGCGCAGGCAATGGTAATGCCCGCCGAGGGCCCGTCCTTGGGTATGGCGCCCTCCGGCACGTGGATGTGGATGTCGTGCTTCTCAAAGAAGTCCTCCGAGATGCCCAGCTCGCCCGCCCGGCTGCGCACGTAGCTGTAGGCCGCCTGGGCCGATTCCTTCATCACGTCGCCCAGCTTGCCGGTCAGGGTGAGCTTGCCGCTGCCCCGGTAGACCGTTACCTCCACGGCCAGGGTATCGCCGCCCACCTCCGTCCAGGCCAGCCCCGTGGCCACCCCCACCTGGTCCTCCTGCTCGGCCACGCCGTAGCGGTACTTGGGCCTCCCCAGGTACTTCTCGAGGTTCTGGGCCGTGATGCGCACCCGCTTGGTTTCCTCGGCCACGATCCGCTTGGCCGCCTTGCGGCACAGGGTGGCAATCTGGCGCTCCAGGTTGCGCACGCCGCTCTCCCGGGTGTACTCCCGGATGATGCGGCGGATGGCCGGCTCGGTAATGGTAAACATTTCTTTTGTTAGGCCGTGCTCCTTGAGCTGCTTGGGCAGGAGGTGCCTTATGGCAATCTGCACCTTCTCCTCCTCGGTGTAGCCTGGAATGTGGATGACCTCCATGCGGTCCAGGAGCGGGCGCGGGATGGTGTGCGTCACGTTGGCCGTGGTGATGAACATCACGCTGGAGAGGTCAAAGGGCACCTCGATGTAGTGGTCGCTGAAGCTGTTGTTTTGCTCGGGGTCCAGCACTTCCAGGAGGGCCGCCGACGGGTCTCCCCGGAAGTCCATGCTCATCTTGTCGATCTCGTCCAGCAGGAAGACCGGGTTCTTGGAGCCCGCATTGCGCATGCCCTGGATTATCCTTCCCGGCAGCGCCCCCACATATGTGCGCCGGTGGCCGCGGATTTCCGCCTCGTCCCGCACGCCGCCCAGGGAAATGCGCACGAACTTGCGCTCCAGCGCCCGGGCAATGGAGCGGCCCAGAGAAGTCTTGCCCACCCCCGGGGGCCCCACGAAACAAAGGATGGGCCCCTTCATTTTCTTGTTGAGCTTGCGGATGGCCAGGTACTCCAGGATGCGCTCCTTGACTTCCTTTAAGCCGTAGTGATCCTCCTCCAGGATGGCCTCCGCCACCTTGATGTCCAGCCGGTCCTTAGTGACCTTGTTCCAGGGCAGGGCCAAAAGCCAGTCCAGGTAGGTGCGGATGACCGCCGACTCCGCGGCCATGGGCGGCATTTTTTCCAGCCGCTCCACTTCCTTTAAGGCCTTCTCCTCCACTTCCTTGGGCAGCTTGGCCTCGGCAATTTTCTCCCGGTACTCCTCGGCCTCGGCGGTGCGCTCGTCCTTTTCGCCCAGCTCCTTCTGGATGGCCTTCATCTGCTCTCGCAGGTAGTATTCTTTCTGCGTCCTCTCCATTTGCTTGCGCACGCGGACGTTGATCTTGCGCTCCAGCTCTACAATTTCCAGCTCCTTGGCCACCAGGGCGCAGAGCTTTTCCAGGCGCTGGACGATATCCACCGCCTCCAGCACCTGCTGCTTTTCCTCCAGGCGCAGCGGCAGGTGGGAAGCCACCGCATCCGCAAGCCGCCCCGGATCCTCCAGGTTGATCACCGAGACCATCGTCTCGGGCGGGATGCGCTTGGAAAGCTTTACGTACTGTTCAAACTGGCTAACTAGGTGGCGCATTAAAGCCTCAATTTCCGGGGTCTTCACGAAATGTTCCCCGTACTGCTCGATCTCCACCTTGAAATAGGGCTCCTCGCTCAGGTAGTGCAGGACGCGCCCCCTGGCCAGCCCCTCCACCAGCACCCTTAAGGTGCCGCCGGGCAGCTTTAAAAGCTGCTTGATTTCCGCCACGCAACCGAACTGGTATATGTCATCGGGACCCGGGTCATCGGTCTGGGCCTCTTTCTGGGTGGCCAGAAAAATAACGCGCTCGCCCATCATGGCCTGCTCGATGGCCCGCACGGACTTCTCCCTGCCCACATCGAGGTGGATAACCATATGGGGAAAGACCAGGATCCCCCTTAAGGCCAGGAGCGGTAAGACCCTTACTACCATCTCCATCTTTTTGCCTCCTTTTGCCGTGATGCATGGCCCCCCTGAGCTCAACATTATTTTAACACAGCCGTCAGACCACCGCCATAGCAATAAGTGCCACCCCTGGTCTATCCCCGCTTCCGTTTAGCGTGCTTGGCTCCCGGTCGCCCCTCGGCCTGTGGCCGTTCAAGTTGCCACTAAAAAAGCCCGGCCTTAAAAGCCGGGCTTGGTGACGGCGGGGGAGAGCAGGCCCGCTTTGGCCAGCATCTCCAGGGGGGCGGCAGGGCCTTTGGCCAGCGGCACCGGAGGCTTTACCAGGGCCGCCTTGAGGACCTCTTCCAGCCTCTCCACAGGTATGATCTCTATATCCGCGAGCTTCTTGAACAGTTCCTGGTGGTTTTCCCGGGGTATGATCACCCTTTTGGCTCCTGCCTGGCGGGCCGCCTCCACCTTGGCCACTATACCCCCCACGGGCATGACCAGGCCGCGGATGGAAAGCTCCCCGGTCATGGCCACCAGGTTGTCCACCGGGATGCCGGTAATGGCCGAGTACACCGCCGTGGCCACCGCCACCCCGGCGGAGGGGCCGTCCACGGGGATGCCGCCGGGGAAGTTCACGTGGATGTCGTAGTCCCGGGGGTCCACGGCGGTGGTGCGGCGCAGCACCGTGAGCACGTTCTCCACCGCTCCCCGGGCCATGCTCTTGCGCCGCACGGTGCGGCCCCTGCCGCTGACCTCCTCCTCGTCCACCACCCCGGTCACGGTGAGCCGCCCCTGGCCCCGCCCCGCCGGCGCGGCGTGGGCCTCGATTTCCAGGAGCGTACCCGCGTTGGGCCCGTACACGGCCAGGCCGTTGGCCAGGCCCACCTGGGGATGCGGGCCCACCTTCTTTTCCGGGCGGGGAGTGTACTGGCCGCTGTGAATCACCCACTCCACGTCGGCGGCGCTGATGCGGCGCCGCCCCTCGGTGAGGGCGATGCCGGCGGCAATTTGCACGATGTTCACCGCCTCCCGCCCATTGGTGGCGTACTTCTTGATGATTTCCAGCCCCCGCTCCTCCAGGGGGAAGCCGATCTTCTTGGCGGCATTGGCGGCAATGATCTCAATCTCGTGGGGCAGGAGGGGCCGGAAGAAAATTTCCACGCAGCGGGAGCGCAGGGCCGGGGGCAGCTCCTCCGGAAGCCTGGTGGTGGCCCCCACCAGGCGGAAATCGGCCGGCAGGCCGTTCTGGAAGATGTCGTGGATGTGGCTGGGGATGTTGGGGTCGTCGGAGCTGTAGTAGGCGCTCTCCAGGAGCACCTTGCGGTCTTCCATGACTTTCAAGAGCTTGTTCATTTGAATGGGGTGAAGCTCGCCTATCTCGTCGATGAAGAGGATGCCCCCGTGGGCCTTGGTCACCGCCCCGGGCTTGGGCTGGGGTATACCCGCCATGCCCAGGGGCCCGGCCCCCTGGTAAATGGGGTCGTGGACGGAGCCGATCAGGGGGTCGGCAATGCCCCGCTCGTCAAAGCGCGCGGTGGTGGCGTCCACCTCTACAAATTTGGCGTTTTCCTTAAAGGGGGAGTAGGGGTTTTTCTTGGCCTCCTCCAGCACCAGGCGCGCCGCCGCCGTCTTGCCCACCCCCGGCGGCCCGTAAATGATCACGTGCTGCGGGTTGGGCCCGCAGAGGGCCGCCCGCAGGGCCTTTAAGCCCTCCTCCTGACCGACGATCTCCTCAAACCTGCTGGGCCGGGTCTTTTCCGAGAGGGGCTCCGTGAGGGAGATGGCGCGCAGGCGCTGCAGCTTTTCCAGCTCGCGTCTTGACTCCCGCTCCACCGCCGTGCGGCTGCCCTGCTGGAAGCGCAGCATGTTCCAGAAGTACAGCCCGATGATCACCCCGAAAAAGACCTGGAGGAAGGTGAGAAAACTGCCCAGCCCCCCAGAAAACTCAGCCACGGCAAAGCTGCCTCCTCGGTAAGGGTAAGCTTTTTTATGCATGATCTATTATTGCCTTTTTATGCATGGGGAAAAACAAAAAATTAAAAGGGCGCGCCGCCAAGCGTGCCCTTTAAAAGTTCCCTACACTGCCTCTCCCTTTTTCTTCTTGCGCTCCAGGGTAACCAGCAGGGGTTTTTCCCTCTTTAAAATGGTGTCCTTGGTGATGATGACCTTGGAGATGTCCCCCCGTGAAGGGATCTCGAACATTACGTCCAGCATGATGTCCTCCAGGATGGCCCGCAGGCCCCGCGCGCCGGTATTGCGTTTCAAGGCCTCCTGGGCAATGGCCCGCAGCGCCTCGGGGTGAAACTCCAGGTCCACCCCGTCCAGCTCGAAGAGCTTCTGGTACTGCTTCACCAGGGCGTTCTTGGGCTCCACGAGGATGCGCACCAGGGCATCCTCGTCCAGGGCGTCCAGGGTGACGATGATGGGCAGGCGGCCGACAAACTCGGGGATGAGGCCGAACTTCAGGAGGTCCTCCGGCATGATGTGCCGCAGGATTTCCCCGATCTTCACCTCCCGCCTGGTCTGGATTTCCGCCCCGAAGCCCAGGCCCTTTTTGCCGATGCGGTTCTGGATGATCTTCTCGATGCCCTCAAAGGCACCGCCGCAGATAAACAGGATGTTCGTGGTGTCCACCTGGATGAACTCCTGGTGGGGGTGCTTGCGCCCGCCCTGGGGCGGCACGCTGGCAATGGTGCCCTCGAGAATTTTTAAAAGGGCCTGCTGCACGCCCTCGCCGGAGACGTCGCGGGTAATGGACGGGTTTTCCGACTTGCGGGCAATTTTGTCTACCTCATCTATATAAACAATGCCCCTTTCCGCCCGCTCCACGTCGTAGTCGGCGGCCTGGATGAGCTTCAAGAGAATGTTCTCCACGTCCTCGCCCACATAGCCGGCCTCGGTCAGCGACGTGGCGTCGGCAATGGCAAAGGGCACGTTGAGAATTTTGGCCAGGGTCTGGGCCAGGAGGGTCTTTCCCGAGCCTGTGGGCCCCAGCATGAGGATGTTGCTCTTTTGGAGCTCCACATCGTCAATCTTGCCGCCCAGGTTGATGCGCTTGTAGTGGTTGTATACGGCCACGGCCAGGGTCTTTTTGGCCTGCTCCTGGCCGATAACGTACTGGTCCAGTATTTCTTTAATTTCCCGGGGCTTGGGGATGTCCCCCACGTCCAGCCCCAGGTCCTCGTTGAGCTCCTCTTCGATGATCTCGTTGCAGAGCTCGATACACTCGTCGCAAATGTAAACCCCCGGACCGGCAACCAGTTTTTTTACCTGGTCCTGGGTCTTGCCGCAAAAGGAACACTTCAGCTGGTTGCGATCGTTAAACATGGTAAAAACACCTCTTTATTTTTGCTTGCGGCCGGTGAACACCTCGTCGATGATACCATATTCCTTTGCTTCCTGCGCGGACATAAAGAAGTCCCGTTCGGTGTCCCGGGCAATTTTTTCCTTCGGCTGGCCGGTATGCTTGGCCAAGAGCTCGTTGAGCAGGTCCTTCAAGCGCAGGATCTCGCGGGCGTGGATCTCGATCTCCGTGGCCTGGCCTTGCACACCGCCCAGGGGTTGGTGGAGCATGATGCGGGCGTAGGGCAGGGCGTAGCGCTTGCCCTTGGTCCCGGCGGCCAGCAAAAAGGAGGCCATACTGGCCGCCTGCCCCAGGCAGATGGTGGACACGTCCGGCTTGATGTACTGCATGGTGTCGTAAATGGCCATCCCGGCGGTCACTACGCCCCCGGGGGAGTTGATGTACAGGTGGATGTCCTTTTCCGGGTCCTCCGCCTCCAGGAAGAGCATCTGGGCAATGACCAGGTTGGCCAGGTAGTCGTCAATGGGACCGCCGATAAAAATAATGCGGTCCTTCAAGAGGCGGGAGTAAATGTCGTACGCCCGCTCACCGCGGTTGGTCTGCTCGATGACAATGGGCACTAGCGTAGACATCTAGGAACTTACCTCCTGATCGACAATCTTTGCCCGCTCCACCAGGAACTGCAGCACCTTTTCCCGCGTCACCAGCTTGGTCACCGACTCCAGCTGGCCCTGGCTCTCCACTGCCTTCCTCACCACCGCCGGGTCCTGGCGCATGTCGTCGGCCATGCGCTTTATCTCGGCCTCGATTTCTTCCTCGGTGGCCGCAATCCCTTCTGCCTTGGCAATGGCATCCAGAACCAGCATGGACTTTAACGTTTCCTCGGCGTCGGGCCGGAGGCGCTCCTTTAACTGTTCTAAGGTAAGGTCATTGTACTGCAAGTAGCCCTCCAGGGTCAAGCCTTGAAGCATCAGCCGCCGCTCGAACCCCTGGACCATCTCCTCCAGGCGGCCGGCAATCATCTCCTCGGGGATGTCTACCCGGGCGTTGTCCGTGACCTGCTTAAGCACCGCCTGGCGGATTTCCGCTTTGGCCTTGGCCTCCGCGGCTTGCTTTAATTTATTCTCTATGTCCGCCTTTAATTCCTCTAGGGTATCAAACTCGCTCACATCCTTGGCAAACTCATCGTCCAGGGGGGCAAGCTCCTTGCGCTTGATGGCCTTTACGGTAACGGTAAAGACCGCTTCCTTGCCGGCCAGCTCCGGGCGGGGGTAGTCATCGGGAAAGCGGGTGGTAACCTCCTTTGTCTCGCCGACGGCCATCCCCACCAGCTGGTCCTCAATGCCCGGCAGGAGGCCTGCCGCCCCCACTTCGATGGTGAAGTCCGTCCCCTGGCCCCCTTCAAAGGGCTCGCCGTCCACCTTACCCTCATAATCGATGGTCACGTAGTCCCCTTTTTGCACCGCGCCCTCGTCCAGGCTGATCAGCCTGGCGTAGCGCTCCTGCAGCTTTTTAAGCTCCCTCTCCACGTCCTCCGGGGTGACCTCCACCCTGGGACGGGTAACCTCAATGCCCGTGTACTGGCCCAGCTCCACCTCCGGCTTTACCACCACGCGGGCCTTGAAGATAACCGGCTTGCCCTCCTCCACCTGCACCAGTTCCAGCTGGGGCTGGGCCACGGGCTCGATGCCCGTATCTTTTACCGCCTGGTAATAGGCTTCCGGCACGAGCATCTCCACCGCTTCCTCCAGGAGCGCCTGCTTGCCGATGTGCCGCTCCAGGATGAAGCGCGGTGCCCTGCCGGGGCGGAAGCCCGGTATGTTCACCTTCTTGACCAGCTTGCGGTAGGCCCTGTCCACGGCCCGGGCAAACTGGTCGGCGTCAACCTCCACTTCCAGCAAGACGGTGTTTTTTTCTATCCTCTCCGCGTGTGCCTTCACCGTGCTCCCTCCAAGCTCTAACGTGAGACATCAATATTTTAACCAGGTCGCGGGTAAACACTTAAGACTAGTTCTACGGACGCAAAAAATTTCCTCTCCAACAATTTAACTTTTAACACACTTACTGGCCCGCTACATGCTAATAAGGTATTTTACCGGAAGGCAGTTAAAACTGCAACAAGAGAACTGACGAAAAGCGCCGCGAAGCGCCAAAAAAGGCTCCCCGGCGGCAGGACAAAAATCTTGACACGGATTTCCTTTATAGTTTTTATAAATTCTAAGCAAACATTTTTAAAAATTTTCAAAGGGGTGGTGGGTGCCTACACCTGTATACAGCATACTGCTTGATGCATACAGTAGAAAGCATGCACCGAAGGGGGGTATAAAACCATGGAGTGGGGAAACGCTTTAGCTGTGGCCGTCAGCGGCATCGTCTCGGTCTTCCTGGCTCTGGGCATCCTAAGCGCGGCGGTGGGGCTGTTCAGCTCCGCCTTTGCGTGGGCCAGCAAGAAGAGGGCCGCCGCTACCAGCTGCTCGCTGCAGGGCGCTCCCACGCGCAAGCCCCAACCCTAGCCTAATTAAACATACTTAATGCCGAGGAGGTCTGAACCTAATGGTTGTCCCCGTCAACGCACCCATGGTCGGCAAGCTGGTCTCCATTGACGTGAAAGTAGGCGACCAGGTGAAGGAAAACGACCCTGTGGCCACCATTGAGGCCATGAAGATGGAAATTAAGATCTACTCCCCCGCCGGCGGCGTGGTCAAGGAAATCAAGGCCAACCCCGGCGATGTGGTCAGCCCCGACACGGTCCTCTTAACCCTGGAGTCGTAAGGAAGAGGGGTGGTCCCCCGTGATCCTGCAGCAGCTGGTAGACGCCCTTAACAGCACCGGGCTCTTCAACCTCACCCCGGGCAACCTCATCATGTGGGGCATTGCCTTTGTGCTCATGTACCTGGCCATTAAAAAGGGCGTGGAGCCGCTTTTGCTGGTGCCCATCAGCTTCGGCATCTTTGTGGCCAACTTCCCCCTCACCGGCCTCACGGACGAAGAAGGGCTCTTCTACATGTTCTTTAAGCACGGCATCCAGAACGAGCTCATCCCGCCCCTCATCTTCCTGGGCCTGGGGGCCATGACCGACTTCGGGCCGGTCATTGCCAACCCCAAGACTCTGCTCCTGGGGGCGGCTGCCCAGCTGGGGGTGTACGCGGCCTTCTTCACCGCCCTGCTCTTCGGCTTCAGCATCCCCGAGGCGGCCACCATCGGCATCATTGGCGGTGCCGACGGCCCCACCACCATTTACCTGGCCGCCAACCTGGCCCCGCACCTCCTGGGGGCGGTGTCCGTGGCCGCCTACTCCTACATGGCCCTGGTGCCGCTCATCATCCCGCCTGTGGCCAAGCTCTTAACCACCAAAAAAGAAAGGGCCATGGTCATGAAGCAGATGCGCCCGGTGAGCAAGACGGAGAAGATCATCTTCCCCATCCTGGCCACCATCGTCATCGTGCTCCTGGTGCCCAAGTCGGCCCCGTTGATGGCCATGTTCATGCTGGGCAACCTCTTCATGGAGTCGGGCGTGGTGCAGCGCTTAACCGACGTCTCGCGCAACGAGCTCATGAACATCGTCACCATCTTCCTGGGCGTGGGCGTGGGGTCCACCATGTCCGCGGAAAACTTCCTAAAGCCCCAGACCATCTACATCTTCATCCTGGGCATCGTGGCCTTTGCCTTTGCCGTGGCCGGCGGCATCCTCATTGCCAAGCTGATGAACCTGTTTACCAAGAATAAGGTCAATCCGTTAATTGGCGCCGCCGGGGTTTCCGCCGTCCCCATGTCCGCCCGGGTGGTGCACATGCTGGGCTCGGAGGCCAACCCGCAGAACTATCTGCTCATGCACGCCATGGGCCCCAACGTGGCCGGCGTGATCGGCACGGCGGTGGCCGCCGGGGCTTTTATTGCCGCCCTGCACTGACAAGGCCATTCCCCTCAAGGTTTATGACCCCTTTGCTCTGGCAGGGAGAAATCATCGCCTCCCTGCCCTTTTGTTCTCCTCCCCAGGCCCTTTTGTTCTCCTCCCCAGGCCGACCGGGGCCGGGCCCACCATCCGGGCCCCGTTGAATCAAATCCGCCTTACATTAGCCATAAAGAAAGGCCACCTCCATTTGACGGAGCGTGAAGGCGGCCGTTTTCAGGACCAACGGATTTTAGCATTTTGCAGGTATTTTCTAAGCCTTAGAAAAAGCCGCAAGGCCTTGATTTTTCTGGGCTGGCGTCCCAGGAGGGATTCGAACCCCCGACCCACGGATTAGAAGTCCGTTGCTCTGTCCGGCTGAGCTACTGGGACACCTTCAGGCCTTATTATAATACAAACGCCCTGGGGCGGCAACTGCTTTTGCCCCGGGGCCGGCTTATCCCCTGGCGGGGTAGTGGGCCTTGAGGTAGGCCGCGGGATTCACAGACAACCGCGCCCCGTACCAGAGCCGTCGCAGGTGATCCATGGAGAGCCTGCCCAGGAAAAGATTTTTCAGCACCCACCAGGCGGTGGTGAAGGCGTAGAGCGGCTTGCTGTAGGCCCAGCGGTAAAGGCCGGCCAGCTCCCGGTAAAATTCTCCCAGGGGGAGCCTGGTGGGCAGCACCGCGTGGAGCAGGTCGAACAGCTGGCAGTCAAAGTTGCTTATTTTTTCCTTCAGCTGTTCAAAAAGCACCGTTCCGGGCAAGGGGGTAAGGACGCTAAAGTAAGGCTGGCGCAGCTTAAACCGCCTGATGTACTCGCGCAACCTGTGGAATTCGTCCCGGGTGAAGTCCGGGTCCACAATGAAAGAGGCATAAACCCCTATGCCCATCCTCTGCAGGATTTCCAGCGCCCGGCGGTTATTTTCCACATGGTTACGCTTGTCCACCTTTTCTAAGTCCCGCTGCTCTATTTTTTCAAAGCCGATAAAGACCTGTGCCAGGCCGATTTCCTTCCACCTGGCCACAACCTCCGGGTGGGAAACAATGGTATCGCTGCGCGCCTGGATGAGGTATTTCCGGCGGGGGAGGCGCTCCCGCTTGATGAGCTCCGCAATCTCGGCCGCCCGCCCGGCGTCGGCCAGGAAATTGTCGTCCACAAAAAGCACATCCCCGGGAGGAAGCTGGGCCAGCTCTTCCACCACCCTCGCGGCACTCATGGCCCTGTACTTGCCCCGGTGAAAACGCCACACGCTGCAAAAATTGCACCGGTAGGGGCAGCCGCGGGAGGTTTCCACCGTAACCACCGGGCGGCGAAAGCCGAGGAAATACCGCCCGCGGTTATCCTTCACCAGGTCCCGCCGCGGAAGGGGCACCTTATCCAGGGCGGGCAGGAGGGGCCGCAACCCCGTAAAGAGCTGCCTCTCGGGAAAATTCAGGGCCAGGCCCGGCACCGCCGCCAGATCCCCTCCCTCCTCCAGGGCGGCCAGCAGTTCCGGCACGGTGGTTTCCCCCTCACCGATAACCACCGCATCGACAAACGGGTGGTGAAAATCCTGGGGATTGAGGGAGGCGTGGTGCCCACCCACAAAGACAAAGAGGCGGCGGTCGATCTCCTTTAACGCCCCCGCCAGCTGCAGCACCTGCAGGACGTCCACGGTAAACGCACAGCTTATGCCCGCCGCCTGGGGCGCAAATTCCTTGACCTCTTCCACCGGCAGCCGCCCGTCAAGCAGGTCGATTATCTTTACCTCGTGGCCGGCCAGCGAGGCGGCAACAATCTCCAGGCCCAGGGGTTCAAGGCAAATGACGCTCTTAAATCCCAGCCCGTCCGTCGGCCGGGGCTGCACCAGTAACACGCGCACCCGACTCACCTCTCCGGGGCGGCAGGTGGTGTCATTTTTTATATTATATCACAATTTTCCCTACTTTATGGTTGCACCCGGCACGGGCAGGAAAACGGGTGCAGGCGGCGAATTTACTAAGACTTATCAGGCCGAAAGGAGCTACCAAACTTGCTCGGTACCATCATTAACGCCGCCGCCATCTGCGCGGGGAGCGCGCTGGGCACGCTACTTAAAAAGGGCTTGCCCCGGAAAACGGGAGAAACGATCATTCAGGGCCTCGGGCTCGCCGTCATCCTTATCGGCACCCAGATGGCCCTGCAGACGAAAAACCCCCTCATCGTCATCGGCAGCCTGGCGCTGGGCGGCCTGGTGGGAACCGGCCTGGACATCGAGGGACGGCTGGAAAGGCTGGGCAAGCGCATCGAGGCCAGGTTCGGCAACCGCGGGGAAGGCGGCGCGGCCTACGCTTTTGTCACGGCCAGCCTGGTTTTCTGCGTCGGCGCCATGGCCGTCATGGGCGCCATCGAGGACGGCCTGACCGGCAACCCCAGGACGCTTTTTGCCAAGGCCATGCTGGACGGCATTGCCGCGGCCATCTTTTCCTCCACCATGGGCATCGGCGTGCTCTTCTCCGCCGTCCCGGTTTTCCTCTACCAGGGAACCATCACCGTCCTCGCCCGCTTCCTCGGCGCGGGCTTAAGCCCCTGGGTGGTAACGGAGCTTACCGCCACCGGCGGCCTCCTCATCCTGGCCATCGGGCTAAACCTGCTCAAAGTAACCCGCATCCGGGTGGGGGATCTTTTGCCTTCCATCTTCATTGCCGCCGCCCTCACGGCTCTAATAGAGGCGGCAAAATTTTAGGCCCCAAACAAAATCATCGGAGAGATAAATGGTAACATCTAACGATTTAACATTGGGGTTCCGGTTTTTGTTTTTCCTTTCCCTTGGGCAGTTTCCTCTTCCTCCAACTTTACCGTACGAATCGCCTCATAAATTAACACCGGTTGCCCGTTTTCAACGCGCAGCCTAATTTCTCCCCAGCCCAGCTGGCGAATAAAGCGAATCAGCTGTAACTCCCTTTTGGTCAAGACGATCTGCTCGCTGGAAACTTTAGACACACTTATTCCTCCTCTTTTGGTATGTACTATATTTCACATTCTAAGAAAAAAGGCCGGCCTACAGGTTATAAACCAATGCCAGCCTATCGTTGTTCGATTCGGCTGTTTAAGGGCTATCTTTTTTTACTACAACACCTGAGAGAACTTTCTCTACCGTCTGCTTTAGTGTGGACATCTGAAAGGGCTTAGTGACATAGGCGTCAGCTCCTTTCTGCATAGCTTCCAAAGCAACGGGTAAACTGGAAAGGGCGGTCATGATTATCACCGGCAAGGATGGGCTTGTTTTGCGGATTTCTTCTAATACCTCTAAGCCGCTCATTCCAGGCATCTTTATATCTAAGAGCACCAGGTCAAAGTTTTCACGCTTAAGCATACTTAAGCCTTCAGGGCCGCTCAAGGCCGTTAAGACTTCATAGCCCCCCTCCTCCAGAGCTTTCTTTAAAGCCCAGCACATGCCTTTTTCATCATCAATTACCAGCAAGCGCACCATGATTATTCTCCTTTCTTTCTCCACTCTTTGCCGGTAAATATATCTTAAATTTGGCTCCCTGGCCGGGGCGGCTTTCCACAGAAATGGAGCCGCCATGTAAACGAACTATCTCGTGGCATAGTGCCAAGCCTAACCCGCTGCCGCCGGCCTTCCGGGTAAAAAAGGGCTGAAAGATATGCTCCAAATCTTCGGGTGGTATGCCTTCCCCGGTGTCTTGGACAACCACACAAACACCTCCCTCATGGGGAAGAGTCTCTATAGTTAGCTTTCCACCTCCCGGCATGGCCTGCATGGCGTTCATCATCAGGTTTAAAAATACTTGTCGCAGTTTTTCTTTATTCCCCTTAACCAGAACCTGCTCTTCTGCCAAATTTAGGATTAACTCTATGCCTTGGCGCTCCAGCAACAGCCGGCAGGAATTTGCAAGGTCCTCAACCAGCGAATTGACATTTATTTCCTCTACTTCTTTGCTCGGCCGGCCAAAAAGCAAAAGCTCATCGATCAGATTGGTATGCCTACTTATTTGCTCTTCCATGATTAAAAGGGCTTCTTTCACATCGGTATTGCCTTCTAGCTTTGGCCTTACCACTTCTAGAGCAGCTTGCATGATACTCACGGGCGCACGCAGCTCATGGGCGATTTCTGTAATCAACCGCCCTAGGGCTGCCAGGTGCTCCGTGCGGCGCAGCTCCTCAAGCATCTGCTCTCGTTCAATGAGCCTAGAAGCTAATTGATTAATTGCCCGGCCAATATCCCCCAACTCTCCGGGCATTTCCGGCAATCTGACGCCTAAGTCCCTCTCCAAGGTTAGGAGCCCTTCTTTAACTCGCCTAACCCCTCTCATAAAAGTACCTACCGTCAATAAAGTTATCACCACCGAAAACGTAAAAACGCAAAGGATGGCAAAGCGTAACAGCAACCGCGCTTTAGCGCTTTGGGCAAAAGCAGGATGGATTCTCTCCCCTGCCCAAACTACTGCCACCACTTCTCCCTGGAACTTAACGGGCACAAGGTACTCCAAAAAATAGTCATCCCACGTCTGCCCCACCCTCTTCACGGGTTTACCACTGGCCAGCACGGCCTCGATTCCTTCCCTTGATTCCTCATAAACCCTTTTTAGCCTTTGCTCCGGGGTTTCGGGAAACTTTGGGCGGTATTCATGGAGAAAGCCCTGCACCCAAATTCTTTCGCTGCCGGGTATAAAAAGGCCACATCGCACCCCCGGATAGCTCTGCGTCACCGGCTCGGTTAACTGGTAAAACCTGTCAACCAGCGTATTTTTGGCACCACTTAGGGAAGCGTTTTCTTGTAAACGGTTCCCTAGTTCTCTACCAAGGTAATCACCCAACGTTGTCAGGCGGTGCTCGATTTCTTTAAATAACAGGTCATCTGTGCGCGCAGCAAAGACAAGGTCGTAAATCATTACCAACACGGGAACAGTCAAAAGTATAGCCACAATCCCTACCAACTGCAGTTTAAAACTTGGAGGCCGGAAGCGGAAAGGGAACGACATAAGTATAGGCCTTCCTCCTATTGCTCCTTGTCTTAAGTTATATCATAGCCTCAGCCACTTGTGAAGTATTTCTCAAAAAAGCAAAAAACCTATTGACAGGGGATTGTGATTTTGGTAACATGGAGGCAAAGAAAAAAGAAAGGCCGAATGGAACAACCATAGGCCGGTTTACCTGGGATCTACCAGGGAGCCGGTCTTTTTCTCTCTTCAATAAATACATGCAATCTCCTGAAAGGGGAGAAGGCCAATGACGGGCAAACGTTCCCCTTCCCTTGCCCAAAGAGAAAAGGCGGAAGATATGGCCCTGCTGGCCGTTGATGCGATGGGAATAACTGCTATATCGATATCAACTATCATTCTATATCTCAAAGCCTTCTCCCCCAAGATTTATGCCTCTTTATCCAGCAAGTTTTTCATAACTTTAAACAAGCTAACAAAAATTTCAATGCAAGTATCAAACTGGTAAAGAGAGGAGGTGAGCTCTATGGGTAAACTTCTGACCAGGATTTTCATTGTGCTCTTCTGCACCACTTCCGTAGGTTTGTGGATTTACTGGCTGGTCACCGGGCAGGTCAAGGGCAAGGCTGGCTAATACCAAAAGCCAAAGGGACAATTTTTGCGAAAGGAGGGATGAAGGGATGCTCGCCGAGTTTTTCACCTGGGCCGCCGGTTTGGCTAAAACTTCACCCTTTGCTTACGCCATTGTAAATATCGGAACCATGGTGGCATTGGGAGTAGCCATCGGCCTGATCGCAGATGGAATCTTCAAGCTCCTGCGCGTGGACCTGGGCGCATACAAGAAAGAGTATGAAGATGAAAGCGCGGTTATTAAGCATTAATAGCCCGGCAATTATGCTTATCGTCAAGGAATCCAAAAATAAACCCATTTTGAAGAAAGGGGTGTTGAGTAATGATGCACATGCCTGTTAGCGGCGTGGATATGGCCTGGTGGCCGCTGCTGCTAATTGGCTTTACCGTCGGGGTGGTCGGGGGCTTCTTTGGCATCGGCGGCGCCTGGCTGGTTACGCCGGCATTAAACATCTTCGGTTTCCCCATGATTTACGCGGTGGGCACCGATATGACCCACCTGGTGGGTAAATCCATTGTAGCTACCTTCAGGCACTGGAAATTCGGCCATGTCAGCGTTATCATAGCCTTCGTGATGCTCATCGGTACCTTCTCCGGCATTGAAACCGGCGCCCAAATCCTTTACTGGCTCACGCAAAAGGGCATTGCCGGCAGTGTGGTTCGTTACCTCTACATCCTCTTGCTGGCTTCTATCGGCATCTTCATGCTTTCGGAATACCTGCGGGTAAGAAAGCTGGAAAAAGAGGCCGGCAAGCAGGTTAAAGACGTCGTCGGAACCGCCTGGTCCCGCTGGATCCAAGAAACCCTTAATATTTGGCCTACTTTCTACTGCCCGATCGCTAAAATGCGCGTCTCCCTCTGGGCCATCCTCTTCGTGGGCGTAGTCACCGGGTTCGTAGCCGGCATCCTCGGTGTCGGCGGCGGCATCATCCGCGTGCCCGCGCTGATTTACCTGATGGGCGTGCCTACGAAGATAGCGGTCGGCACCGACTTGTTTGAAGTTATGTTCTCCGGTGCATACGGCGCCTTTACCTACAGCTTAAAAGGCGGCGTGGAACTCATAGCAGCAGTGATCATGCTGCTGGGGGCCAGCGTGGGCGCCCAGTTTGGTACCATTTGCACCAAGTACGTATACGGCATCACCATCCGCTTGATCTTCACCATCGCCACCTTCTTCGCCTGTGCCTCGGTAATCCTCAAGGAAATCTCCTCCCGTTACGCAGCGCTGTACAAAAAGGCCTTTGAGGCTTTCCTCAAAAAGCAAGGGCTCACGCCTGCCGAGATCTCTGCTATCTACGCCAAAAAGGCCACTGTATACCACTATATGGTAGAGGTTGCCAATAAGCCCGAGTGGTGGGCTGCCTACACGAAAGAATATCTCTGGAACCAGGCAGGGGGTATCCTGATGCTCACCGCCGCCTCGGGCATGTGCGCGTACATCCTCATTCAGCTGTACCTCGGCGTAGCCCGTGAACTAAAGGAAAAGCGCCTGCGCGCCCAGGAAACTGCAAAAGTGAAAGCATAGACCCTCCCCTCCCCCGGAGTGAAGCCCCGGTCGGTCAGGCCGGGGCTTCACTCTTTCAGCCTTCACAGTCCAGGGGGCCGGGGCCGCCAGTAAGTTTGGGGGTCATCCGGGTTCCAGTAGGCATCGCAGTCAAGGCAGCAGTATTTTCCCAAAGGCGGTATAAGGCAAATAAACATGCCGCACAATAGGGCAATGGTAATCAACATGCGTACTGGCGGGTAAAAGAATCCCAAAAGATAGAAAAACAGCGCACCGCCCAGTCCTAGGCCTACGCCGGCAGCCAACCTGATGATGCGTCCTCGGGTAGTGTTCTTTGAGCCGCATGCAGGGCATGGAGGTGTTTTAAAAAAAGGTAAAGGCATTTTTTCACCCCCCGAAATATCCCCTATACTTTGTGAGATATTTCTCTAATATGTTCACTATTTCCTTTAAAAAATGGGCCTTGGATACTTTTCAAAATTTTAAGATTTTCGTTGACCTCAAGCATGATTCATGTTATCATTTACCTTACAAAAAGGCTCTTTGAAAATTACAGAATGGGTTGTGGGGGGATACTATGTGGATTGGAGAGTGGGGGTGTTCTCAAAACCGGCTAGAAGAATCCGATATCTTGTGCGATCTCGTTGACGTGCTCGGTTCTTTTGCCACCGGTGCTCTAATGGTCACTTGGCTAATACGCGTGCTGGGCCCAATTTTTTAGCCAATCCCTAGGCTATTGAAACAATGTTGCTCAAAAAAACACTTTACAAATAACCTTCCGGCTAGTATAATTAATTAAGGAAAGGCCGAATGGAACAACCATAGGCCGGTTCTCCATGAGCTCAAGTAAAATGGAGAGTCGGCCTTTTTACTTTCCTCAAAAACCAACCCCTCTCTTTTTATCATATCATTCCCTCACTCTTCACCCCATAACCCTTTTCATCTCTTT
Organism: Desulfovirgula thermocuniculi DSM 16036; assembly: GCF_000429345.1. Classification (GTDB taxonomy): domain Bacteria; phylum Bacillota; class Desulfotomaculia; order Desulfotomaculales; family Desulfovirgulaceae; genus Desulfovirgula; species Desulfovirgula thermocuniculi. The sequence continues at coordinate 56,558 of NZ_AUBR01000001.1, read as the reverse complement.
TTAGAAAAAGGCCCCCTACAGGGGCCTTTTTCTTTTAGGCAACCTGCTACACCACCTGCCGCACCTGGGGGCGCGTCAGGGGGTCCAGGCCTGCCCTCTGCATGAGCCGGCAGAAAAGGCAGGTGCTGGCCGTGGTAGGCTGGCCGCAGATCTCGCATTCCTTTAGCTCCACGGGTACATCGGCAAACCTGCTGCGCCCTTCCTCCAGGAAGCCGAAGAGGAACCGTAGCTTGCTTCCGGGCATCCTCTCTTCCAGGGAGTTGAGCAGTTCCTTGTAAAACAGCGAAGACGCCCCTTTGGCCAGGGGACAGCCGTCGCCAAGGTAGCCCAAGCCCCGCAGCTGGCAGTAGGTCCGCGTTTCAAACTCGCTCAGGCGCACCAGGGGCTTTATACGGGCGGGAAAGCCGGGGTGGCTGGGAGGCAGGTACGGGTACTGCCGCGCCAGGTAACCTTCCTGCCAGCCCAGGAGGTTGCCAAACAAGGCCGCCGCCTCGTCGTCCAGGTTGTGTCCGGTGGCCACCACGCGGTGGCCTGTCTCCTGCACCAGCCGGTTCATGAGGTAGCGCTTTACCGTGCCGCAGACGGAGCAGGTAGCCCGGCGGTTCCTGGCGGTAATCTCCCTCATGCTCACGCCGTACGTCTCCACCACGGAAAAGAGGTAGAGCTTTGCGCCGCGGCGGCGGGCAAATTCCTGGCAGGCCTCTCGCGAGCCGGCGGAGTAATCCCCCAACCCCAGGTCCACGTGCACGCCCTCTGCCTCGTAGCCAAGGGACAAAAGGGCATCCCACAAAGCCAGGCTGTCCTTGCCCCCCGAAACGGCCACCAGCACCCGCTCTCCTGGAGAGAGCATCTTAAACTTTTTTATGGCCCGCTCGACCTGGTTTAAAAAATGCTCCACGAAGTGCTCGCCGCAAAAGCTGGCATTTTTGGATTTCAGGTGTACAGCCGCTTCGCCTTTACACTTCACACAGCGCCTCATTTATACCGACCACCTAAAAAAAATGAAAAAGTGTAGTGATAGTAATAGTAAACAAAAAATAATTGGAGCGGGTGATGGGAATCGAACCCACGTACCCGGCTTGGAAGGCCGGTGCTCTACCATTGAGCTACACCCGCTCGCAGTTGGCACCACATCTACGGTCGGACCGCGCCCTGCCGCCGGTACGGGGCCGTCTGCCGCCGCGCATACCGGCAACGGCCAAGGAGCACTTATAATTATACTTCAAAACTCACCGGGAGTCAAAGGACCCCCGTCCCCAGGTATTTTTTTTAGAAATAAATTTCGCTCCCTTCCGGCAGGATTCTGCAGGGATTAGCAAAACTTTTATCACCTAGAAGGCTCCTGCCAGGCGGGAGGCGCTCAGGTAAAGGCCGTAGCACACCCCCGCCAGGAGGGCGCTCACCGGTAGCGTGATCAGCCACGCCAGGACCATCTTTTGCGCCGTCCCCCACTTGACCATGGAAAAGCGCCTGGCGGCACCCACGCCCATGATGGAGGAGGAGATGACGTGGGTGGTGCTCACCGGCAGGGCCAGCAGCGTGGCGCCCAGGATGACCGCCACCGAACCCAGGTCGGCGGACACGCCGCTGCCCGGCTCCAGTTTGATGATGCGCGTGCCCACGGTTTTGATGATCCTCCACCCGCCCACCGAGGTGCCCGCCGCCATGGCCAGGGCGGCCACCAGCTTGACCCAGAAGGGCACGTGCAGGGTGTCCTGGAACCCCCCGGCCACCAGGGCAAAGGTAATGATCCCCATGGTCTTCTGGGCATCGTTGGTCCCGTGGGAGAAGGCCTGGAAGGAGGCGGTGAGCACCTGCAGGAGGCGAAAACGCCGGTTTATGCGGTGGGGCACGGCGTAGTGGAAGATGTTGTTAACCAGGGTCATGATGGTAAAGCCGGCGGCAAAGGCCACCAGGGGCGAAAAGATGAGCGACTTGATGATGGTGAGAAAGCCTTTAAAGTTCACGGCGGAAAACCCCGCGGCCACCAGCACGGCCCCGGTCAGGGAACCGATGAGGGCGTGGGAGGAGCTGGAGGGAATGCCGTAGTACCAGGTGATCAGGTTCCAGGCAATGGCCGCCACCAGGGCGGCGGCCACGATCACCAGGCCGTTTTCCAGGGTCATGGGGTTGGCAATCTTGCCGCCAATGGTCTTGGCCACCCCGGTAAAGGTCATGGCCCCGGCAAAGTTCATGACGGAGGCCAGCACGATGGCCGTGCGCGGGTGCAGGGCTTTGGTGGAAATCGAGGTGGCAATGGCGTTGGCCGTATCGTGAAAGCCGTTGATGAAGTCAAAGCTTAAGGCTAAAATGACCACCAAAACGATGAGCAAGAGCTGGGCGTCCGGCAACGGAAAGTCCCCTTTTCCAGGCTCGTACAACTTTGTGACAAAAGTAATATATCATAACACGTACCTTTTTCTCAACATGCCCGCACCCTTTTAAAGCCCCTAAAATAACACCCGCGGAGGAGATTTTGAACATGATCTCTTTAAAGCGAAAGCCGGACTTCTTTCTTGAACACTTCCTCCTCATTGCCGAAAACATCAAGGACGCCGCCGCGCTGTTCCGCGAGAACATCGAAAGCCTCACGGACACCGAAACTTACGCCGAGAGGATCAAGGAGCTTGAGGACCGGGGGGACGAGTACACCCATGCCGTGTTCAAGGCCTTAAACCAGACCTTCGTCACCCCCCTGGAAAGGGAAGACATCATGGAGCTCACGGTAAAGCTGGACAACGTTTTAGACGGCATTGAGGCCTGCACCGACCTCATTGACATTTACGGCATCCGGGAAACCGACCCGTACATGCAGCTTTTTACGCGCATCGTGGAGAGCTGCACGGAGGAAATCCTGGCCGCCGTCAGGCTCCTGGCCCAAAAGAAGCTTGCGGCCATCCACCGCCACACCTTCCGCATCAACGACCTGGAAAAAGAGGCCGACCAGCTGTACCGGGAAAGCCTGCAGGTGCTCTTCACCGAGCAGCACGACCTCAAGCGGATCATACAGATGAAGGAAATTTACGAAAAAATGGAATCCATCCTCGACTGCTGCGAGGACGTGGCCAACGTTTTAGAGGGCATCATCATGCGCAGCTAGGCGGCAAAACACTAACTGCCTTTCTTTACTTCCCTGGCCAGGAGGGCCGCCAGCTCCGGGTTCTGCTCCTTTACCCGCACGAGGTAGAGAAAGACGCTTCCCGGGTAGTCGATGTTCTCGGGCAGGACGGTGCTCTCCAGGCAGGTGCGCACCAGGGCAATGACGCAGTCCGGGGAGTGGTTGTCGCGGCACTCCCGGCACTGCCGCAGCGTTTCGGCCAGGCCTGCGGCCACCAGGTCCTGGCCGTAGGGCTTGAAGTCGTCAAGGGGGATGAGGCTCCTGGCGCCGGGCACGTCAAGCGCCCCCTTGAGGCGGGCATACTTGAGCACCTGGCGGGCAAAGCCGGCCAGGCACTTGTCCCTGCGGCAGGCGCCCTGCTGGTCGCAGTTCTGGCAGATCCTCTCCAGCGGCCGCTCCAGGGCGGCCAGGTCGACATCGCCGGCACTCCGCACCACGGTCATCCCGCGTCCCTCCCCACCTAATCATGTTCCTTTAAAAAGCGGGCAAACTCCGCCAGGCTGCCGTCCTCCTCCTCCGGCGCCAGCGTAGGCGCCGGCGGCAGGAAGGGCTCCACGCCCAAGCGCTCGATGGCCCGGCCCAGCTTTTCCCGCGGCTGGGCCAGCTCGCCGAACCTGGCCAGCACGTGCTCCAGCAGCGCAAAGACTTTCTCCCGCCCGATGCGGCGGGCAATAACGACCCCGTGGCGGGGGCGGGAGCTGCCGCCCATGCCGCCGACGGCCACGTCAAAGACGTCCTTTCCTGCCGCAATTACGCCGAAGTCGGCACAGTACGGGTCGACGCAACCGCGGGGGCACCCGGCAACGGCAATTTTAAAGTCCTTGGGCACCTCCCGCCCCAGGTAGCGCTCCTGCAGGGCCATGCCCAGCCCCAGGGCGTCCCCCAGCGCCCGCGGGCAAAAGTCCTCATTCCCCGGGCAGGCCTTTACCGCCCGCACCACGTTGCCGTAAGGGGAAACCCGCAGGCCTAGGGTGGCCAGCCCCTCGATAAACCCTTCCGCCCGCCCTTCCGGGAGCAGGGCCACCAGCGTCTGGCGGCTGGTGAGCTTAAAAGCGATGGCCCCGGCCTTTTCCGCCAGGCGCGCCAGGCCCGCCAGCTGCTCCGGGGTGAGCACGCCGCAGGAGCCCACCACGTCCACGGCCAAAAGGCCGTTCTTCTGTTTAAAAATTCCCTCGCCCATGTGTCGGCACACTCCTTCCATACCCGTCTGCCGCCGCTTTGTTGTTTAAAATAGTAACTTCTACCGATTTTATAAATTTCCTTCCGGCAACCGAAAAAATAAAAAAAGGGATTTGCCCCCGGAAGGGGAAAATAAACGCAGCAGGTGTGCCCAAAAACGCTTGGGGGGATTTTCGTGGAGGGACAACAGAAGTACGAGGGGATAAACATTGCGCCAGCCGCCGTGTTCAACCTGGCCGGGCTGGTGGACTACCAGGAGGGAGCGGTGGTCAGCCGCACCCTGGTCAGCAAGAAGGCGGGCACGGTCACGCTCTTTGCCTTTGACCGGGGCCAGGGCTTAAGCGAGCACACCGCCCCCTACGACGCGCTGGTCCACGTGCTGGAAGGGGAAGCGGAGGTCACCATTGCCGGAAGCCCCCTGGTTTTAAAGGAAGGGGACGTGGTGGTCATGCCCGCCAACCGGCCCCATGCCCTGGCGGCGCGGCAGAGGTTTAAGATGCTGCTGGTGATGATCCGCTCTTAGGGCCATCTTTGAAGCGGGCCAGGATCTCCCTGGCCCCCGCGAGGGCGCGGGCCCGGTGGCTGAGGCGGTTTTTTACTTCCGGGTCCAGCTCCGCAAAGGTCTTTCCCAGCTCCGGCACATAAAAGAGGGGGTCGTAGCCAAACCCGCCCTCGCCCCGGGGGGTATCGGCAATGACGCCCTCGCAGCTCCCTTCGGCGGTCCAGACCTCGCCGGCCGGCGTGGCCACGGCCACCACGCAGCGGAAGCGGGCGGTGCGCTTTTCCGGGGGCACGCCGGCTAAAAGCGCCAGCAGCTTCTCGTTGTTGGCCCTGTCGTTCCCGTGCTCGCCGGCAAAGCGCGCCGACAACACCCCCGGCGCCCCGCCCAGGTAATCCACTTCCAGGCCCGAGTCGTCGGCCAGGGCCAGGTGCCCGGTGTGGCGGGCTACGGCCACGGCCTTTTTTACGGCGTTCTCGGCAAAAGTGGCCCCGTCCTCGGGCACCTCGGGCACGCCGGGAAAGTCCTCCAAGGACACCACTTCGTACCCCAGAGGGGCCAGGAGGGCAGATAGCTCCTTAATTTTCCCCCGGTTGCGGGTGGCCAGCACCAGCTTCATCCCCCGGCCCTCCTCTGCCTATGCGGGCGGCCAGCTCCCCCAGGGCCGCCTTTTGCAGTTCCACCAGGCGGGCGATGCCCCCGGCGGCCAGGTCGAGCATGGCCATGAGCTCTTCCCTGGTGAAGGAGGCCTCCTCCCCGGTGCCCTGCACCTCCACCAGCTCGCCGCTCCCGGTCATGACCACGTTCATGTCCACCTCTGCCGCCGCGTCCTCCTCAAAGCACAGGTCTAGCACAAGCTCCCCGTTCACCCGGCCCACGCTGGTGGCGGCCACGAAGTCCTTCACCGGCAGCTTGCTTATGGCGCCCTGCTCCACGAGGCGCCACAGCGCCTCCACCAGGGCCACAAAAGCCCCGGTGATGGAGGCCGTGCGGGTGCCGCCGTCGGCCTGGAGCACGTCGCAGTCCAGGATGACGGTGCGCTCCCCCAGGGCGGCCAGATCCACCACCGCCCGCAGGGAGCGGCCGATGAGGCGCTGGATCTCCTGGGTGCGCCCCTTGCCCCTCACCGTATCCCGGGGCGTACGCGCGCCGGTGGAGCGCGGCAGCATGCCGTACTCCGCGGTAACCCACCCGGCCCCCGTGCCCTGGCGGAAAGGGGGCACCCGGTCCTCCACCGTGGCCGTGCAGATCACCCGCGTGTCTCCCAGCTCAATGAGCACGGAACCCTCGGCGTACTTGTTCACGCCGCGGCTGATCTTCACTTCCCTCATCTGGCCGGCCAGCCGGCCGTCGGGCCTTACTGCCATCCTCCGGCACCTCCCCTGCAACTTGCTAGTACAGGAAGTAAGTATCTCCTTCCACGGCCAGTTCTACCCGCCCGCGGTACCCCGCCTCGGCCTGCGCCTTCAGGGCGGCCAGGTCGTACTCGGGGAAGAAGTGGGTGATGATGAGCTCCCGGACCTCTGCCCGGCGGGCCAGGGCCCCTGCCTGGCGGGCGGTCATGTGCCGCCCCTGTACAAAGTCTTCGTCCCCGTCCAGCCCGGTGGCCTCGCAGAGGAAGATCCCCGCCTCGCTGGCCAGGGCGGCCAGCTCCTCCGTAGGGGCGGTATCGCCGGAGTACACCAGGTAGCCGGAGCCCTCCACCCCCACGGAGTAGGCGGGGAGGGAGTGGCAGGCGGGCAAGAAGAAAAGCCTCACCGCCCCCACGGAGGCCACGTGGACCCTCACCCCCGGCGGCACCACCTCCTCGGGCAGGGAATCCACGGGAACGACCTCAAAGGCGTCGCTGAAGGCCGCCAGCTCCTTAAAGACCTGGGCGGGCTCTGAGGGCAAAAAGAGCACCACGCGGCGGTGGCGCATCCCCCTCTTGAGGGCGGCCACCGTGGCCCGGCGCAGGACGTACAGGTCGGCGTAGTGGTCGGGATGGAGGTGGGTGATTATCGCCGCCCGCAGGTCGCAGTGGTGGACAAACTGCAAGAGCCGGCTGAAAGAGCCGTTACCCGCATCAAGCATTATGTAGGCTCCCCCGTCCTGCAGGAGGTAACCCGAACATGCCCCTCCGGGCGCCGGGTAAGGCGACCAGCAGCCCAAGACGGTCAGGCGCACTATGACCCCTCCCTCAGCCAAGTTTCGCCTCCACGCAGCAGCCAATGGCCCCGGTGTACTGGGGGTTATCCGGCACCACCACCTTCACCCCCAGCTCGCGGGAAAGGATTTCCACCAGGGCGCGGTTTTGCGCCACCCCGCCGGTAAAAACCAGGGTATCGCTCAAAAGCCGCACCAGCATGGGCCGGATGCGCCTGAAGATGGAGTAGTTTACCCCCGCCGCCAGGGAGGAAAGGGGGTGACCCTCCACCATCTTGCCGATGAGTTCTGATTCCCCGAAAATGGCACAAGTGGAGTTAAGTTCCACAGGGTCCCGGTAGTGCTGCCCCAGCTCTTCCAGGGTGATGCCCAAAACGGCGGCCATGTTCTCCAGGTAGCGCCCCGTGCTGGCGGCGCACTTGTCGTTGGTCAGGAAGTCCACGATGCGCCCCTTTCGCACCAGGGCCACCTTGCTGTCCTGGCCGCCCAGGTCCAGCAGGGTGAAGTCCAGAAGGCCGGTGAGGTGCACGGCTCCCAGCACGTGGGCCTTGATCTCGGGGATGGCGCGGGCACCGGCCACCGCCGCTGCCTGGCGCCCGTAGCCGGTGCTGATCACCCTTTCCACCACCGCCCCCTCGGGCAAAAGGGCGCGGAAGTCCACCGCCAGCTTGCCGTCGCGGCAGGAGCCGAAGCGGCGGTAAAAGTCGGCGGTGGCAAACTTGCGCAGGGTAAAGCCGCCGTCTTCACCGGCCAGGGCCACCTTGACGCTACGGCTGCCCAGGTCCAGGCCGCAGTACAAAGCAAGAAGCCCCCTTTTCTAGCGCAGCATGTCCAGGAAAGCGTCCAGGCGCATGCGCGTGCGGGCGTCTAGGCGCCCGGGCTTGTCCCCTTCCAGGGTAAGCACGGGCAGCCTGATTTTCTGGCGGACGATGAGGTCCTCTATCTGGCGGAAGCAAAAGCTCTGGGCGTAATGGATGACGCCGTGCACGCCGCGCCTCGCTATTTCCCGCAAAATGTCCTCCAGGCGGTAAAAGATGCCGTAGGGGTAGGTGTAGAGGCGGTAGCGCTCCACCAGGTCGGCGGCGGCATAGGGCAGGGTAAACTGGCGCTGGGTTTCGTTGAAGACCACCCGCGCCCCCCGCTCCTCCAGGTAATCGTAGAGGTCGTCCATGATGGGCGGCACGCCGATATAGGCCAGGCGTATTTCCTCCCGGCGGGGAGATCTTTCCCTGGCGCGGGCCAGGAACTCGTCCACTTCCCGCTCAAAGGCGTCCGGGTCGCCCTTAAAGTCGCTGCAGTTGACCTGATAGAGGTGGTTTTCCCACCCGCTGACCAGGTTTTCCTCCCAGGTCAGCCGGTCTATCACCCACACCTTGCGCCGCACGGCGTCCAGGCGCTCCCTGGCCCGCTCCACGGACGGCCAGTCCACCCCGAAGTGCGCCATCAGCTTCTCTATTTGCAGCTTTAACAGGTCCCGGTCGCGGTCGAAGGGGTAGGCAAAGGGGATGACCTTTATCCCCGCCAGCTCCAGGGTTTCCATCAGCGCGTGGGTGTTGCTGCAGTCGCCCTGGGTGACCGCCACCAGCACGCGGATGTCGCTGTGCTTCATCACCGCCCCGTAAATGCCCTTTATCCATGCGCACAGGTTGCGGGGGTAGCCGGCCAGCTCCGCCTCCTCCACCAGGGCGCCGGGATGGGGGTCGGTTATAAAGAGGTTGTTTAAATCCACCGGCACGCAGCCGGCGGCGTAAATGACCTCCACCGGTATGGTGGTGGTCAGGCCAACGCGGTAGCCCACGGTAAAGCCCCGCCTCTCAGTCCAGGGTTACCTTCTCCACGCGCACCCCGTCCAGCCCTAAAAAGCGCCGGGCGGCAGCTACGAGGGGCAGGGGGTCGCCGCTCACGTAGTAACGGTGCTCCACCGGCCCGCCGGGGCCGCCGAGCAGGCCCAGCCGCGCCAGCTCTTCCCTGGCCGCCTTCACCGTGGCTTCCGCCGGGTCGACCAGCACCACCTCCGGGCCCAGGGCGGTGCGGAATTCCTCCCAGAGGAAAGGGTAGTGGGTGCAGCCCAGGATGAGGGTGTCTATGCCCGCCTTCTTTAGCGGCTCCACGTACTCCCTCACGGCCTCCAGGGACTCCCTGGTGCCGAAGCGCCCGCCCTCCACCAGGGGCACCAGCCGCGGCGCCGCCTGGGCAAAAACCTCCAGGCCGGGCGCGGCGGCCTTCAGGGCGGCCTGGTAGGCGCCGCTCTTCACAGTGGCCTCGGTGGCAATCACGCCTACCCGCCCCCGGCGGGTCACCCGCGCGGCTTCTGCCGCCCCCGGCTCGATGAGGCCGATCATGGGCACGCCGAAGCGCCGCCTCATGGCCGGCAGGGTAAGGGAGGAGTTGGTGTTGCAGGCAAAGATGATGTACTTGGCCCCCCGGGAAAGCAAAAAGGTCAGGATCTGCGCGGCAAAAGTCATGAGCTCTTCCCGGGAACGCGACCCGTACGGGACGCGGGCGTTGTCGCCGAAGTAAATGGTAGACTCCTCCGGCAGGTAGCGGAAGATGTGCCGGGAGACGGTGAGGCCCCCCACCCCCGAATCGAAAAGGCCGATGGGACGTTTCTCGTTCAACGTTCGTTCTCTCCTAAAAACAGTATAAGGTTAAAAGTAAACCGCTGCCTAATTTATTTTACTTTAACTTCCGGGACGAAATGCCTGCCCAAAAAAGGCAGGCCCCTGGTAAAAAGGCCTGCCGGAAAGCTAGGCAGAGAATTGTTTACCGGGAAGCCAGATAATCCACGATGCCCTGGTAGATGGCCTCGGCGGCTCTGGCCAGGAAAGCGTCCTGCTTTAAAAGGCCTGCCTCGCGGGGGTTGGTGATGTACGCCACTTCCACCAGGACCGCCGGCATCGACGCGGTGCGCACCACCACAAAGCTCGCCTCGCGCACCCCGTCGTCTTCCAGGCTCAGGTTCCGCACCAGATACGACTGGATGCACTCGGCCAGGCGTCTGCTCTCCTCGTAGCGCCTCGCCTCCGCCTCCTCCCGCCGGGGAATGTACGTGGCCGTGCCCTGCACGTCCGGGCTGGGGTTGGCGTTGATGTGCACGCTCACAAAGAGGTCCGCCCCGGCCCGGTTGGCCATGTCCGTGCGCGCGTACAGGTCCACATCGCTGTCATTGGTGCGGGTCATGAGCGCCTTTGCCCCTTGCGCGGCAAGGAGCCCGGCAAGGCGCTGGCCGATCTTGAGGGTGAGGTCTTTTTCTTTCAAGCCGTTGGCCATCGCCCCGGGGTCAGGCCCGCCGTGGCCCGGGTCCACAACAATTATTTTGCCGCGCAGGAGTTCCCGAGCATCGGGCACAAAAACTTCCAGCTCCAGGGTCTTCTTGTCCGCGGAAAGCCTGGCCCGCCACGCCGCCCTGTCACTCAAGTCAAAGACCAGGCGGGTCACGTCGGGCGAGCGGCTGAACCACCCCACCCGCAGCCTGCCGGCCACCCGCGAGTTTAACTGCACCTCCCTGGGCACCTCACCGGGCTGTACCCCGGTGAGGTCCACCACCAGGCGCTCGGGAGAGGAGAGGCGGAAGACGCGGTAGTCTACGGGTGCGCCGGCGGTGATCTTGACCTTAACCGCTTTCTCCGCGGCGCTCACCTCCAGGCTGTTCACCGCCGGGCCTGCAGGGGCACCGCCGGGCTGCTCCTGCTTCCCGGAGGAGGAATCCTCCGGCGCGCCGCCCTGGCCGCTTTCCGGCGGCGAGCCGCGGGAGGTTTCCTCCCAGGGAGCCACGTACCAGGCCACGATCCAGCCCACCTCGCCGCCGGGAAGCTTCACCTGGTACCAGTCGGGCACCTTCCCCAGTACCGCCAGGCGCTCCCCTTTGTTGACCTGCGCCAGCACGGTGTAGTTCGTCCCCGGCCCGCTGCGCACGTTGACCCTGTCGCCCTGCACTGTTACCTGCGTGTTCTCCGGCACCGGCAGCACGTCGGGCGTGATGCGCACGGCGGGTGCCTGCCAGTCCACGCGGTAGCCCAGCTCTTGGGCCACGTAGCGCGCCGGCAGGTAAACCCGGTTGTCTTTTAGCAGCGGGGCCACGTCCATGGGCTTGGCCTGACCGTTTGCCTCCAGGGTGGCCTTGCCCAGGGTCAGCTTCAGGGTCACCCCGCCCTTTTGCAGGGTGACCGTCCCCCTCTGCCCGTCCCAGCCGATCCCTTCCGGCGGCACCCCCAGGGAGAGGGCCAGGTAGCGTACCGGCACAAAGGCCCTGTTCCCGGCAATAAAGGGAGAGGCGTCCATGGAGAAGGGTTGGCCGTTGACCGTGTATGTATTGGCCCCAATCTTAAAAACAACCTCCGGTATGGGAGAGCTTTCCGCCCCGGGAGCTTTTCCGGCCAGGGAGAGGAACAAAAGCCCTGCCGCCAGCCATCCGGCCAGCCGCCGGCACCACGCCAGGCAGGATTTCCACCCAGGCATTTTCCTCCAACTCCATATGCCGTTACCTGATAAGACAGGGTTTGGTTACTCATTTCGACATGAAAGGTGGAAATCCTGCCGTTACATAAAAAGGGGAGCGAATACAGATAATTCTTAAAAACGCTTTACAGGGGGTGCACCATGCGCCGCAAGGCAGCCCTGATGTGCCTCCTGGCGATCACCCTCTGGGTGGCCGCCGCCCGCCCGGCGGGCGCCAACCCGCCCCGCTGCAAGTGCCAGGAGGGGACGTCCCAGGATGTTAGCCTGCTTGTCGACACCGACCGGTGCAAACTGGTGGTCTTTGCCGACCGGGAACCCTACCGCCAGTATCCCGTGGCCGTGGGCAGGCCCGAGTCTCCCACGCCCGTGGGATACTTTCAGGTGGTGCGCAAGGCCAGGGACTGGGGAGCGGGGTTCGGCTCGCGCTTTCTTGAGCTAAACGTCCCCTGGGGCACCTACGGCATCCACGGCACCAACAAGCCCTGGACCATCGGCAGCTACGCCAGCCAGGGGTGCATCCGCATGCACAACCGGGATGTGGAAGAAATCTTCCCCTGGGTGGCCGAGGGTACCCCCGTGGTGATCATCGGCAACCCCTTCACCTACCGCCATCCCCCTTTCCGCGAGCTGCGCCGGGACTTCTGCGGCTCCGACGTGATGGAGGTACAGCGCACCCTGCAGAGGCTGGGGCTGTTTGGCGGGCAGGTGGACGGTACCTGGCGCCATGACATGGAGGAAAGCGTCTACCGCTTCCGGGCCCAAAACGGCCTCTCCCGGGATAACGTCATTGACGAGGCGGCCTACCGCGCGCTGGGTTTCTAGGGCAGGGCGCCGGGCCTGGGTGATGACTGCCGGCGGCGGGAGCGGCGCTCGCGCCGGTATTTCTCTTTTAGCGCGGGCACCACATGGCGGACGTAAAGCCAGGTTAGCGCAAGGCCGGCCAGGAGGTACAGCCCCACCGCGGGGTTGACCAGCACCACCGCCCCCAAAAGGCCCAGGAACACCGCCGCGGTGAGGGCGGGGACAAAAAGCCCGCCCCTTACGGTGTAACCGCAGGCGGCGGGCTCCTTTCTCCGCAGGGCCACCACCGCCAGGGCGGCCAGAACGTAAACCAGCGACTCCATGGCCGCCGCCAGGTTGACGATGGTGAGGTAGCAGCCCGTTAAAAGCACCCCCACGGAAGCGCTCACGCCGATTACAAAGACGGTGAGCACGGCCACCCAGGGAGTAAAGAAGCGCATGCTTACCCGGGAGAAGACCGGCGGCAGGACGCACTCCCTGGCCGAAGCGTAGATAAAGCGGGAAACGCTGATCAGCCCGGCATTAAAGGTGGTGGCGGAGGCAGCCAGGGAAAGCCCCACCATTGCCCACACCCCTGCCGGCCCCAGGGCGTGGCGGGCAAAGAGCATGTGCGGCACGGGCGAGGAGAGTAGCTCTTCCCGTGGGACGACAACCGTCATGGCCACGGTAAAGACGGCGTAGACGAGGCTCAAGAGCCCCACGGCCAAAAGCATCCCCCGCGAGACGAGGCGCGTGTGCACCACCTCCTCGGCCAGGGGAGCAGCCCACTCAAAGCCCACAAAAAGAAAAATGCCCACGGCCACGGCGTTAATGAAGGAGGCGGGGCCGCCGGTGGCCAGGGGCGCCTGCAGCGCAAAGCCCCTCTGGGCCAGGGCCGCCAGGCCCAGCGCCACCAGGGCCACCATCATGCCGTAGGTAATGAGGTCCTGAAAGTTGCCGGCAATCTTGATGCCGCGTATGTTGAGGCCCGTCACCAGGACGTAAACGATCATTATCCAGGCCAGGGGCGGCACGAAGGGCACGGCAAAGGTAAGGCTCTGGGCCAGCACGTAGCTCTCCGCCCCCACCACCCCCAGCACCACGGCCATATAAAGCAGGGAGACGACCAGGGCCACCCTCTCCCCGAAGGCGCGGGCAAAGTAAAGGCGGATGCCCGCCGCCGAGGGATAGCGAGCGTTGAGCTCGGAAAAACAGGCCGCCGCCCCGAAGCATAAGAGCCCGCTGGTGAAGATGGCCAGCCAGGCCGCGTCCCCGGCCAAAAAGCCCGCCACCTGCACGGCGGCCACAAAAGTGGAGCTGGCCAGGGTGAGCCCGGCGCTGGTGGCCACCACGGTGCGCAGCGTGAGAACCCTTTTCAGCTGCAACCTATTCACCCCAGATCATGAGGGAGATGAAGTCCAAGCGCACGATGTCGTCCTCGGAGCCGATGATCTTCAAGGTGCCATTCATGTACGGCTCCGTGGGGGTGATGTCGCCGTAAAAGAGGTCGGTTAGCGTTTCGCTGTCGGCAATAACCACCAGGTCCGGCCTGGGCGGCGCCCCCTCCCGCACCGAAAGCTCCCCGCCCCGCAGTTCCAGGGTGTGCCGGGAGGGAATGTCGCTGGCCTCAATCAAAATCACCCGGTCCCAGTCACGGTTCATTTGCTTCAAGCGCTCGTTCTTGTTATAGCTTTCCTGAAAGGCCAGAAGGCTGGCGGTGATCTCCTCGTGGGTGGCCAACTTATGTCAACCTCCGTGCGCTACTGTAAAGGCACCAGGCGCGGCTTGAAGTCCAGGCGCTTTAGGCATTCCAGGTACTCCTCCGGCGTGATCTCCTCCCAGGGCTTTTGCAGGATGGTCACCAGCACTGCCTCGATGACGTTGGTGCCGAAGCTCCGCCCGGCAAACTCCGGGGTGGTGGTCACCAGGTAGCCAGCACCTTTTTCCTTTAAGAAGGCCACGTCCTCGGGGGTGGTGGTGTTGGTGATGATCACCTGGCCGTTTAGCCGGGGCATGTAGCGGCGCATGAGGTGGAAGTCCCCGGCAATCACCTGGGCCTCCTGGTAAAAGTGGCCGAACTTCCTGACCTTTTCCTCATCCTGGGTCTCCTGCTTCTTGCCCGTGGGGTAGAGCATGTGAAAGGGCAGCTTGACCATCTCCGGCAGGATCTTCCTGGCCAGCTCCTCCAGCTCCTGCATGGAGCGGATGGGGTAGGGTATGCCGGCGGAAAAAATTAAATCCCCGAAGGTGAGGTCGCAGCCCAGCTCACTCAGCGCCTCGGCCATGCCGAAGCGGTCCACGGCGCTCACCATGAGCACCTTTGTCCCCGGCGCAAGGAAATCCGTGTGCTCCCGCAAATAGTACACGGTCTCCCGCTCCAGGGTGTTCTTCAAGCCGCTGCCGTCCACCACCGGGGTGTGCCTGACCGCCTGCATCAGCTTCAGGCCGTCCTGCACCACGTAGCGGGTCTTCCCGGCGTAGAGGTAAACGTCAATGCCCCCCAGGCCAATGGCGTCTACCTTGCCGTCAAGCTCCTGGAGCAGCCGGACGGCCCGTTCAAAGTCGCCGTCCGTGCCGCGGCGGCTGATCTCAAAAAGCTCCCCCAGGAGCTCTACCTCCACGCGGTGGTCCCGGCGGGAAGAGCCCAGGCTTACGCTGACAACCCGCTTCAAAAGAAAAAACCCCCGTTTCCGGTTGATTTTATACACACTCCATTGTAACCAAAAGGCACCAAAAATACAAGGGCAGAACAAACGTGGTCTGGCTTCCGCTCGCTCCATTCACCTCGCGGACCAAACTAGCGCTCAGGCTCATGCTCCGGCGGGGCCCCCGGCCTATTCGGCATCCATGCCTCAGAGGCCGGCCTCGGCCATCCAGGGCCTCGGCCCCGCCTCCGCTATTCGCCTTCGCTAAGTTTGGTTTCCGCTCGGCTCAAGCGACGAGCAATTTTGCCAAGTCAAGTTTTTCGTTGTACGAGACACTTTCCGGGGCAAAATTGCTCGTCGTCGCTCGCTTTTGAGCCAGACCACGTACCCGAGCTAGGGACAACCAAACGATATCCCCATCCACCTTACTTCGCCTACACCGTGGCGCCGTGCCTCTTGAGAATCTCCACCGCCCGCTCGACACCCTCTTCTCCGGTGACCACCGTGACCAAAAAAGCGTGGCCGCCCGCCGTGCCGTAGCCAACCGCGCCGTAGCCGCTGGCCGAAGGGTCAGCCGCCCGCAGCACGCGGAAATCCCCTCCGGCGGCCCCTGTGGAGTACAGGGTCAGGCCGCTGACCGTCTGGCCCATCCCCGCCAGGGGGTAATCGATTTCCGCGTCCTCCTCTACCCCGAAGCGGGAGACGCGGTCCAGGCTGACGGCGGTGTAGCCGGCGGCTTTGAGCTCCTCCACCGCCCGCCGGGCCCTGCCGCTGGAGGGAAAGTAGGCGAGTATAGACCGCTCGCCGGGAGAAAGCTTCATGGACGAAATCACCCCGGGCTTTATTATCCGCCTGCCCGGGGCGCCGCATACGCAACTTCAGGCACCCGCCAGGCGGCAAAAAAAGAGCAGGAACCCTGCCGTGGACCGCTGGGCCCGCGGCAGGAGCACTTCCGTCGCCCGGTGGTAGCCCTCCCTGCCGGCCTGGGAGTTGACCAGCGCGTAGTATTCCCGCGCCACCCGGGCGTTGGCCACCACCCACTCCGCGGGCGTGTTCCCCAGGTGGTATATGCCCCCCTCGCTGACCCGGTAGCGCTCCTTCCTGGCCTTGACCCACCTCTCGTAATCAAGGTGCCCGTCAAAAAGCTGGCAGCAGGCGTGGTGGGGCACGCAGGCATCCTGCACCAGGTGTACCGCCGCGCCGAGCATGAAAAAGGCCCGGGGCAGCTTTCCCTGCTGCCAGAAGCAAAGGGCCTTTTTAAAATACTGCTCGCATTTTACGGCCGCGTTGGCCCGGGGGAAGACCCCCGCCCCCCGTTCCGGGTCAAAGTGGTGGGTGGTGCTGCGCAGGCCGCGGTCGGCCCAGACGACGCCCTTGTTTAAAAACTTCATAAAACGCTCCACCAGCCGGGCGCAGGCCTCATACCCGTCGTTAAAAAGAATTTCCTTCCCCTGCTCGTTGCAGAAAACGTGGGTGTCGCTGGCCCCCAGTATCTGCACGGGCAAGGGCACGGAAAAAAGATAGCGGGATGCCGCCAGCACCGGCTGCATGAACTTGGGTACAGGCATGCCCTTCAGTCCTTTTGCTTAAAAGCTCGGCACCAAAACACCCGGCCAAAAGAGACCGGCAAAACTCATTATTCTCCCCGGCAAAATGAAAACCCTCTTACCATAAAATAACACCGCCCCCGCGCGGCGGCAAAAAGTATTGAGAAATTTTTCACATGACCGTTGCCACGGGGAAATTTCTCGTATAAAATAAAAGCAATAGTATAAGCCGGAGCAATAGCGTGGATAAGCGGGGGCAATAGCCGCAAAAGTAAGAAAACGCCCTTTGCCCACCTCGTGAAATGGCGAACTTTGCACAGGCGCCGGTAGACCGGCTTTTATGGCCGCCCGGCGGCAGGTCGTTTCCGGGGCAAGCCACTAGGCCGTATAATTACCACCAACCGGCAACTGCAGGAGGGAAACGCATGTCCGTAGCGCAAAACATCAAGCTCATCGCCCAGGCGGGGATTAAGGCCACACCGATCCCGGGCACCGCCAAGTACCACATCCAGTTCCAGGACGGCAGCAGCGTCTTCATCGGCGAGCACGCCTTTTTTGCGCTTTTAAACTCCAACCTGGGAGCGGAGGGCATAATAAAAGCCCTGCAGGAGCTTAAAACGACCCCCGCAAAGCCGTTTCCAGGCCACGCGGCAAAATACGTTACCGGCTGATTTATGCCGCATAAGTACCCCCGGTCCCTGAAAAGCCCTGCACAATATGCCTGTTAACCGGGTGACTAGCCGGCTTCCCCCAACTCCACCCATCCGGCGGTAACCACGGCGCGTTTCTCCCTCTTGGCTTTGGTGGAGGCCAGGCTGGCCAGGTTGATGAGATCGCGCACGCAGCCGTCTCCCCCGGCGGCCCCGCGCGCCTGAACGCGCCTGCCCCCGGCCACGCCTGCCGAGGCCGTTATCTTAATGCCGTTTGGCCACTCGCACCTTTCCAGGGCCTTGATCAGGCGAAAGGCAAGCTGCCGTGCCTCCTCCAGCCTGCGCGAGGTGACGATGGCAAACTCGTCCCCCGCGTAGCGGCAGAGGAAGTCCACCTCCTCATCCACCTGCTCCTTAAAGACGCCGGCCACCCGCTGCAGGATCTCGTCCCCCACCACGTGGCCGTACTCCTTGTCGATGGCCCCGAAGTTGTCCAGGTCGATGAAGATGACGGCAATTTCCCTGCCGCCGCCGAGCAGCTCCGCCGCCTTGTGCTGCAGGAACTCGGCCCGGTGCAGGCCTGTCAGGGTATCTACGTGCTTGCCGATCTCCGCGTACAGCTGGGACTTGGTAATCACCCCCACCGGGCGGCCCTGGCTCACCACCACCAGGCGCTCGATGCCGTGCTGCTCCATGAGTTCCTTGGCCCGCCAGAAGGAGCACTCGGGAGGGATGGTCACCACCTCCCTGGTCATGGCGTCGGCCACCAGGCGGTTGGGGTGGGAAGAGCGCACGTCGCGGGAGGTGATGATCCCCACCAGGCGGCCATCCTCCACCACCGGCAGGCCGCCGATCTTCAGCCGGTTCATGGTGGCCGCCGCCTTCCCCACGCTCTCCCAGGGGCTAATGGTGATCAGGTTCTTGTTCAGGATGTCCCCCACGCACACCACCTACAGGTCCACCGCCCTTTTCACCTGGATGATCACGCTTACCTGCGCCTTGATGACCACGTACTCCGAAGCCACCCGGGAAGCCTCCTCCAGGAGGATGGGCACCAGCTTTTCCTGGGGCATGAAGGTTAAAAGCGACTTGCGCAGCACCACCGCCTCGAAGATGCGGTGGTCCAGGTGCAGGATCACGTACTGGTCCGGGGTGAGGGCGTCCACCATGCGCCTGACGGCTTCGGGACCGATGGGGGCCTTCCTGCCCACCAGGAGCACGTCCTGCATGGGCGGGATCTCAAACTCGGCCATCTTAATGGAAAGCTCGGCCTTGCGGGATACCCCGTGGGGCTCGTCAGGGGAGGATTTTGCGGCGTGCACTAAACTCTTTCCCTCCTGAAGCTGGTTGGGGTATAACAATTTACCCTGTTATACATTAAATACCCCTTTTCCTCCTCGCGTTAACAACCTGAGAACAAAAATGTTTCCTCCGGCGGCAAGATCTCCCGGTTCCTGCCGTCAGAGCCCGGCAGAGGGCCAGGTTCACCCCCTCGTTGGCCAAAATAACCGCCAGCTCCCCCCTGCTCGGCCAGGGGCCGCGGGGGGTGTATTCCCCGCACACGTCCACCCCCACCACGCGGTAGTGCCTTTTCAGCCACAGCAGGCAGCTCACCAGGGAGGGAAGGGCCAGGCGCCCGCTCCCCCAGTCGGTAACCGCCTCCCTCAGGGCATCCTTATCGACGGAAACATAGACGCGGGGGGTGGAAATGAGCCCGGCCAGGACGGCGGGATTGCAGGGGGCGTAAACCAGCTTTGGTAGGGTAAGCTTTTCCTGCGAGCCCACCAAGATAATGCGCGCCACTTTGGGCAGGGCCGCCACGTCCCTCAGCCAGGAGCCGCAGGAAACGTAGCCATGCGGGGCCTGGTGGCAGTCGGCGTGCCGGTCGAAAACCACCACGGTCAGCGGCTCCGTCGCGTAGCGGCAGATGCGGTGGTAGGCAAGGTGATGCAGGCTGTTGCTCCCCCAGAAGGTTACGCCCGGGGGCAGGCTTTTGAGTACCCCGCCGGTGCCCTCAAAAAAAGGGGCGCGGAGACAGCACTTTTAACCCCCGCTCGCCCAGCGATACCTCCACCCGGCATATCCCCCGCAGGCGCCTTTGCCAGACCAGAGTGCTGTCGGTGTGCACCAGGCTCACCACTCCCATCCGGCAAAACCCCCCGCTAATTATTTTACAACAATACATAAATATAAGGTCCCCTCTTTTCCCAATGGGAACCCCTTTCATCCTCCCGCTACCGCCTTCGGCAACCCCGCCCTCCCAACCGCCGAATTTTCTTGTCCCAAGGTAGGGTCTTTGCGCGGCAGAAGAAAAGGGCTAAAATGATGGGGAAAGCGCCTGCGGGACAACCCGCACGGGCAAGGAGGGGGCAAACAGGCAGGATGCCTTCGGTGCGGGCAAAGCTCTACCTGTTGAGCGCGCTCCTGGTATGGCTGGCCTGGTCGGCCGGCCACCAGCCGACGGCAGCCGGGCAGGACGGCTCGTACACCGTTTTGTGGCAGCAGCCCGTGGGCAAGGCCGCCCTGCCGCCGGCCGTAAGCCCCTGGGGGGACATTTACTTGGTTACCGGCAGCGGCCTCCTCCGCCTGGACGGGCGGGGCCGGACGCTCTGGGAGTTCCGTACGCCGGAGAAGCCTACCGGCGCGCCGGTATTTTTCGCCGACGGCAGCGCCTTTATAGCCACCGGCAGGGGCCTGTATGAGGTCAAGCCCTTTGGCCGGGCCGGCTGGAGCTTTAACATCGTCTGCGGCGAAAAGGGCGGGCCGGCCGCCCCCAACCTGGTGCAGGGCCCCGGCGACCTCTTTTACCTGGTGGCGGGCCTGAGCCTCTACGCCGTGGAGCCGCGGCGCAATCTGGTGTGGTACGTCGGGGAGGCCGGTGAACCGGTTGCCGTTGACGCCGGCAGCCGCCACGTCTTTCTCGCCCGCCACCGGAAAGGTGCCGGCACCACCGTGGTCGCCCTGGATGCCGCAGGCCGGGTGCTGTGGGAGCAGGGGCTGCCGGAACAAAAGGAGATCTACCTGGCCCCCGACAACAACGGGGAGCGCCTGTATGCCGCCGGCGTGCCCAAAACTTTCGACAGGCTTAACAAAGCCTCCGTGTACGCCTTTGAGGCCGCCACGGGCAAAATTCTCTGGTGCAGGAAATTCAACCACCGGGAAGTGAGTAAAGTAACCGTGGGCCCGGAGGGCTCCCTGTACTTGGTGGCCGGTAAGCGTTACCTCTACGTCCTGGACCCCGCCACCGGGCAGGAGGTCTTCTCAACGGCCCTGGGGGAACTCTCCGGCGCCGCCCCCGCCGTGGACGGGCCGGGAACGGTGTACGTCCCCGGCAAGGAGCGCCTCTACGCCTTGAACCGCCACACCGGCCGGCTCCTGTGGGAGGCCGCGTTTGAGGGCGGCATTCCGCATACCCCTGCCCTGGGCACCGACGGCCTCACGGTTTACTTTGTCAACGGCAGGGGTACGCTGTTTGCCCTGCAGACCAACCGTTACGGGGTCGAGTAAAAATGCGCGTGCTGCTGGCGGCTTTGGCCATTGCCGCGGCCTCAACGACCTTATTCCCCCGGCCTGCCCCGGCTGCCTGGGGCGACGGCCTGTTTCCCGACGCCGCCGCCCACTGGGCCGCCGAACCCCTAAATTTCTTGGGCGCCCTGGATATCATCCGCGGCTACCCGGACGGGAAGTGCCGCCCGGAGGGGCCCCTTACCGCGCTGGAGGCCGTGCTGCTCCTGCTGCGGGCGGCGGAATACGGCGGGGGCAAAGCTGCCGGGCCGGCGCTCAATGTGCCCGTGCCCCGGGAAGCCGCCTGGGCGCAGAAGGACCTGGCCCTCGCCGTGCAGGTCGGCATCCTCACCGCCGACGAACTGCGCCCGGAAATCCTCCTGGAGCCCGCACCCCGCTACCTGGTCTGGGTCTTCCTGGCCCGCGCCCTGAAAGTGCCCCTGGACAACGGAGCGACCCTGGAGTTTAAGGATGCCGGCGAAGTGCCCCCCGGTGCCCTTCCTGCCGCCGCCACCCTCGTGCGGCTGCGGCTAATCAAAGGCTTCCCCGGCGGGTTCTTGCGCCCCCTGCAGGCGGTCACCCGCGCCGAGATGGCTGCCCTGTTGGCCAGGATGGTGGAAGAGGGCTGGCTGAACCCTGCCCCCGCGCGCCGCCTGGAAGGGTGGGTGCAGGCCGTCAAGGCGGGAGGCCCCGCCCGCTACGCGGTGACGCTCTGCACGCCGGCCGGCGGCGCCGCCGACTACTTCCTGGCCGGCAATGTCGCCGTTTTCAACGCCCCTTTGCCGAGCCCCTATGCCCTGTACAACCTCCACGTCAAGGCGGTCTTAAACGGGCGCGGGGAGCTGGCCTTCCTCAAGGCCGGAGAGCCGCGCCTTGCCGGGCAGCTGAGCATCAAGACCGGCACCGTAGAAAAGGTGGTCAAGGGGGCAAATCCGCAGGTGGTCATCCGGGACTTGAGCCACGAGCTGTGCACCTACACCGCCGGCTGGGCCACGGCGGTGCCCCGGGGGCTGTTCTCCCTTAAAGAGCGGCAGTGGGTAAAGGTGGCCCTGGCGGAGCAAACGCTCTGGAGCATCGAGCCCCTGGAGGTAAAAAGGGTCACGGGGCGCATAGCGCAAATTGACGGGGTCAAGCTCTACCTGGACAAGGAAGACAAAAACCTGGGGAGGGTCTTTCTCCACTGGCAGCGGGCGCGCCTCTCCGATAAAAACGGCCTGCCCTACAGCGGCAGCAACGCCTTAGGGCCGGGCTGCAAGGTGGAAATAACCTGCCTGGACTGGGACAAGCTCCTGGAGATAAAGATCCTCTAGCGCGAAGCGTCGCAAGGAGCCCGCCCGACGGGCGAACTTCCGGCGGGTACGCCGTCATCCGGCGGGCAAGGGCAAAAATCACGCCGGTTTCTTTCCCGGCGGGATTTCCAGGGCGTAACCGGCAAAAGTCGGGGAGTGGCTGCTGGCCAACACCTGGCCCGTCTCTCCTTTGACCTGGCCTTTACCTATGACCGGCACTTTACCCAGTACGGGCTGCGCACCCAGGAGGATATTCTGACCCCAGGAAAAATTTGATTGCTCTCTCTCCCAGAACTGCAGGAATCAGGGTTTTCTTAGCCCCGCGCGGCGCTCCATCAGGGCCCGCACCTTTGGGTGCTGGCCCCGGAACCCTTGTTTTTGCTGGCCTGCGGGGTTTGACCTTCCCTGACCTGCCGACATCTGCCGACGCGGGAGGGGCCTACCGCCTGTTCCCGCTGCCCTTCGTGCGAAACAGCTCTTCCAACACCCGCACCGCTTCTCTCTGGGTGTCGGGCAGGACGTGGGAGTAGGTGTCCAGGGTTATGCTGACGCTGGAGTGGCCCAGGCGCTCTGCCACGACTTTCGGGTGGATCCCCTTCCTCAGCAGGAGAGTGGCGTGGGTGTGTCGAAGATCGTGGAAGCGGATGGGCTTTACCCCTGCTTTTTTCACCAGGCGGTTGAAGGCTTTTCTCACGTCCGAGTGGTAGAAGGGCGTGCCCTGGGACGTACAGAACACCAGGTCGTAGTCCTGCCACTCCGGGCCTTTCTTCAGGCGGGCTTCGGCCTGCTTCTTTTTGTGCTTCCGCAGGACTTCCACCGTGGCGGGGTCGAGGGGTATCTTCCGCCTGGCGGCCCTGGTCTTGGGCGTCTGGAAAACGACCCTTCCCTTCCCCATTGCCGACTTGTCCGCCAGGGTGCGCTTTACCTGGAGGTACCCGGCGTCCAGGTCTACATCTTCCCACTTCAGGCCCAGGAGTTCTCCCAGGCGCATCCCAGTGGTCAGGGCCAGCACAAAAACGGGGTAGTAGCCGGACTTCTTTGCCACCTCCAGGAACCTCGTCGCCTCTTCTTCCGTCCACACCTGCAGCTCCCTGGTCTCTTTCCGCGGGACCTTTACGCCCTCCGCCGGGTTTTTGGCCAGCAGCCCCCACTCCACGGCCCGCCGCAGGGCGGCCCGAAGCACGTTGTACATTTCCCGCACCGTTTTCGGGGCGGACTCCCGAAAGAACCCTGCCAGCGCTCTCTGCACGTCTGCCGGGGTCAGTTTTGCCAGGGGCACTTCGGCCAGTGGAGTCTGCTTCCACTTCTTCACCTTTACCCGGTAGGTGGCCACAGTAGAAGGTTTCAGTTCTGGCTCTACCGCTTCGATCCAGCGGTCCAGGTAGTCTCCCAGGGTTAGCCTGGCGGGCGCTTTACCCACTGCGCCCCCGTGGGCTTCGACTAAAAGCCTTGCTAACTCCGCCTCCGCGGCCTTCCTTGTCCCCTGCACAGTCACCCACTTTCTCCTGCGCTTCCCGGTCTCCGGGTCTCTGGGGAGTTCGATGACGACCTCCCAGGAGTTCTTGCCACGCCTCCTTATGGAACCTCTCAAGGAGCCTTTCCTCCTCCCGTGCTTTTTAGGCCAGCCTGCGGGAAGGAGGGGCCGGGTATAGCATTTCTACTCCCCGGCCCCGTCCTCCTTCCTGCCCAGGCCCGCCATCTCCAGGATCTTGGCCTTGGGTATCCTGATGAAGCTGCCCAGCCGCACGCTCGGGATGATGCCCTGGCGCACGTACTCGTAGGCCGTGGTGCGCTTCAGGCGGAGGACGCGGGCAGCCTCCTCCACGGTCAGGAAAGCTGGCAGGGCCTCGATCTCCCGCTCGGTCAGCACGGCAAATCACCTCCCCGAAAAAAGAAAAAGGCCGGGCGAACTGCCCGGCCCTACGTCTTTCGACAAAATCCGCCCCTTGCTTCCGGGTGCGGGGGCGCGGTAAAATGACGTCGGGCGGTCAGTTTTTCCAAACGCTCTCCATTGGTTGCCGGAAGCCTTGCGGGGGCCTTTTGAGAGGCCCCCGCGGGCTTTCTCCGGTGGCCACGAAAGAGAAGAAGCCCGGCGGTTTTCTGGCCGGGCCTCTACCCGGCGGGCGCTTCCTCCGCTCCCTTCTTGGGGCCTTCCCCGGCGATCTTCACCATGCGGTTTCCCAGCTTCAGCCTGACCGCCCCGCGCGGGACATCGTACCAGGCGCCGGGGCCTTCCTCCCGCACGGGCTTTAAGCCCATCTTCTCCATGCGGGCCTTGACCTTCGGAGAAGCGGTGTACACCACGGCCCTCCCTTCCAGCTTATCCCACCGGATGATGGTCTCCTGCTCGGAGAGGGAAAGCCTCATCTCATCACGCTTCCCGGCCACTTTCTCCACCTCCTTCCCGCCAAAAACGTGGTCTGGAAGCAGGGGGCATTTCCGGGGACGTATTCTCAATCGTCTTCCGGTAACACCACCTGCGCCACATACCCACAGTGAAGCCTGAATATACCCTCCCTGGTTTTTGCCATAAAATTACAAGCCAGCAAAGCCGCATGAGTTCTGGCTTTGCGGGTTGGAAGGAAATGGGTCTAAAGCGTGACATTTGAGGGGTTAACCCCACTTTCTGCCCTCCGCCTCTCCCTCTCCCTGGCCTTCCTCTGGGCGGCCCGCTGGCGCTTCACCTTTTCTCCGCAGGCTTCGCAGTACGCCTGGCGGTTGCTCTTTGGGGCGAAGGGTTCCCCGCACTCCGCGCACGCCGAGAAGAGGGCCAGCGGTCGTGGCGAGGGTCTTTCCTCTTCGACCCTCTCTGCGGGGGCTGCCTTTTTCGGGCTGACACCCAGTTTCTTTTTCCCGGCCAGCTCCCGCACAAGCTCCTTTGGCCCGAGGAACTGCCACGCAAAAGTAGCTCCTCTGCGGGTGTAGGCGCACATCTCCCGCAGGCCCGCCTTCCTTGCCTCCTCCGCCCTGGCGGGGTCCTCCGTGTACAGGGCCCAAGTGTCGCCGTCGAACTCCCAGGCGTCGGTGCGCGGCCTGGCCTTTACTACCACCGGGGCTTCCTCCCCGGCCTCTTCCAGTGCCCGGGGCGCGGCGGGCGCTTCTGCTGCGGGCTTCTCCCTCCGGACCTTCAGTTCTTCCCACACTTTAAACCTGGCGGGCCACACGGCGTCCTCGAACCACCCGCACCGCTTGCCCAGGTAGAGCAGGCACTTGCCGTCCCGCTCCCAGCACCAGTCGCTCGCACCGGAAGGCCCTTCGGTGGAGAAGGCGTAGCACTCCAGGATTACTGCCCTCACGCGGTCATCGTGCAGGTTTTCCGGCGTGGGGTAGAAGGCTTCCCGCTGCTCCTTTTCCCGCCTGGCCTCCTGGGCGGCCACCTTCCGGCCTTCGGCGTCCGCTCCAACCCACGCGCCGCACGAAAGGCACAGGTACGCGGCCCCCTTCTCCGGCCTGTCGGTCACTACAGCGCCGCAGGAGGGGCACCGCAAACCCTGGCCCTCTCCTCCGGGGTCCACCACGCCGTCAGCGCCCACGCAATAAACCCGCAGGCACCGCGGGCAGGTGGTTAAGCCCGGAAGGGTCTGCCACGTGGATCCGCAATTGCACCTGACCTGGTGGAAGGGCGTCTTTTCCTCTGGTGGCTGCCACGTCACCTTTGGCAGGGGCGGGGGCTGCACCTGGACCTTGGGCCTGGAGGAGCAGGTCACGCCGCTGTCCAGGATGGCCCTTTCGATGGCCCTCTCCCGGTCGGGGTCCCACAGGCGGTTGGCGCTCCGCACGTAGAAGTCCCTGGTGGAGATCCCACACCCCATGCACCGGAAGGTGTCATAGTATGGGTCGTAGCCAAATATGCGCTCCTGCTTGCAGTGCGGGCAGTGCAGGGTCACAGGCGCCCTGGGGCTTGCGGCCTTCCCCATCTTGGGCTTGCGCTTCCTCGACCTCGCTTTGGCCACGAAAACCACTCCCCTTTCGCGGAAATTTCCCTCGAAAAACGAAAAGGCCCAGGCGGGATCTCGTAAAGCTCTCCCGCCTTGGGCCTCTCTTTTTACCGGGCCAAGGCTGCCAGCAGTTCTTCCCGCTGCCGCTCCTCGCAGTCGCGGCAACAGCAGCCGCGGAAGTAGCCGTGGCAGCCGACAAATCCCCAGCAGTCCGCATATGGGCCGATCTCGGAACAGTTTTCGCAGCCGATTGCAGACCCCCACCCCTCCCACAGCATCCACGGCTCTACCGGGACGCCGTGGAGGGCGGCAAACTCCCGGGCTACTTTATCCCTGTCCGCCACCTCGCTCACCTCCTCCCGGCGGCAGTGTTTTAAAAAAGCTGAAGGCCCGGCTTTAAAGCCTGGGCCTTCCGCAGCTCCCGGCGTCTTTTGTCTCCTACCCCCTGGCTTCCAGCTCCCTGCGTATTCCCTCAGCTATCCATGACCTCAGCAGGGTCTGGTAGGGGATGTCCTTCTTCCTGGCGATCTCCTTGGCCGCCTCTATCTGGGACACCCGCAGGCGCAGGGTCACGCGCTTGGTCTTGAGTTTGGCGGCAAGCTCCGGGTCAAGCTCTACAGGGTCATCGGGTGCCAGTACACCCCTCTCCATAGCCTCTGCAAAGCTGTGCTTGTCAAAAAACTCGGCGGCTTCTTCCTCGCTGGTAAACTCCGGTATTTCGTTGCCTTTGAACTCCGGTAATTCTTTCTTCCTGGCCATACGCTTATTCACCTCTCTCCCTCCGGTAGTAACGCCTTTCAGAGGCGCTCATGTCCCTGGCAGTGATCACGCGGACTACGTTGCCGGGCTTCAAAGCGAAGACGACGAAAAGGTAGCGCCCGGCATCTGTGCGCCCCATCGCCACCTTCAAGCCTGACCGGGCCTTGCGGATTAAAGGCCCGGTAAGAAAAACCTCCTCGACTTCCCCCGGCTTCACGTTGTGCCTGGCGATGTGGCCCACGTTGCGTGAATCCCACTCGAAACGCTTTACTCTCATCGACTGCACCCGCTCCCATTCTAAGCCTTCGTATTGCTCCTGTCAATACACCACTCCGGGCACTCCTCCCACCGGGCCAGCGGGGTGTGCGGGCCGTAGACTTTCCGCAGGCGGGCGAAGTCCTCGCGGGTCCGCCTGTAGCGGTAGCCCGCAAAGACTTCGCCGCCGGGCAACTTCAGGTAGGCCGCGTAGACCTGCTGGCCCCACACATCCTTTCCGGCGGGGACGTAGCGGTGGGTAGCGGTCTCATACGTTCTGGGTTTCGCCATTGCGCCTGCCCCCTTCCGCTACACCCAGTTTTTCCAGGGCCTCTTTTAGCCTTGCCGCGCAATCCGGGCAGAGGAAGCCCAGCATGTTTCCCTCCCGGTCGTAGGCGGCATGGGCCTTGATGCGCTCCCGGTTTCCCGCCCACTGGCGGGTAGGCTTCCTGCAGTACCCGCAGGCCCCCCAGCGGAAAAACCTGCGGGCGTCTTGGCCCCGGATGCAGACGGCCTCAATCCTCACACCGCGCACCCCCCTCCGCCGTGCCCTGCCAGAACGCCTGCCAGGCGCGCTCCAGGGCTTCTACCGCCTGCGCCCGCTGGCCTTCCGGCATGGCCGCCAGGGCGCGCACCAGGTCCTCTCCCGGTTTGCGCTCCCGGCGGGGCGGCAAATTCAGGGCGCGCTCAAGAGTTCTCTTCGGTATGCGTCTCATCCTCACGCGGCGGGCCTCTCCCCTCCGGCCCGCCTCCCTCCTTTCCGGGAAGTTTTTTCAGGGAAAAGGCGGGCCTGGGGAGAGTGGCCCGGAAAAGGGAAGCGCCCGGCTTTTACCAGGCGCTTCCGAAACTCACGTGACTCTGGCTACTCCCCAAACTCTTCCGGCAATCTCAGCGGGACGCTCCTGGCGTACAGCACGTCCGGGCATATGTCCGCCCCGTTGGGCCAGACCACCGTCCTCGCGTCGGGGTCGACCCTCACCTGCCGGAAAAAGGCGGGGTCTTTCAGCGGCTCAAACACAGGCCCCTCCAGGAAGGGCCGGAGGTTGGCCACGCGGTACTCCCCGTTCTCGAACTCCAAAATCAGGTAGTAGGGAGCCACCGGGTACGCGCTCCGCACTTCGTGGAGGACGCTCTCAACTCCGCCGCTCCGCATCGCCGTCACCTCTCTCTGCCATGCCCCTCAAGGCGCCCGGAGCTTCGGCAGAATGGGCACGAGCATGGCCAACGTGGTCCCCATCAGGGCGAGGGCAGTGAGAGCAATGCCTATGGTAGTCCACACGAGTGCCCTGACGCCCTTAAGCTCCTGCTTTAGTTCCTGCCGCAAGGAGCTTTCGGTGTCCTTCAGTTCCTTCCTGAGCGCTAAGATTTCCTGGCGCAGTTCCTGACGCAAGGCGCTTTCGGTGCCCTTGAGTTCCTGCCTCAGCTCCCGGATCTCCTGCCGGAGGTCGCGTAACTCTCCCTGCACCCAACTCCCGAGGAAGAACACCTCACCGGGCTGGCGGGCAGGGTACTCTTCTGACCTGTGCTCCTTCGCCTCGCTCACGGTACTCACCGCCCTTCACCTCCAGTTTACCCGTTCTACGCTGGAAAGGGAAGCGCCCGGCCTCAACTTTCCGGGCGCTCCCCTTCCTCTTCCTCCAGCCTTTCAGCGCACAGCTCGCAGTACACCCGCCCGCCGACCACTACCATGTCCCAGTTGACGGGCTTGCCGCAGAGGTTGCAGAACTCTACCATCAGGCAACCACCTCCACGGCTACCGCGTAGAGGCCCTTATCCAGGGCGCGGTACCGGGCTTTTACCCGTTTACCAACCGCGCCTTGCAGGGCTTTGGCGGCGCCGTTCTTGGCGTACAGCGCCACCTTTTGGCCCTGCGGGCCCTCGCACCAGGCGCGGACAACACCCGGGGAGTTCCCCGGTCTGGCCTCCAGCACCTTGAAGGTGCCCTCGGCCAGGCCCTGGGTGTTGTCCTGGCCCTGGGCGTTGGCCTGGGTTTCGGCGTTGGCCTGGCCCTGGGCGCTGGCATTGGCCTGGGCTTCGGGCTGGCCCTGGCCTTGGCCCTCCGCCTGGGCCTCGGCGGGTTCATCACCCTGCCCGGCCAAGCCCTGGGCGTAGGCCTCTAAGGCGGCGAGGGCCTCTTCCCGCATGCCCGCGTTAAGCAGCGCCGCTGCGAGGTCCGCCATCCGGCAGTCGCTGCGGTGCCTGCGGGAGACTTCCTCCATCCGGGCGTCGAGTTCCCGGACCCGGAGGCGCAGGCGGTCCGCCTCGGCCTTCAGGGCCTGGTAGTCCCCGTCGGCCTGGAGGCGGCGCTGTATTTCCGCCAGGCGGGCCTGCTCGTTCGGGTACAGGGGCTTGCCGTCCCCGTTGCGGGCGGCGGCCACCTCCCCGGCCACCTGCGCCTCGCGCTCCTTGATGGCATCCAGGGCGCGGTGGAGGGCGTCAGAAACCTCACCGCGCTCCAGGACTAGCCTCGCCGTCTCCGTGGGGGCGGAGGCTAAACGGACTGCTAACTCACGCAAAATTTCTTTCATTCTCACACGGGCGGACCCCCGGCAGGCCCGCCCTTTCACCCCCTTTGCCAAAAAATTTATTAGGGTCTTAGAGAGGCGGGCTGCCGGGTTTGCCCGCTTGAAAGCAAACTAGACTAGCTTCCCTAGTACCTCCGCGGCGCGGGCAACTACGGCTTTGAACTCATATGGTTGCACGTCGCCGCGGCGGCACAACTCCTCAAGCTCCTCCCGCACCCGGGCCAGCTCCTCTATCTCTTCGGGGTAGAGGAGCATGTACCCGGTGCTATCGCAAAAACTGATTACCTGATCTAAATCTAACTCCATCGCTACTCACCTCCCCAGTTTTTGAAACGAAAAGGCCCGGCCAGCAGGCTTTTTACGCCCGGAGGCCGGGCCTCTCTCTCGCTTCTTACAGGCCCAATACGGCGGCGATGGAGTTCCATGCCCAGATCCCCACGCCGCCATATAGGGCAATAACCAACAGTGCTATGGCCCAGGTGGGCACGGCCCGCGCACCCCCTTCCTAGGCCAACTCCGGGGCGGGGTACTCCCCCGCGGCCCGGAGCATCATGGCGTCCAGGGGGTGCAACCCCCGCCGCGCGACCCCGTCTTCGGCCCGCGCGTTGATCACCACGCGCAGGCGGTAGCGCGCCACGGGGTACATATCAACGACGGAGGGCGTGGGCAGCTTCGCCGCCTCCTCCTCCGCCTCCCGGGCGGCCTCTTTGGCCGCCCCGGGGAAGGCGTTGAAGGGCACCAGCAGGGCGGGGTCGGTGGCCCCGCAACCGCAAGTGCCGTCCTGGGCCAGCACCAGGCCGCACCGGCGGCAGTACACCGCCGGGGCCTGGGCGTACAGCCCTACTCTGGCCTGCCGCGCGGCCCTCCCCAAGAGGCCGTTCACCCGGTAGGGTTTCAGGGCCTCCTGCTGGAGGGCCTGCTCTGTCGCCGCCGCCAGGTGGGGCCTCAAAGCCTCCAGGACGGCCCCTTCCACCATAACTCTGGTCGCCACCACTCACGGCCGCGAGACCCCCTGCCCGGACGGGGATCCCGCGGCCTCCCACCTCCTTTACCAAAATTTTGGTGAGAGGCTTCGGGTCCCCGCCTCCGGGCAGGCGGGGGTTTTAACGCAGTTCCCAGAGACGATCGCGCAACTCGAAAATTACCCGGTCCAGGTGGCCCCACAGCCTTTTAGGGGCCTTGGTGTGCCTGTAGTGGACCGTCTTCCAGAACACCTCCAGGAGGGACAGCCGCCTTGCCGCCTCGGGCTTAACCCCGCCGGAGGCAAGCCAGCAGGTACCCTCAAGCACCCAGGCTGCCAGGTACGCCAGGCCGAACGCGGCGGCCAGCGCCATGCCCGCGAGAGATATGGCCATCGGGATGACGCTAAGCAGAAATCCCCACCACGGCCCCGCTCCCTCGAACCAGCGCATCCTGGCAGGAGAGCCGTGCCAACCAAACTCCCACAGCGCCTGGGCGGCCCTCCCTGCGGCCTCTTTTATGGCCGCAAAAACGAGGGCCGTCTCCGCGAACCAGGGCCGCTTGTAGTCCTCCGGCCCTGGTTCGAGCCTGTCGCTCACAACCGCAACACTCCTCACAACCGCGCGGGGCAGGGCACGTGTCCGGCCCGGGCCTGCCCCGCAAAATCACCCCTTTCTTCCTTCGGGATTTTTTTGCGGGGCTTACGGCCCCTGACATTCCCCGCGCGGCACGCCGGACCTGCCGCGCCGGTGGCAGCTTAAGCGGCCACCCTGCACCTGATTGCCAGCGCGAGCCACAGTCCAAAACGGACTGCGGCGACGGCAAGGGTGAGGGCCGCCATCTTGATTAGGACTGCTGCCATGTCCTCCGGCGCGGCCCTCTCCCCCGCCGCGCCGCTTCACCCCCTTTCCCTTGGGTGTCGAACGGCGCGGCGGGCGGGAGAGGGATGGCCCGCCGATTAGAGACGAAAAAGGGACGCGCAAAAAGGCGTCCCTTCGTCTCCTCGCTTTAGTCGGTTGTCCGCCCCGGCACTTGGCAGTGCTAGGGCCTCTTAAGGCTAGCACGCCGGACAGCCTTACTGTCCGGCCTCGGCCCGCACGGCGGGCGTTCCGGCACGCTTCCCCGAAGCCGGGGAAGCCTCGGCCGCGGTGTCGCGGCAAAACGGCACGCTCCCTAGGTGGGAGCCTCGGCGCTCGAAGCGCAAAGGGAAAGAGGGCTTCACCCATGTGTTATGTTAACACATCCCTCCGGGACAAGTCAAGCAAAAATTTTGGGCCGGGGGTTTTCCCGGCCCTTCTAGCTGAAAAGCCCGCTAGCGGAAGCGAGTTTCATCGCCGCGGGCCATGCCCAACGGTAAAGCGCCCAGCACGCCAGGGCCACCCCCGCCAGCGCCGCGTAGCCGCGGACGGGCTCCTCGTGGTTCCCGCAGCCGTGCGCCGCCGCCCTGGGCACCGCCATTGCCAGCAACAGCGGCCAGGGCACCAGGGAAAAGGCAGCCCGCGCTGATTCCGGCGTCCTGGCCAGGGCTGCCGCGGCAAGCGCAGCGGCGAGGGCGTACAGGGCGGGCACGGCACAGGACACTACGCCGAACACCAGGGAGCCCACGAACGCTACCGCCTTCTGTACAAACATTCTTTCAGCCTCCTTTCGGGCAGGTCCTTGGCAAAGACCCACAGTTCCGCCCCCGGCGGCGGGGGGACGTCCCCGAGGCACACCGCCAGGCAACCATTCGGCACGCTACCGCTGCCCCGCCAGACCACCACCTGGAAGCTCCTACCAGAAGGGAAAACCGCCCTGTTGCCTTCCAGCCTCGCCCCCGCTTCAAGCAGTCGCGCGGCGAGCCAGCCCAGTGCGCTGCGCTCCCGGTATTCCTCCACCGTGGCGGGGGGCTTCGCCGAGGCCGGGCACCAGAATGGGTCATGGTTTGGCATCCAGCAGCGCCTGGCGAAGCCCGCGCCGCGCAAAATACGCAGGGAGTCCCTGTAGTGGCGGGGGAAAAGCAGGGCCACGGCCCCCTCCGGCGCGCCGCGGCAGGACTCAAGGAAGTCCAGCACCGCGAGGGCATTGGAGGAAAAGACCGCGCCCTGCTCCTTTTCGGGGTCGCAACTCACGAAGGGCACGCTTCCCACCTCCCGCTAGGCCAGGAGGCCCCTCACGCGCAGGTGGAGCTTGCGCCTGGCCGGGTCGAAGTTGGAGACCACGCAGGCCACGCGCTGGCCCCGGCGCAGGCTGCCCTTCAGCGGCGGGGGCGCTATACCCACCACGCCGGGCCTGACCTCCACGAAGAGGACGCCCGGGGCCTGGCGTACCACCGTCCCGGCAACTACCTCGCCGCGGCGGTAGACCAGGCCGCCCCAGGGGTCGGGCTCGGCGTCCACGACGGACACCCTCACTTCTCCCGCCTGCCTGTTTACCGCGAGGACTTTGGCCTTGACCGCCTGGCCGGGCTTGAATAAATCGCCCAACCGCGCCACCTCGCTCCTCGTTGCCCTGGCGCGGGGCACCTCGGCCATGAGGCCACCGCCCACGTCGAGCACCAGGCGGGCGGGCCTGCCGGACACGGGGTCGCGCGGTAGCACGGCCCGCACTACAGCGTCTACCACTTGACCCTCCTCCAGGGACGCCAGCACCCTCTCCCTGGCGTCGGCTAAGGCCTCCCTCCTGGAGCAGGCTGCCACGCGGTTCTCGCGGTCGAGGCCCTTCACCTTGACGAAGATCCTCTGGCCCACGAAGCGGGCCATCAGGGCCTTGTCGTCAAGGCCGCTCTCGCTGGCGGGCACGACGCCCGTGACGCCGGGCAACTCCGGGAAGGAGACCTCCCAGACCGGGCCAGCGAGGGTGTCCGGGTAAGACACCTTCTCCACCTGGGCCTCCAAAATCAAGCCCCGCTCCTTGGCGAAGAACAAGAACTCGAAGGGATCCGCCTGCTGGACAAAGCCTTCTGGCTTGAGCATACGCTATCCCCCCTCTCTCGCATTTTTTGCCCTTTGCCCGGCGGCGGACTCCCCCGCCAGAACACCCGCCGCCGGGAAAGGCTCCCAAAAAAAGAAAGGCGCGGGCTTCTCGGTCTGCCCGCGCCTACTCTAGAAAGTCCTCGGCCCGCAGTTCGCCCGCTGGCCTGCCCGCCATCACGGCCCTCCTGATGGCCTCCTCCACGAGCTTGCGGGCGTAGCGGCCGTTGCCGAGCTCGCCGATGCGGGGTTGCACGAAGTAGAAGTGTTCCAGGAGCCAGTCCTCGGCGCCGGGGGCCAAGTGGAAGTTCTGCTTCCGGGCCTCCAGGCGGGCTATGGCCAGCAGTTCTTCCGGCGAATAATCGGGAAACTCTATGGTGAAGGCTATCCGGCTCTCCAGGCCGGGGTTCACCTTGAACAGTTCCCTCGTGGGCTCCGTGTACCCTGCCAGGATGACGCACACCCTGTCCCTGTAGTCCTCCATCAGCTTGACCAGCGTTGACAAGACCTCGCTGCCCTGGGTGTCGTAGCCGTACCAGTCCTTTTTCGCCAGGGCATAGGCCTCGTCTATGAAGAGCACCCCGCCGAGTGCCCGCTTCACCGCCTCTTCGGTGAACTTTGCCGGCTCGCCACGGTAGACCCCCGTCAGCTTGCCCCTGTCGACTTCCACTAAGTGCCCGCTCGGCAACACGCCCAGCGCGGCGAAGAGTTCCCCGACGAGCCTGGCGATCGTGGTCTTGCCCGTGCCCGGATTACCGGTAAACATCATGTGCAGGCTCTGCTTCAGCGGCGGCAGGCCCATCCTCCTGCGCTCGCGGTTGGCACGCACCACGGCCGCGACTTCCCGCAACTTTTCTTTCACTTCGGCCAGGCCCACCAGGGAGTCTATCTCCCGCCAGACCTCTTCGGGGCTGCGCCTCCTGGGCCTGGACTGGGAGGGAGGAGGGGGCGCGGCGGTAGTGGCCCCCTCCTCCCCCGCCACGTGCCCCGCGGCCTGGCCCTGCCTGGACACCCACCAGCCCGCCAGCGTGAGGCCGAGCCACACGGCGTAGGTCAAGGCCAGCGGGAAGCCCTTCTTGTGCAACAGCGAGCCCGCAAGCGCGCCGCCCACGAAGCCCGCCCAGCGCGGCCAGTTGGGCCACTTCGCGCTCAGGCGGTCGAGAAAAGTCTCCGGGTCGAACCTAGCCCTGGGTTGCTCCATTGCCCGCGCCCCCTTCCTGTTGCGCCGGAGTTAAGGCGATTTCGTATAGCGCCAGCGGGTAGGGCACCGTGGGGGTGAAGCTGTACTTCCCCTCCGCGGCCGACAGCGCCTGCACCCGCAAAGTCAACACCCTCGCCCCGCTCAAGTCCAACTCCAGCGGGCGGTCTGCGGCCCTGCCCATGGCGGCGTCATCGGCGGTCACGACCGTCTCCCAGACCTTGCGCCCGTCGAGGAAGAGCTCATACTTCCCACCCGGTTTACCGCTCCCCTTCGGGGGCAAAAAGCCCACCTGCGCGGCCAGGTGGGTGTACTTACCGCCGAGGGGCCAGGTGACCGTGGCCGCCACGGGCCTCACCTCCTCCTGCCTGGTGGCCCAGATGTTGCCCCAGGCGGAGGGTTCAGCGGGGGAGGGTTCTACCACCAGTACCCTGCCGGGCGGCAGGACGCCGCCGAGGGTCACTCCCGTCACGTTTTCGCGCTCCCCCACGCGCAGCGGGCCGCTCACCACGGGCCGCACGCCCAGCAGGGGCGGCGCGGCCTCGTGCTGCTGCCCCACCTCTTGTTGCTGCTGTGGCGGCGGCGCTGGCGGCGAGTGCAAATACAGCGAAGGCACGAGGAAAGCGAAGAACACCGCCAGCAGCACCGCCCCGAGGAAGGCCATGCGGGGCCGCTCGCGGGCAAAGCCTGTCAACGCTTGCAAACTCTCCCTCACGAACCTCCCGGCAAAGCGCGCCAGCAGGCCCGCGGCTTTGCCGGACAAGGTAGCGATAAAGCGCAGGGCCACCAAGAAAAAGGCAAAGCGTCCCGTCACGCCGCCTCACCTCCCTTTTCCAGTCTTAGTGTGAACTCCCAACCGCAGGCCTCGAAGCCCACTGCCAGGGGGTGTAGGTAGCAGTCGAAGAAGCTGGCTAGCCTCTCAAGCTCCCCCCGGCCGGGCAGGAGCACTTTGCCCACCGCCGGGTCGGCCCGGCCCGCAATGCCAAGCCTGGCCAGCAGGGCCGAGACCTCTTCGTAAGTCAACTCCGCCACTCTGCCCACCTCCCCAATGGCATTGCAATGTTCTCCTCGTAAAGCCTTAAAAACTTCCTTGCGGGGGCGTCCAGGGGCACGTCCCCGCTAGCAATAGCGCGGTACAGCCCGCTCAAAAGCTTCAGCGCGGGGCGGGAGGAGTAGCCCTCCGTCCACGAAGAGTACACGAAAATCGAAGAAAAAGTCCCGTATGCCCCGGCCAGCAGGCAGCCAAACGGCGCGGCCTCCTCCCTGCCGGTCGCCAGTACGTTTAATGCACCAGCTCCCCTTGTG
Organism: Desulfovirgula thermocuniculi DSM 16036; assembly: GCF_000429345.1. GTDB lineage: Bacteria > Bacillota > Desulfotomaculia > Desulfotomaculales > Desulfovirgulaceae > Desulfovirgula > Desulfovirgula thermocuniculi. The sequence goes on along the minus strand of NZ_AUBR01000001.1, from coordinate 20,853 downwards.
CCGGGCGGTAAGGGGAAGCCCGCCGCGGCGTACTCCCCCAGCTCCTCCGCCACCAGGAACACGTGGCCCAGGCGGTAGGGGCCTACCGTGCCGTAGACCGCCGCACTGCCCAGGCCAAAGACACGTGACCCGAAGGCCCTGGCGTAGCCCTCAGCCAAGGCTACTGCCAGCGCGGCCCTCTCTTCTAGCGCATCGCCCCCGGCTTTGAGTGCAGTCTCAATCCCTTTAAGCAGTTCGATAACTACCTCCCTCAACGCTTCACCTCCTCCCTGGTTGCCTGAATTTGCTAAATAAGCCCCGCCAACCTCAGCGCGCCCAGCGCGAAGAGCGCCGCCGCGGGCCACTCCACAAAGGGGTCACCGGTAACGAGTGGGCCCCTGACGTGCCACGACTTCACCGGGGCCAGGGGTTCTATGCCGCTCCTGGTCAGGGCGTCGAGCGCCAGGTGCGAGAGCGCCCCGACAAAGAGGGCCAGGGCCGCAAACCACACGGACAGCGCCGCCAGGCCCCGCAGGCACGCCGCCAGCAGCGCCCCCAGGCCGCCCAGAAACAGCGCGAACCAGAGGGTGTGCGTCACAGTCCTGTGCCCCGCCAGGTTTTCCAGGAGTACCGCCACGGGCCTCAGCCTGCGGCCCGCCCAGGAACCGGGGTGGTCTACGTCCGGCAGCAGCCCGCCCAGGGCGCCCAAAGCCATGCCCAGGTAGGGTTCGCCAGCCAGGTGGCCCAGGGCCGCCCCCACGAAGGCGCCGGCGGCGGCGTGGGTCTTGCCGGTCATGCGCGGTCACCTCCTCGATGATACTTCTTGGCACAGCTTGAAAAGTCTGTACGACAGCACCTCTCCCCCGCAGGCTTTCACTGGGCCGCCCCGCTTTCCCACGCCCGCCGCTATCTGGCGGGCTAACTCGCAGGCGTCGAAGGGCACTAACTCTTCCCCGCGCAACGCCCAGACAGCCGCAGAAAGCCGCGGGTACCGGGCCACCAGGGGCAAAAGGTCCAGCAGGGCCGCGGGCACGAACTCTTTCGCCCCCGCAAGCGCCTCCGCCCGCACCTCTTTGCCCCGGGCCAGCAGGGAGGGCACCACCTCCTGGGCCGTGCCTGCGTGGAGGCACGGCACCAGCAGGTGCGGGGCCTCCACAAGGTAGCCCGCGCCGCCGGGCAGGGGGCGCGGGACCGCGCCCAGCTCGCAGCCCGCCCAGCCCGCAAGGGCCGCCAGCGCCCAGGAGAAGGCCCCCAAAAGGGCCGGGTCGCCCCGCACCAGCTTTTCCGGCCAGCCCTCCCCGGCGGCGGCGACCCTCTTCGCCAGGTGCCTGGCCGCGAGGGTGAGGCGGCCCCGCGCGAGCGCGGCCAGCCTCTTGTCCGCGGCGGTCATTTTTTGCTTCCCTCCTTCCCCGGCCAATCTCCCCAAATTTGAGGAGAGTGGCCACTAATAGCTCTCCGGCAACCGGTCCAAAACTGGACGGATTGATTTTCCACCCGCCCGCCGCGTGCTGTCCGTTTTTCCACCGGCATACGGCAGGCCAGTCCGCCCGGAAAAAGAGAGGGGCCGGGAGGGGTGTCCCCTCTCCGGCCCCTTTCCCCCTCTTTACCGCCCGGGCGGCAGGAACACTACCGTTGCCCTGCCGGGCATCTGTTTGAGGTATTTCAAGTCTTCCTCGGAAAAAGGGGCGGCGACCGCCACCAGGTGGTTGGCCGCAGGACTCGAGCCAATGCGGATCATGTTCCAGAACAGCGTCCAACCCCCCTCCACGTAACGGAGGGCCGGCCTGCCCTGGTCACCCCCGGTGGTTTTCAAGCCCCCCTCCGACCAGCGGCGCAGCTCCTCCACGCCCGGCGCGAAGAGCGCGATCCTCTCGCCCCTCGCCCGCGCGGAGGCCATGCGCTCCGCCAACTCCCGCGCGGCCTCCGGGTCCGCCTTGGCGCCCCAGGCGACCTCCACCACTTCGACCCCCGCCCCCCGGAGCTTCGCGGCCAGGGCATTCCTGCCGTACCCGGCATCGGGTACGAACACAATAGCCGTGCCGGGCTTTTGAAAGTGCTCCAGCAGCAGGCGCTCGGGGTCGGGTTCGGCCCTGTACCCGGGCACGTCCGCCAGCGGGCAACGGCCTGGGTCGATGCCGCAGGGGTACGCGGCTACATTCATTGCGCACGGCAACATCCAAACTCACCTCCTTTCCGGGGAGTGTCCTGCAAAAACAAAAAGGCCGCCCGGCTTTTCCCTTTACCGGACGACCTTCCCGCCTACGCTAACCTCTCCTTGGCCACGAAGCCCTCTTTGTCCCGCCACAGCCAGGCTTCCCTGGTCACTCCGGGCGGCGCGGGCACCCTCTCCAGTTCCCGAAGGGCACTGGCCAGGCCATTGCTGCCCCTCCTGGTGCGTCTCACCTGGATTAACCGCACGCCGTCCGGCCCCACGGCCACCAGGTCGACCGGCCCCTTCGACCCGGCGGCCCGCACCACAAGGTAGCCTTGGCGCTCAAGCTCTTCCCTGGCCTTCAGTTCGGCCCGGTAGCCCCGGCGGTAGTTGCGCCCCGGCACGGCTTAAACCCCTCCCCCCGCCCGGTGCTCTCTCCCGGCACCCCCGGCCTGACCACCACCCAGCCGCAGGGTGGGTGGGCAAACGCCCTCTCTCCCCAGTCGAGGCTGCGGAGATCCAGCGCCGCGCCGGGGGCAAACCGCACGACCCGCTCTCTAGGCCCCGCGGCCAGTTCCTTCCCGCAAACCGGACACCGCACTGTTTCACCCCCCGCAAAAGAAAAGGCCCGGCGCGCCTTTTGCCGGGCCCCCTAGATGCCCAGGTCGGCGAAGGTGTCCTCGCTCTGCTCTCCCCGCTCCGGCCCTCCTCCCAGTTCCCGCCCCGGTTCGGGCTCGGGCTCGGGTTCTACGGCCCTCTCCGCGGCCCTGCCCCTGCTCCGCTTCGGCTCCTGCGGCGCGGCCTCCGCCTTTTCGGGCCAGGGCGGGAGCGCCACGGCGCAGTCCCTCACGCCGGTAAACATCTCCGGGTTGGCCTTGGGGCAGGCCATGATCTCTTTTGACTGCGGCAACTCAGTCCACGCCAACTTCTGCATGTACAGAGGCTTCTTGCCGCGGAGGACAGCCACGCAGTCGTCTTCGGGGAGTTGCAGGAGTTCCCAATCGAACATCGTCTCCACGTCAGCGGTCGCTTCGGTTTTCTTTGGCGTCTCCAGCTTGTTCCAGGGATAGGTGACGTCCCTGCGCTCCGTCACCCTGCGCACCTTGGCCCCGCCCATTAGGGACGTAAACCACCTGGCAGTTTCCAGGTCGTCAGTCGCTAAGCATAACTTTATCGGGCAGTTGCCCGCAACAGCACTCCACATGCGGTCTTTGCTGTAAAGTCCCTTTAGCTGGCCGATGTTTTGCAAGATTATGTGCCCGTACAGGCCCCGGCCGCGGCCAAGGGAGAAGAGCTTGTCAATATCGGGTATCTTCCCGATGTTGGCAAACTCGTCCATAATGAAGCGCACCGGGACCTTCAGTCTACCGCCATCAGCGTCGGCCTTCTCCCGCAGTCGCCTGAACATGAAGGTGTAGAAGGGTACCAGAATTGCACGGTAGTCTCCTTCTTCAGGGAGTATCATGAACAGCGCGGTCTTCTCTTCGCCCAAACTCCGCAGGTCGAAGTCGCTCCTGCTGGTCAGCGCGGCCAGGCGCCCCTTCACCAGTTCCCGCACCTTGTTGCGGACGCCCTCAACGTAGTTGTCGTAGTGCCCCTGCGCCGCGCTCCACGTCTCTATTGCGTCCTGCGGGACTTTGCCTTGGCGGAAGGCCTCCTTGTACGCTTCGTCCGCCGCTTCCTGGGGCCAGCTTAAAAAGGACAGCGCGGCCCGCAGGTGGCGGTATTCCTCTGGCAGTGCCCAGCGCACATACGCCACCGCGGCCAGGAAGACGTTCTTTTCACCGCCGCTGAAAAAGGCATGGTCGTCGCCAGCCGACGAAATCAGCCAGTTGGTCAAGTCCATCATCTCATCCCAGCCGCGGCACTCCAGGATGGGATTCCACCAGTGGCTCCGGGAAGGGTCAATTAAGTTGAACACCAGCACCCGGTAGCCCTGCCTCTCCGCCAGCCAGAAGCCCATGTCGCGCAGAAGCTCGCCCTTCGGGTCGGTTATGACCATCGAGTGCCCGTCCATTGCGCCAGCTATGATGTCGTTTCTCACCAGGGTGTAGGACTTACCTGTGCCCGTAGCGCCCACTACCAGCATGTGCCCGGCCATCTTGACCTTGCCCTTCTCGGGGTGGACGCGCACGATGCGGCCATTGAGCTTGCCCAGCGGGATCAGCCCGTTGCCGGGCCTAGGCGGGCCGAACTCGCAGTGGCTCGCTATGTCCGCATCGCCGGCCCAGCCGCCCTCTATAACCTCCATGCCGCGCACCACGCCTGGGCCGTGCCGTACAGACCGCCTGGCCCGCAAGGCCCCCCAGGCCAGCGCCGCGAGCCCCGCCAGGGCCAGCACGAACAGGGCCTTGTGGCCCGGCAACGCCAGCCAGGCCAGGAACCGCTCCCAGAGGGCCTTCAGCACCAGCAGGCCGAGGCCCGCCAGGAGCACGTAGCCCAGGAACTCTTCCCAACTAATCTCCTTACCGCTCTTTGCCACGTTGCGTCACCTCCTCTCCCTGGTTCTTCTTTCCGGCGTCCTCTCCCTAACCCTCTGCCCGGCCGCGGGCCTTTCCCTTTGCACCGGGCACAGCTCCCTCAAAGCCCCCAGGTCGCCCGGTGTGGGCCGGAACCACACGCGCTTCCCGGTAGCCCGGTCGTAGGCGTAGGGCTTCACCAGCAACCACACCGCGCCGCTGGCCCTGTACCCGGCGGCCCAGTCGAGCCAGGCGTTGTGGCGTCCGGCCAGCAGGTTCGCCGCCACAAGCGCCACGTCCTCCGGGCGGTTGTAGGGAGAGGCGCGGTACCAGGCCAGGCCCGGGTGCAGCACGAAGGCGTACAGCTTCGGGATGGCCGGCCTGGGGTTGGCCGGGTACGTACCCGGGACAAAGAACTCCGAGGGCCGCAGGTGCGGGTACTCAAGCCTGCTGTCGCCCAGCAGGCGCAGCGACCTCAGCACCCGCCTTGCCGTCCGCTCCCTCCCCAGCACCAGGAGCTTTACCATCACGTTGCCTCACCTGCCCTTCCATTCGCCTCAACTGCTCCCTCGCCTCGGCCACCAAGCGCCTGGCAGCGTCCCTGGGACTGCCCGGAGACAACAGTTCCGCCACGCCCCACAAGGCGGCCCTGGCAAACAGCTCCGCACGCCTGGCCACCTCCAGGCTGCCGCGCTCCTCCAGGAACCTCTCCACCGCCAGCGCCACCAGGCCCGACACGGGCGCGTGCATCTCCGCCGCCAGACGGCGCAAAGCCTTCGCCTGGGAAGGCGGTAAGCTAATGGACAGCTTCTCACGCTTCTCCCTCAAAGGCACACCACCTCCCGAATGCCTGTTTGGGTTGTTTTTTCTCCCGATACCCCCGCCTCCTCGGCCCCCGGCCTGCGGCGGCGTCCCCACCCTGCCCTTCCTAAACCTTCGGTTTAGGCGGGAGTGTGCGTGGCACTCTGGGCCACACACGCAGCAATGCCTGGCGGTATTCCGGCCGCCCGCTTCCAGGCAGCCGGGAAAGCGGGCGGCCGCCTGGCCCATGCAAGGCAACCGCGGCAACAGGGCAACCAGGGCAGGCCCGGAACACCACGGAGGCAAGGCGCCACAACGCACAGCGCCACACCGCGCGCCCCCGCCTAAGCCTTTGGGCTTAGGAAGGGTGGGCGTGGAAAGCGCCGCCGCACCGGGAGGGAGGAGGCGCGGGGCCTTCGGGAAACAAAATCAGTCCCGGCCTTCCATGCCAGGCCCTCCCAGGTTAGGGCCAAAGGGCAGCCACGTCCTGCCCCCGCACTTTGGGCAGGGCACGCACCCCTCGCCCCCGCACCGCGGGCAGCGCTCGTCGAGGCCTCCGCACTCCGGGCAGGGCACCGTGCCCGGTAACAGGGTGTCGCTTTCCGCGCACTCCGGGCACCGCGCCCGCAGGCCGCCCCAGGAGGTACGATAGACCCCGGGCCTCGCCATCCGCGCTCACCTCCTTTAAAACTAGTGGCCCGCTACAGGCTAGAAAGCGCCCGGGAGAGTTCACGCAAGCCGCGCTCCGCCTCGCCGGTCAGGGCATCCAGCGGGCCAACGCCACCGGGGCCGCCGCAGGGCACGCCCAGGGCCTTGCACGCCGCCGCGCAGCCCCAGTCCACGGCACACCAGAAAGCGTCCGGTTGGGTGAGGAAAGCGAAGGCTGCAAGGGCCAGGACGACGCTGGCCACCAGGCCCGCGAAGCGCCCGAGGACGGGGGACAGCAACGCCCACAGTAGCGCCCGGAGCGCGGTGAACGCCAGCGCCAGCACCGGCAGGGCGAAGGCAAGCTTCTGGAGCTGGTAGAAAGTGCTCAGAACCGCCACCACAATCACCTCCCAACAAAAAAGCGCGGGGAGCTAGGCCCCGCGCCTCCTCTGGTGGTGCAGCCAAGCCACCGCCCGCAGGACTTCCCCCGCACGCTCCCAGGTGAGGGTGCCCTGGCCTCCACAAGCTGGGCAGTCGGCATAGCCCTCATCGCATTCGGGACAACCCTCTGGGCTTTCGCCGCAGGCCGGGCACGGCAAATAGCCCAGGCCCACACAGGCAGGGCACTCCACGCGCACCCCGCCGTCATGCCAGTGCAGGGTCAATTTGTCCGGCATCGGCAAATACGGGCCGCGCAGGACACCGGGCTCACCGCCGGGGAAGAACTCGCCCAAAGCGTGGGCCAAGCGGGGATCAACCCCGTCCCATCCGTTGGCGAGCCGCACCACGCTCCCCACCGCACTCACCCCCCTTTCATCAGAACATCCCGAAAAAGCCAGCGGCATCGAACCTACCGCCTGGTTCTCCTTGTTGCCGTTGCCCGGGGGCCTGGCCCAGCGCTCCCCCCGCTTCCATCCGGGCCTCCAGGGCCGCCAGCTTCTCCTCTAGGCGGGCCAGTCGGGAAAGCGCCTCCCGAAGCATCTCCGACTGGGCCTCCAGTAGAGGGGCCAAGTTAAGATAACTCCGGGCCAGCGCGGCCCGGTAGCCGGGAGGCGCGGCCCAGATGAAATGGTTATCCGGTAGCCAAAGCTCCAGTCGTCTTAACCCTTTTCGCCCCATCTCGGTACCCCCTTGTCCGGTTATGGCTACCGGGAGCAGGCAAGAAGACCCGGCGGGGCGCGCACGCATACCGGACACGCCCCGCCGGGAAAGGCCCCCTCACCCGCCTGTCACCTGGCTTCCAGCTATCCGGTAAGCGCCCGCAGGAAGCCCAGGGCGTTGGCGAAAACCGGGTCGGGTGCCTCCACCACGCACGGCAGGCACGCCGCTAAGCGCTCTTTCAGCAGTAGCGCGCCGCCGCCCGCCAGGATGGTGGCACTCACGAACCCTGCACGGTTGCCCCAGGCCCCAAGCACGCGCTGGGAAATGGCCTGCGCGGCGTCCGCCAGGGCCCTCTCCACGGCCGCCGAGAGGTCCACCGCTCTGCCCTCGTACACCACGCTCCCGGCACGTGCTGTTTCCTCCCACATCTCTGGGGGCAGGGGCGCGCCCGTCCTCGCTTGGAACTCCCGCGCCACTGCCTTGTGGACCAGGTGGACGCCCACCTCAGCGCTACCGCAGCACTCCAGCACCGGCTTGGGCTCGGCCCGGCCCGGCAACTTTTCCAGGAGTAAGTAGTCGGTAGTGTAGGTTCCCACGTCCACGACACCCACCAGGCCCTTTTCGGGCAGGAGCTCCGGGAAGGCCGCCACCACGCCCGCCCCCTGGGGCAGCACCAGGACCTTGCGGAAGGAGACATAGCGCTCCTCCCCGCCGTCCATGCTCACCCAAGCGGACAGCGCCTCCAAGCGGGCCCTCAAAGTGTCCCTCTGGGCACGGTAGAAGGCCAGCGGCAGGCCCACGGCCAGGTCAACTTGTTGCGCCGGGAAGGGGCTGGCGCTACCCGCCCCCACCAGGTAGGCCGCCGCGAGCAGAAGGGTGTCGTGCATGTCCGCGGGCTTGTTTTTCGCCAAGGTCGTCACCGCCGCCGCGCTCCTGGCCGCGGCCTCGCCGACCAAGCGCTCTTCCGCGCTCCCGTCCAGGCGTCTGACCCGCACCCGGTGGCCCAGGTTATCTTCCATGAACCCGCCTAGCGGGTCGTGCGTGGCGGGGGCCACTACACTCGGAAAGATGGCGCGGTGGCCTGAAGAGGAAATTGCCTTCACGTAGCCGTAGCCGATGTCAGCGGCCACGGCGGGCGTGCGGGCCGAAGCCTGCGCCGCGGTAGCGGGACGCTCTAAGACCGCTACGTTCACGCCAGTTCACCCCCTCAAAAATTTTGTTTCGACCTCGTAGTATGGTAAAATTCCCTCAAGAAATCGCCACCACTCTCACCTCCTTCGGCCCGCCGGGCGCACGACAAGGCCCGGCGGGCTTTTTCCCCGGTCAGGCCAGCGGCAGCACGAGGCCCTCCCGCGCCAACTCCAGCACCAGCTCATAGGGCAGGGCCAGGGCCTGTGCCACGCACTCTTCACAGGCCAGGCCGGGGCAACCCACACAAGGGTCAAGCACCCTTTCACCTCCCACCTGTGCCCGCCAGGCGTCTACAAAGCCCGGCGGGCCTTCTTTTGCCCCGCGCGGGCCAACAAATACTGCGCTACACCCGCGTCCAGTCCCGCCAAAGCGAAGACCGCCGCGGGCCAGCCCTCGCCCCGGGCCGCCTCTTTCAGGAAAACCCAGGCGCTCTCCCGGTACTCACGCGGCACCCTGCGGTCGGTCAAGTCCTTCGCCGCCCGCAAGACCACCGCCAGGGCCAGGTCACGATAGCCCGCCGCGGTCACTGGCCACCGCCCCCCTTCTCCCGCAGGGCACGGAGCAACTGCTTGGCGGGCTTGAAGGCCACGCGGGGGCCTTTTTTGCCCCGCCGGGGGTAAAAAGTGCCCAGGCCCGCGAGGTGGACTTTTTTCCCGGCGGACACCGCCTCCGCCAGCACTGCCGGGAAATGCACGAGCAGCAGTTCACGGCAGTCCTTGTGGTAACAATTCATTCGCCGGGAAATTGCCCGCACGGCTTCCCTGGTATTTACGGCCCCAGTCGCCACACCTACCACCTCCCGCAAAGGTTTTCTCGCAAAAAAGAGAGGCCCCGGCTAGGACGCCGGGGCCTCTCTTGGCGCTACCAACCCAAGGCGCGGAGCAAGCGCAGTAATACCGTCAGCGCCTCCGCCCTGGTAATGTGTGCGTTCGGGCGCAGGGTGTTGTCCGGGTAACCCGAAAGCACGCCGTTGCCAACCGCGGCCTTCGCCCAGTCGGGCACGTCCTGGGCGTCCCGGAAGGGAGCCAGGTCAGCGGGTTCATACCCGGGCAGGCGCTTCAAAAAGTTGCTCACCATCACCGCGGCCTCGATGCGGGTGATGGGTTCATCGCCAGCGAAGTCTCCCTGCCCGCGCCCGCTCGCCAGGCCGGACAACAGGGCCGCGGCTATGGCGTCCGAAGCCCACTCAGGCACGCCGCGCACCCCGCTGAGCACCCGGGCCTTCTCTTCCGGCTTCGGGTGCGTCAGGACGCTGTACAGCTTTTGCTCACCTTCGGGCAGCAACCCAAGCGCCCTGGTCAGCACCGCAACGAACTCAGCCCTGGTTATGTCCCTGTCCGGGCCACAGGGACGCTCCAGGCTGGCGGGATCCTTCGGGTTCGGGTAGCCCTCGACCAGGGCCAGGCCGTTCATGCGGTTTATCGTCACCTCGGCCCAGTGGCCCTGGACGTCGGTAAAGCGCGGCTGTTTCACCGCAAAGACCGCCACCCAACCGCTGTACCCGCCGTCGTTCAGGGCCTTGACCGCCCTGCCGTCCGGCTGCGGGTAGCTGGCCAGGGCCACCCACTTCTGGTATTTCTGGTTCCAGTAATAGACCCGCGGGGTCAGCCCTTTCGCCCTGGCCTCCTCCAGGCGGTCGCTCCTGGTGATGTCCACCAGGAACTCCGCCCCGGGCTTCACCCCCTCGCCGCCCGGCGCGTAGCCCACCCTCACCGCCCGCGCCACCAGCGGCACGTGGCCGGGCCAGCGGGCGATGAACACGCTCTCCGGTATACCCTCCACGGGGGGCGGGCCCTCCTCCTGGCCGCCGCCAGTGTCACCACTGGAGGAACTACCGCCCGGGCTGCCGCCGCCAGAGCTGCCGCCCGAACTACCGGAGTCCACAACGTTCAAAATTGCCGTGTCCTCTAGCACCGTCCCGGCCGCGGCGGAAAAACAAGGCAGGCAGGACGCCAAGACCAACAACACCGCCACCAGCACTAGGGAGAGAAAACGCTTGGACAACAAGATGTCACCCCCTCAGAGTTTTTTGTCCCAAAAAAGAAAAGCCGACCCCGGCGAAAAGGGGTCGATTAGAGTTCGAGAATAGCCTTCACGGTTGCCCGCCCCGCTTTTTTGCCCCGGAAAAGACCTTTCGCTGGTTCGGGCGTTGCGAAATCCGTGCCGTCCGCCACCACCCAAACACACCGCTCTGTGACGTCCTCTTCCGTGCCGTCAGACCAAATTAGGTACGCCCGGTACTGCTGGACTTCGCCCACTCTGATGGTGGCTTCTGCCGGGCGCACTTCTAACCGCACTGGCGCTATCACGGTCAGTTTGGCCGTCCCGGTCAACCCCTGCCAACTTGCCACCACGTCAGTCTGCCCCGCCGCCAGGCCCGTGGCCAGGCCGCCCTGTGCGCCCTGGCCGATGGAGGCTACCGAAGCATCCGACACAGACCAGGCCGCCTCCCCGGTCACGTCCTTTTCAGACCCATCCGAAAAGGTAGCGATGGCCCGGTACTGCACCGTTTCACCTACCTTCACCGTGGCCTCCGGCGGCTCCACACGCAACGAAACGGGTTGCGGGGGCGGGGGGGGTGTCGTCAATGACGTTCAGCACCGCGCTCCCCGTCAGCGTGATTGCGTGCGCGGCCTGCACGGGGAGCACGAAGGACAGGGCAAAAGCGAGCAAAGCGAACAGGGCAAGCACTTTCTTTTTCCGCACGACTACCACTCCTCCCTTCCAGGTTTTTCCCTCCCGCGGCAAGCGCACCGCCTCACCTCCCTCCCAGCGCGGGAGGGCCAATTGCTTCCAAAAAAAAAAGCAAAGCCCCCGGCAAGCAGTGCCGGGGGCCTCATGCTTGCTCCTACTGCCCCTGCCAGACCGCTATGACGTCCACCCTGCCCGCCTTCAGCCCGGTCGCCAGGCCGCGCCCTTGGCCTTCCGTGGTCACGGAAGCGACGGACGGGTCGGAGACCGACCAGGTACACTCCTCCGTGACGTCCCGCTCCGTGCCATCGGAATACACCAAGTAGGCCCTGTATTGCTGGCTCTCGCCCACCTTCACCGTGGCCTCGGCCGGCCGCACCTCGAGGCGGACGGGCACGGGCTGCGGCGGGGGCGGAGGCGGCTGCTGCTGGTCGGAGAGCTTGACCAACAGAGTTTGCCCGATCTCGGTGTCCTGCGCGGCAATGTAGAGGGATCCGAACTCCGCGGGTTGGTCGTAAGTAAATCGGTCGTAGATGACGTCCGTCACCATCCTGGGTGCCTTACCGCGCAACCAGGATAGGACTGCGCTCAGCTTGACCTCCCCGCCGCTCCCAAAAACCAGGTACTCGGTCCCGCTCACGCTGGCCCCGCTGTAGACCAGCATGCCGTCCGCGCAGGCACCAAGCACCGCGACACGCTCCACGGTCCCGCCGGGGGAGAGGGGCAACCTGGTCTCCTCGTAGGCACCGGAGGCAAGGTCAACGGTGTACCCGGCATAATAGAGTTTCCCGCCGGATACCACCATATAACCTTTATTACCCAACGGGGCCGGGAGCTGTGCATTCCACCTTAGTGCCCCATCCGGGCCAAAGGCGTACAGCACCGCGCCGGAAAAGCCCGCGTCCTGGGCGGCGTAGAAGCCCGTGGCGTCAGCGTGCAGGCACACCACGTTGCCCGCCGTAGCGCCGGCCTGGATCGGGACCTTGCCCAGCACCGCCAGGTCGGCAGAGGAGAAGTCCACCACGGCGATGCTGGACCCGGTGGCCACCACGGCCCTGTGCCCGTGCAGGGCCAGCTTGCAGGAGGCGTTGGCCCAGGTGGCGTTGCCGCCCAGGGCGTCCGTGAGGTCCCAGGCCCCCTTCAAACGGCCGTCCGGGCTGAAACGCCAGACGACCAGCGCGGTGCCGGAGCTGAGACCTACCGCCGAGTCGCCCACGGCGTAGAGGATATCGCCGTCAGGCAGGAACTGCGGCGGCGCGGGCACCTCGCCCGGCACGGCTATCTCGCCCGGCAGGTAGCAACTCCAGGCAAGCGTGCCGTCAGGGTTGTACCGCTCCAGGTAAAACCCGGAGTCATCGCCCCTCACAGCGTACACCCCGCCGTCCGGCCCCACCACGGGGGCGGAGAACCAGCCCGGCACCTCCCACAGCACTTTACCGGTCGCCTCATCGTAAGCGGCCATGCCAGAGGCCGTGGAGGCCACCACGAAGCCAGCGCCGCGGGCAATGCCCCGCACCCTGGTGTCGTTGCCGCCTGGCAGCGGGGCCTCCCAGGCCACCTTGGGGTCGCTCAGCGCCTTGGCCTCAACTGCGGGTGGCGAACTGCCGGGCATGTAGGCACCATCAGCTACGGGCGGGTTCACCTCGATGACCAGTTCGATGGCCTCGGCGTTGAGGCCGTCCTGGCCGGAACCGAAGTGCCGGACAGCACCTGGCAGGAACCGCAGGGCCAACGTGCCCTGGAAGGCCGGGCCGAGCACGCTCAGGGAGTCGTAGTTCCTGCCCAGGAGCAGCCGGTTGCCCGGCTCGCGCGCCAGCAGGAATTTTCCGCCGCCCTCGCCCGCGGGGTCGGCGGGGTCACACGTGCCCGTCCAGGTGCGCTCGTACAGCGGCGTCCGCACGGTCAACTCCACCTTGGAAGGGTCGGCCACCTCCACGGGGATGTCAAACTCCACGGCCGGGTTGAGTTGATCCGGCCTGGCGTACCCGGCGTAGCCGCCCCCGATGGTACTCGCCATGCGCAGGTACGCTTTCGTGCCCGGCTCCGGCGAGAGCTTCACAGCGTTGGGAGCCTTGGGCCGCACCATGTAGGTCAGGTCGGGCGTCTTCTCAGGCAGTTCCGCGCCGTCATGCCCGCGGATAATAGTAGGCGGTATGCCCGATAGGGTTACCTGCCCCGCTGGGAATCCACAGGGTTTCTTCAGCTTCACCGCGGTCGGGTCGGCGGGATCCACCTCGCCCCACTCAAAGCTGACCCCGCTCCCGTTTAAATTGTACGCCGCCAGCTCGCCGCCCGTGAGCACCACCGGCCGGTCGAACTTGACCCGAACTTCCGCGTCCGGGTCAATCTCGCTGCCCGGCGCGGGGGTGACCTCCACCACCTTGAGTTGCGTGGGCTGCTGCGGCGGCTGCGGGACCCGCACCGTGACGGTAACCTCTGCACGCAAGTCCGTACCGTAGACCTGCGCCGCCACAGTCACCTGGCCCGGTTCTTGCGGGGCCGTGAAGGTGGCTTTGGCCTGGCCTTGGTCATCGGTCACCGCGCTCGCGGGATCGACCGTGCCCGCCGCAACCGAAAAGTCCACCTGGACGTTCGGCACGGGCTGGCCGTAGGCGTCCTCCACCACGGCCACCAGGGCCGCCGTCCCGCCAGGCGGTACCTCCGCGGGGTCGGCGGCGAGAGTTACCTTTGCCGGGGCCGCCTGCCCACCCCCCTCCTGGGCAACGGCGGACGGCAGGGGCAGAAGGAGCAGTAGCAGGGAGAGAAGCAAAGCGAAGAGCCTCTTCGCACTCACGACAGACCACCTCCAGTCAGTAGTTTACTTTCCTTCCAGCGCCCTCCCGATCTCCTCCGCGGCGTTCTTCACGTGGTCGCGGAGGTGCAGGAAGGCCGTGACGATGATTATGATCGCCGCGATGGTCACGACGATCCACGGCACGCTCTCCCCGGTCTCGCCGAGGAGAAACCGCTTGAAAATGTCCACCACGGGCATCCCTCCTTCCCGGATTTTTCGCCCCTCCCCGCGCCCCGCCGGCAACCACGCACACGCACCACCCCCTCCCCGCCAGGACTACAGCGGGCCGCGGGAAAAGGCTCCCTAACAAAAAAGCCGGGCCGCTCACGCCCGGCACACCAACCTTTCTCCCGACCTCATCGGTACGCCGCTACCCGCCCGCGCCTGAAGCGATAAATGTTAGAGGGATCCGGGTGCGGCAACTCCGCAGGGCCGGGCACGCGGAAGGGCACCGCCTTCCCGCCCGGCAAGGGTTCCCTGCTCGGGGGGGCGACCAGGACGCCGCAAGAGGGGCAGGGGACCCACAACCCCTCGGCCAACCTGCTGCAGAAGGGGCAGCGGTCGACCTCGTAGCAACAATACCATATACCTGAGTAACACACCACGCAGATGTAAAACCTGGCCATGTCCCCATCCACGCAGACCACGTAGCGGGAACCACACCGGGAACAGTACCACGGCGGCCGGTCTTCCAACCACGAGGCGTAGTAATACGTCCTATCAGGGTCGCTCTCCCAGCGCAAGTACAGCGCTGGCTTCGGCTTCCCCGGCACCAGAACAGCCCTCCGGCGTCGGGCCAAGCAGGATCACCTCCTTCCCTCAGCCCCTACTAAAAAAGGCCAGGTCTCGGTCTCACGCCCGGCGACCCGCCAACCGCTCCAACTTCTCCTGCCACTCTTCCGCGCTCAGCCAGCCCCGCGCAGTCCGCACCAGCACCGGACCCTTCTGGTTAAAGAGGCGATCCAGGGACGCGGCCTGGGCATCAGTAAGATCCCAGACCCGCTCAAACCCGCCCCAGGCCGCCTCCGCCTCCTCGAAGCCCAGCTCCCGCTCCTGGCACTGCTCCCCCTGCTGCCAGCCCTGGCCCTGTTGGCCCTGCCCGGTAGCCCGCTCCCAGGCCGCACGCAGCTCCCGGCGGGCCAACTCCCACTCCGCCCACGCCTCCTCCTCCGCCCAAGGCTCCCAGGCCCAGGCCAGCTTGCACCGCTCCTCCGCGGCCAGCACCCAGGCCGCAAGCGCCGGCGCGTTCTCCTTCGCCCAGGCAAGCGCCTCCTCTTCCCAGGAGGGTCGCCAGTCCTGGCACTGGCCCCGCTGACCTTCCTGGACCTCCCGCACCTGCCCCAGAGCAGGGGCAGGTGCGGGTACAGGTATAGGCGCAGAGGCGGGGGCGGACTGCGCTAAAAGCCGCCGCACTCCAGTATAAGGCGCAAAAGCTGGTGCTTTTTCGCTGTGCCTCCTAATCCTGCGCACCATTCCCCGCCCCCTTCTTCCTAATCGAAACCACTTTCTTCTCTTCCGTAGAAGAAGAAGTCGTGGGCAACATAGGTCCGGGCGTGTCCGGGAGGGTGTTTATTCGCCCGGTCAGCCCATCTAGTATTAGCGGCACCGCCTTGCCCACGTTCCCGCGCCAGCGGGATTTCAGAATATTCACCTCCAGTAGTACCCCGCCCCAGCTAGCCGCCATCGCCAGCGCCGCCTGCGCGTCCAGGCTGTTCTCGCTGCCCTGCGGCGTCCAGTACCATCCCTCCGCAGGCGCAGCAGGTGCCACACCCTCAGCCGCCACCTTCGCCCCGGCGGCCATGCTGGAGTTCCAGAGGCCCAGTACCATCTGCGAATACTGCTCTATCCCCCCGCTCTCGCGCAGGTCCGTCAGGCGGGGACGCTGGGAATACTGGAAGTTACCGCGATTAATCTGGGCCGCTGCGATTACCGCTATGTTTAGGTCCCGACCAAGTTCATGCAGGGCTTTCGCAATTGCAGTAACTTCCTGCTCCCGCGTGGCGTACCTGGAACCATCCGGTTTCTCAGGAGGCAAAAGCATTTGCAAGTAGTCCACAAAAACCGCCAGCACCTGCTGACGCTTCATCACAGCCCACACTTTCGCCCTTAGTTCGTCTGTGCCCACAGGGTCATCAAAAATGAAAAGTCTCTCCCCACACAGCCGGACCAGCTCCTGCCTGGCTTTAACCACTTCCGGCGCGAACCCCTCCCGGTACTGGCGCATAACTTCTTTCATGCCCACACCGGCAAGGACGCCGACCAATCTGGCCCAGATGAGAGGCGCCGCGATTTCACCTGTCCAGAACACTATTGCCCCGTCCGGATATGCAGCTAGCCAGGCCAGGAGAAGCGCGTAGAGGAAGGTGCTCTTACCGTGGCTGGTCCCCGCGGCGACTGTCGTCAATCCGCCGGGGTCCACGCGAACCAAAGCATCCAGTGTGGGCCAAGGAAAGCGCAAGCCCGCCGGAAAGGCGGCCAGGTAGCCCTCCAGGGCGGATACGTCCGCAGGTTCAGGAGGCGGAGGTTCCTCCAGCTCGGCGAGTTTGCTGCGCGCCTCATCGGCCACAACAAAAATCCGGTCGTGTTTGCCTTCTTTCAGCGCTTCCTGCACCTTCTTGGCCACTTCGGCCAGGATTTCTTCGCGGCGCCTTTCTTTCTTTTTGGCCGCCAGGCGCTCCACCGCTTCGGCCAAAACAGGCGCGGGAAGCCCGAAGGTGGATGATGCTTCGTCCAGTACCTCCCTAGCCTCCAAGGGGTACCTCGCGCTAAGCGCCTCCGCAAAGTCCAGCGCCTTCTCCAGCGCCGCGTCCCGCTCCTGGTCGGTTGCGCCCGGCACAGGTGCCAACTGCCGCACAAGCCACTTGTGGCCGCTGGTGGCTTGCCTGATGGCCTCCCGCACCGCATCCGGTCCGCTCTGCCGCAGGAGTTCATCAGGGTCCTTGGCACCGCGCAGGTCGGCAACGTAGGTCTTTGTCCCGCCGGAAATTAGCACCCGCACAAGATCCATTGTCCCGGCCCGGCCAGCGGCATCGCCGTCTAGCGCCAGGATTACACGCGGGAAGCCCGCCAGGGTTTTTGTCTGCTCCCCGCTGGCCCGCGCGCCGCCCAGGGCCACCACGCCTTCTATGCCCGCCGCGGCAAGGCTTTCCGCATCCAAAACACCCTCCACCACCACCGGGACCTGGCCGCGGCGGAGGCGATAGAGGCCCCACAGGAAGGTGGACCTACTGAAACCTGGAGAATACTGGTACTTCGGCTCCCCGCCGTCCAGCCGCCTGCCCGCGAAACCTAGTATCTTGCCGCCTCTAGTACGCGCAGGAATGAGAAGCCTGTACTCCTGCGGTGGAAGTTTTAAACCACCAGGCGCCGCGCATCCAGGGTGAACACCCACGTCCATCTCCCGGATCAGGTCGTCACCGTACCCCCGCCCGCGCAGGTACTCCAGCACGTCCGCACCCTCCGGCCCCCAGAGGGCCGCGCGGCACTTCTGCCACCACTCCTCTACTTGCCGTGCTTCTTCCGCTGCCTGCCGGGCTTTCTCCGGGTCACCGAAGGCCAGAGGCGGCACGCCTGCCATACGTGCTAACTCTTCTATGACCTGCCACCCGGAAAGGCCATTCTGCTCTAGAGCCTGCCACCAGGTAACTAGGTGGCCGCAAGCGTAACAAAAACCGTAAGGACGCCCGTCTGGCATGTAGAAAGACGGGTGCTGATCACTATGCGCCGGGCAGCAGGCCACGTAGCCGCGCCCGGAACGCTTGAAACGGGCAAGGTGGGAAAAAAATTGCTCGTGGCTCAAGCGCGGGTAAACTTCCTCATCAAGCCAGCGCGTTAACTCGTCCACACCAACCACCTCCACAAAAAGAAAAGCCGGGGCGGGCGCGCAGGCCCATCCCCAGCTGGAGGTGGTTGGCTCCTTCGGGTGGCCTCGGATACCCCCCAGGGGGTGCCCGAAGCCGCGTAAAATCTGGACTTTTGCCCCCCTTGAGGGGGGCTATGGGGGGTGTAGGGGCCGCCCCCTTTAAAAGGGGGCGGCCCTATATATGTGTATCTACACAGTCTACAAGATCTACGGACCGAACAGAGAACCCATGAAGCCAGGTGTATCAAGGCTTCCCGTGTTCGGGGGTTTCGATATTACCTCCCAATTTCTTCGATATTACCTCCCAATCTCTTCGATATTACCTCCCATTCGGCTTCGATATTACCTCCCATTCTTTTCTTCAGTACCCCCTTGGGGTATCTCCTTTCTGGGGAACCGCTTTCCCTGTCAGGTGGATCTCGTATACGTCATCCTTGCGGTCGTAATTTTTGACCATCACCGGGTGCAAAACCTTGATCACGTTCTCGATTGAGCGGATAAGTTCGGTCCTGTGGCTGTTTTGGAAACCCAGGATCTCGGCCAAGGTGTTGGTGCTTAAGCTCACACGCTCCAGCGGGACCCTCGCGGCTAGGTAGTAAATCAGGTTTTTGACCGGCGTTTTCAGCCTCCTTGGGGCCTTGTGTGCCGCTTCCAGCGCCAAGGCCGGTACGGGAGCGGGAGGGAGGTGTACTATTGCCCACGCATATGGTTCGGTCAGGCATATCCTCAGCGGTTGCTTATTTCGCGGGATATTTCTCCCGTCCACCATAGTTAGGCGCTCCCACCAGGAGATGAACCCGAAAGTGATTTCTCCCTTTTCTTTCACCTTACCGCCTTGTATTTTCCTGATGACCGGATGGTTTTGGATAGTATACCACCTGGCCACCAGTAGCGCGTTTTCTAGATCTTCTCTGGTGGTCGTGCCGCCCCAGGCCAGTCCTAAGTTTTCGGCCAGTTTTCTGTAGCTGGTGACTACAACACGGTCCGCAGGAAATCCTTGTTCACGGTACATATGGCTTACTATTAGAATTAGGTCGCGGGCAAGAGGCGCAGCAGTTATGAACGTTTCAAGGATGTTTGCGGGTATGAGGAAAACACGTTTGTCACCTTCCCACTGCCAGGTTACCGCTGTAACCTTCTCTCCCGTGTGCGTCGTTGTTGTTTTTTCTATCCCTTCTTCGGGAACGCGTGCCAGAGCAGAATCGCGTGCGGCATTCTTTTCTACCAGCAGTACCTTTCCCCCGCAGTCCCACTCCCACCTTCCCGCACCCGCGGCCATCCCCGCCAGCACCGGCACCAGGACCAGCGCCAGCGTGGCTATTGTGGCCGGGTCGTGGTGGGCCAGGGCCAGCAGGCCGGTGGCCAGCGCGGCGAGGGGGTCGGCGAGGATTGCGCCGCGGTCACTGCGTAGCCAAGCAACAAGCGCGTTCAATGCGATTTCACCTCCTCGTATAATTTAGTCCGAAGGTTATCAATAACCCCAGCCAGGAATTCTTAAAGGGTTCTTGATAACCTGGTGTGCCTCTGCGAAGATCAACATAGGTTGGTCCGGGGTCACTCTAAGCACCTCCTGTAGCCCGGTTAAACCCGGTGACTACTTAGGAAAGAGTGAGACCCATGCGGTGCGGCGCATATTTCTTACGCGTGAGCTGAGCCAGCAGTTCACTTGGCCCCTGGGCTCAGCAGACCAGGGGTGCACCCCCAAGTGTACTGTCAAGCTCTCATCGCCCCGCGAGGTTGTTACGCGCCGCACCCGCAGGGCACACCCCTAATCTGGGCCAACCCAAGGAGGGATAACCCTTGGCCCAGGCCATCTTCGCAGGCATTGACATCAGTGCCCTTAAGTGTGACTTGGTATGCCTCGATGAGCAAGGGCACCAGCTCGCTCCTGCTAAGTCTTTCCCTAACGACCTTGAGGGCGCTTCTACTTTGGTTGAAGTGCTGGATGCCCTCGCACGTAAGTTCAACATCCAGCAACTTCATATCGGGTTAGAGGCCACTTCGGTCTACGGCGTCCACCTCCGCGAGTTCCTCCTGGACGCCACCCAGCTTATGCCATACTCTACCAGGGTCTATGAAATAAACCCTGTTATGGTAGCCGGTTTTAAAAAGGCTTTCGGCTCAAAACGCCCTAAAACAGATGCTCTCGATGCTTACATCATTGCGGAACGAGTGCGCTTCGGGCACCTCACACCCTACAGCCGCGAAGCCACGGTTACCGAACCCTTACGCCAGCTTACCCGCCTCCGCCTCCACCTGGTAGAGATGGTGACGGCTGAGAAAAACCGGGCCCTAAACCTTCTCTTCCTCAAGTTCTCTAACTACCGTAAGGACAAACCCTTTAACCATACTTTCAGCAAGGCTTCCCTAGCAGTTCTGCAGGAGTTTACACCAGACGAACTGCTTGAAATGCCACTGGAAGAATTGGCAGAATTCATCCAGGCCCACAGTAACAACAAACTGGTCTCACCAGAGGAGGTGGCTAAGGCCCTAAAACAGGCAGCTAACCGTGCTTACCGGCTTAACCCCAAAATGCTTGAAGCTTGCGAGGTGGCCCTTTCCCTTACCCTGCAGAATATCGACCACCTCAAAAAGCAGCTCAAGCAGCTGGATAAGGTTATTTGCCGGGAACTAAACGCTATTCCTCAGACCCTGACCAGCGTAAAGGGCTTTGGCCCCGTCTCAGCTGCCGGCATCATCGCCGAAATCAGCGACATCAAGCGCTTTAAAGACCAAGCTGCCCTGGCTCAATATGCAGGCCTTACCTGGACCCGCTACCAATCAGGAGATTTTGAGGCCGAAGAACGCCGCCTGACTAAAAGTGGCAACCGCTACTTGCGCTATTACCTGGTCCAGGCTGCTAACTCGTTGCGGGTGCACAACGAGGAGTATAAGGCCTACTACCAGCGCAAATACCACGAGGTTACCAAGCACCAGCATAAACGGGCGCTGGTCTTGACTGCCCGCAAACTGGTAAGACTGGTCTTTGCGCTGCTGAGCAAAGGCCAAATCTACAAGGGGACGGTGGTGAATTAACACCCTTAGACAAGACCTTTCTCACACTCCTTTTGCCAACTGTTACCAGATGGTTGGGAGTAGGGTAATTATTGTCTTCTTTAATCCGTGCTTCTCTAAATCCCATTTTCTGGTCCTTGACATCTTACCGTGAGTCTTT